>RDYN01000023.1 GCA_004293365.1 Oscillatoriales cyanobacterium | reverse complement strand
TGTCAAACAAATAGATAGAAGGTTGAAAATTTCTGGAGCTCAATGGTTGAAAAAAAATGTCAATCAAATGCTAAAACTTCGTTGTGCTTACCTCAACGATCTCTTGGCTATTTGAGGCTTTTGCAAAACCGGGATGCTCCCATCGAACGATCGAACTTTTGTATACGGGACTTTACGGGCGATCGATGCGGAGGGCGATCGACTTTATGAGCGATCGAATCATTGTCGATAGTTTTACACCCTGTGGGCGATCGTACACCGGGTAAAATTTCCTTTGGGCCGATCGACTTTGGGGGCGAGTTGTTTTGTGCGATCGACTTGGAGGGCGATCGAACTTTTAGACATATCTTCGATCGGGCGATCGAGCTTTTGTACACTGGACTTTACGGGCGATCGATGCGGAGGGCGATTGAGCCATCTCATTTTTGTGTAACATCCTTCAGGGGATTTCGACACGCAGCTCTGTAGGAGCGTGCGATCGACACGGCACTAATTCTTGGAAGAACACCAGAGCTTGCTCCAATCTAGGATACAACGAGGCATATTACCCGCCCTAGCCTGTAAACTAGGGATAACAGAATACGCAGGAAGGATTTATGTCCTCGGAAAACCAAGACTTGCCCAAGAATCAAACACCTCACAGTCCAAAGTTGCCAGTTCCCTCAGATATTTTATTGAGCTTGGTCGCCTTACCCATGCTGGGCGGTTTGCTGGCGGCAAAAGCTGCTGCTGAGTTTGTGAGTTCGATCGGCATTGAAAGCGAAGAAGTCTTTCGGGGTTCGCGCCTCCCGGTGCTCAACTTTCCTCACTCGCAGGACTAGAAATCTCAAGTCAAGTTCAAAGCCAAATTTTTTGACGAAAAAGCTTGACAGTCGGTAGAATCCGTGCTGTTAAAATTTGTCTTTGCTTCTAGCCTCTCCATCAGTGCCTTCACCGAAAGACGAGCGGGAAGCCCCGTACTCCAAACCATTGTCATCAGTCATCCGCACTCGCAAATCGCAAATTGTATAAGATGTCTCAAATTTGACTGCAAATAAAAGTTTTTTAGGTGAAACTAAACAATACAATTTTCTAGACACCCGCAGCTATTGAGGAACAGCCCGATGAGTTCAGTCCTCCAGTCTTCAGAACAGGCTATTGATACACCATCTATTCCCCATTCTGCCCCTTACTCAAAATCAGACCTGTTTCTGCGCAATCGCCTCAAAGTAGTAGAGGACTTGTGGGAATCGGTGCTGCGACAGGAGTGCGGGCAGGAATTGGTGGATTTGCTCCAACAAATGCGATCGGTCAATTCGGCCGAGGGACAAGCCACTCACTTTCGCGAGTCGAATGTCCTACAGCTAATCGAAAAACTCGATCTCAACGCAGCCATCCGCGCCGCTCGCGCTTTTGCACTGTATTTTCAGTTAATCAACATTGTCGAACAGCACTACGAACAGCGAGACCAGCAGCTAGCTTACATTGGCAGCAACGATGCTGGTGGGCGGATGTTTGCTAAGCTGCCGGGACAAGCAACGGATGCGCCCGATCGCCCGCGACACAGGGAAGGCCCCGCCCAAACAGCTCTGAGCAAGATAGACAGCAGCGAGGCGATCGCCAAAGACGCCGGAACATTTCACCAACTGTTCCCGATGCTGCTGCGCTTGAACGTACCCAGCCAGCAAATCCAGCGCTTGATCGATCAGTTAGACATCCGCTTAGTATTCACCGCCCACCCGACAGAAATTGTCCGCAACACGATCCGCACCAAGCAGCGCCGGATGGCGAAGATTCTCCAAAAGCTAGACCAAGTTGACGAGAAATTTCAGGTACTCGGGGCAGACTCAGAAAGCCCCTACCCGGTGTCTTCCTGGGAAGCTGCGACTCTTCAAGAGCAACTCATGGAAGAAATTCGCCTCTGGTGGCGCACTGACGAGCTGCACCAATTCAAACCGACTGTGCTTGACGAGGTGGAGTACACCCTGCACTACTTCGACGAAGTGCTGTTTGATGCGATTCCAGAGCTCTACCAACGCTTAAAGCAAGCGCTCCACGCTTCTTACCCTTACCTGAAACCACCTAGTTACAATTTTTGCAAGTTCGGTTCTTGGGTAGGCTCCGACAGAGATGGCAATCCTTCTGTCACCCCAAAAGTTACTTGGCAAACTGCTTGCTATCAACGCCATTTAGTGCTGTGCAAGTACATCAATGCGGTGAAGCGGTTGAACGAACTTTTGAGTTTGTCGCTGCACTGGAGCGACGTATTGCCGGAATTGCTCGAATCGCTCGATCGCGACAAATCCGAATTTCCCGAGGTTTACGAGCAGTGGGCGATCCGCTACCGTCAAGAGCCCTATCGGTTGAAACTCGCCTACGTACTCCAGCGACTGGAAAATACGCGCGATCGCAACTGGCGCCTCTACAAAGGAGACGAATTGCAGCGGGAGCGCGAAGCCTTGTCGGAACATCCCGGAATGACCGGCCTTTATCGATCGGGAACCGAGTTTTTGACCGAATTGCAGCTCATCGAGCGCAATTTAGTCGAAACCGGTTTGAGCTGTCGGGACTTGGAAAATCTGCTATGTCAAATAGAAATCTACGGATTTAACTTGGCTTACCTAGATATCCGCCAAGAGTCAACAGTACACTCCGACGCTTTGAGCGAAATTGCAGAATACTTGCAAATTTTGCCCAAATCTTACAATGAAATGTCAGAAGGCGATCGAGTGATATGGCTAGCAACAGAATTGCAAACTCGCCGCCCATTAATTCCCGCAGAATTGCCATTTTCTCCCAAAACTTGCGAGACAATTAATACCTTCCGCATATTGCGGCAAATGCACCAGGAGTTCGGCCCGGAAATTTGCGAAACTTACGTCATCAGCATGACCCACCATGTCAGCGATATGCTGGCAGTTTTGCTGTTAGCAAAAGAATCAGGACTTTACGATCCGGCGACAGGAATTAGCAGCATTCAAGTAGTCCCCTTGTTTGAAACGGTGGAAGATTTGAAAAAAGCACCGGAAGTAATGCAGCAGATATTTGAACTGCCACTTTATCGAGCTTTGCTAAGCGGAGGATACGCGCAGGAAGTAGCGGAAAAAGACAAACAAAATCTCCACAGTCCAATCCGAAACCTCAAATTGCAAGAGGTAATGTTGGGCTATTCGGACAGTAATAAAGATTCGGGTTTCCTCAGCAGCAATTGGGAAATTCACAAAGCTCAAAAAGCTTTGCAAATGGTTGCGGAAAAGCACGAAGTAGAATTGCGAATTTTTCACGGCCGTGGCGGTTCAGTAGGGCGCGGAGGCGGGCCTGCTTACAAAGCGATTTTGGCTCAGCCCGGAAAGAGTATCAGCGGGCGAATTAAGATTACGGAACAAGGCGAGGTTTTGGCTTCTAAATATTCTTTGCCGGAGTTAGCGCTTTACAATTTAGAAACCGTGGCGGCTGCGGTAATTCAAGCTAGTTTGCTGCACACTGGTTTCGATGGAATCGACTCTTGGAACGAGATTATGGAAGAGTTATCGGCGAAATCGCGATCGCACTACCGTAATTTAATCTACGAACAGCCGGATTTAGTAGATTTCTTCCACCACGTTACCCCGATTCAAGAAATCAGTCAGTTGCAAATTAGTTCTCGCCCGGCCCGCCGTGGTGGCAAGAAAGACATCAGCGGTTTGCGGGCAATTCCGTGGGTGTTTAGCTGGACTCAAACCCGTGTGTTGTTGCCTTCTTGGTACGGTGTCGGCACAGCTTTACAAGAGTATTTGCTGGAAGAACCGGAAGAACATTTAAAACTTTTGCAGTATTTTTATCTGAAATGGCCATTTTTTAGAATGGTAATTTCCAAGGTAGAAATGACCTTATCTAAGGTGGATTTGCAAATTGCAGAACACTACATGAGGGAATTGGCGTTACCGGCTGACAGAGAGCGTTTTAAGGCTTTGTTCGAGCAAATTGCTGCGGAATTCCACTTGATTCGGGGTTTGGTTTTAACTATTACCGGACACCAGAGTTTGTTGGATGGAGATCCATCGCTTCAGCGCTCTGTGCAGTTGCGAAATGCCACAATTGTGCCTTTGGGTTTGTTGCAGGTTTCGCTGCTGAAACGCTTGCGGCAACACGGTACTGGCGGAGTACCTGGGGTGATTCACTCCCGTTACAGCAAGGGTGAGTTGTTGCGGGGAGCTTTGCTGACGATTAATGGTATTGCAGCCGGGATGCGGAATACGGGCTAAGAAACAGGTTTGTAGTGAGGACTTCAGTCCTTCTTTTCCCGAGGACTAAAGTCCTCACTACAAACTGTATAAAATAGGTTTGTAGTGAGGACTTTAGTCCTAATTTCAGTGGTTTGTCGTAAGGACTTTATTGATAATTTTCCTAAATTTTGAGGACTGAAGTCCAAAGGATCGAACCTAAGGAATGGAAATTAAATAATTTACACAAGCTTGTGGGGTGGGCGTCCCGCCCGCTCTTTCTGGACGGGCGGGCGGGACGCCCACCCCACAATAATTAAAATTGTAAGTTATTTACAGGAGCGAACCTAATCTTCGTTACGGGGAATTTTCCCACTCAGAGGTAAGCTGGCGGAAATTGTATTTAGACGCGCCGGGGTGACAAGTAGCGCAACTGCTGATATTTGCCGGTTGCGGCAGCTTGACTCTGGGGTGCAAAGCTTTGAAATAGCGAGAGGTGGCGACTCGGTAGGCGAGTTCTTGGTCTTTGGCTTGGGGACGCGAAAAAGTTTGCAGGTAGTTCCAGACTAGCAGGCGGGGCGGGTCTACTAGGAGTTTCAGGGTTTGCCCGTAGTGTTGCGAATCTTGCAGCAACCGGCGCCAGGTTTCTGTTGGCAATACTTGCGGCGGTAAACCGATGTGACAGGTGGCGCAGTTTTCTAGGTAGAGTTGCTGTCCGAGTTGGTAGCGTTCGGGGATGCGATCGACAGTGCCATTATCTTCAATAGCAGACACCTGAGCAAGTCGCGCCGGAGTGTTGGAGCCTGCCGTCTGGGCTGCCACCCATCCGCCTCCGGTACAGCAGACAATTATCAACACCAGCAAGGTTGAGTAAAGCCCCCGCAAGGCACGAGAGCGACGCTTGGGGGGGGTTTTGTGGTTCATTTTGGTTCTGCCTTCTGGCTGCTAATTTCTGCGGTCTGGAGGAGTTTTTTCCCAGCCCCCATGGATGGGTTTTTTAGATCACTGGTATGCTCATGCCTTCGCGGGCCAAGCAGCTATTGGCGAAAGCTGCTTGCACGTCTGCTTCAACGCGATCGAGAAAATTGTCGTCGTGACCCGGATCGTGGTGAAACATCACGATCTTTTTGACTCCCGCAGCTTTCGCTATTTCTACTCCGGCTTGCCAAGTTGAGTGTCCCCAACCGACTTTTGGGTTTTTGAAGTCGTAATACTCTTCGTTGGTGTAGTTGGCGTCGTAAATGAGCACGTCTGCGCCGCGAGCTAGGTGTACCACATTTTCGTCCAGCCGATCTGGAAAATGCTCTGTATCGGTGCAGTAGACGGCCGTGTGTCCCTCCCAGGTGACTCGATATCCGATCGCAGTATTGGGGTGATTGAGCAGTGCCGTTTCGATTTTCACATCATCGAGTTCGAGAATATCCCCCGGCGTCAAATCGTTAAATTTGAGGTCTGACTGCATCACCTGGATGGGGACTGGAAAATTGGGGTGGTGCATTTGATCGGCAAGACGCTGTTTGATTGTAGTGCCGTTGGGGGCGATCGCTCCGTAAATGTGAAAGCAGTTCCCGGGGATAAAGGCAGGAGTAAAAAACGGGAATCCTTGAATGTGATCCCAGTGAGTGTGGCTGAAAAACATATGAGCTTCGACCGGCATTTGTCGCAGCAGGTTGAGGCCCAGAACTCGCAGACCAGTGCCGCCGTCAAAAATCAGGCGTTTTTTGCCCAATCGCATTTCTACGCAAGAGGTGTTGCCTCCATAGCGAATTGTTTTGCTGCCGGGGGTGGCGATGCTGCCCCGCACGCCCCAAAACTGAACGACAAACTCGGTCAAAGGACTATTTTCCATACTGGCTTTCCGATCTGAAGGCTGTGGAGTGGTTTGAGAGGGTGCGGAATCTGGCATCTTTTTTAGGTTTGGGCGCAGGAACTTGGGAGTTGAGATCTTAGTGTTTAGTTTTTAGTGTTTTGTTTTTAGCAATCCGTACTATAAAACGCTTTATAGGAAACTATCCGAGTACCCAACCCGGAAATCTAGACTTACCGAACACTTGGGTTGTTAGAAGCCTCAACCTGTGCGCGATCGGTTGCTGTAACAGAGATCGCGCTTTAGAGACCATTTTTGCACCCTGTGGGATCCCTGGCGTGCGGCACTGTCCTGAGATTAAGATAGCGTTGATGTTAGTGTTCGGGTAAACTTTCCTCACAATTAGAACGCATTCGCCCGCTTCCTGAGAATTTGCGCTTAATCTTACTCTATGACTAAGATTTTTTTCAAGATTGTGGCGGGGTGGCTGGTTGAGGAATGCCGTTCCGGTGGCTCGGCATTCACGAATGATTTTACATTCTAGCCACCCCCTCCTCGACTGCACGTCCTAGACGCGGATCGGTTGCATTAAGTTGGGCTTCCTGAATTTTTTGTCGGGTTGCAGTCGAGGATGCAGGCGCAAGGTACTACTTATTTGCGATCGGCTGCGATGCACTTTTCGACTAGCGGCATTACTAGATCGACATCTTGCCAACCCAGAATTTCGGTCACTTTTTTCTCCAAATTTTTGTAGGTTCTAAAAAATTCGGCTATTTCGTCCAAGCGGTGGGGGGCTACGTCTTTGAGGGACTTCACGTGAGCGTAACGGGGGTCTTTGTCGGGAACGCACAGCAGTTTTTCGTCTCTGTCGCCTCCGTCGATCATTTCCAGCATTCCGATCGGACGGGCCGCGATGATGCACCCTGGAAATGTGGGCTCGTCCATCATCACCATGCCGTCGAGGGGGTCGCCGTCATCGGCTAAGGTGTTGGGTATGAAGCCGTAGTCGCAAGGATATTGGACTGAGGCATAGAGCACGCGATCGAGTGCAAAGGCTTGCATCTCTTTATCAAACTCGTATTTGTTTTTGCTACCGGCGGTAATTTCGATCAGGACATTAAGCAGTCCTGGTTTCGGCTGTGCCGGAATTAGCGATAAGTCCACAATTCAATATCTCCAAGTTAACAAGTGATCGGGGTGAATGCGATATCGGTTCTCACGGCCGAACCGTACTTTTTCTAGCCATCGCTGTGCAACCCCCAGACTTGGGCCATGCACAGCCAGTTGCTATAAGTAAAGTTGAGCTTTTCTGAGAACCGCTATAGGTTTTGACTGGGATTGAGACTTGAATCTCAAATTTCCCATTTTCAACTATTAAACCCCTTTGATAGCATTTTAAGAGCGATCGGGCTTTCTCCAAAGCTTTATTATTGCCGAGACATAGATCCTTACCGCACTTTGCTACAAATTTCGACGCTGCCGGCGGATTTTTCAAAAGCGAGCGGCTATTGCACTCGATCGAGAACTCGATCGCTACGTCACGATCTCGAGTCTGATTCCGTCGATGTTTTGATGCGCCCGACTTTATTTGAGCGGAATCGAACTCGCGATCGCCAGGCCGGACTCGAAAGCCAACCTCATGTTTTGGTTGAACTGTGCTGATGTCTGGCAACTTGCCTTCTGAGCCTGTCTCCCTGCTGAATACGATCGGCGCGGCGATCGAGCCTCTGATAAATTGTGTTGAGCGATCGCACGTCATTTGTCATTTAACGTTGAATTTGCTTGTAAATTGACTGTACTACATCTAGCATGGTCAAGAGTTGGTGCCATTCGGGAGCGTCTGGTTGGTAGCTTTTGGCCCGCTGAGTTTTTAAACTCTGGTGCAATAGATTCAGCAGCGCCTCTGGAGACTGAAACGAGTTCTCATCTTCATCTTTTGGGCTGGGGGCTGCATTTTCTTCTATGGTTTCTTTGATGCTTTGTGCCTTATCTGCCAGAGTCAAAGCTCTGCCTGCCATGTTTTCTGGCATTTTTGGCCGTTCCGACAAAGACTGGCGGGTCAGTTCTTCTAGCAGTTGGCGGACTTGAGCCACCCATTCGAGATCGTTTACCGAAAACGAATCAGATTTAAACGCTTGTCCCTGCGGTCTTTGCTGAATGCTTTGTAATTTTTGGAGCAGGGGAAGAGACTTTTGAGTGATGTTTTCGGGGATTCTGGGGATATCTGAGAGCGAGCTGCGGGCAATCTCTAGCAATAGTTGGTAAACCTGATCTACCGACTCAATATCTCCCGATTGCGAATTCCAATTATCCATAACTGATGCTAGTAGTTTTCTATATCTAAGACTAGAACCTTAGCTTTCTGCTGAAAGCAAGCTGCTTTCAGGAGCCGCCAAAGTTATTAAGACTTACGGGCGCGGGGTAAAAAACCCGGTTTTTGAGTGGATGTTAGGTCGCCTTTGCCCCAGATTTTTCTGAGAAACTGGGTAATGCCGGCGCAAGTCCTAATTCTTTTTGAAGCTCTTCTGAAGGTAGAAGTGCTGTGTTTGTTGTCGCCAAACACCGGACAATGCGGGTATCTGGCGGTGGCGAGGCAAGCGAGTCTCTTGTCGGGTTATCTAACAATCATACCTGTTGGAGCTGATTTAAAATTGCCCCAACAGGATATTAAGGTTAATTGATTGGAGGGGAGGTGCACCCCCGATCGCGATCGCCTCCGCGCCCAGGCGCCGCTGCTATTTTTCTGTGAGATTCCACACGCCGTCCCAGTTTAGTACGTCGGGAGGGCTGAGCTTATATAACCCACAGCGATCGACGTGCAGTTTAGCTGCCTTGTTTTTGGGATCAACTTCCAGAACAAGGTTAAATTTGCTTTCTGCGTCTCTAAAAGCTTCCTTGGCTTTTGGTTCTAAGGCTTTTTTAAACTCGCTGAGGATTTTTTTGACGCGATCGAGGCCCAGATTTTCAAATTCCTCATCTAGCATTTCTGCAACTGTCTCCGAGGCCCGACTTTTAATTTTCGCCTGCAATAGCTGCCTGATATCTGCGGGTTTCAGCCTTTTAATTTTGGGATTTGATGCTTCTAAGATGTCTACTTCCAACAGTTTTTTAATCTCGCCCTCCTGCAAGTTTTTGATATCCTCTGCTGATAGCTGCTTGATTTTGGCTTGCAGCAACATTTTTGCTTCATCTTCCGAGAGGTTTTTGATACCTTCCAATTTCAGCAGTTCAATTTCTGGCTGCAACACCTCAATTAGTTTGTCTGCTTCCGACAGATTTTTACGATCGTATTCTGACAGCTTTTTGAGTTGATGTAACAACTTCTTGAGTTCGTGTTCCAACTGTTCCTCGACTGTATAGGAAAGTTTCTTGATTTGTGTATCCGACATCTCCGCCACATTATTTAATATTTTTTTTACCTCCTCATCGGTTAGTTTTTGAGTGACTGGTGTCTTGTAATATTCGCGACCTTCATTGTAAGCTGTGATAGCTTTTTCCTTTTTGGGGTCGAGGTCTTCGCCAATGTCGGAGCAGCCTGCTTTGATGCCGACGAGTTCGTAAATGATCACGGGTTCGCTTTTGCCTTTGACAGTAATAAAGTCTAGTTCTCGCAGGTGGAGCTTATCTTTATACTTTCTGCAAGTATTGTCACTGACAATTAAATCAGTTCCGTACTGCTTGCTTGCGCCTTCTAAGCGAGAGGCGAGGTTTACGCCGTCTCCGATGGAAGTCAATTCCATGCGTTTAGTTGAGCCGATGTTGCCGCTGACCACTTGATCGGAATGTATACCCATGCCAATACTGATGGGTAACTCGTGATTATCTTTGCGAGCTTTATTGAATTCTGCTAGTTTTTTCCGCATTTTCACTGCGGTTTGCATGGCGCACCAGGCATCATCTATGAGGGGCGCTGGAGAGCCAAAAACTGCCATCAGAGCGTCGCCAATGTATTTGTCGAGAGTGCCTCCGTACTCAAATACGACATCTACCATCACTTCAAAATATTTGTTGAGCATCTCCACCACTTCTTCGGCTTGCAATTTTTCCGTAAGTGTGGTGTAGCCACGAATATCTGAGAACAACACCGAAACTTCCTTCCGTTTGCCGCCCAATCCTGTATCCCCTGAAGCTAACAGCGCTTCGGCTACTTCTGGAGTCATGTAACGGTACATCAAGTTTTTGACTTGCTTGGCGCTGCTAATATCTTCCATGACGACTAACGCGCCGTTGACCTTGTTGGGATCGGTAGCGTCAGTCATTGAGTTAATCGAGAGATTGATACTCTGCGATTCTCCTTCACAGGAGAGCAAAACTTGATCGGGGTAATACTGCTGGCGATCTTTCTCGTTTTTGGGAGACAGAGACGCATCGAACCACCTGGGGAAATCGCCTTTTTCTAACTTAATTAACTCCCGCAAAGATTGGCCTTCGGCTAATTCGGCCTCGCTGATACCCAGTAATTTTTGGACACTGGGATTTGTTGCGACTATATTGCCTTTTTTATCTGTAGAAATCACGCCGTTTGTCAGGGCGTGCAGCATATCTTTTTGTCTTTGTTCTTGCTGTTTGACTTCTGCAAACAGTTTGGCGTTTTGCAGCGCCACTCCTGCTTGGATGTTAAACGACTTCATAAAGTCCAGGTCGTTTTTATTGAAACTCGCTTTCCACTGTTCGGGGGCGTTTGGCCAATCTACTGGGTTGTAGGGCGGGAATTCTCCTTGTCGTTTTTTGTTGATTAACTGCGTAACTCCAATCAATTTATTGTCGGAGTTAAACACTGGCATACACAGCATACTGCAAGTGCGGTACCCGGTTTTTTCGTCGGTGTCTCGCGAAGTTTTGGCGCTGGGGTTGTCGTACACGTCAAAGGGAATCAGCAGCGGTTTGCCCGATTCGGCAACACTACCTGCAAAACCTGCTGTTCTGGGTATGGAAATTTTTGTAAGTATGCCTTCTTTGTTGGGGAGTTTCGTCCACAGTACATCTCTATCTTCGTCGATCAGCCACAGGGTGCTGCGATCGGCATTCATGAGTTCTTTGGCCTGATCCATCACCCTTTTGAGGGTATCTTCTAAGTCGAGACTGCTCTTAGAAAGAGCGTTGACGGCATTCATCAGCGCCGTGGCGGCCCGCTGTCTCTGAGTTGCTGCGTAGAAAGATTTGGAGGATTCGAGAATTAGGCGAATCGAGGGAGCAAATTCATTGAAAACTCGTTCGTCTTCTTCCGTGAATCCACTCTTGTCGATTTGTTCGTGGATAGTAGCGTGATTTTGGTGATCGGGTTTTAGTTTATTAATCAGTTGAACGACTGCTACTAACTCGTTTGTTCCTTCCTTGAGCAGCGGCATTGCCAGCATTGTATAAGTGCGGTAGCCCGTTTTTTCCTCAATTTTTTTGGCGTTAGCCGATCGCGGATCGCTGTAAAAATCGTAAGGGATGTTAACCACTTTTTTTTCAGTGGCTACTTCTCCTGCAATACCCACGTGGGCGGGAACTCTGATTTCTAGGCTTTTGCCATTTTCGTCTTTAGCGACGATCGCCCAGAGTTCATTTTTGTCCTCGTCTAATAAAAATATCGTAGTGCGATCGGCATTGAGCAATTCCCCTGTTTTGAGGGTAATCGACTGCAACATATCGTTGAGGATAGCATCAAATCCCTCGCTCTCCAGGATGTTGTCGAGCATTCCGAGGGTTTGATTGACAACCTTAAGTTTTTCTTCTACTTCCTTAACTGCTGCTACAGAACTTTCCTTATTTAGGTGCGCCAGAATGTTGGTAACTCCTTGGCGCGGGATAATGGCACTGCTGCTAGCAGGGGCCGGGGCAGCCACAGGTTCGGGTTCGGGTTCGGGTTCGGCGGGAGGAGGCGTAGGGGGAGAGTAGGGTTCTTGATGATTATTTTCACTGGTGATAGGAGTGACATCTATCACGTTGTCGAGAGAAGAGTAATTTGTGGAAGATGCAGGAGGATTCATAGACCTTTACAGAAGCTTAAGTGTAAGGGTTAGTCTAAGCTAGGACAGCGGGCAAGTTCATCTTTTGAGTGACAGACCGCACCTGACTCAAGTATGTGTGAAACTTTTCCCAGTTTACAGAAGTCCGGGCCTAGGGCAAGAGAGATGCAGTTGGCATTACTGGTCAACTGCGAGGGAGACGGTAAGGTCACGGTGTGATGGCTGGAATCTTTTGAGAGATTGCGAATGGTGTTTTAATGGTTTATTAAGTGATTTTGGCATTGTGCGCGCCCGGTTGAAGTAGGTTTGCCCTGTCGCAGAGATTGCCCGCAGGAACAGGAATGCGTGTTGCAGGACTGCTAAAAAAGGGATGGCATTCTAGGACTAGGGGCAATTGTGACACCACCAGTTTTTGTTGGTGATGTGTGCCCTTCTGTACACAATTGTGCTTTTTAACTAGAATTTCTGTCAATTTTGCTGCTATGCCCTCGAATCCCTAGACTAAAATCAGGGGGCTGTGAGCTTTTTTTGTAAGATTTGCAGTTGTCCTTTTTAGTGTAACCTCCGGTTCTGGAAAACTCCGCCTTTTGACCCCCCGATCGCCTGGAGGGTCGAAAGACATCTGTGAGGCAGTCGCCGTCGAAGTCGGAAGCCCCCACCATGGGCGCAAGCGTTGGTGGTGGGTAGTTCACGTTAGGTGGATTTACTCACAACACTATTTTTGATTGGCGATTCGGGAGCAATGCTGCTAATTTGAGGGTTTGGCGGACTGACTTTGGCGCAATCCGGCGGCTTCGACGAGCAGTGATTCGGCAAAGGCGATCGCCTCCTGGGCCGATCGACCGCTGGCGAGTTGGGCGAGTTCTTCGCGCCGCTGCTGGCTGTTGAGGGAGTCAACTCTGACTACTGTGCGTTCGCCCGGTGCGGTGTTGGCTGCTTCGCCGATACTTGATTCTGCTGCGATCGTCTGTTTGTTGACGCGAAAATGACAATCGGCCATGGCGGCGATTAGGGGCTGGTGGGTGACGCACAAAACTTGGTGTTTGTCGGAGAGTTGATAGAGCTTTTTGGCGATCGCACCGGCGACTCTCCCGGAGACTCCGGCATCGATTTCGTCAAAAATTAGGGTGCCGGCGCTTTCTATTTGGGAAAAACAGGCTTTGATGGCGAGTAGAAAGCGGCTCATTTCTCCCCCGGAGGCGATCGCCCCCAAAGGTTGCAGCGGTTCCCCCGGGTTGGGGCTGAAACAAAAGGCAATTTGGTCAGCACCGGTGGCGGTTGGGCTACAGGGCGAGATTGCGACTTGAAATTGGACTTTTTCCATCGCTAAGGGCTTAAGTTCTCCCACGAGGTGGGTTTCGAGTTTCAGGGCTGCGGAGCGCCGCAGGATGGTGAGGTGGCTGCAAGCGTCTTTTAATTGCTCTAATGCGGTCTGATATGCGAGTTCTAAGGCTTCCATTGACTCGCCTCCTTCTAAAAGTTCGTTTAGTTCGTTTTGGATGCTGTGGTAGTAGGCGATCGCTTCTGAGAGCTGCCCGTATTTGCGGCAAATTTGTTTGAGTTCGCGAATCCGATCTTCTACTTCTTCGAGTCTTTCGGGATCTGCTTCTAATTGTTCGCCGTAGCTGCTAATTTGGCTGCTGGCTTCTGTGGCTTGAGCTAGGGCGTCGCTGACCATTTCTAAAATTGGTTGCAACTGGACATCGTAGACTACCATGTCGTTTAAAATTTCCTCGGCTTTGCTCAACAAGTCGGCGGCTGAGGCGCTATCGCCGTCGTTTTGGTAAAGGGTCTGGTGAACTCGGTAACTCTGCTGCTGCAATTCGACGACGTGGCCGAGGCGGATTGATTCTTGTTCTAGCTGTTCGAGTTCCCCGCCGTCTTCGATGTGGGCTTCGCTAAGTTCTCGGACTTGGTATTCTAACAAATCCAGTCTTTGCAGCCGCTGTTGTTCCGACTGACGCCTGCGGTTGAGGGCTGTTTTGGCGCTGGCAGCCCCCAGCCACGCGGTGCTGGTTGTCGATCGCGCTTGAGTGAGTTTTTTACCACCGTACAAATCCAGCCATTCTCGCTGGAGAGTTTCTTGGCCGAGGTGGACGGTTTGGCCTTGGGCCGTAATTTCCACAAGCCGATCGCGCAGTTGCTCCATTAACTGGCGGTTGACGAGAATTCCGTTCAAACGCGATCGACTCCGCAAAGCACCGCTAGATACGTTAATTTCCCGGCTGCAAACGGCTAAATTGCCATCTATGGGTTCGATTTCTTGCTCGAAGAGCCACTTGGCGGCGGATGAGTCTAATTCAAAGGTAGCTTCCAATATTGCCCGCGTTGCTCCGGTGCGAATCGATCGGCGATCGACTTTCCCGCCCAAAACTACATCGATCGCATCTAAGATAATCGATTTTCCAGCCCCGGTTTCCCCTGTAAATACGTTCAAACTCGGGCCAAAGTCTAGATCCAGGCGGTCAATTAGGGCAAAGTTTTCTATTCTGAGGGATAGTAACATGGGGAATTGGGAATGGGGAATTGGGAATGGGGAATGGGGCATAGGGAATGGGGAATGGGGCATTGGGAATGGGGCCCGCGCAGGGCATTGACTCCTCCCCTATCGGGCGCGTCGAATTTCCCGAGTCTTCTTTTGATTTTCAACTACAATACTTGTAATTTTGCCATTATCGATCGAGTCTCAATGCTCTCTTAAGCTTTGTCCTGATTGGAGCTTTTGGCTGGAAGCTTCACCAAGACAAGGAGCGAGTCTATCAATTAACACTGGCCACGGGAACAAAAACTGGGAATTATTACCCTTTCGGACAGGCACTTGCTGATGTCGTCGTGAAACACAATCCGCGCATCCGCATTCAAGTTATTGAAACTCAAGGTGCTGAGGAAAATATGCGGAAGCTTGAGTCGAATGAGGCTCAGTTAGCGATCGTACAAAACGATACGGCTGCGGTACCTTCTGCTCGGGTAATAGCTTCGTTGTTTAAGGAAGTTTTTCATTTAATTGTTTCCGAACAGTCGGGAATTAAAAGTATTTCGGATTTAAAAGGCAAACATATTGCACTGATGGCAAGAGGCAGTGGTTCTTACAGTTCTTTTTGGTTGATGAGCGAACATTATGGTTTAAAAGAAACCGATTTTATGTTTACTCCAAATTCTTGGACAGAGGCTAGTAAATTATTTAGTAATGGGGAGGTTGATGCTATTTTCAGGGTACTGCCTCCCGGCAGCGATCTGGTTAGAAACTTGCTGCAAAATACGCAGGGAAAGCTAGTACAGATCGACCAAGGATCTGCCATGAAAATAAAGTTGCCTTATTTGGAAGCCGATATGATTCCTAAGGGTACTTACAAAGCCGATCCGGCTGTTCCCGATGCAGATTTGGCGACCGTGGGAGTGCAGGCTACTCTGTTGGCCCGGAAGGATGTCGATCCGGAGATCGTGCGGGAAATTACGCGAATTTTGTTCGAGTACCGCCGCAATTTGGTAGCTGCTAATTCGCTGGCGGCAATGATTAGTCAGCCTGGAGGAAATGGGGGTTTGGCTTTGCCCCTACATGAGGGCGCTCAGGCTTATTACGATCGCGAAAAGCCGGATTTTTGGGTTGCTAATTCTGATTTTCTGGGTTTATCATTGTCAATCGTAACGCTTTTTGTGTCTTGGCTTTGGCAGTTGCGCTCGCGCTTTTTAGAGAAACAAAAGAATCAAGCAGATCAGTTTAATTTGGCTATTTTAAGTTTGATTCAAAAAATTCGCCAAGCTAAAACTTTGGATGAAATTGATTTATTGCAAGAAGAGTTATTTGAGATTTTTAAGCAGGTGATTGTGGATTTGGATGAAGATCGGATTGATTCTGATTCTTTTCAATCTTTTACTTTTACTTGGGAAACTGCTATAAAAATTGCGCGCGATCGAGAAAAGATTTTGCGGGAGTTGCGGCTGGCTGCGGATAGTTGATGATTGATTATTATGAGCCAGGGATCGAGTAGGTTGCTGCCCAGCACTCTTCAAGCAGCAGTTGCTCATTGGTATTTTGCAGGAAAGACTCAAGGTTGAAAGCGAAGGTGTTGGAGCGATCGCACTTGGGCAATGGTTTCAAAGTCGCGATCGTTGTGAATCAAAAGTAAATTGTTTTCCAGTGCGACTTGAGCAATACAGCAATCGATGGGGCTGCGAACGGTAAGCCCTTGGCGGCGCAAGTCATAGTAAATGCGGGCCGCCGCTTGCCAAGAATGAATTGTGAGTTCAACGTAATCTTGTGTTTCGAGTTGACGTACTCCCCGCCCTAAAAGGGACGGGGATTCTAAATATCACTATTTAGGTTTTCTCTTTCGCGGAGTTCCCTTACTTTTTTCTGCTTCCAAAACCAAGCAGAGGGGAATCTCTCCAGAGACTTCACATTCCGTGCGCCCCACGGTAGTTGCTGATTGTTTAAAAGCAAATTTAAGAATGTTGATGGCTGCGTTTTCGTCTCGATCTGCGATATAGCCACAGTGCGGACACTTGTGAGTTCGGGTACTTAAAGTTTTCACTACTTTTTGTCCGCAATTAGAACAATTCTGGCTTGTATAGCTTGGATTAACAGCGATCACGGGGACACCATAAACTACACCAAAATATTCTAACCACTCTCGGAAACGATACCATGCAGCATCAGATATTGATTTAGCTAGATAGTGGTTTTTAATCATGTTACGCACTTTTAGGTTCTCAATCGCTACTAAGTCGTTAAACCGTATGACGCGCTGGGCTAATTTACATACCCAATCGTTACGTCTGCGCGATACCTTGAGATGCGCTCTACCTAATTTATTTCTAGCTTGGACTCTCTTCTTACTTCCCTTTTGAGTTTTAGATAGACGACGCTGTAGCTTTTTAATCCTACGTTCGTCTTTTCTCAAAAATCTCGGGTTGTCTATTTTTTCACCAAAACTATCGGTGTAGAAATGATTTAAACCTACGTCTAGTCCTATTTGTCTGCCTGTTAATTCTTTCTTTTCCTCCCTTTTGTGGTCGATTAAAAACTGTGCATAATAGCCGTCGTGTCTTCTAACTACTCGAACCCTTTTGATTTGGTTGAGTTGAGAGAAATGCAAGTTTCGACTTCCCCAAAGTTTAAAAGTCCCAGCTTGAAACCCATCGGTGAAAGTTAGATGCCGTCTATCTTCTGAAAGTTTCCAACCCGTTACTTTGTACTCTACAGAGTCTCTAACTTGGGATTTGCGGAATTTAGGGAAACCTTTTTTCCCTGGGACTTTAGCTTTGCAGTTCCGATAAAACCGCTCGATTGATGCCCATGCTCTTTCAACGTGAGCTTGTCGGGCTTGAGAGTTTAATTGCTTAGCCCAAGGGAATTCTGGATGATCGGCTAGCGTTTTGCAGTAGGCATAAGCCTCATTGCGGCTTTTAATTTGATTATCCATCCAAGCACGAATGATAGAATTACGCACAAAACGACCAGTACGAATAGCTGCATCCAGCTTTTCATACTGATTTTGTGTTCCTTCTAATTTGCTTTCGTAGATAATCATTTTATCGTTGATGCCTACGATAATATTATAGCAGGGACTAATTAAAGTCGCCCTAAAAGGGCGAGGCTTTAAACCCCATTTTTTTGGTAAGTCGGATGAGGAAAACTTCACGATCGCCGATCGGAGTTTCAAGCTGTTGGCGAACTTGACCGCTACGATCGCGGAAGACGCCGATCCAAACGGATGTATCAATCAACAACATGACGAGTTTCGCGCAGGGCTTTGTGGTCGAAGTCTGGAGCAAACTGAATTTGTCCCGCGAGGTCTAGCAGGTTTTTCTTGCGGCGCGATCGCACAAGTTCTTGTAAAGCGAGTTTAATCAGTTCTTCTCGAGCGGTGAGATTGGTGAGTAGCAGGGCTTCGTTGAGAAGAGATTCGTCAAGATTCAAGGTGATTTGCATAGGTAGCTATTGGGAAATGAGTTGAAAAAGCAATTGGCTTTAGTATAGTGTAGCTAACTTCCCACCTTTTTGAACTCACCGATCGCCTCTTGCTAGCGCCCTCATAGATAGCTTCCTCGGTGTTCTAGGTTTTGTTAAACGGCATCCTCTCATGAAGGAGTTTTTAAATCGTCCACAGTTTTAATTGCTTGATTTTTTTTGGCAACGCGAAGAAGCGAGAGCGTACAAGTTACAATAATTTAGGTGAGACAAAACCTAGGTGTTTCCAAGCAGCCGCTGTGGCAATTCTGCCCCGACTTGTTCGCTGCAAAAATCCGATTTGCATTAAATAAGGTTCGTACACATCTTCAATTGTTTGAGTGTCTTCTCCTGTAGAAGCTGCGAGGGTTTCTAAACCCACCGGGCCGCCGTTAAAGTTTTCGATCATTGCTGTCAAAAGAGACCGATCTGTCCAATCCAAACCTAGCGGATCGACGTTGAACAATTCGAGGGCGATGGAGGCAACTTCGGCATTGATTGGCTTTAATTTTTTGACTTCGCTGTAGTCTCTGACTCGGCGCAGCAAGCGGTTGGCAATGCGGGGTGTTCCGCGAGCGCGGCGGGCAATTTCTTCGGCTCCTTCTGGGGTAATTTTAGTGTCGAGAACTTGGGCGCTCCTTTGGACAATTTGACTCAGTTCGTCTATTTCGTAGTAGCGCAGTCTTTGGATCAAGCCGAAGCGATCGCGCAATGGAGATGTCAGCGATCCAACTTTTGTGGTTGCGCCTACTAAGGTAAAGGGTTTCAGCGGAATGCTGCGGATTTTGGCGCTTTTTCCTTGACCGATCGTAATATCTAACCGGCAGTCTTCCATCGCTGGATAGAGGATTTCTTCGGTAACTTTAGATAAGCGGTGAATTTCGTCGATAAACAGCACGTCGCCTGCTTTGAGGCTGACGAGCAATCCGACAATATCTCGCGGTTTTTCTAGGGCGGGGGCGGTGGTAATTTTGCATTCTACTTCCATTTCTGCTGCTAGAATTAGCGACATTGTGGTTTTGCCCAATCCCGGTGGCCCGTACAGTAACAGGTGATCCATCGGTTCGCCGCGGGATTTGGCTGCTGCAATTGCGATCGCCAAAACTTCTCTCAAGTCTTTTTGCCCGATGTATTCAGCTAACCGCTGGGGCCGGATTTTGTCTTCTTGTTTGTTGTTGATTTCGTCGGGTAGTTCTTGCGATTCTAGTAGCGATTCCGTCTGGGGTTTGGCGGCTTTTTTCCGGGGGGCCGGGGCTATGTCTTCGGGTAGATTTGGGTCGGGTGGTTGTTGTTTGGAGGAGATAATTGCCATAGTTATTTGCGATCGGGCAATGGGAATTGTTTACAATTGTGAGCGGAATCATTACCAGTATTGAGTTCGCTATGAGTATTCCATCTTCTTTATTAGCCTCGGAAAGCATAACTTTTGAGGGGGCGATCGAGCTGACTCAATCTTTGTTGGCCGAAATTGAGGCCGATCGACTTTCAGAGGCTCTGATCGAGCAAGCAGTGGCCTCTCTGGTGAAAACACAGAACGGTGCTCGGGGGTTTTTTGTTACCTATCTGACGGGTGATGCACAGGTGGCAGATCTGCCGTCACCAGGAGTTATCGAGGCGCTGCGATCGGCTCCTGAGATCGTAGCAGAACTGCTGGTGAAAAATTTAGCGATGTCGTCGGCGATGGTTGTCTATCATTCGCGCCATCAAAGCGAGGAAAGAGCCGCGGGTTCTGCTAGAGTGCAGGGGCGATCGCACAATTTGATTCAAATCCTGCAAATGCCCGCCTGTAAAGCTGTAGCGTCCGAAATGCTGGAAAGTTTGCAGAATGCTAGCGGCGAGTACGAGGAATTTTTTGAGCGGTGGGGCTACGACGACGAGCAAAAACTGGCGATACGTTCAGCAGTGAGTCAGGCGATCGGCTAAAGTAGACCTCTAGCAAAAATAGCTAGGATGGGCTATAGTCCCGCTCAAAAAATTGATTAAAAAGACTTTTGCAATTTTGTCTCTTATTTTCTTCAGTCTGCGGAGGCAGACTTCGTTTGTATAGACGCGGTTTCAACCGCCGAGTCTGATCTTTGGCAGCAGATGCTTGATCAAAGCGGCGGGGCTGTGGAATAATTGCGGTTTAGCAAAAGCTGCACAATCGTAGCTGGAGTTGATTTAGGTGTGAAGGTTAGTGAACGAGGGCGAAAAAATTGCTGAGAACGGTGAAAGGAGTTGCCCAAAAAGCCCGATCGGCTCGCGGCAGGATGCCCGCAAGCAGCCAACGGTGGACGAAGCTGCATCTACTGACAACATTGGTGCGCCGGGACTTGGAAGCTCAATACAAAGGTTCGATTCTGGGCAATTTGTGGCCGCTGCTGAATCAGCTATCGCAATTGGTGATTTACACTTATGTATTCTCGATCGTCCTCAAGGTAAAGCTCCAACTTGCAGGGTTCCCCGAAAACAGTGATATTACCTTTGGAGTCTGGCTGTTTGCAGGTTTATTGCCTTGGAGTGCCTTCACCAGCGGTTTGATTAAATCGGGAGTATCCGTGGTTGGGCAGCCAAATTTAGTCAAAAAAGTGGTATTTCCCCTCGGTTTGCTGCCGCTAGTGCCGATTTTGACAGCTTTTATTGAAAGTTCTCTCGGTTTAGCAGCTTTGATTTTGATCGTAGCAGTGTCCACGCAAAAGCTCAACGCTACTTTATTCTTGCTACCACTGGTTTGGGCGCCTCAGTTGCTGCTAACAGCGGGCTTGGGATATTTGACAGCGGGCTTGACAGTGTTTTTGCGAGACATTCCTCAGACATTAGGTGTTATTCTAAATTTTTGGTTTTATTTGACGCCGATCGTCTATCCAGCATCAATCATCCCCGAAGAATGGCGAGCGTGGATATTTTGGCTCAATCCAATGGCCGCCATCTCCGAGATTTACCGAGATCTGATACTGCTTGGAGAAGTCAAGCATTGGGGTGAATGGGGTGTCGCCACGCTGATTTCTGCTGCTATATTTTGTGCAGGTTTTGCAGTTTACCGCCGTTTGCGCCCCGCTTTTGCTGACGTGCTTTGACAGTTGACAGTTGACAGTTGACAGTTGACAGTTGAGGGCGACCTCTACCTGGAAGTCCGAGGATTCGAGTAATGAATCGTCTTTTTTTGATTTCTCCCTACAAGGGTTCCGGCTTTAAACCAATTTCTCCTGGTAAACTTATTTGAGATCGCAAGTCAATCTAAAATCTAAAATTCCAATAAAGGTTTGTAGTGAGGACTCGCATTCCTCATAAAAATCTGAGGACTAAAGTCCTCACTACGAACCTATTTTTAGTGAGATCGGACATAATATCAATCTAAAATCTAAAATCTAAAATCTAAAATCGGATGACAGAAAATGTAATTTCACTAAAAAATGTTTCTAAATGCTTTAAGCGATACGATCGTCCAGGAGACCGCTTAAAAGAAATTATTTACCCCAGCAAAAAACTCGCTGACGAATTTTGGGCTCTCCACGACATCAATCTGGAAATTCCTCAAGGACAAACTCTAGGAATTGTCGGCCGCAACGGTTCGGGAAAAAGCACTCTTTTGCAAATAATTGTGGGGACGCTGACGCCCACCACCGGCAGCGTGGATGTGAAAGGACGAATTTCCGCTTTGTTGGAACTTGGAAGCGGATTTAACCCGGAATTTACCGGGCGGCAAAATGTATTCTTCAACGCTCAAATACTGGGATTCAGTCAAAAAGAAACTGAAGCAAAGTTTGACGAAATAGCTGCTTTTGCTGATATTGGAGATTTCATCGAACAGCCAGTCAAAACTTATTCCAGCGGTATGTTTGTCAGGCTGGCTTTTGCTGTTGCGACTAGCGTCGAACCGGATATTTTGGTGGTTGACGAAGCACTTTCGGTAGGCGACGAAGCTTTTCAGCGCAAGTGTTTTGCCCGCTTGCAAAGCATTCAAGAAGGTGGCGGCACCATTTTATTTGTGTCTCACGCTGCTACTTCGGTGGTGCAACTTTGTACGTCAGCAATTTTAATGGATAGCGGAGAATTGCTGCTCGCTCACACGCCCAAGGTGGTAATTTCTAAGTATCAAAAGTTGATCTATGCAGATCCAGATAAAGTATTGGGGCTGAAGTCAGATATTCGATCGCTAAATCAACTCACAAAGCAAGAAAGTGACAACAATCTTCAGGATGCTAATTTAGAAAGCACAAAGACGGAGGTGAAACCGGAGCAATATCACTCGAAATCCCAGGAACATTATGATGAATTTTACGATCCGGGGATGATACCGTCGAATACGGTGAGGTATCCG
Organism: Oscillatoriales cyanobacterium; assembly: GCA_004293365.1. Classification (GTDB taxonomy): domain Bacteria; phylum Cyanobacteriota; class Cyanobacteriia; order Cyanobacteriales; family Microcoleaceae; genus Microcoleus. The sequence goes on along the minus strand of RDYN01000023.1, from coordinate 44,966 downwards.
TCTCGCGGAGCGGAAATTATCAACCCGCACATCGAGACGCTGAAAGGAATTGTGGTAAATCACTTGATCGGTCGTGAGGATTATGTTTACACTTACTCTGTCACTTTCTCGCGGTCAACTTCCAAGGTGAGGTTTGGAATGTTGATTAAAACGATTAGCGGTTTTGAGTTGGCTGGTGCTTCTTTGAAGGCTTCTAGTCAGTCAGTTAGGTATGTGGAAGCGGGAACGACAATTGTCGTGAAGTTTCAGTTTAAATGTTTGCTAAATCCTGGGGTTTATTTTTTGAATGCGGGGGTTGTGGGAACGGTAGATGAGGATTTAACTTATCTGGATCGCTGCGTTGATGTGGCGATGTTTAGAGTTCAGTCTTGTACTGAGTCCTGCGGTAACGGCATCGTTGACTTGCTGATCGAACCGTGTTTAACTGTTGTTAATTCTGATTCTCTGGTGAAAGGGGCGTCAACCGAAGTCATCTAAAATTCTGTGAAAACAATGAGCGAGAGCAATTTAGATTTAGTCCAAAATCCGGTAATCGAAACATTTATTCGAGAGCAAACTAAGTTTCCCGAAGATTTTAAACTAAATATCTGCGAAAATGATGAAATGTATTTGTTTGCGTTGAGCAATGTCAAGGACGATCGCGATCGGGCTTTGGTGCGCTATTATTCGCTGGGGCGCCGCATCCTGGATACTGTTAAACAGGTTGTGGATTGGCATTTTGGCAGTTTTGAAAATGTACCATCTTTTCTAGATTTTGCCTGCGGTTACGGTAGATTTACACGGTTTTTGATTCAGGAAATGCCGCCGGAACAAGTTTGGGTTTCTGATATTTATGCTAATGCGGTTAAGTTTCAAGCTGAATACTTCGGCGTTAGCGGTATTGTTTCGACTGGAAAACCAGAAAATTATTTAATCGATCGCAAATTTGACTGCATTCTGGCTAATTCTTTTTTCAGCCATATGCCGGAAAGAACTTTTACAAGTTGGTTGCAAAATTTGTATGATTTGTTGACTCCTAACGGTATTTTGATGTTCAGCGTTCACGATGAGTGTTTGCGAGCTCCTAATGTAGAAATGCCTGCTAATGGTATTTTGTTCAGCGCCCTCAGCGAAAGTCAGTCTTTAGATAAGGAGGAATACGGCACAACTTATGTAACTGAAAAGTTTGTCAGAGAAGTTGTCGATAAAGTTAGCGCAGGTAAGGCTTTTGTTCACCGCATCGAAAAAGGTATATGCAGGTTTCAGGATTTGTATGTTGTCACAAATCAACTATCTAGAGATTTTTCGGAGTTGAAATTCAATCAGCACCCGGAAGGATATGTTGATGTTGCTGCTTTTACAAATAAGGAGAATTTGTATCTGGAAGGATGGGCGGCAGATCTGAATGGCGGCGGTAAAATTGAGGATTTGCAAGTGCTGGTAAACGGTGAGTTTGTGCAGAGGTGCGAGCCTTTTTACGATCGCCAGGATGTGGCCGGACACTTTGAAACTGATTTGGCTTTGCAGTCGGGTTGGAACTGTTATTTACCGAAAAATTCTGTGGGGCCGCAGGATGTGTTAACCGTTAAAGCAATCAATAACTACGGTTTGACATGGATTTTGGAAACTTGCACTGTGCAATCGCTGGTAAGGCAAAAGCAATCGCGGTCTTTGTTGGGGTCTACTCAACTCAAACTTCAATTGGTTGAAACTCAGCTAGCTGGGGCTAAGATAGAATGGGAGCAAAGTCAAAGTAAGTTAATGATTAGTGAAACTCAGTTAGAAGAATCTAATACTAAGTTGGAAGAAACTCAAAATCAATTAATTTCAGTTCACTCGCAGTTGGAACAAACTCAAAGTCAGTTGGTGTCTCTGCAAATGCAGTTGGAGAAGACTGAAAATCAGTTGATGAATGTCAAGCAAGAACTAGAGCAATCGCAATGTCTAGTTGTGGCAATGAAAAGTAGCAAGTTCTGGAAGTTGAGAAGCACGTGGTTTCAAGTCAGGCGAGCGATCGGGTTAGCGGGAGAATAATTCGATTTTAAATTTTGAATTCTGGATTTTCGATTGGGGATAAATGATGAACAAAGGGTTAGAATTGGGTCGAAAATTGCATTGTTTTTGGGAACTGGTGTAGCGAGTAAAAATGGTGTGGGAATTAGGGCGAGGGAGAGAAATTGTGAGTATGAATGACAGCAAACCGTCGGTTTTTATTGTTACTGGAATGCACCGTTCCGGTACATCTTTAACGGCTTCTTTGTTTCAGAAAGTCGGAGTTGATATTGGTAAACAGTTGGTGGGCCCGGCGGTGGGAAATGTGAAAGGTCATTTCGAGAATGTTGATTTTGTTGAGTTTCACAAGAGTGTTTTACGATCGCACGGCATAGATGAACTCGGCTGTACGTTTGAACAAACGATTCCGGTAGCAGCGGAATATGTGGAAATTGCCAAACGGGCGATCGCGCAAAACCAACAAACTGACAACCATTGGGGCTGGAAAGACCCGCGAACCGCCCTGTTTTGGGATTTTTGGCTAAATTTGCTTCCCACAGCCAATTTCATCTGCGTTTATCGATCGCCCTGGGAAGTCGTGGATTCGCTGTACCGCCGGGGAACCGATGTCAGCTTGCTGCAAAATCCGCAAATGGCAGTAAAAATGTGGATTCACTACAACCAAAAAGTCTTAGAATTGTCCGAACGTTTTCCCGATCGCTGTCTGTTGGCCAACGTTTACCCGATCGGCAACACTCCGGAATTTTTTATCGATCGAGTCAACGACAAATTTAACGTTAACTTAGGTGCGATACCTGCCGACAATTTTGAAGAATCTTTATTAGTAAATGATATTGTCAAAAGTCATAGGCCGAGTTTAATAGAACAATATTTTCCCGAAGCCTTAGAACTATATCAAGTTTTGGAAACCCAAGCTGGCAATCTGGGCAGCGAATCGAATTCTGCCAGCGATAAAATTATTCATTTTCCAGCATCTTCTGTCGGGCCTTTTGAAGATTGGCTAAAAATCCGCTTGCTGGAAAAACAGCAAAAAACCAGCAATTCCGAAATCAAACAGTGGCAAGAAGAATTTCACCAAGCCCAGGCGAAAGTGTTGGGATTGGAGGCAGAATTAGGAGAAACTCAAGTACAACTTGCAGGCAAAGAATCAAATTTTCAAGAAGCTTTAGCAAAACTGCTCGGATTAGAAACAGAATTAGGACAAACTCAGGCACAGCTTGCCGGTCAAGAATCGCAATTTCAAGAAGCTTTAGCAAAAGTCCTGAAGTTAGAAACAGAATTAGGACAAACTCAGGTACAACTTGCAGGCAAAGAATCACAATTTCAAACAGCTTTAGCAAAAGTCTTGGAATTAGAAGCAGAATTAGGACAAACTCAGGTACAGCTTGCCGGCAAAGAATCGCAATTTCAAACAGCTTTAGCAAAAGTCTTGGAATTAGAAGCAGAATTAGGGAAGAGTCAGGTAAAATACGAAGAAAAAGAATTCAAATTGGAGCAAAAGTTAGCTGAGTTACTGTGGTTGGAAACAATACAGAGTCAAACTCAGGAAAAATTAAATGAAAGTCGGGAAGACTTAGAAAAATCGCGCCAGGAAACAGAAAGAGTGCGGGCAGAAATTGAGGCAATCAAGTCTTCTGACTGGTGGCAAATCCGAGAAAATTTGTGGGGTTTTAGGCGCCGAATCCGTGACCTCTTCCCGAAATATATTTTTTCGTTAGACCAACCCACTACTTGGCAAATTAGCGATTCCAATCTCCTAATTGTGGGCTGGGTATTTAACACAAAGATTGAGATTAAAGCAGTGCGTGTCCGAATTGATGACAAAATATTTTCGGGCGTTTACGGCATAGAAAGAAGCGATATAGCGATAGCACATTCTAATATTCCGGCTGCGAGGAAAGCGGGTTTTACTATTGAATTGCAAGCGCCTGCCGGACGGCACGAAGTGGTACTAGAAGCCCAAGAAGCAGGCGGAAATTGGCATCTCTTGGCAACTTATCCGCTGTTGGTTTCAACAATTCAAGCATCGTTAGATGTACCCGTAGTGTGGGAACAGCGTCAGGGTCAAATTTTGTTCGCAGGTTGGTGCTGTCACCACGATCGCAAAATTGCTAAATTAAGCTTTGTGTGCGGAGATATTTCTGTAGAATGCGCCTACGGTTTGCGGAGAAAAGATGTCGGCGAAGTGTTTCCCGACTGGGTTAACAGTTCGGAAAGTGGCTTTGAGGCACTTGTCGATTTGCCGCCAGGGGAATGGCAAGTTTCGCTGCAAGCTGAGTTAGATACCGAGGAAATTTTGTATTTTCAAGCGCCACAAATATTGACTGTGCGGCGCTACCATATTTGGCAGCGAAGTGCTGATAAATTTGAGGAGTTTTCGAGTTTTGTAGAGGCAATCCGGCAGCGGGCTAGGGAGAGAAAACAGCGTCTGGGCAGAATTGTGCCGATGCCTTGGGAAATTGTCAAGGTGATGCGCCAGTTGGGGAAGATTTACCAACAGCAAAAACAGTTGACTGCGCCGGGGGATTTGCTACCGCCTGCGGGTTTTGTGGTGCCGAAACCGATTGATAGGTATGACGCTTGGTTGGAGGTGAATCAGTGGAATAGTCGATCGCGCGATTACTTGATTTCTCGGCTAAAATCCTGTGGGGAAGCGCTACCCAAGATTTCGGTGGTAATGCCAGTGTACAATCCGCAGATAGATTTTCTCGAAAGTGCGATCGACAGTGTAATCAATCAAGTCTATCAAAACTGGGAACTCTGCATCGCTGACGATCGCAGTACCGACGCCACGGTTGCTGACACCTTGAAAAATTGGGCCGAAAAGGACGATCGTATCTGCATACAATTTCGCACAGAAAACGGCAACATCAGCGCCGCAACTAACAGCGCAGCCGCCCTCGCCACAGGCGACATCATCCTATTTTTAGACAACGACGACGAACTAACTCCCGACGCCCTAGGCGAAGTCGCGCTATATTTTGCCACCCATCCAACCACCGATTTTCTCTACTCAGACGACGACAAAATCGACACCAAAGGTCGCCGTTTCGCCCCACAATTCAAACCCCAATGGTCGCCAGAACTGCTGCTTTCCTATATGTATCTCGGTCATTTGTGCGCCGTCAGAAAACAGATTTTTGAAGAAATAGGTGGCTTGCGCCTCGGTTTTGAAGGCTCGCAAGATTACGATTTTGCCTTAAGAGCAACCGAAATTTGTCGCCACGTCGCGCACCTGCCTCTAGTGCTGTATCATTGGCGAACTGCACCCGGTTCTACAGCCATATCTGGGGCCGCGAAACCCGCCAGTTTTGGCGCAGGTCAAAAAGCAATCCAAGACGCACTAAACCGCCGACAAATTAATGGCAATGTTGCTCAGCACGCCTGGGCTACCAAAGAAAATTTGGGCATCTTTGCCCAAGATTTCCCGGATGACGGCCCGTCAGTAACGGTAATTATTCCTACTAAAAATCAGGTGAAATTGCTGAAAGCCTGTCTAGATTCTCTGGAAACTACAACCTACAAAAACTTTCAAATTGCTGTCATAGATAATGAAAGCGACGATCCAAAAACTCTAGAATATTTAAAGCAATTAACTTGCCAAGTTTTGCGAATCAAAAATCCTGGTGGCAAGTTTAGTTTTGCAGCAATCAACAACCGCGCCGTCGAGAAAGTTGACAGCGAATATGTATTGTTTTTGAACAACGATACTGAAGCAATCAACCCGCGCTGGCTGAGTCAAATGGTGGGATACGCTCAAATTCGCGGCGTTGGTGCAGTCGGCGCGCGACTGTTATATCCCGACGGTAGAATTCAGCACGCGGGAGTAATTCACGGCCTCCATCACGGTTTGGCCGGTCACGCTTTTAAGCTGATGGATAAGGAGAATCGAGGCTATCTTTCTCAAGCGATGGTAACGCGAAATTACTCGGCGGTAACTGCTGCTTGCACGATTACTCCCCGTCAATTGTTCTTAGAATTGGGTGGCTTTGATGAGGATGATTTTGCTGTTGCTTACAATGATGTCGATTACGGATATCGATTGTTAGAACGGGGTTATCGGTGTGTGTATTGTCCCGATGCGGAGTTGTTGCATAAGGAGGGAACTTCGAGAGGTTTTACTGACAATCCTCAAGAAGTGGCGGCTTTTCGACGCAAGTATGCGGGGAAAAATGACAGCTTTTACAGTCCTCATTTGTCTTTAGAAGATGAGTATTTTCATATTCAACCCCGACGGGTTTTTATGAAAGGAGAGGGAAAGAAGAAGGAAGAAGGAAGAGGGAAGAAGGAAGAAGGAAGAGGGAAAAAGGAAGAGGGTTATACATTGGAAGTTTCGGATTCTGGTTTGTTGGTAGCCAATACAAACAATTCTATTCATCCTCTTAAGGTTTTGATGTGCAGCAATTCGCTGGATTTTACGGGGGCACCGCTGCATCAGTACGAAATTGCGGTGAAATTGGCGGCTGAGGGTGTGATTTTGCCGATCGTACTTTGCACCACAGACGGCCCCCTGCGCCAAGCTTACGAACAACAGGGAATTGAAGTCATTGTACGCGACAATCCCCTCGAACACATCTACCAGCGCGATGCTTACGATGAAGCTATCCGGAGTTTTAGTAAGGAAATTGAAAGTTTAAAAGTAGATGCCATCTATGCCAATACTTTAGAAAACTTCTTTGTAGTTGATGCGGCGCGAGAAATCGGAGTTCCGGCGGTGTGGAACGTGCACGAAAGCGAACCTTGGCAAACTTATTTTAACAGGTTTGGCTCGGAGATTGCGGCGAGAGCTTTGGAGTGTTTCCGCTTTCCTTACAAGGTGATTTTTGTAGCGGATGCAACGCGGGACAGGTATTTGCCCCTTAACAGCCACCACAATTTTACAGTGATTCACAACGGCTTAGATTTGAGCAAACTGAAAAATTCCGAGAATTCTGAATTGGTCAGACAAACTTTAGGTATTGCAGCGGAAGATGTGGTATTGTTGCTGTTGGGAACAGTGTGCGAACGGAAAGGTCAGCAGGATTTGGTTCAAGCGCTTTCACTTTTGCCTGAGAAATGGCACAATAAGATTAGGTGTTTCATTGTGGGCGATCGGCCGAGTATTTACAGCAACAAATTAGCCGATATGGTGAACGCATTGCCGTTCGAGTTGCGGCAAAGGGTGACAGTAGTCCCGGAAACCGGGGAACCAGGAAAATATTACAAAGCGGCGGATATTTTTGTTTGCACTTCTCGCGTCGAAAGTTTTCCGAGAGTAATTTTGGAAGCGATGGCCTGCGATTTACCAATTATTACATCGCCAGTTTTTGGAATTAAGGAACAAGTGAGGCCGGGAATTAACGGTTTGTTTTATACGCCCGATCGTCCGGATCAATTACTTGCAGCTTTGATTAGTTTGTTGGAGGATAAATCCTTGCGCCAGCAGTTAGCTGGAAATGCTAAATATGTCTTGGATTCACTCAATACTTTTGAGGAGATGACTCAAGCCTATGCAGACATTTTCTGCGAAGCATATTTCAGCAGTCATTAATCCTCACAGGTTCTTAGTAAGGTGCGCACTGCGCACCCTACATATATAGTTTACAGTAAGGACATAATACAGTAAGGTGCGCACTGCGCACCCTACATATATAGTTTATAGTAAGGACATAATACAATTTGCTGACAATTGCGGAACATCTTGAAAATTGATCCATCTATACTATAAAATAATCAAAAATGAATGATGAAAAAATGACCGATCGCCCAAGAGTAGATTATGAAACAGCATGGGACAGTTACGCCCAACAGTGGGAACAAACTAATCCGGAACATTCCCATATTGGCGACGAATGGATAGGTAAAGCTGCTGGTGCGGCCAACTCCTTAGCCGAATACGAAGCACTGATCGAACAGGAATTTGTTGCACCGTACATCAAAAAAGAACATAGGGTTTTAGAAATTGGTATCGGTGGCGGAAAAACTGGTTCGCTGTTGCTGAAATATTGCGATCGCCTAATTTGCGCCGATATTTCCAGTCAAATGCTGCAAGCCGCGCGATCGCGCTTGGGAGTCGATCGCGTTTCCTACGTCAAACTCGACGGTTTAACGCTAGATGGCATCGCCCCAGCTTCAGCCGATGTCTGCTTTTGCTACGATACAATGGTGCACGTAGAGCCGGTAGACATATTCAACTACCTAACTCGCATTCCCAAACTGCTGCGGGGCGATCGCCTTTGCGTCTTTCACCACGGCAATATTCTCAGCGAATTGGGTTGGCAAAAATTCGCCGGCGAGTGGGACAAAAACTTGCTGGGACGCAGAGATGGCACTGCATTCTCAGTAATGACCGATACAATTATGGAAAAATTTCTCAACCATTTAAACTATGAAATAATCCTGAAAAATACATCTTCAGTACCGCGAGATTGCGTCTGGATTTGCAAAGCACCAATGATTAGTCAGTAGTCATTAGTTATTAGTCATTGGTTATTGGTTAGTTGTTATTGATTAGTTGTTATTGGTAGCAGCTAACCAATAACAACTAACAACTAACAACTAACAACTGCCAACTGCCAACTGCCAACTGCCAAATGACAAATGAAAGCATTATTTCTCCACCCCAACTTCCCCGCCCAATACCGCCACATTATCACGGCTTTAGGCGCAGATCCCAAAAATCAAATTGTTTTCGGCACTAAAAACGAGCGTCCAGAATGGGAAATTCCCGGAGTTCGCAAAGCAGCATTTACCCCCAGCCGCGAACCCAACGCCCAGACTCACCAATACGTGCGCCCCTTAGAAAGTGCCGTCATCTACGGACAAGCCGTATTTAGAATGGCAGAACAACTCAAAGCAGACGGTTTTGTACCGGATATTATTTGCGGACACTCCGGTTGGGGGCCGACACTGTTTGTCAAAGAAGCTTTTCCCAATACGCCGCTGTTGTGTTATTTTGAATGGTTTTATCATGCGATCGGTTCCGATGCAGATTTCGATCCGGCGGAACCTTTAAGCGTTGACGATATGGCGAGAATTAGAATCAAAAATGCGCCGATTCTGATCGATTTATATTCTTGCGATTGGGGTTTGTCGCCGACTTATTGGCAGCGATCGCAATTCCCGCCAGAATTGCAACAAAAATTATCCGTACTCCACGACGGCGTAGATACGGATTACTTCAAGCCAGATCCCGGTGCTAAACTAATTTTGCCGAACTTAGATTTGTCCGGCGTTGATGAAATTGTCACCTACGTATCGCGGGGAATGGAACCTTATCGGGGTTTTCCAGAGTTCATTGAGTCGATCGCCTACGTGCAAGAACGCCGCCCCAACTGTCACGTTGTAATTGTTGGTTCAGACAGAGTTTGTTACGGCCGTTCTTTACCAAACGGCGAGTCTTACAAAGACCATATGCTCAAAAAAGTGCCGCTAGATATGTCGCGAGTCCACTTTGTCGGGCCGCTACCTTACGGACTGTATTTAAAAGTAATTCAAGCATCGGACGTACACGTTTATTTAACCAGACCATTCGTGCTATCTTGGTCGATGATTGAATCTCTATCGGCAGGATGTTTAGTAATCGGTTCCGATACAGGCCCGGTGAGAGAAGTTATCCGCGATGGAGAAAACGGTTTAATCGTCGATTACTTCTCGCCGAAACAAGTAGCCGATCGCATCGACGAAGTTTTAGACCATCCTACCCGCATGGCAGAAATTCGCGTCAAAGCCCGTCAAACCGCCCTAGAACGCTACAGTTTAGCTAAAATGCTGCCGCAGCAATTACAATTGATCGAGCAAGTAGCAAATCGATCGATGCCGCCGACAGTTGGTATGCAGCCAGAAAGGGAATTAGCCGCATCTTTTGGAGTGAGAATTTAGCAGGAAACAATGAGTGGGGTGGGCACAGGAGCCCGCCCCGAAAAAGCCACAGCCCCGAAAAAGTCGCAACAGTCGGCGGTTGAAACCGCCCCTACACATACAAAGTCCGGATGCTGCGCGGACTGAAGAATGAAGTCGATATTAAAGTGCTTTGCGAGCATCTTATATCGTGTCCCGTCGGTTGACCGCAATAAGTAAAGTTCGTAGTGTGGACTTTAGTCCGCAGTATGTTGCGGACTAAAGTCCACACTACGAACGGTTTTTGTTATGGTAATCGACCGGGCGCGATATTACATAATCTTAGGCACTTTGAAAAACTCCCCATCGCGATCGGGAGCTTCAGCCAAAATACTTTCTCGGTTAGCAAAAGGTTGCAAATCGTCCGATCGCATTACATTGCTAACATCGATCGCCCGAGTTGTCGGCTTTACCTTAGTCGTATCCAGTTCGCTCAACTGCTCAAAATAATCCAAAATACCGTTCAGTTGACCGGTAAACTGCTCTTCTTCTTCCGGCGTTAATTCCAATCGGGCTAAATTCGCTACTTTCCGAACTTCTTCTCTGTCAATCATAAAAATCGGGAATTGGGAATTGGGAATTGGGCATAGGGCATAGGGCATAGGGCATGGGGCATGGGCCATGGGGCATGGGGCAAAGAGGCCAAACAAGTTATGTGTTATTTGTTATTTGTTATTAGAGAAACTACGAACTATTAACTACTAACTATTAACTATGCCCGATGCCCCATTCCCCATTTCCTATTCCCCATTCCCATCATAGTTAAAAATACACATCAATTTGCGATCGCCCTGTCGTCTTCAGCCAATTCTGCACCTCAATGTAATTATTCGGCGCCAAGCGAATAGCCTCCTTCCAATAATCCGCAGCTTTGTCAAACAGCCCTTCCGCCGCTTCAGCATTACCAGCTTCCTTTTCCCTTTCCCCTTTATAGTGGTAAATCACAGCAATATTGTTGAGCGCTTGCGGCATTCTCGGATTCAGTTCCAGCGCTTCGCTGTAATACTCCAAAGCTTTATCGTGTTCGCCGTTGCTAGTATGGATCAGGCCCATATTGTACAACACATAACTGCGATCGTAAGGATCTTCCTCAATCTTCAGCGCTTCATGATAATTGTCCAGCGCTTCCGCATATTCACCATCAGCTTGAGCCGACATACCATCCCGATAATAAGCAAAAGCTTCCTTAGCCTGCTTTTTCGCCGGCATAATCTTCAGAATGATATCCGCCATTACCGTGAAACTTTTGTCAATAAAGTTATCGTTGCGTTGAGTTCTGGGCATAATTCAATTCTTTGGTTAGTAGCTAATCATAAAAATTAGCCTGTAAAGTTTTCCTATTAAGAGTTTGGCAACTGTTTGGCTTGAGAGTTGCGCCGAAGAAGTCCTCAAAGGCTGGTGAGACACAACTGCAAACCTAAAAACACGCCCTTGCTTGCGGCACTCGCCCAAGTCCTGTCTATTTTAAAATACCTATTGCCAGACTTGCAAAAAAAACCACATTTCTTTAACCTATTTGCCGGACTAAACGGGCGATCGCGCCAAACCATAGCAATATTTGGCTCTCAAGTCAAGGGCGATCGCAAAAAACTTTATAAACAAGGGAGTCAAAACCAGCTCTAAATCCTGCAATATATAATAAAAATAACAGATAATTTTTACAGAGATCGACCTATGGCTCCGAATCCCACCATTATGCAAGCCGTCGAGCAACTTGGCTACCGCGTTACGGTTGGAGACGTGGCGGCAAAAGCTGGATTAGATGTCAATTTTGCCCAGCGAGAACTTTTAACCCTCGCCTCAGAAGCAGGCGGCAACCTGCAAGTAGCAGAATCCGGCGATATTGCCTACCTATTTCCCAACAACTTTCGAGATATTTTGCGAAACAAATTCTTGCGCTTGCAGTTGCAGGAATGGTGGCAAAAAATCTGGCGAGTTCTATTTTACTTGATTCGGATATCTTTTGGCCTAGTGCTGGTAGCTTCCATCCTCTTAATTTTTGTTGCGATCGCGCTTTTACTCTCCAGCATGAGCAACAACGATAGCGGGGGAGGCGGCGGTGGCGGTGGCGGTGGCGGTGGAGGCGACGGCGGTGGCGGTGGCTTTTTCTATTTTCCCTACTTCTGGAATGACTTAATCTGGATATTTTACTGGAACCATGACGAACCAGACTACCAGCGATCGCGCGATCGCGGCCAAAAACCCCAGATGAGTTTTCTGGAAGCAGTTTTCTCCTTCATATTTGGAGACGGGAATCCCAACAAAAATCTAGAAGAGCGCAAGTGGAGCGATATAGCCACAGCAATTCGCAACAACCGAGGCGCCGTCGCAGCCGAACAAATTGCGCCCTATCTCGACAATCTCGGAGAGGGATACGCCCGAGAATACGAAGAATATATGTTACCAGCCCTCGCCCGTTTTGACGGCCGCCCCGAAGTCAGTCCCGAAGGGCAAATCATCTACCATTTTCCGCAACTGCAAACCACAGCCCTCCTGCAAAATCCTCAATCAACAGGAGCTTATTTGCGAGAAATGCTGTGGCGTTTCAGCCGCGCCGACTCCGGCCAAATCATGCTCGCAGCAGGTTTAGGAGCCATCAATCTTGTGGGTGCGTTAGTTTTGGGAAATTTATTGACTAAAAGTGCGATCGCAGGTGGATTCATCGGCTTCGTCAGCGGTATTTATCCACTGCTGCTGATTTACGGCGTCGGATTTCTGACAATTCCCTTAATCAGGTACTTCTGGATTCAGTGGAAAAATAGCCAGATAGAAGCTCGAAATCACGATCGGCAGCAGCGAGCCATGTTATTAAACCAACCCGATGCCAACTTGCAGCAAAAACTCGCCTACGCCCAGGAATTTGCAGGCGAAAACGTTCTGACAGGGGAAGACTTAGCTTATACCACAGAAAGCGAATTAACTCAACAAGAACTAGAACAATCAGCCAAAATAGATGGTGAATGGCAGCGCAGGATCGATCGATATTAGATTTTTGAGTCAAAATCTCAAATCAATAAAGGTTTGTAGTGAGGACTTCAGTCCTCTGAATTGATGAGGACTAAAGTCCTCACTACAAACCAGTTTAATTGAGTGAGGTAGGTCAATTTTTCTGTACCTGAGACTCTTTAGTATTCTTAGTTTTTTTAACAATTTTAGGGCGCTTAAAAATCAAACAATTTTGGTCGTACTTCGAGTCGTGGCGGAGAGCCACAAGTTCCCACCCATCCTCCCCCAACTGATTGACAAATAGATGCAGCGAGCCTTGTTTCCAATCTCGCATTTCCTCACCGTTCACATATAAACTAATCAGCTTATTACCAAAAGGATACATATTCGCATCCACAAATAAATAATCCCACTTTTGCATAGCAATCCTTAATTTAGTTAGTCATCAGTCATTAGTTATTAGTCAGCAGTCATTAGTCAGTAGTTATGGGGAATTGGTAAGAGGGAATTATGCTTCCCTCTTCCCTCTTCCCTCAAACTTCTTCCGTTACATCTGTTACATCCGTTACATCCGTTACATCCGTTACATCCGTTACTTGCATCCGTTGCCGAACTTCCTTCTTCCCAACAGTTACTGCACAGCAATTCTAGCCAAAGCAGCGCCCCGGTAATAGTGCAGCAAAATCTGCTGGTAGCTGTATCCCTGCCTAGCCAAATTGTAAGCCCCCCACTGACTCATCCCCACAGCGTGACCGAAACCTTTACCAGCAACTTGAAAACCTGTAGGAGGCTTCCCGCTATTTCTGCCATTAAAAATCCCGCCGTACTGAGGAATCACAGTAAATCGGGTACTCCTCAAATTTAGAACCCGACGCAAATCAGCGCCAGTCATCACCCTAGAACCGCCATCTCCGACTACTTTCATGGACAAAACGCTGCCGTAAGCAGTAGTGCGTTCTGGTTTCATCGAGATTACATTACCCACACCAGAAATCCGGTTGCTGATTTGAGCGCGGGAAAAATTTTCTTTCCACTGGTAAACCGGCGCCCCTTGGTCAAAGTCAGGAACAGCCCGCAAATAAGGTAAGGGTTCCGTCCAAACATCCTCGACATTTTCGGTATGTCCGCCAGACGCCGAGTGGAAAACGGCTAAAATAATCTGACCGTTGTAAGTCAGAACTTGACCGGCGGTGGCATCCACTGCGGCATAAGTACCCGAAGATTCTGTTTGCAATCCTTTGTACACCTGCGAAGACTGAGTGTCGTCTACATCGTAAAGGTCAGTTTCGCTTTTGAGGCGCTTGTGGAGAGCGTAGGAACGCGCAGCGACTGCTTGGGCTTTCAAAGCCTCTTGAGGCCAATTGCCGCTCATTTCGGCGCCCAGAACGCTGTAGAGATACTGTTCGATATCGACGTAGTTGACGGCGGTTAAGGCGCCTTTTTCGGGAACTAGAAGCGTGCGTCCCCGATACCACCGATCGCCAATCCAAACATAACCGTTTCCGGTCGGCTCGATCCAAATTTGATTCGCAGCCCAGCGGCCAATTGCCACAGCTCCCGATCGAAATTGAGCCGACTGAGAACTATTTGCCGGCAGTTCGCCCAAATTGCGCCCGCTGCTGTCGCGGATGGCAGCCTTAGTAGAACTGCCGACTTTAATCTGACTCGTCCCGTCTTGTACCGCAACTCGCAAAATCAGCCCGGCCTGCGCTGGGGCTACCATTACCAGCCAAAACAACAGCCCCATCCAAAAGTAGCGTTTTTTTAATGTCGAAACAACGGAAGTAAAGAACACTCCTGACTGCATTTGAAAAATTTCCTCCTGTGCTGTACGAGTTTGAGAATTTTTAAGAGTTGGGGAAGGTTCGGGAAAAAGGAAGGAGAACGGCAGAAAGAAAACGTTAGAATTGGGTTTGGCACTTTGTGCGCCGCAATGATTGGAACGACTAGATGCTCGCAGGAACAGCGATTTATCCCGGTTCCTGCCTGGGACTATTTCCTTTATGTCGGATTCGCCGCACTCTGGATATTTGTAACATATTTTTTAAGATTTAATTGAGGTGATTTGACTCTTGCAGATTACATTTCTCGGAACTAGCTCCGGCGTCCCCACGCGATCGCGCAACGTTTCCAGCATCGCCCTGCGCTTGCCCCAGCGAGCCGAACTCTGGCTGTTTGACTGCGGCGAAGGAACCCAGCACCAATTCCTCCGCAGCGAGCTAAAAGTCAGCCAACTGAGCCGCATTTTCATCACTCACCTGCACGGCGATCACATTTTCGGGTTAATGGGTTTGCTGGCTAGCTGCGGTTTAGCGGGGAATGTCAAGCGCATCGACCTTTACGGGCCTCCGGGACTTGAAGAATATTTGCAAGCTGGCGTTCGCTATTCTCAAACTCATTTTTCTTACCCAGTGAAGGTACACAAAAGTCACGAGGGAGTTGTCTATGAAGATGACGAATATATTGTTAGCTGCGCTCCTTTGAAACACCGAGTTACTGCTTTTGGTTATCGCGTTACCGAAAAAGACCGTCCGGGACATTTTGATGTAGAAAAAGCGAAGGCTGTGGGTATTCCGTCGGGGCCAGTTTACGGCCAATTAAAACAAGGAAAGACGGTAAAATTATCGGACGGGCGACAGTTTAAAGGTAGTGATTTTTGCGGCCCGGATCAAGTCGGGCGGAAGTTTGTTTACTGTACAGACACGGTTTTTTGTGACAGCGCGGTAGCCTTGGCGAAGGATGCCGATCTGTTGGTACACGAAGCAACTTTTGCTCATCAAGATGCTCAAATGGCCTTCGATCGCCTGCATTCAACTTCGACGATGGCAGCTCAAGTTGCTTTGCTCGCTGGGGCGAAACAGTTGATTATGACGCATTTTAGCCCGCGTTATGCTCCGGGAAATGCGATCGTCCTAGACGATTTGCTCAAAGAAGCCCAGGCTATTTTTCCCAATACGAAAATGGCCTATGACTTTTTGACTTACGAAGTGCCCCGACCTGTTGAAGAGTAGGGTTAATCTGAGATATTGCACTATTCTCAAGAACAGGCATCTTGCCTGTTCCACAATCAAATTGACTCTTTGTGGAACAGGCCGGAAAGCCTGTTCAGGAATTAGGAATTCACACTGCTGTTGTGGAGTAGTTTAAATCTCAAGGTTGTGATAAAATGGAAAAACGAATTCAATGGCGTTTTATGTCAAATCTTGAATTATTAGCCCAACTGCTTCAATTGTCTCGTGCTGAAAAATTTCAGATGATGCTGTTTTTAATAGCAGAATTGGCAAAAGAAGAAGGAATTGTCATGGGCAATGAATCTGCTGAAATTATGTATTCCGTGCATACTTCTAATAGTGCAGTAGAGCAACTAATGCAGTTACTAGAAACAGAACAAAAACAAGCTCAAAATGTTTAACGGCAGGCGATATTCTTTTCAACCTAAACGAGATGAATCTGGTGTTTTAGCTGATGTTCCGTATCTGCCTTTAACACTAACTTATCAAAATCGTTCTGTTGAGGTTATGGGTTTACTGGATACAGGAGCTAGCGTAAATGTTTTGCCCTATAATGTTGGGGTGCAATTAGGGGCAATTTGGGAAGAGCAAAGATTTTCTGTTACTTTAGCAGGGAATTTAGCGAGGGCTGAAACGAAAGGGTTATTAGTCTTGGCAAAAGTAGGGGACTTTGAGCCAGTTCAGTTAGTTTTTGCCTGGACTAGGGTGAATAATATTCCGATTCTTTTAGGTCAAACTAATTTTTTTTACTGAGTTTGATGTTTGTTTTTATGGGTCACAATTAGCATTTGAAGTGTGTCCTAAATTTAGAAATAGTTGAAATTATCAATCTTTTAAAATGCTGCGTTGCCCCCCGGTAGAGACACTGGAAAATCCTAATTATTTTTGATTCTATATTGACAGGACACAAAATATGCAGTAAATTATGAAATAAGATATAAAATTATCACAATAGTTAGAGAAATGAAAAACGAGTTGATCGCTGGAATCGCTGCACTTGGTGGTTCGTCATTGGGTTCAATTACAATTGCCACCGTACCTATAGCCACTACTGCAACAGTGCCTGCTGCTGGTGTCGCAGGTTGGTTGGGCTTGACAACGACAGCAACAACTATTGTTGCTGCAAAGAGTGACTCTCTCAGTTGGAGGAATTGTGGCAGCAGGGGCACTTTTAACCTACGGAGGTTATCAAGCTTATAAGTTAGTCAATAAAAATCAGTAACCGTTTTGTTGACTACAGGACTTACGCATCTATTGTCTGTCATTCTGATCCCGACCCGGAGTTTACCCTTGAACGGAGTGAAGGGTTCTGCAAGTAAACTCCGCGAAGAATCGAGCGAGATTCTTCGGTTCGCTCAGAATGACATAATTACAATGACTTCTCGTTGCTCTAAAATCTCCTCATCCGCCTTCGGGCTATACACCTAATCCACAAACTGCCCGCATAACGCCCCTACTCAATAGTTTGTGGAAATGATTTGCTTAATCAGCAAGGGACAAGAGAAGTCAATTCTTCAATCCAAAATCCAAAATCTAAAATCTAAAATCGAGCGATCGCCCCCAAAGACGCCTTCGACTCCTGAGCAGAGCCAATGCTTGCTACAATCGGGGAAGGTAAGCGTTGTGGCTCACACTACAGCCCGTAACCCCGAAAGCTACTAGCTAAATTATTAAAAATCTGCCTCTCCTGCCATGTTTAAAAATCTACTCGGCGACCCCAACGCTCGCAAACTGAGAAAATTTCAGCCTTGGGTAGCTGATATCAATATCTTGGAAGAAGAAATCCGCGCCCTCTCAGACGACGAACTCAAAGGCAAAACAGCCCAGTTTCAAGAACGTCTGGCCAAAGCTAAATCTCTCAACGAAGAGAAAGAAATCCTAGACGAAATCTTGCCCGAAGCTTTTGCAGTGGTGCGGGAAGCGGGACAGAGAGTTTTAGGAATGCGCCACTTTGATGTCCAACTCCTCGGCGGCATCATCCTCCACAAAGGCCAAATTGCCGAAATGAAAACCGGTGAAGGTAAAACTCTGGTAGCTACACTGCCAGCTTACCTCAACGCCCTCAAAGGTAAAGGCGTGCACATCATCACCGTCAACGATTATCTCGCACGGCGGGACGCCGAATGGATGGGACAGGTTCACCGCTTCCTGGGACTGACTGTGGGACTGATCCAGCAAGGCATGGATCAGGTGGAACGCAAGAAAAATTATAACTGCGACATTACCTACGCCACCAACAGCGAAGTGGGCTTTGACTATTTGCGCGATAACATGGCTACTGTCATGGAAGATGTGGTGCAGCGTCCTTTTAATTTCTGCGTGATTGACGAGGTTGACTCGGTGCTGATTGATGAAGCCAGAACGCCTCTAATTATTTCCGGTCAAGTCGAACGCCCCAGCGAGAAGTACATCCGGGCGGCTGAGGTGGCTGCTGCTCTGAGAAAGGAAAATGAGGAACATTACGAGGTTGACGAAAAGGCGCGGAATGTGCTGTTGACCGATGAAGGGTTTGGTGAAGCTGAGAATTTGTTGGGCGTGACGGATTTGTACGATCCGGCTGACCCTTGGGCGCATTACATTTTTAATGCGATTAAGGCGAAGGAATTGTTTATTAAGGATATTAACTACATCGTCAATCTCGATCGCGAAGTGGTGATTGTCGATGAGTTTACTGGGCGGGTGATGCCGGGACGGCGCTGGAGTGACGGTTTGCACCAGGCGATCGAAGCCAAAGAACACGCGGAAATTCAACCGGAAACTCAGACGCTGGCGACGATTACTTATCAAAATTTCTTTTTGCTGTATCCGAAGCTGTCGGGGATGACTGGGACGGCGAAGACTGAGGAAACGGAATTTGAGAAGATTTACAGTCTGGAAGTGACGCTGATTCCTACTAACCGGATTCCCAGTCGCGGCGACCTTTCGGATATGGTTTACAAGGCAGAGGCCGGCAAGTGGAAGGCGATCGCCCAAGACTGCGCTGAAATGCACGAAATCGGTAGGCCGGTGCTGGTGGGCACTACGAGCGTGGAAAAATCCGAGTTGCTGTCGCGGCTGCTTCGGGAACTCAAGATTCCTCACAATTTGCTGAATGCGAAACCGGAAAATGTCGAGCGGGAGTCGGAAATTATCGCTCAAGCCGGACGCAAAGGTGCTGTGACGATCGCCACCAACATGGCGGGACGCGGTACAGACATCATTTTGGGCGGTAATTCCGAGTACATGGGACGCCTCAAGTTGCGCGAGTATTTGATGCCCCGGATCGTGCGCCCCGATGATGAGGACGGGTTTTCGCTGGTGCAAGCGCCCGGTATGGGCGGCCGCCCCGCAGCTCAAGGTTTTGCTCAAACTGGGAAAAAGGTCAAGTCTTGGAAAGCTTCGGCGCAGATTTTCCCGACGCAGCTATCGAAAGAGGCCGAGCAAATGCTCAAGGCGGCGGTGGAATTGGCGGTGAAGGAGTACGGCGAGCGATCGCTCTCGGAATTGCAAGCCGATGACATCGTCGCTGTAGCCTCGGAAAAAGCGCCGACAAAAGACATCGTAATTCAAAAATTGCGGGAAGCTTACAATCGTACTCGCAGCGAATACGATGCTTTTACCAGCACCGAACACGATGAAGTCGTGCAGTTGGGAGGTTTGCACGTTATCGGCACGGAACGCCACGAATCGCGCCGGATTGACAATCAGTTGCGGGGCCGGGCGGGACGGCAAGGAGACCCCGGTTCAACGCGGTTTTTCTTGAGTTTGGAAGACAATTTGCTGCGGATTTTCGGCGGCGAAAAGGTCGGTAATTTGATGAAGATGTTCGGTGTTGAGGAGGATATGCCGATCGAATCTGGAATGCTGACTCGATCGCTCGAAGGCGCTCAGAAAAAAGTCGAAACCTACTATTACGACATCCGCAAGCAGGTATTTGAATACGACGAAGTGATGAACAATCAGCGTCGAGCCATCTATGCGGAACGCCGCCGAGTTTTGGAAGGTTTGGACTCGAAGGAACAGGTAATTAAGTATGCCGAACAAACGATGGACGACATCGTGGGAGCATACATCAATCCCGATTTGCCTTCGGAAGAATGGGAACTGGAAAAACTCGTCAGCAAGGTGAAGGAATTTGTTTATCTGTTAGCTGACATGACTCCGGATCAATTAGAGGATTTGTCTGTTGAGGAAATCAAAACTTTCCTCCACGAACAAGTTCGCAATGCTTACGATATGAAGGAAGCTGAAGTTAATGCGATCCGAGCGGAATTGATGCGCGATGCTGAGCGGTTCTTTATCTTGCAGCAAATTGATACTTTGTGGCGGGAACACTTGCAGCAAATGGATGCTTTGCGCGAGTCTGTGGGATTGCGCGGTTACGGACAAAAAGACCCGCTGATCGAGTACAAAACTGAAGGTTACGAGCTGTTTTTGGACATGATGACGGATATCCGCCGAAATGTGGTTTATTCGCTGTTCCAGTTCCAGCCGCAGCCTGCAATGCCTGTTTCGGCTGAGATGGTTTAGAGGGATTTTGTCGGGACACAAGATTGTTGTGTCCCGATCGATTCTGGCGGAGTGCGATGTCGGTTCGTAGTGAGGACTTTAGTCCTTTTTTGGATGCGGACTAAAGTCCTCACTACGAACCAATTTTACTGTATTAAGCCCAATCTTCTCGATCGCTTTTTAGTCGCCTGTAAACTTCACCTGTAGCGTGAATTTTGCGGGTTTGTTCGTACAGAGTTTCTTCGGTATGATTCCATTGTTGCAGGGCTGTTTTTAAGTCGGCTTGGATATCTCTAGCGCCGGGAAATCCTTTATAGCGAATGATTAATCTTGCTAATTCTGATAAATTGTGATCGGTTGGTTCTCCGGCTAATAAAGTATTGACACTGGCTCGATCGCGCTTGTATTGCGGGTGCTGTTGGTCTTGATTTTTTGGCTCTAAATCCATATTTTTTTGGTGAAAAACGGTTCGTAGTGAGGACTTTAGTCCGCAGCATTTTGCGGACTAAAGTCCTCACTACGAACCTATATTATTAGGGTTATTTGACAGGTGCGGATACAACGCCTCAAATTCCCGCGTATTCGTTAATTTACAAAAATCTTGCCGTTCATTATGTCCTACTTGGACGCAATTGGCACTTTTATTGGGGTTGATTTTTAGGTACGTAGTTGCGATGCAAGCGCTCTTTGATATAGATAAGGAACGAAAATTTAATAACTTCACTCTTGAAAGTGGAATGGGCGGGAGAACCAGTTCTGGGCGGGTTCCCCCGCCCATCCCACAAGAACAATAAAAATTTTAAGTTATTTAATTCTCATTCCTAAGAGCGCTTGCATCGCAACTACGTACCTTGATTTAACTCGATCGCCCGGACAATCGATCGCACAAATTAAGGAGACACTTGCCACACCTTAATCGTGTCGTCATAACTACCGCTGATCAGAGTTTTGTCCTGAGGATTAAAAGCCAATTCCACCCAAGTAGAATGACCTTTCAGCGTGCCTTGCTCCCCGCCATCCATCGCCCACAGCTTGATAGTTCCACTCAAATCGGCACTGGCTAGCGTCGCGCCGTCGGGACTGAAAGCTACAGACCCAATTCGATCGGTATGATCGGCAAAAGTCACCTCACCCGACGGTTCGGGCCCGTGATCCGTGGTGATATCCCAAATCCTCACCGTATTGTCCCAGCCGCCACTGCCCAAAATTGTACCGTCGGGGCTGATGGCAAGGGCTGAAACAGCATCAACATGACCCGTGAGAGTGGCTTGGAATGCCCCTGTTTTCCAATTCCACATCTCGATCGTACCGTCGCCTTTGCCAGCAAACAAAGTGTCTTTATAGGCACTGAAAGCTACCGAATGCACTTCGTCGGTTATCCCTTTGAGTGTTTGCAACTCGGCCCCGCCTTCGACTTGCCACAGCTTCAAAGTATTGTCCTTACCGACACTGGCCAGGGCTTGGCCGTCGGGACTGAACACCACTGAGAACACACCGTCTGTGTGTCCGTCCAATGTCCGAATTAACTTGCCAGAATAGAAATTCCACAGTTTAATCGTACCGTCAGCGCCACCGCTGGCGATCGTCCTGCCGTCGGGACTGACTGCCACCGACCACACGGGCCCCAAATGTGCTGCCAAAACCTTGAGCACTTTGCCGTGACGCTTGTGCAGCAGGTGAATTGTGCCGTCGTTGTTGCCGCTGACTATGACGCGGCCGTTGGGAGTGACTGCTACCGCCCACACCGGATTTTTGTCTTGCTCCGTCAGAGTCCGCACTGCCGGCCGTGACAGCGATGGCTCACTGCTGAAATTCTGCATGGGGGGCGGGTCGAACCGAATATCGGGAATGTTAGAAACAGGCTCGTTGGAAGTGAATGCCTGCGGTACAGTCGATGACAAGCTAGAACCCAGCATTACTGAAATCAGGGCAACTGCGGCTCCTCCCCACAAAGCTAAAGTCCACTTGGGTTTGCTGACAATCACCTCTATCGGTGTCGGGCCGTATTTCATGTCTGTGAGAATTGCTTCGATCGATCGATAGCGTTTTGATGGTTCTCGCTGCACCATTTTATCCAGGATGCGGCCGAGTCTGGCCGAAACCGGTACTTTCAAATAATGCCTCCAGGCCCAAGCGTCGGCTTTGATGTCAAACAAATCAAAGGGCGACATTCCCGTTAACAAGTGAATGCAAGTCACGCCCAAACTGTAGATGTCGCTGCTCTTAATTGCTTCACCTTTAATTTGTTCCGGCGCCGCGTATTCGGCAGAACCCGTCACTGTTTCTGTTTTCAGTGGCCCGCTGTTGGCAGGAATTGCGGCGCCGAAATCGACTAAAATTAGCCCTGATTCCTCCTCCCAAGACTCCAGATGCTCTTTCCCGACTATTGCTGCGGAGGTTTGGGAAGATTTGCGGTGAATAATATTGGACGGTTTGATATCTCGGTGAATCAGTTGATTTTCGTGGACAAATTCCAGCACTGGTAACAACTCGCTCAGCAGATACCAAATGTGAATTTCTTTAAAAACGCCTTTTTCCGAAAGCCGATCGGCCAAATTGCGCCCTTCAATGTATTCTTGCACTAAATACTGGCAGCCTTCGACTTCAAAAGATGCCAGCAGTTTCGGTATTTGCCGGTGTTTGCCCAACTTGTCGAGAACTGAGGCAGAACCCAAAAATGTCCGGTTGAACTGGTGTTGACCGTCGGCGATTGACGGCACGGGGCCGCAGAACTGTTGAATGACGCAGCGGGGTTGCGCTGGTTGGTCTTCATCGGCTGCTAGGAAGGTGCGGCAAGCGATACTTTGACCGAGGGTGTGAAAGACTCGGTACCGCCCTTTTAGCAGCAAGTTAGACTCGCAACTTGTGCAGACTGTCGCGCGATCGAGATTTTTGGGATTCTGGCAATTGGGATTTATGCAGTAACTCATTTGTCTTGCCGCTGGAGACCCCCGTCCGATTTAAAGGGAGGAGTGGGGGAGGAAAGCGGGGCGGTGCGTGCCGCTTCCTGTGGACAAATTAAATAATGTCAACTACCCAGCATCAAGCGGAGTACCGCACGAGATGTGGGCTTGTATCTGAGCTCCACCGCAATTCCGAGAATCTCTGGAGAATCTCAGCTTTAGTTTCACAGCCCGACACATCAGGGGATGCTGACACGCTCCCCGTACTCGTCCAGTCTTGCCGAACAAGCAACGTTCTCATGGCAATATTTCGCGCACCTACCAAATCAGCATGAAGCTCGTGTCCGCAACATTCACAACGAAACAATAGTCCTTTCTTCGGTCTATTATCTGTCGAAGTATGCCCGCATTTCGGACAACTTTGCGAAGTATAATGCGCTGGCACTTTAGTAGCCAAAGAACCATTCAGATTAGCTTTGTAGTCGATATAGCCATGCAATTCGGCAAAAGACCATTTAGCTTTGTTCCGATTAGCTTTCCGCTGTTTTTTGCTCGCCTTTTTGCCAGACTTAGACTTGGTTCTCTCCCGGATTCCGGTCAAGTTCTCCAGCCCGATTAAACTGTTAGGCTTAGCAATTTCCTTGCTAATTTGGTGGTTCACGTCAGCGATAAACCGTCTTTCTCTTCCTGACAAAGCGATTAATCTGCGCTTTGCCGAGCGAGTGCCTTTACGCTGAAGAGTTTGTCTAGCCTTGTGATAGCGGTTAGCTTTATGCCTAGCATTTTTCCCTGAATAGAACTTCGACTTATTTTGCAAGTCTGTTTCTACCGCAAGGTAGCGCATCCCCACATCAACACCAGAAACTCTAGTCATTTTCAATGGGTCAATTTCCGGGGCGGCTACTTCAATACTCACCATTAAATAGTAAGTCTTGGAAGAGCGCTGATAAACAATCTTTGCCGCCCCAATCTTGGCCACGCCGGCAATCAATGCCAAGTGCTTGTTATAGCCGTCATACGAAACTACAACTCGACCTTGTAGGGTGATAATACTTACACGTTGCTCAGCCTTAAAGGAGTAGTCACGCTGATAGTTCAAGGTGCAGGTTCTAGAAACATACTTAGGAACTTTGTCTAGTCCTTTGTATCGTTTCTTGGTGTATCCTTTGGCAATAGCATCGTTAGATTGCTTGACTTTAGTCCAGAGGGTTTTGTAGGTTGCCGACACTTGTCTTGGTACGTTGCAAGCCATCTGAGCACCGAGTCCAAATCGAGATCGCAATTCGTTATAGACTGCTTTTTGCAACCTAAGACCGTTACTGGTTTTGCCTTCGTCAAAAGCAATTTGTGAAGTATAATTCAAGGCATCACGATAAGCCAAAGTAGTCATCGATACCAAAGCTTTTTGTTCGGCGTTCAAGTTTAACTTTAGTTTGGCAGTGATTACTTGGGGCATTATTTTTCACAAACTCTGATAAGATTGTATCTCGTGAACACAGAAGATGCAAGTAGTGATGCAAAATAATTTACACAGTGAGCCGACCGCCCCTCACCTTCCGGCGTCTAAAGCTATCGTTTTGGTTCGGGGCGGAGCTCTTCACTCACGCGCATTCCTCCCCACGCTCACCTGGAAGTAGAACCCGGGACTCCTGCTCATTTAGTTGAATAAGTCGATCGCACCGAACATGATTGCTCGGCTGGGTTCGTTATCAACGAATTACGGTATACTGTCATTGTAGATATAGTAATTGCGGCAAGGGAGTCAATTTCAAATTTCCAATCAAGTGAAAAATTGAAATTTTGGCAACTTTCGCCAAACTAACTACTAACTTTTAACTATCACGAAGAATAATGGTTTAAAGCCTCCTCCTCAACGGGGGAAATAAAACAAAATTATTCACTGTTTCAATCCTCTTCCTTTTATGGAGAGGTAGCCCTCAAGCGGTCAACTGTCAACTGTCAACTGTCAACTGTTAACTGAACTATGCCGTTAATTCGCATTCCCAAACCTTGGGAAATTCCCGACTCAGAAATTACCTCAGAAACAGCCTTTCTCAACCGCCGCCGCTTCATGACCAATTTAATTGGCGCCGGCGTGACGGCTTCCCTGTTACCGCTGACAGGATGTCAAAGCAATGACAGCTCAAAAACTGCTCTAGAAAAAAGCTCAACCCAAGCCTACACTGGATTGACCCGGAATCCGGCTTTTGCAAAAGTCGATCGGGCAATTACCGACGAAGCCTTATCTACAAAATATAACAACTTTTACGAATACGGCGGCACAAAATCTATTTGGCAAGCCGCCCAAGCTTTACCAACCGAAAACTGGAAAGTAGAAGTAACTGGTTTAGTCAAAAATCCCCGCACTTACGATATTGACGACCTCCACAAAAAATTTCCCATCGAAGAACGAGTTTATCGATTTCGTTGCGTAGAAGCCTGGTCGATGGTAGTTCCTTGGGTCGGATTTCCCATGAAATTACTCATGGCTGATGTCGAACCGCAATCGAATGCTAAATTCGTTCGCTTCACCTCATTTTACGACTCAAAAATCACTCCCGGCCCCGGTTTGATGTCGCAATTTTATCCCTGGCCTTATACCGAAGGTATGCGAATCGAGGAAATGGCCAACGATTTAGCATTTTTTGCCACAGGATTGTACGGGCGACGCTTACCCAAACAAAATGGGGCGCCCCTGCGGCAGGTGATTCCGTGGAAATACGGTTTTAAGGGCGCAAAGTCGATCGTTAAAATTGAATTTGTCGAACAACAGCCCGCCACTTTTTGGAATACCATCGGCCCCAACGAATACGCCTTTGAAGCCAATGTCGAACCCGACAAACCGCACCCCAGATGGTCGCAAGCCAGCGAACGAGTAGTCGGCCCCGGTAACAGTTGGTCGTGGGAAACTCGCCCAACTTTGCCCTATAACGGTTACGGCGAATATGTCGCAAGTCTTTACAGTTAGCGAAATTTCACACCCAGATAGGACGTATGGTTGAAACCGCGTCTACACAAACGATGTCCGGATGGTGCGCGGACAGAAGAAAAAACCTAATTTCAACCGCCGACTCTTCAACCCGCGCACCATCCGGGTTTTGCCTGTATAGAGGCGGTTTCAACCGCCCGGTCTTATTCTATAGCGGTTCTCAAGCATGGTGAGATATGCCCTATGCCCTATGCCCTATGCCCTATGCCCTATGCCCTATGCCCGGTCTTATTCTCATTTAATTTCCAATTAATAAAAAAGGAAAAATATACAATGCTTGAAATTCCCGGCATTCAAACATTAAATAAAATATACGAAAATTCTAATTCAACAGTTTATCGAGCTATCAGAGAACAAAATCAACAGCCAATCATTCTCAAACTGCTCAACGAAGACTATCCAACTCCCGGCGAAATAGTCCGCTACCGACAGGAATACAAAATTCTGCAAATCCTCAACCTGCCAGGAGTCATCAAAGCCTACGACTTACAAAAATATCGCAACACTCTCGTTATAATCTTAGAAGATTTTGGCGGTTTCTCGTTGAAAAAAATGCAGGAACAGCAAAGCTTTAGCCTGTCTGAATTTCTCAATATCGGCATACAAGCCGCCGCAATATTAGGACAAATTCACGCAGCAAACATCATCCACAAAGACATCAACCCAGCCAACATTATTCTCAACCAAAAAACCGGGAAAATCCAAATCATCGACTTCGGCATTTCCACCCTGTTAACCCGCGAAACTCCCGCGATCAAAAATCCCAATATTTTAGAAGGAACTTTAGCCTACATTTCACCGGAACAAACCGGGAGAATGAACCGTTCTCTAGATTACCGTACAGATTTTTATTCCCTCGGCATTACTTTTTACGAACTCCTAACCAATCAGTTGCCTTTTGACACCAAAGATGCAATGGAATTGGTACACTCTCACATTGCAAAACAGCCCTTACCCATCGACAAAATAAATCCCGAAATACCTGCCGCAGTTTCAGAAATAGTAATGAAACTGTTAGAAAAAAACGCCGAAGACCGCTATCAAAGTGCTTGGGGAATTCAAGCAGACTTAGAAGAATGTCTGCGTCAATTACAAACAACAGGAACTATTTTAGAGTTTCCTTTAGCTAAAGAAGATATTTCCGATCGATTTCAAATACCTCAAAAACTTTACGGGCGGGCGGCGCAAGTGCAGGCTTTGCTAGCAGCATTCGAGCGAGTTGCTAACCCCGAACACAATTTTACTGGAAGCGAAATGATGCTCGTTGCGGGTTATTCCGGCATTGGGAAATCATCGCTGGTACAAGAAATTTACAAACCAATTACTGAAAAACGCGGCTATTTTATTTCCGGCAAATTTGACCAATTTCAGCGCGACATTCCCTATTCAGCGATTATTAGCGCTTTCTCGGGATTGGTACAGCAACTGCTAACCGAAAGTTCCGCAAAACTCGATGAGTGGCGCACTAAACTTTTAACTGCATTGGGTGCAAACGGTCAAGTAATTATTGATGTAATTCCCGAAGTAGAATTAATTATCGGCAAACAGCCCCAGGTAGCAGAGTTAAGGCCAAATGAAGCACAAATTCGTTTCTATTTTGTGTTTGAAAAATTCATTCGCGTGTTTTGTTCGCCAGAACATCCCCTTGTGATTTTTTTGGACGATTTGCAGTGGGTAGATGCAGCTACTCTCAATTTAATTCAGTTGATGGTAGTGGATACTGATACACAATATTTATTGCTGATTGGAGCCTATCGAGACAATGAAGTCAGCGCCCATCATCCTTTAATGATTGCTGTGGATGAAATGCAAAAAGAAGGCGCTACAATTGATTTTATTTATTTAGCTGATTTGATTATTGAAGATATTAGCGAGTTGATAGCTGAGACTGTGTGTGCCGATGCTATATCTGTGCAATCTTTGGCTGAATTGGTGTTATGCAAAACTCACGGCAATCCTTTTTTTGTCAATCAATTTCTCAAAACCCTGCATTCGGAAAATTTGATAAATTTTAGTTTCGGAGAATCTGGCGAGCTATCCATTCGGGAACCAAATAGCCTAAAGAATAGAGGTTTTGGAGGATTTTGGCATTGGGATATTGCTCAAATAGAAGCAATGGATATCACTGACAATGTGGTAGATTTGATGGTAAACAATTTAAGAAAATTGCCGGAAGCAACGCAAGATATTTTGCGTTTGGCAGCTTGTGCTGGGGCATCTTTTGACTTAACTACTTTATCCAAAATCTGTGAAAAATCCCCAGATTTGGTTTTCTCAGATTTGAATCCGGCATTGGAAGCTGGTTTGATTTTCCCGGTGTCAGATTTGGATGTTGAACTGTTGTTTGAAGAGTACAAGTTTTTGCACGATCGCGTGCAACAAGCGGCTTATGCTTTGATTGACGAAGGGCAGAAAAAAGCGGTTCATTTGCAAATCGGTCGCTTGTTATTGGATAATAGCGATGGTGAAGATTTGTCGGAGGAGCTTTTTGAAATTGTCGATCAGTTAAATCTGGCGGCTGGGGCGAAAGAAGAGGCGAGAGAATGGGAGTTAGCGCTAAAGATCGATCGCACGGAAAGAGATAAAATTGCCAAACTCAATCTTTTAGCTGGTAAAAAAGCCAAAGCTGCTACAGCTTACGCGGCTGCTGTCAAGTATTTGAGCTTTGGGATCGAGCTTTTGGCTGCGGATAGCTGGGAAACTGAATATCATTTGACGAGACAGTTGTATCTGGAAGCTGCGGAATTAAATTATCTGCTAGGCAATTTCGAGCGATCGCAATTTTTGATTAATTTGGCACTGCCGCAGTTGCAATTGGCGGTGGAAAAAGCGGAATTTTTCGATCGCCTAATTACGCTGCATACCATGTTGGGCGAATACGAGCAAGCAATTGAATTTGGACGCCAGGGCTTGCGTTTGTTGGGGGTTGAGCTGCCTCAAAAACAGTTGCTGCAAGCTCGCAGAGCCGAACTAGCAGCCGCAGAAGCGCAATTAGGCGATCGCCCAATTGCTGCTTTGCTGCACGTACCGGAAATGACGATTTCGGAAAAAAGAACCGCGATGAAACTTCTGGATAAAATTATTCCCGCGAGTTTGTTTTCCAATCCGATACTTTACCAATTAGTTGTTACAAAATCTGTCAATCTTTCTCTGAAATACGGCCCGGTGCCGGAATCATCTTACAGCTATGCTTGCTACGGCTTGGTTTTGTCGGCTGCGAGGGCTGATTGTCGATCGGGATACGAGTTTGGGATGTTAGCTCTCAATTTGAGCGATCGCTTTCACGATTTGACTCAAAAATGCAAGGCATCGGAAATGCTTGTCGCTCATTTAAATCACTGGATACAGCCTCTAAAACTGTCGGATTCGATTAGCAATAACGGCTATCAAGCGGGTATAGAATCCGGCGAATTGCAATTTGCAGGTTACATTCAGCTTTACAAAATGATGTATTCTATCGCCCAGGGCAAAAATCTCGAATCTCTGCGTGTAGAAGTGTGGAATTTTCTGCTGTTTAACTTTAAAACTAACAATCAAATTGCTACTGATTATTTACTCGGCTGTCAGATATCTCTGTTTAATTTACTGGGAGAAACTTCTGATTGTGAGGTGTTTTCTAATGGCGAAATTAGCGAGCGGCAATATTTAAATCGGTGTTCTAATCAAGGCAGTTTTTTGGCGATTTGCGGCTATCAAATTTTGAAATGCCAGGTTTTGTATTTGTACGGAAAGTATGCAGAAGCTCTCAGTTATGCTGTGGAACTTGCTGAGAAAAAATTGGGTTTGGCGATGGGTACAATTATTGTAGCCGAACATAATTTTTATTACTCGCTAACTTTAGCTGCACTTTACGCGCAAGCTTCCAAGGGCGATCGGCAAAAATACCTGAGAAAGCTGAAAGCCAATCAAAAACAGATGAAAATCTGGGCCGATCGCTGTCCAGAAAACTTTGAGCATAAATACTTATTGGTGGCTGGGGAGATGGCGCGGATTGCGGGTAAGGAGATGGAGGCGATCGATTTGTACGATCGATCCATTGCTTCAGCCAGAGACGGCGAATTTATCCAAAACGAAGCCCTAGCCGCAGAATTAGCAGCCAATTTCTGGCTGAGCAAAGGTAAAGCAGAATTTGCCCAAATTTACCTCAAAAAAGCGCACTACAACTATCTAATTTGGGGCGCCAAACGCAAACTAGAAAAGTTAGAAGCAACTCACCCAGAATTATCAATAAAATCCACATCACAAACTCAATTTCATGATAGCAGTACAGTAACTATAGCCAGCCAATTAAACACCCCTGGTTTAGAAAGTTCAGCTTTAGATTTAGCTGCGGTAGTGAAAGCCAGTCAAGCCATTTCTGGCGAAATCCTCTTGGATAAGTTGCTGGCTTCTTTGATGAAAATACTGATGGAAAATGCCGGAGCACAACGAGGCTATTTGATTTTCCATTCCGACTCAGATATTGACAACTATTCCGAATTGCTAATCGAAGCTGCGGGTGCGATCGATTCCGACAACATTGCGGTATTGCAGTCAATACCTATAGATAATAACCTACCAGTATCGATTGTTAATTATGTCGCCCGTACCGGAGAAACAGTAGTTTTAAACCAAGCATTTACCAGCAAAAGTTTTAACAGCGACCCCTATATCAAACAGCATCAAAACAAATCAATATTGTGCGCGCCGCTGCTGAACCAAGGTCAACTTATCGGCATAATTTACCTAGAAAACAACCTGATCGCAGGAGCATTTACATCAGACAGATTAGAACTGCTGAAAGTCTTATCAGCCTCGGCAGCCATCTCCATAGAAAATGCCAGACTTTATACTAATCTAGCAGAGTCCAACCGCACCTTAGAAACAAAAGTAGAAGAGCGCACATCGGAACTCGCTCTTGCCAAGAAAAAAGCCGAAGTAGCCAACGAAGCGAAGAGCAGCTTTTTAGCCAACATGAGTCACGAATTGCGCTCTCCCCTCAACGCCATCCTCGGTTTTTCTCAAATCATGCTCCGCAGCCAAAATCTACCCAAAGAGCATCAAGATAATGTCGCAATTATTACTCGCAGCGGCGACCATTTGCTAACTTTAATTAACCAAGTATTAGATTTATCAAAAATAGAAGCTGGTCGGACTGTTCTCAACTGTAAAAACTTTGATTTTTATCAGTTTATCGACGATATAGAAGATATGTTCCATATCAAAGCTGACGACAAGAAACTGCAATTAATAGTAGAATACAGCCCCGAGGTTCCCAGATACGTCCGCACAGATGAAGTCAAATTGCGACAAGTTTTAATAAATTTGCTCAACAACGCTCTCAAATTTACTCAAGCAGGAGGAGTTTCAGTAAAAGTCAACCTCAAACCAGAACCAAGCAGGCTAAAACCCGATAACATTGTTAATGTTGCGGACAAGTGGGAAAATTTAAATATTCCCGCCAATCAGAGTCTTGAAAAATATAAAATTAGCCAGCCCGAAAATCCTAAGGATTTAGATTCTGCATCTTTGTGCTTCCTGAATTTTGCAATCTCCGACACTGGGCCCGGTATCGCCGCCGATGAATTAGATAGTCTTTTTGAAGCTTTTGTGCAAACCCAAACTGGTAAGAACTCCCAAGAAGGCACTGGTTTGGGACTGCCAATCAGCCGCAATTTTGTAGAGTTAATGGGGGGCAAGATGAGTGTCTTTTCAGAATTGGGAGTCGGAACAACTTTTGTATTCGACACTCAAATTAGTGTCATCGATCCCAGGGAAATAGAAGGCAAAAAGACGGCGGTACAAGTGATTTGCCTCGCACCGAATCAACCTAAGTATCGAATTTTGATTGTTGATGACAAACCCAGCAATAATTTGCTGCTGCTCAAACTGCTTTCTCCTCTCGGTTTTGAACTTAAAGAAGCCTGTAACGGTCAAGAAGCTGTTGAGATTTGGAATGATTGGGAACCGCATTTAATTTTGATGGATATGAGAATGCCGGTCATGGACGGGTACGAAGCCACTAAACAAATTAAAGGCACTGTTAAAGGTCAAGCTACTGCAATTATTGCTGTAACTGCTAGTGTTTTAGAAGAAGAAAGAGCGGTTGTTTCTTTAGCTGGCTGCGATGACTTTATCCGCAAACCGTTCCGGGAAGCAGACATATTTGATGCCCTTCACAAACATATTGGCGTGAATTTTATTTATGACGAACCTGCTAGCAACAATGATTTGACTAAAGTCGATATCCAAGCTGCTTTGAGTCGGTCGGTTTTAGCTGATTTGCCCGCTGAATTGTTGGCGGAGTTATTGGCAGCTTCCAGCCTTTGCGATATGAATAAAGTTGACAGTTGCATAGAGGAAATTCGCGAGATAGATGAATCTGTGGCTGAGGCTTTAGCTTTTTTGGCAAAGGATTTTGATTATGCTCAGATAGTTTCTTTAATTGAAAATTATTAGGTTTGTAGTGAGGACTTCAGTCCTTTCATTTCTGCGGAATAAAGTTATTGTAGGGTGCGTCAGCGGGGAAAAAATCTTGAGTAAGCAATCAAAACATTCAGCCCGCTGACGCACCCTACGGGCGTGTTATTGTAGGGTGCGTCAGCGGGGAAAAAATCTTGAGTAAGCAATCAAAACATTCAGCCCGCTGACGAACCCTACGGTTAGTTATTAACAATAAACTCTTGCACTCTCTGCCACACTCGTTCCAGTAAATCTGGCGCGCTAACATCAAACCATTCAATTTCAGGATACGCTCGAAACCATGTCCGCTGTCTCTTGGCAAATTGCCTCGTGTGCAAAATTGTTAATTCTTTAGCTTCTTCCAGCTTAATGTCGCCAGCTAAATATTGTTTGATTTCCTGATAGCCCAGGGTGTTCAACAACGGTAAGTCGCAGCCGTATTTTTTACACAAATATTCTACTTCAGCCAGCCAACCGCGTTCTAGCATTTGTTCGGTGCGCTGTTTGATTCGATCGCCCAAAACATCAATATCACAATCCAACCCTATTTGTAGAATAGGATAATTGGGAGGATTTTCGCCCTGCTGTTCCGAAATAGAGCGCCCGGTGACATAAAATACTTCGAGTGCTCTTAAGGTTCTGAAGGAATCGTTGAGGTGAATTTTCTCGGCGGCCGGGCGATCGACCTGCTGCAACATCGCGTAACATTGAGATTGTCCGAGTTCGGCAAGTTGCGATCGCAATTCGGGAATCGGCCCTACCCTCGGAATTTTCAAACCACGGACGATCGACTTAATATACAAGCCAGTTCCTCCAACCAACAACATAGGAGAATCAACAGCAGCAATTATTTTTTGAGCTTGCTGCTGGTACTCTGCGAGTGTTAGAGTTTCCGTCGGATCGCAGATGTCAATTAAGTGATGCGGTACATTCGCGCGATCGCTCGCCGTCGGTTTTGCCGTTCCGATGTCAAATTCGCGGTACACTTGACGGGAGTCTGCACTCAAGATCGAAGATTTCAGTCGATCGGCCACTTCCACAGCCACTCCAGACTTCCCCGTCGCCGTCGCCCCGCAAATCGTAATTAATCTAAACATAAGCCGTCGCACACTTAAAAAACATATTGCATTTCCCTATAAAAACCGTCAAATCCCCGAATCCTCTCTTCTTCAGCTAATTGACGGCGCTACGCTTCGTCCATCCCGAAGCAATCTCAAAACAATTCCCCCTCCGTCCCCCCGATAAATTTCCATTCAGAAAGCCCTAGCAGCGCCTTTAACGGTTTTGTGCTATAATTTTAGGAGTTTTCCCATTTTAGAAGCTTTTGGGGCTTAAGGCCTCATTATTGGAGCTATTTTTGTATGACCAGCAGCTACAGCGCCGATCAGATTCAAGTTCTCGAAGGTCTCGAAGCAGTCCGCAAACGACCGGGGATGTACATCGGTACCACCGGCCCGCGAGGACTCCACCATCTAGTTTACGAGGTTGTGGACAATTCCATCGATGAGGCGCTGGCTGGCCACTGCACTCACATCGAGATTGACCTCAACGCCGACGGTTCCGTTACCGTGACAGACGACGGCCGGGGTATTCCGACCGGCATCGTTGCTAAGACTGGCAAATCGGGAATAGAAACAGTAATGACTGTACTCCACGCCGGCGGTAAATTTGGCGGTGGTGGCTACAAGGTTTCTGGAGGATTGCACGGTGTAGGTATTTCTGTTGTTAACGCGCTGTCCGAGTGGGTAGAAGTGACAGTTTGGCGCGACCAAAAAGAACATTTACAGCGCTATGAAAGAGGCTTTCCAGTTACTGAACTTAATGCCAAGCCCAACAAAGGCACTCGCACCGGCACTTCAGTTTCTTTCTTGCCAGATACTCAAATATTTAGCACTGGCATTGAATTTGATTACACTATACTCGCGGGGCGCTTGCGAGAATTGGGTTACTTGAATGCGGGCGTGAGAATTACGTTTAGCGACCACCGTTTGGAACTGCTCAAAAGTAGCGAACCTCGCATCGAAACATACTGTTACGAGGGCGGAATCAAGGAATATATCGCCTACATGAACCGCGAAAAGCAGCCCCTGCACGAAGAAGTGATCTACGTGCAAGGAGAACGCAACAACGTGCAGATAGAAGTGGCTTTGCAGTGGTGCGTCGATGCTTTTAGCGACAACGTTCTGGGTTTTGCTAACAACATTCGGACGATCGACGGCGGTACGCACTTAGAAGGTTTGAAGGCTGTTTTGACGCGCACGATGAATTCGATCGCCCGCAAGCGCAACAAAATCAAAGAAAACGAAGCCAACCTCGCCGGCGAAAACGTCCGCGAAGGTTTAACAGCCGTGATTTCCGTCAAAGTCCCAGACCCAGAATTTGAAGGCCAAACCAAAACAAAGCTAGGAAATACCGAAGTCCGAGGAATAGTTGATTCCTTGGTAGGCGAAGTATTGACAGAATATTTGGAATTTCGCCCCCAAGTAGCCGACGCTATTTTGGAAAAAGCAATTCAGGCATTTAAAGCCGCAGAAGCAGCCCGCCGCGCCCGCGATTTAGTTCGCCGAAAATCCGTCTTAGAATCGTCTCCTTTGCCCGGAAAATTAGCGGACTGTAGCTCCAGAGACCCTGCCCTGTCTGAGATATACCTGGTTGAGGGGGATTCAGCCGGCGGCTGTTTTCTTTCTTCGGAGAAAATATTATTAGCGGATGGCACAACAAAAACCTTCAAAGAGATAGTTGACGAACAAGCAGAAGGTAAAGAACACTTTTGCTACACCATTCGCGAGAGTGGAAACATCGGGTTTGAGCGGATAACCAATGCTCGCATGACTAAAGCAAATGCTGAGGTTATCAAATTGACATTAGACAATGGGGAGACAATCACTTGTACTCCAGATCATCCGTTCATGTTGCGGGATGGCACTTACAAAGCAGCAGCGATGCTGACACCGGACGATTCCTTAATGCCTCTCAACCGCCAGTTGTCTAAAAAGAACCAAAATGGGCAGGGACTTAACGGTTACGAAATGGTTTGGAATCCCAACAGCGACAAGTGGATTTACAGTCATTTGTTATCGGATTTCTACAACCTGAAACATGAGGTGTATCAATCATCAGATGGCAACCACCGCCATCACGTTGATTTCAACAAACTCAACAACAATCCGACCAATATTCAGCGGCTACCTGCTCAGGAACACTTGGCTTTACACCGCGCCAACCTTGAGAAAACATTGCACAGGCCGGATGTCATTGAAAAGAGCCGTCAAGCTCACATGACTGATGAATTTCGGGCCATGATGAAAGAGCGGATGCAGCAGCCTGAAACCAGGCAAATTCTCTCGGAACAGGCGAAGGCTCAGTGGGAAGATGAAGAGTATAAAGCTTACATGACGAGCAAGTGGCGTGAGTTTTACGACACTAATGAAGATTATCGCGAGCAAAATAATGAACAGCTCAACCAAGCGCAGCAAGAGTATTGGAGTTCTGAAGAAAACCGCTTAGCTCAGTCGGAAAGGGTTCGCAATCATTTTGCTAACAATCCTGAAGCGCGGGAGGCTCATTCGCAATTTGCCAAAGAACAGTGGCAAAATGAGGAGTTGCTGGACTGGCGGCGCGAAAAAACTAAGGAACAGTGGACGCCGGAGTTTCGCCGCAAACGCAAAGCAGCTTTGGACGAAACTTATTACCGCAAAACTCTGGAAGCATTGAAGACTGTTCAATTGAAATGGGGCTGGATTAATGTAGATTATTACAATATTTATCGGAGGACAAAAAAAGACAAGTGTTTGTTGAAGTATGAGACGTTTTGCGATCGCTACTTTAATGGTGACGAAGTATATGCTCGCCAAGCAGTTCGTAACTACAACCACCGCGTTGTGTCGATCGAAGCTGTAGAGGAACGGCACGATGTTTACGACATCGAAGTGCCTAACAGCCACAACTTTGCACTAGGTGCGGGAGTTTTTGTACACAACAGCGCGAAGCAAGGGCGCGATCGCCAATTCCAAGCAATTCTGCCTTTGCGCGGTAAAATTCTCAACATTGAGAAAACCGATGACGCCAAAATCTACAAAAATAATGAAATTCAGTCGTTAATTACAGCGCTGGGTTTGGGTATCAAAGGCGAGGAATTCGATCCTGGACAATTGCGGTATCACCACATAGTAATTATGACTGACGCTGACGTAGATGGGGCCCACATCCGCACGCTATTGCTGACCTTCTTCTACCGCTACCAGCGGGCCCTTGTAGAACAAGGTTACATCTATATTGCCTGCCCTCCTCTGTACAAAGTAGAACGGGGACGCAATCATTACTACTGTTACAGCGATCGCGAAATGAACAATCTGATCCGTAACGAATTCCCTGCGAATGCTAACTACACCATCCAGCGGTTCAAAGGTTTGGGCGAAATGATGCCGACGCAGTTGTGGGATACCACGATGAACCCGGAAACTCGCACGCTGAAACGGGTGGAGATTGAAGACGCCGCAGAGGCCGATCGCATCTTTACCATCTTAATGGGCGATCGAGTCGCCCCCCGCCGCGAATTCATCGAAACCTACGGCCCCAAACTCAACCTCCTCGACTTGGACATCTAAGTTAGTCATGAGTCATGAGTCATGAGTCATTAGTCATTAGTCATTAGTCATTAGTCATTAGTCATTAGTTAGTGGCTGATGGCTGATGGCTACTGAATGACTGATGACTACTGCTTTCGGAGTCAACTGCCAACTGCTTTCCTGCTTTCGGAGTCAACTGTCAACTGCTTTCGGAGCCAACTGCCAACTGACTGCTGCCAACTTTTGTTATAAAAATTAATACAATCTCTCATCAAATTGCTCTAAGGTAAGTGCTTAGGTAAATTTTAGATTTTTGGCGCATCCATCAGCTACCACAAAAATAGAAGGTTAGGCAGTATAGCATGAGCATCAATTTAGCGACAAAATTGCGTGAGGGAACCAAAAAGTCTCACACAATGGCAGAAAACGTTGGTTTTGTCAAGTGCTTTTTAAAAGGCGTTGTAGAAAAAACTTCTTACCGGAAGTTAGTAGGAAACCTCTACTTTGTCTACTCGGCAATGGAAGAGGAAATGGAACGCCAAAAGCAGCATCCGGTTGTTTCAAAAATTTACTTTTCTGAGTTGAATCGCAAACAAAGCTTAGAGCAAGATTTGTTCTACTACTACGGTGCCAATTGGCGCGAACAAGTAGCTCCGTCAGCAGCCGCTAAAGCCTACGTGCAGCGGATTCATGAAATCTCGGCTACCGCACCGGAACTGTTAGTAGCTCAATCTTACACTCGCTACCTAGGCGACTTATCCGGCGGACAAATCCTCAAGGGAATTGCTCAGCGGGGGATGAATCTTACCGAGGGAGAAGGCACTGCTTTCTACGAATTCCACGATATTCCTGATGAAAAAGAGTTCAAAGCTAACTACCGTCAGGCAATGAATGAATTGCCGATTGACGAAGCTACAGCAGAGCGCATTGTTGACGAAGCTAATGCAGCTTTTGGCATGAACATGAAGATGTTTATGGAGTTAGAAGGCAATTTGATTAAAGCTGTCGGTCAAATGCTGTTCAATACCCTGACGCGGAAGCGCGGCGGCGGTAGTACCGAATTGGCTACTGCTGATTAAGCCAAACCGATTACAATTTTAGCCTCGTTTAAGAGGAAAACATTAAATCCTGGGGGTTTGATGGCTGCTTTTACAGTCACCAAAGCTCCGGGATTTTGCATGGCGGGCGATCGACTTTTTGACTCATATCATTTCCGGTTGCATCGGAATTAAT
The DNA here is from genome assembly GCA_004293365.1 of Oscillatoriales cyanobacterium. Lineage (GTDB taxonomy): Bacteria > Cyanobacteriota > Cyanobacteriia > Cyanobacteriales > Microcoleaceae > Microcoleus. The sequence goes on along the minus strand of RDYN01000023.1, from coordinate 6,517 downwards.
ATTACCCGAAATCAGGACACGGCAGTGCCGTCTCCCAATTCATAACGGTAGGGAAACGGCACGTGCAGTCTCCTCTATATCATTCCGGCGCAGCCGAAATTGATCTGAGGTGTTTGTTGACACTAAGGTTTAATCATTCCGAAAAAAAACTATGCGATATCACAATCAACAATCAACAATATTTTAGCAGTAAACTATGAAGATTCTATTAGTAGAAGACGACGATCGCATTGCTCAAGCATTAGCAGAAGCCCTCACCGACCAACATTATGCCGTAGACATAGCCGCCGACGGTCAAGAAGGTTGGAACTTTGCAGAAACTTTTACCTATGACTTAATTCTGCTAGATGTGATGCTGCCAAAAATAGATGGAATCACCCTGTGTCAGCGCTTGCGCCGACAAGGTTTAAAAACCCCCGTGCTCATGCTAACAGCCAGAGACACCAGCAATGATAAAGTCATAGGACTAGATGCCGGAGCAGATGATTATGTCGTTAAACCCTTTGATTTGCCAGAATTAGCAGCAAGAATTAGAGCCTTACTGCGGCGGGGAAGTACAACTTTGCCACCAGTATTAGAGTGGGAAAATCTGCGTTTAAACCCGAATACCTGCGAAGTTACTTATCGCGATAATTTGCTGCACTTTACACCAAAGGAGTACAGTTTGCTAGAATTATTCCTGCGAACAGGAGGGCGCGTTTTAACACGGAGTGCTATCCTAGACCATATATGGGCTTTTGAAGACTCGCCAGGAGAAGAAACCGTAAAAGTTCATCTCCGGGGTTTGCGACAAAAACTGAAAGCAGCAGGCGCACCAGCTAATTTTATTGAGACTATTTATGGCATGGGTTATCGGCTCAACCAAAACCTCTAATCCCCAATTTCAAGCTTTGGGATGGCGTTTATTGCTATCTTACTTAACAGTGATGGTAGCTATTTTAGGAACTTCTGCTATTGCTGTTTATGAATTATTTGCCAGCAGTCTTTATCAAGAATTAGACCAGCGATTGGAGGTTTTGGCTCAAGCAGCTTCTCACAGTTTAGTTGCGATCGAAAAGCAGCACCTTTCTGAACATCCAGAAAAAAAAGGCGATCTATCTCATCAACAAAGTGAACAGCGCAATGATGACTTTCAGATTGAACTCGATCGCGAAAAAGTAACTCGTCATTTAGATAAAGACGGAGACTTAGACATTCCTTGGCAAAATCTGCGGGAACCAGATCAATCTGTAGAATGGTTTAATGAAACAGGTGAAATGCTAGGAAATTCCGGCAAGACTTTACCGCCTGTAATAATAAAATCGGGTTTCCAAACCATACAAAACGGGCAAATTCGGTCGGCAACAATTCCCGTTTACATTTATTATGATGATAAAAATCAAGAATTAAAAGGTTATATTCGCACCAGCGAATCTACTAAAGAAGTTGAAGAAGTTCTCAGCAGACTCCGCTGGAATTTGGGTTATGGAAGTATTATTTTCCTGAGCTTGACTGCGGTTGGTGGTTTGTGGCTGACTAAGCAATCTCTCAAGCCAATTGAGGATAGTTTTCAGCAGTTAAAACAATTCACTGCTGATGCTTCTCACGAGTTGAGAAGTCCGCTGACGGCGATTAAAACCTCAGTGGAAGTTATGCAGAGTCATCCTGAGAGAATTCATGCAGCCGATGTTAAGAAAATGGTGGCGATCGCCTCTGCTACTAAACAGATGACTCAATTAGTTGAAGACTTACTTTTATTAACTAGAATGGATGCACCAGCAGCCACGATCGTTCGCGAGTGGATAGCGGTTCCGTTAGACGAATTATTAGAGGATTTGCTAGATTTGTGGGAACTGCAAGCTCAAGAAAAGCAAATTGTTCTCAAGTCAAATTTAGCCATTGATACGTCTGTAATGGGAGATGCTGCACAGCTAACTCGTTTGTTTTCTAACTTGATCGGAAACGCAATTCATTATACACCAGCGGGCGGAATTGTGACTGTTTCTCTGAGCAGACAGAACCGATCGACAATTGTGAGTGTAGAGGATACTGGCATCGGCATTGCTCCAGAAGATGTCAAGTTAGTTTTCGACAGATTTTGGAGAGCCGATCGAGCCAGAAATCGCCGTGCAGGGGGTTTGGGGATGGGATTGGCGATCGCCCAAGCAATTGTCCAAAGCCACCGAGGAGAAATTAGCGTTACCAGTCAGCTAGGAGTAGGTAGCTGTTTTCAAGTAAAATTCTCCTCAGTATAGCAATCCTAAATCATTCATGCAGATATGTAGGGGCGGTGCCAAGAGTGCCCGCCCTCCGAGAGATTGGGCAACCACGGGGGGATTGCCCCTACAAGAATTATGCAAATGATTTAGGATCGCTATAGCTTAAGAGTTGATATTAATAGAAAACCTTAACTCTTCTCCCCAGATTCTCCTTGTTCACCGCTTTCTCCTTTTTCTCCTTTTTCTCCTTTTTCCCCGCCCTTGGAAGCTGTCATTGTGACATTACTATCTGTCAATGAAAATTCAGAAGTGAAACTACTTTTTTTCCGGGGTTTTGGTTTTTTTCCTTCGCCGCTTTCTCCTTGTTCGCCGCCACTGCTACTCATTAAGACGATCGGTTTAACTGGCTTGCTGTTGCTCATCGATGAATTAGCAGCATTACTTAAAAGAGAAATAGGGGAAAATTGATTAACATTGCTATCATTCTGAGATGCGATCGCACTAGCAGCTACAGAGGTTAAAACGCAAGCTCCAATGCCGAGCCAAATCTTAGTTTTATTTTGCATATTTCAAAAAGCGTTATTCTGGGTGATTACTGCTACTATCCCAGAAAAAAGTAAAGAACTCGGAAAGAACCAAAAACATCTAAAAATTGTTTGCACAGACATTACCTTATTGCTGCTACAATGCGAGTCCATTAGCAACCTGTAGGAGTGTCCCAAATGATTATCTGTATGGCCAATATTCTGAATTCAGAGGAATTACGAGTAATTGTCGATCGCCTAAAAAATGCTGAATTTGTCGATGGGAAGTTAACAGCAGGTTGGTACGCCCAACAAGTAAAAAATAATGCTCAACTAAAAAATGATGCGGCTCCAACTCAGGAACTCAGAAATTTAGTCAATCAAGCACTAAAACGCAATTCTTTATTCCAAATAGCGGCGCGCCCTAAAGCAATTCGTCCCATTATGTTTAGTCGCTATCAGGGAGGAATGTACTACGGGACACATATTGATAATGCGATTATGGGAGATGAAGAACTAATGCGATCGGATTTATCTCTCACTCTATTTCTCAGCGATCCAGCCACTTATACGGGCGGGGAATTAGTGATTGAAAGTACCCAAGGCGAACAAGCTTTTAAACTTGATGCTGGTTCAATGGTTGTTTATCCTACTACAACTTTACATCGTGTGGAACCTGTCACTGAAGGTGAAAGACTAGCGGCGGTGAGTTGGGTGCAGAGTTTAGTTCGGGATGCTCACAAACGAGAAATTCTATTTGATTTGGATACGGTTCGCGATACCCTTTTTCAGAAGTCTGGAAAGACAGCGGAGTTTGACTTGCTATCCAAAAGCATTGCTAATTTGCTGCGAAAATGGGCTGATGTTTAGGTTGAGCAGGACTTACGCAAGAAACCAAGGGATAAGGGCAACCACGGGGCCAAGAGCCCCTACATTCACACGAGATATAGATGTCGTGCGTCCAGGACTATTGAGGAGGTTTTGGAAGCGGATGAAATAAATTTTAGGTCTTTCCGAGTTCTTTACTTTGTTTTGTCACAGTAATTGTAGATGAGTTAAACAACCAGGATCTAACAGATGAGCAACCAAACTAAAATTTGGACAGGCGTGGGACAGTCCTATGTGACCAAAGATAACTCCATAGAGGTCGATCGAGTATCATCGGAGAGAGACCAACTCTCAATGGGCGAAAGTGGCGAAAGTGGCGAAAGTGGCGACAGCAATTCAGGCTACGAAAGTGGCAATGACAGCCGTTACAACATTAATAACAGCAATTCAGGCTACGAAAGTGGCAATGACAGCCGTTACAACATTAATAACAGCAATTCAGGCTACGAAAGCCGTGGTGAAAGCGGTTACGAGATGGGGTTTTCGGTCAATCAACCTGTTGCTTCTTCCAGTTATACCCCAGTTATAAACAGTTTGTCTATCAGCTCTCAGGGATACGAAAGTGGCGGTAATTTCTATCAGAATGAAATTAAAGGTACAGATGGTAACGACATCCTGACAGGAATTCCTGGCAATAATGTTGCTTTAAAAGGACGCAATGGCAATGATATTTTGAGCGGCAACAGCGGCAACGATAAACTAGAAGGAGGCAAGGGTCAAGACACGCTTGACGGCGGCGCAGGCAATGATATTCTCGAAGGAGGGAAGGGCAAAGATATTCTGACCGGCGGTATGGGTTCGGATTTATTTGAGCTAGAAGGGCGATCGGCTACAAATACTCTCGATATCGCTGATATCATCACGGACTTTCAAAAAGGCGCAGACATACTGAAGCTGAAAGATGGCTTAGGATTTTCTAACATTAATATCACTCAAGGAACTGGAATTTATGCTAGCGATACTCTGTTACAGATAGCAAGTACGGGTCAATATTTGGCAGTCTTGAAAGGAGTTAATGCTGGAAATATTAACGCGGCTGATTTCACTTTTTCATAATGCTAGGATTTGCGCCGAAGCCGGGTTTTTCACAACAGGACTTACCCACTTCGACCAAAGAAACCGGGTTTTTTACCGAATCTGCGGGTAACAACGAAATATTTTCGCAAAACAACCCGGTTTCTGCCTACCCGTTCGTCCAAGAATATCTAATTTGTCAACAACAAAACATCTAAAAAATAGGATAATAAATAGATGGTTAACGCTAAATTTCGCAAACTTCACCGCCAAGTTGCACCGATTATTTTCATCCCTTTACTATTGAGTGCCTTGACGGGTGTTGCCTATCGGCTGGGAGAAGATTGGTTGGGCATAGAAGGTGATGCTGCTGAGATTTTTATGGATATTCACCAAGGAAGCTATCTCGGAAAGGAACTCAGACCATTTTATGTGCTTTTGCTGGCTTTGGGAGTGATTGGGCTGATAGTTACTGGTTTGACGATGACCAAATTTTTGGGTGGCGCACGCCCTGAAAGACCAGGTGCTAAACTTGATTTTCGTAAGGTTCACCGTATTGCTACACCGATTATTGTCTTGCCTTTAGCAGTCAGTACGGTGACAGGTGTAATCTATCGAGTTGGCAGAAGTTGGTTTAAGATGCCGAAAGAGGTAGGAGAAGTTTTTATGAATATCCACCAAGGAGAATATTTGGGAAACTTTTTGATGCCAATCTATGTGTTTTTGGTAGGTTTGGGTGTGATTTTGCTGCTGGTAACAGGAATCAATATGACTGGTATTTTTCGGAAACGCCGCCAGCAAACAACAGAAGAAGATAGCTAATAGACATCTCCCAAAAAGCCTCGGTCGAACAGGCAGGATGCCTGTTCCACAATAATTATGGGAGATGTCTAATAGATTTGTTTTTCGGGGATAACTGATGAATATCGTGGTTTGACTCCTCTCTACAGTTGCATCTTTTTTGGGAGACTGGTATATAATAATTCTCTGGTCGCTGACCTTTAATTAAGATGAGAAATAGAAGTATTGAAACGGCAAAATCAAGTCTAAAGTCAAAAAATGTATGGAAAAGTCGGCTACAAGGAAGCCGCACCAGTGCATTTCTCAGTGAAGTATTAAGTAACAGCGGTCATTTTTTAATTCTGAAGAGTTTATCAGACTTTATATTAGCTGGTTTGTTCAAATTTATCACAGATCCAACTGAATATTTACTGATAGTAGCAATGCTTGTTCAGGCTTGGTATCTGTCGAACTCGAAATGCCACCGTTTTTGGGGAAACCCGATCTGCGTTGGTATCTATACGCTGATTGATCTGCCGATAGACGGGCTAGATTTTTTCCAAAATCCTAGTCACGTTGTCTTTTGGTTATTTTCTCTGATGATTGCTACTTTGCAAGGATTGCGATTCCATTGGGCTAAGGGTATTGATGATTGGCTGATTCCACCGGAAAGTGTGGTACGGGCTCTGATGGTGGTAGCTTTTTATGTTGTGATTGGGATTAAGTCTCAATATTTAATTGCTAATCTCGAATTAATTGTGACATTTGCGGGGACGGCAACGCATTGGTTTCTTAGTTGGAGTATGCTGTTTATCGGTTTGCTTTTAGGGTTGCAGTCGGTACAGATTGTCAAACAGAGAAAGCAGCTACAAAAAACTGCTCAACTACTGGGAAATATGGCCGAATGGGGGATGGGAAGTCATGTAAGCTGTTTCGCATTAAAACTGGTATAATAATAAATCACAAGTCACAGAAAAGCCCGAAGTATGCCAGCCAAAAATCATCTAAATGCACAGCAAGTCAAAAAGCTTCAAAAAGCATTAAAACAAGAACAAAATGGAGAAATTAGAGAGAGAATCTTAATCTTACTATTGCTCAATGATGGAAAGACGC
>RDYN01000154.1 GCA_004293365.1 Oscillatoriales cyanobacterium | reverse complement strand
GAATTTATTCCTCTGCCTTATTGAGAAAGTGTAATCAGGTTTGTAGTGAGGAATTTATTCCTCTGATTGATGCGGACTAAAGTCCTCACTACGAACCTGGAAAGGCTGTACAATTGCCGCCGAGGCCCGAAGCAATGGCGCAAGTATTGGTTTTTAGCATTCCTTCATAGGTATCAGCGCCACTACCTGCGCCGCCCAACTCGTCGCTGTAAAGTTCTTTGTCGGAAATTTTGACATTTGCTTCCCTCGCTACAGTCTGCATCAACTTCGGATTAGTTGTGGTTTCGACAAAAATTGTCGGCACTGCTGCGGCCTTGATTTCTGATGATAATTCCGCTATTCTTGCGGCTGTGGGCTGTTCCTCTGTTGTGACTCCTTGCAAAGCTCCAGCAACTTCTAAACCGTAAGCATCGGCATAGTAACTCAGTGCATCGTGAGTTGTGACTAATTTACGTTTGTCCGCGGGAATTGTCGCAATTTGTGCTTTAATCCAAGTATCTATTTTTGCTAAATCATCTGTTAATTTGGCAGCGTTTGTGGTATAGAGTTCAGCATTGGTTGGGGAAACTTTTTTCAATTCATCGCGAATTGTTTCTACCATGCGGATGCCATTTTGAGCGCTGTGCCATACGTGAGGATCGGGGACTTTTTCGCCTTCTGCATGGGGTTTATTTTCCGCTTTGTCTTCTGGGCCATGATCGTGGTCGTGTTCGCCCATCAACGGTTTGGGAACGGCGAGTTCGTGTACGGCAATTTTTGGTGCGGAATTACTGCTGGATTTAATTAGTTTAATGATGCTGGGTTCGTGGTCGTAGCCGGCGTATAAAATCAGATTTGCTGTTTCAATGGCTTTGCTATCTTCTGGTTTGGTTTGGTAGGCATGGGGATCTTCTCCGGGTTTGATTAGACAGGTGGTGTCGATCGAACTTTCGGCAATTTTTTTAGTAATGTCGCAGATGACACCAGTCGTAGCTACCACTTTTGGCAAATTGGTGGCGGGAGTGGCTTGAGTTTGAGTCGTAGCGGGACTGTCCGGTGTGGGATTGCTGGCTTGGGGGGAAGTGCACCCAAACAGTCCGCAGCCGATCGCCAAAACCGCCAAACCGCACAATCTGCTGCTTTTTCCGGTCAAGTTTTTTAACATTTCACCTTTGGAACGATAATCGTTATTACTTTTAGAGTTATCCTATTGTAGTAGCTACGAACAAGAATCGTTCTCAAAATCTGGAATTATGTTAGAAGTGCAAGACTTGGCTGTGAATTATCGAGGAATTTCGGCCCTCAACAGTGTGAATTTTCAGTTAGATCCGGGACAGTTAACTGGTGTGTTCGGCCCCAACGGCGCGGGGAAAAGCACTATGGTGAAGGCGATGCTGGGATTGATTCCGGCGTGTCGGGGTTTGGTAAAATATCAGGGGCGGTTGTTGAAGGAACAGTTATCGCGGGTGGCCTACGTGCCGCAGCGATCGCAAATTGATTGGGATTACCCGATTACGGTGCACAATGCGGTGATGATGGCGCGGACTGTCCAGACTGGTTGGTTTCGCAGTCCCTCGAAGCAGTCGCAGGAATTGGTAAAAGCGGCTTTGCTGCGGGTGGGAATGTGGGATTTGCGCGATCGACAAATTGGCGAACTCTCCGGCGGCCAGCAGCAGCGGATATTTTTAGCAAGGTCGATCGCCCAACAAGCTGACTTATTCTTCTTCGACGAGCCCTTTAGTGCGATCGACAAAGCCACAGAAGAGATTATTTTCGATATTTTTGCCGAACTCAAAGCCGAAAATAAAACCTTGCTAGTAATCAGCCACGATTTAGGCGAAACCTTAAAACAATACGATAATTTATTATTGCTAAACAAGCAGTTAATCGCCACTGGTTCTTGTCGGGAAGTCCTCACCGCTGCTAATATTCAAAAAGCCTATGGATACGATTTAAGCTTAGTTGCTGCGTGAGAAGACATTGGCGGTTGAAACCGCCTCTATACAAGCAAAACACGCCTCTGCGGGTTGAAGAGTAGGCAGTAATATTCGTAGGGTGTGGATCCCTTGAAAATTTATAACTAAAATCGACAATCTTATAGCGACGCACCTTACAAGACAATTTAATAAACCAACCAAAAACTTTTTTTAGCAAAAATTGCATAAGGTGCGTCGCTACGAGATTGTCGATTTTAGTTAAGGGATTTCTGCGGGCGACACACCCTACAGATACTTTTTTGTAGCAAAAATTCGTAAAAATTGCATAAGGTGCGTCGCTACGAGATTATCGATTTCCCTTGATGAATTTTCAAGGGATCCACACCCTACAGCTACTTCCATCCGTTACATCCGTTACAAAATCCGTTGCCGAACTTCCTTCTCCTATAAATGTTAAACATACTAATTGAGCCCCTAAAATTCGAGTTCATGCGAAATGCGATCGCCGTCGGAATTCTGCTAGGAATTGTCTGCGCGGTAGTCGGATCGTACTTAATTGTACAGCAAATGGGAATGATGGTAGACATGATTGCCCATTCAGTATTAGCAGGACTGCCGATCGCTTTTTATTTAGGTTTCAATATTGCGATCGGTGCATTTATCTCAGGAATTATCAGCGCCGTAATTATGGCATGGATTCAATCGCAATCGCGGATCAAAATAGATGCAGTTATGGCATTAATATTGTCAACATTTTTAGCAATTAGCGTTACCCTAATTAGCATCTTGCGGACAACAAAACTAGACTTAGACGGATTTTTGTTCGGGAATATCTTGTCAGTTGCACCCTCCGACGTGCAGCAGACTTTTATGATAACCTTAATTATTTTGGTCGCAGTTAAACTTTTTTACAAAGAACTACTATTCTATACATTTGACCCGCTGGGAGCGCAAGCATCGGGTTTGCCTGTAAACTTGATTTATTTGGGAATGATTTCGGCGATTACGCTGACGATTGTGGCGAGTTTGCAAACTGTGGGCGCACTGTTAGTAATTTCGCTGTTAATCGGGCCGGGAATCACGGTGTATTTGTTGGTAAAAGAGTTACATTTAATGATGGGATTGGGCGCAATTATTGGAATTACAGCTAGCGTGACTGGAATGTATCTTAGCTATTATTTTAATATGCCATCGGGTGCAGCAATTGTCTTAGTTGTGTTTGGATTATTTTTATTAGCTTTGCTGTTCAGTCCCAGTCAAGGAATTTTGACGAGAAAGAGAGGAGAATAGTGCGATTAAGTGTAAAACTATTGAGAAATATCGCTTTAAACTGAGTCTCGATCCCCCTAAATCCCCCGAAAGCAAGGGGGACTTTGAGAGCTTCCGGTTCTAGCTTTAAAAAGGGGGACTTAGAGCTTTTCCGGTTCCCCCCTTAAGAAGGGGGGTTAGGGGGGATCTGGGCCTAGTCGTCAAACAAGAAACTTATTACTAAGTTTGACGCGCTTGTTGACAGCAATGGCACTCACCCGCCGCTGCAAATCATGCGTTTCTTACGCTTAATTATTAGCTTGACAATAGGTTTCGTAAACACCATCCAGCAGTAAATTAAGAGCAAAAGTTGCTTTCTGGGCAGCTAACAATGCTTCCTGTTGTGCTTCTTCAGTTTCGCAAACCTGTAACAGCGCTTCGCCGGTGGCTTGCGAGTGGAATTCGTCGGCTTTTTCGTGAACTTGAAAGAAAGATAAAGCAGCTTGTGAATCGATGCCGTAAAATTCCTTTAAACCAGCGATTTTGGTTGTAGAAACTTCGGGGATTTGTGCTTCGTAGGCGTAGAGGGCGGCTAAACCTTTGGCGGGAGATTCGCTGCGGGCTAAGTCTTTGAGAATGCGGACGGATTCGCTGGTTTTTTCTAAATGTTCGCGGGACAAAACTGCATTTCGGTCTAAACCCAAACCTTCGGCGAAGCGCAGCCACAGTTCGGGGTGATTTGCGGCACCTCTTTCTTCTTCTATCAGGTTTTCGAGAAGCATTTGACGAATTTTGATATCGTCGCAGGCGGCGTGGGTAGCGCTGACGTAGGTGGGGAAGTTGTGAACTTGCAGGTAGTATTCTTGTGCATACTCTTGCAGCATTGCGAGGTCGAGTTTGCCTTCGTTCCACATTTGGTAGAATGGGTGTTTCAGCAGGTGGTTTTGGTCGAGGATGCTGTTGAGTTGTTCGAGAAATTGCTGTTGAGTCATAATTGTCGATCGCCCTTAAGGATAGTGCAGCCACTAAAATGTTATGGTAATCTGGGATTTTGTCAAGACCGAGTTTTCAGTTGTTTATGTTTTTGGATTGCTAGCGCGATCGCCCGAATCCTTTGCCGCGCATAGACTTTGACCAAACCACCAATTCGCCGCCATTCCCGCCAGCCGCCAGAAATTGACCGTCAGGATGCCATGCGAGACACGAAAAACCGCCCTGTGCACCTTCTAGAACTTGCAGCAATTGTGCTGCTTCATACCACAAACAAACTTGACCGTCGGCGGATGCAGAAGCTAATAAAAATGTGTTAGGTTGAAAGGCGATCGCACTTACAACATTTTCATGCACCTCTAGGGCCCAACCTTCCCAACCGACACTTTCATCAGCATCTCTTTCCCAAACAGAAACACCTTTAGAACTCGAAGCAGCCAACAAAGGTGCACCCAAAGAATTAATTTGATCCGACCAAGCCAACTCCCGAACCTTACCCGGAAAACCCTGCATTACCCACGGTTCCAAATTACCCCATTCACTAACAATTAGCGTATTGTCCATATTGGCGCAAGCTAAATATTGCCCTTGTGGCGACCAAGCAATTGCACCTGTTGCGGAAGGTACAGATAAAATTTCCGGGTCTTCGTCCCAGTCTTCGCCACTCCAAACTTTAACACCTTGATAGCCGCTAACTGCCAGGTATTGAACAATCGGATGCCATGCTAAACCTAGGATAGATGATGAGTCGAAATTCAGCGTTACTTCCACAACATTATCATCAGCATTCCAGACTTGAACGCAGCGGCCCATGCTAAAAGCTAACTGATTGCAGTGGGGACTCCAAGCTAACTTATCAACCCACACGCGCTGGTTATCCAAATTAGCAATTAATTTCCCCGAATTAACTAGCCAGATTCGGACTTTTCCGTCTTGTCCACCAGCAGCTAGCATTTGACTGTCCGAGGAGAAAGCTAAACAATTTGTTGAATTACCAGTTGCTATTTGTAGGGGTTGCAAGGACAATTCATTCATTGTCCCTAAAGTCCATAACATCACTTCACCGGCGGCGGAACTAACTGCTAAAGTTTTGCCATCCGGCGACCAAGTAACAGCAGTTACGTAATCAGATAGCATTTTTTGGGTGTGAAGTTTTAGGGTTAGTTCGCTTTTATTTATCTTTTTGTTACCCATATTTATTGAAGCTGAGATGTTGCACTATTTTTAATAACTGGCAAGATGCCCGTTCCACAAAAGATGAATTTTTTTCTTGTGGAACAGGCCCGAAAGCCTGTTCCTAAAAGCCAAATATTCAGTTAAACCAGACACTTACGGAAATCTTCTGTTAATTGATCGGCATTTAAGTTGCGACCGATGAAAACAAGTTCGTTTTTCGGAGTTTCGCTATCTTTCCAAGGTCGATCCGGTCTGCCATCGAACAGCATATGTACTCCTTGAAAAACAAATCGCTTCTCTTGTCCAGATATGTTTAAAATGCCTTTTGTCCGAAAGATATCTGTGCCTTGAGTCCGCAATAATTCGCCAATCCAATCACTAAATTTGTCGCCATCAACAGCACCAGATTCTACTATTGCCATTGATTTGACTGTTGCATCATGTTCGTGAACGTGTACGCCCAAAAAGTCCGGTTCGATTTCTAAGGCGCGGTTCAAATCAAATGCTTTGACGCCTAACAAGGCATCAATTTCTAGTTCTGCATTGTGAGTGCAGTGGATTTTTGCTATTGCATTTATGGCGCGAATTTGCTTTTCTAATTTCGCCAATTCTTCCGCACTTACTAAATCAGTTTTGTTGAGTAAAACTACGTCAGCAAAGGCAATTTGTTCTTGAACTTCTTCCGCATCCCAATGTTGCCAGACGTGCTTGGCATCAACGACAGTCACTACTGCATCTAGCAGCAATTGATCGCGCATATCTTCGTCTACAAAGAATGTCTGAATTACGGGTGCGGGGTCGGCTAAACCTGTGGTTTCGATGACTATGTGGTCGAATTTGTCGCGCCGCTTCATCAAGTTGCCGATAATCCGAATTAAATCACCTCGGACTGTACAGCAAATGCAGCCGTTGTTCATCTCAAAAATTTCTTCGTCGGCATCAATTATCAGTTGGTTATCGATGCCTACTTCGCCGAATTCGTTGACGATGACTGCAACTTTTTGGCCGTGTTCCTGTGTTAAAATGTGGTTCAGTAGCGTAGTTTTGCCTGCACCCAGATAGCCTGTGAGAACGGTCACGGGAACTGATTCGATCGCTCCAGCAGTAACCATATTTTACCTCTAGTTTTGTAGAATGATAACCATTGTCGCTATTTTACACCAGACTGGCTGGCCACCGCCACAATATTTAATAATGTTAATAAATTGTTAACTGGACTTGTAAGTTCGTAGTGAGGACTTTAGTCCGCATCTATAGAAAGACTAAAGTCCTCACTACGAACCTTGACAGATTGTAGGTCGGTAGTGAGGAATTTAGTCTGCATCCATAGAAGGACTTGCATTCCTCACTACGAACCTTGACAGATTGTAGGTCGGTAGTGAGGAATTTAGTCTGCATCCATAGAAGAAGGACTTGCATTCCTCACTACGAACCTTGACAGATTGTAGGTTCGTAGTGAGGAATGCAAGTCCGCATCTATTAGAAGGACTTGCATTCCTCACTACGAACCTTTATAGGTATGACCGATGACTCAAGAGAATTAACTGCCAATTATAGTTGCAATTCGATCGCGCTCCAACTCTTTGCCAATAATCACCAGCTTGGTTTGACGGAGTTCGGAAGGTTGCCAAGGGCGATCGTAAAAATATTCTATACGCGAACCCACACCTTGCAACACCATCCGCATCGGTTTTTTGGGAACCGCCACAAACCCCTTAATCCGATAGATTTCCTCTTGCTGCATCAAGGCTTGCAGCTTTTTCACCAAAGCATTCGGTTCAAATTCGCGATCGGCAATAAAGAAAGTCGAGTTAATATCATCATCGTGCTCGTGTTCCTCCTCCGTGTCGTGGTGACTCGGGCGGGACTCCAAATTATCCTCAACCGCCGCATTAAATCCCAACAGCACATCGGGGTTAATTTCGCCAGCCTTGCAGGGAACAATTTTTACACTCGGGCGCAATTCTTGCTGCAACCAGCTTTGAACTTTCTGGTGAGTTTCTGAATTTACGCGATCGACCTTCGTCAACAGTACCATATCGGCACAGGCCAACTGATCTTCAAACAATTCCTCGATCGGCGTTTCGTGATCCAAACTATCATCAGCCTCTCGCTGCGCCATCAAAGCATCGATATCGCCGACAAAAGTACCGCTAGCAACAGCCTCGCAATCAACAACAGCAACCACCCCGTCAACAGTAGCACCCGTGCGAATTTCCGGCCAGCGAAAAGCCTGAATCAAAGGCTTAGGAAGTGCGAGACCAGAAGTCTCAATTAAGATACAATCAATTTGGTCTTTGCGCTTCAACAATTCCTGCATCGTCGGCAAGAATTCCTCTTGCACAGTGCAGCAAAGACAACCATTTGTTAATTCTACAATATTACTGCTAACACTTTCTTCATCATCGCAAACTTGGCAATCGCGCAGCAATTCTCCGTCAATCCCAATTTCGCCAAACTCATTAACTAAAACAGCAATGCGGCGGCCTTGATTGTTTTGCAATAAATGGCGAATTAAGGTGGTTTTGCCGCTACCGAGAAAACCAGTGATTACTGTAACAGGAATCTTGTGCATTATTAATTACCAATTGAGTTTTTAGAGTATAACACTTTATAAAAAGACAAGAGTGAAACTAAGTTGGAGTTAGGATTCAATCAACTCTTAGCAAACCTCTTTATTGTATCATAAAAATATTTTGCACGAGGTTTATTAAATAAGGGTATGTAGTTGCGCTCTTTGCGCTCTTTGACCTAGAGCGCAAAGAGCGCAACTACGTACCTTAGAGTACCGAATCTATTTCCGCCATCTATCAAATTGGTCTTCCGAACAGCCATTAATAAATTGATTGTTCACCCAACCGTCAAGAATTGTAAAAGTTTCATTAGGAGCATTCCCAGAAGTTCTAGCCGCAATTTTTACCCAATTACCTTGTCTGCTAACAGCTCGAACTCCGTCTCCTCTTTTGAGTTTAGCTACAACCGGGTACTTATTGCCGGGGCCTTTGCGAATGTTAACCGCGCCGCCTTCCCCTGTAATAAACGAGCATTGAGTTTGTTTTTTTAAGGCTTCTACTTTTTCCGGTGAAAGACTTTGCTCTTTGCCGAAAACTGGAAAGCTATAAAGCGAAAAACTAAAACTTGCAAAGGCGGCTGCAATGAAAAAGGCTTTTGATTGACTAAAACTCAACATTTATTTAATCTCCTTGGGTTGGAAGGACTGAAGTCCTTACTACGAACTTTTTGGAAAGGATCGAAGTCCTTACTACGAACTTTTTGGAAAGGATCGAAGTCCTTACTACGAACTTTTTGGAAAGGACTGAAGTCCTTACTACGAACTTTTTGGAAAGGACTGAAGTCCTTACTACGAACTTTTTGGGAAGGACT
>RDYN01000153.1 GCA_004293365.1 Oscillatoriales cyanobacterium | reverse complement strand
AATTGGTGCATTTGGCTTTTGGTATTTTAAAGTCCCAAAAGCCTTTCGATCCTAATTATGCGATCGCTACCCCTTGACAGGTCAAGACAGTATCTACAGATTTTTTTCAAGATTTTACTAGGAATTTTATCCCACATTTTACCATCCCTGTAGGGGCGGGTTCGCCTAGGATATTTGACAATTATTGACAAATTATCTAAACCCGCCCCCACCCCACCGATCAATTCAAGAATTAATTGAATTTAACGATGAGGCGGGGATTGTCTATCGGGGCGATCGGTTGGGCGGGGGCGGGTTGATCGAGATTATCGGTGGGGGACTAAATTCATCTGTGAACCCGCCCCTACAGATTTTTTTCAAGATTTTACTAGGAATTTTATCCCACATTTTACCATCCCTGTAGGGGCCCGAACACGATATTTGACAATTATTGACAAATTATCTAAACCCGCCCCCACACAGCCAATAAACGATCGAAACTGGCTGCATAATTTGCAGATATTTTTAACCTATTTGCGTACAGCTTCCAGCAAACGAGAATAGTAAAAGCTCGTGCTATTCATTGCTGTTCTGTTAATCACAAAACCGTTGCTTTCTAGGATTTTGATAATATCAGCTTCGCGGTGCTGGTAAGCGCGGGTAGTTTTGCTCGGGCCTGGGAAAAGTTCGCCAAATTTTTTGAGCGCGGTAAGTGCTAAAGTTTTGGGGGCAAAACTGAGAATTAATCGCGATTGGGCGATCGAACTTAGGTGAGCGATCATCGACGCAGCCTTACTTTGAGGATAGTGGATCAGCACGTCCAAGCAAATAACCGTGTGAAATTTGCCTGTTAAAGCTTCCAAATCTTGGGCGGCGAAGGAGATGTTGTACAGCTTGCCGGGAACGGCTGTGGAGCGATCGTAGGCTTCTGCTACCATCTTTTCAGAGATATCGCTAGCACAAACAATTGCTCCAGCCTCAGCTAGGGGAATGCTCAGAGAACCCACACCGCAGCCGGCATCGCAGACACTGAGCCCGCGCAAATTGCCGTCAGCTTGCAGCCATTCGATGACTGTATCTACCGTTTTCTGGTGCCCGGTGCGGATGTCTAGCTGCACTTTGTTGACTTTGCCGTCGCCGTAAATTCGCTGCCAGCGATCGAATCCGGTTGAGTTAAAATACTGTTTAACTATAGTCTTGTCGTCTACCAAATTCATCGATTTGCCTGCTGCTGAGTTATTGCCAACGGTTAGATATTATAGCAGAAGGAAGCTCGGTAACGGATTTTTTAACGGATTTAATGGATGTCATGGATAGAAGGAAGTTCGGCAACGGATTTAACGGATAGAAGGAATTGACCGTTTAGATTTCAGCAATTCAAAACGTCCTAAATGTCAGGTGCGAGCGCTATTATATAGCAATCTGGAGCGGACAGCGCGCAAAGGGGAACAACCGATTTTAGATTGGAGATTTTAAATTGTAGATGAAAATCTAAAATCTAAAATCTAAAATCTAAAATCTAAAATCTAAAATCTAAAATAGTCTGTGCCAAGTCAATTCTTTTGTCGCTTCATCTAAGTTCCAGCGCAACAATTGAGTTGCCGGTTGGCCGATAATTCCCGAAAGCCCGATCGCCTTTCTGGGAGATTCAGTAGCCAGGGCGATCGCACTTTCTGCGTCGCAAATCGCCCACCTTACCAAATTTTGCACTCCCGCCAACAGCGGCAGAGTTGTACCCGCTAAAGTAGCAGATTCCAGCGGCGAATGGTAATCCAATCTTACCCAAGCCGTACCTTTTCTGACCTCCATTTGTCGGGAATCCCAGGGATAAACACCGTCAGCCAAACCCAAAGGAGCCAAAGCATCGCTCACTAAAAAAACGCCTGTTTCGTACCTGCCAGCGCGCAGCAAAAAATCGATCATTGTCGGAGAAACGTGCTTTCCGTCAGCAATTAAACCGCATTTTACGCCCGGATAAACGATCGCCGCTCCCAACAAACCCGGTTCTCGGTGGTGCAAACTCGGCATCGCATTAAAAGCGTGAGTTACCATGGAAGCTCCTTGCGCGAAGGCTTGCTGTGCTTGCTCTGCCGTCGCTTGGGAGTGTCCGAGACTTACCGCAATTCCCAAACTTTGCAGATAAGGAATGACGGAGCCAGTGCTATCTAACTCCGGCGCTAAAGTAATTATTTTGACAATATCGGCACAATCTCCTAAAACTTGCTTGACATTTTCTATAGTTAGCGGTAGTAAAAACTCAACTGGGTGAGCTCCTCGCTTTTGGGGGTTGAGAAAAGGGCCTTCGAGGTGAACGCCGATGATTTCCGCACTTTTGGATTGATTGCTCGCAGGAGCAGCGGTTTTTGCAGTCCGCATATAATCAGCTATCGTCGAGAGCGATCGCCTAAACTTATTCAGGGAAGTTGTCACCAAAGTCGGCAAAAAAGCATCAACTCCCTGATACCATAAAAATTGACAAATTTTAGATAAAACTTCAACATCCTTGCTTTCTAAATCTGGGAAAGCTAAACCGAGCGCTCCGTTAATCTGCAAGTCAACACCGCCCAGAGAAACCCAATCACCGGCAGCGTCGATCACTTGCAAATCGGGAGGAGCAATTCGTTTAAATACTTTGTCCATCGAACAAACTTCTTGAATAATGCCCGTGTTGTCAACAGCAAGCATTTGCAAATCCTTGCAACCGGGCACGCGAGCATTGAGAATATCTGTAGGGGCGGCAGTTGGGGTTGTGGCTTCAGTCATCCGATTTTAGATTTTAGATTTTAGATTTTAGATTTTAGATTTTAGATTTTAGATTTTAGATTTTAGATTTTAGATTTCCTCGCCTCGATAAATCTGCGGGATCCCGATCGGGATGTGGAGATTTTTGCTTTCTGCACTCTTGGCTTGTCACCAAATTGCTTTCGAGCATCAGTTTGGCTACAAAATATCTAAATTTTAGTTAACGCCATCATTTAAAATTACCATTAATCTGAAATCTCACATCTGAAAATTGCATGAGTCAACCGACAGTGGGAATTATCATGGGCAGCGATTCGGATTTGCCAACCATGTCTGAAGCGATCGCAGTTTGCGAAGAATTCAACGTACCGTACTCCGTAGCGATCGTCTCTGCCCATCGCACCCCCGAGCGCATGGTACAATACGCCCAAGCCGCGCACCAACGGGGTTTGAAAGTCATTATCGCAGGTGCTGGAGGGGCAGCGCACCTGCCAGGCATGGTAGCATCTTTAACACCCTTGCCGGTAATTGGCGTACCGGTAGCGAGCCGCCACCTGCAAGGCCTAGATTCGCTGTACTCGATCGTCCAAATGCCAGCCGGGATACCCGTAGCAACAGTGGCGATCGGCAATGCTAAAAATGCTGGCTTGCTGGCCATTCAGATATTAGCAGTTTCCCAGCCTCAATTGCTAGAGCGAATACTGGATTACCGCAAAACTTTGTCGGAATCTGTCATGAACAAACAAACTCAGCTAGAAGAGCTAGGTTATCAGAAATATCTCACTACGAACAAATAATCTCTAAACTGTTGTAGTACAATTGGAAAATTTTCGGGGTCTTGCTGAGCTGATTAGTTGTAAAGAGCGTAAAAATGATTAAAATGACTGTCGGAAAGAAAAAATCGAAACAAGTCAGGCGGGAGTCTTTGAATTTGCCAGCAGCTAACTTTTTGAGGAAAGTCAGCAGGTTCCAGAAATTACAAAGGACGATCGCCCGCCTCAGTCCGAGTTGGCAAGCCTGTATACCAGTAGCAGCAGTCATCTTCTTGATGTGGGGATATGCCGCAGTAGCCCAAACCCCTGCTGCTGCGCCAACCACCGAGGAACAATTGGCCAGCCTCAAGGTGGGCATGGATACCATGTGGGTGATGGTGGCTGGGATGCTAGTGTTCTTTATGAACGCGGGTTTTGGGATGTTGGAAACAGGTTTTTGCCGCCAGAAAAATGCAGTTAACGTGCTGTCAAAAAACCTGATTGTGTTTGCGCTTGCGACGATCGCATATTGGGCGATCGGCTTTGGGTTAATGTTCAGCAACGGTAACGGTTTTATCGGCAACAGCGGCGGATTTTTCCTGTTGAACGTGGCTGACAACAGCCCCGCTATGGGAGAGGCTTATCAAGGCATTTTCAAATCCTTAAACTGGACGGGAGTCCCCCTGAATGCTAAATTCTTTTTCCAATTAGTTTTTGCGGGAACTGCTGCTACGATCGTTTCTGGGGCAGTTGCAGAGCGCATTAAATTCCTTGAATTTTTAATTTTCTGCTTGCTGTTAGTAGGCATTGCTTACCCGATTACCGGACACTGGATTTGGGGCGGCGGCTGGCTGCAAACAGCAGGTTTCTACGATTTTGCAGGTTCGGCAGTGGTTCACTCGGTAGGCGGTTGGGCCGCTTTGATGGGAGCGGCATTTTTGGGGCCGCGGATCGGCAAATACCGCGACGGCGAGACTGTGGCGATGCCGGGACACAATATGAGCATTGCCACCCTCGGCTGTTTGATTCTGTGGTTGGGTTGGTTCGGGTTTAATCCCGGTTCGACAATGGCTGTCGATCCAAATGCGATCGCCCACATTGCCATCACCACCAACACTGCCGGTGCTTTCGGGGGAGTTGCTGCCACAATTACAGCTTGGCTTTATCTCGGAAAACCAGACCTTTCGATGATTATCAACGGCATCCTCGCTGGCTTAGTCGGGGTAACAGCGAGCTGCGCTTGGGTCAATGTGCCAAACTCTGCTATTATCGGCGCGATCGCCGGCGTCATGGTAGTTTTCGCAGTAACTTTCTTTGACAACTTGCAAATTGACGATCCTGTAGGAGCAACTTCAGTTCACTTAGTCTGCGGCACCTGGGGAACTTTGGCAGTAGGCTTGTTTTCTGACGGGCCTGGAACCGGAATTTATACCGCTGGACCGAAAGCGGGATTACTACTAGGGGGAGGCTTCGATCAATTATTACCACAGTTGATCGGTATTATCTCTGTAGGCGGAATGACCGTGCTGCTGAGTACGATTTTTTGGCTCGCACTCAAAGCTTTGTTGGGTATCCGGGTTTCTGCTTTAGAGGAAGCTGAAGGTTTGGATATCGGCGAACACGGGATGGAAGCTTACACTGGGTTTGTGAAGGAAACTAGCTCGGGCAACAGAACAGAAAGCAGCTACGGCGGTTATTCTGGGGGGGGTGGGGACAAAACTACCAAACTTTAGAGCAAAACTCTAAAGCGTAGGACGATCGACTTTCTTCAGCTTTCTGGCCCTAGATAGGCGATTTGTACGTCCATCTAGGGCTTGATTGTGAAAAACCACAATCTGAAATCCCCCGCCCGCAGATACAGGGCCGATCGCACTCTTGATTCTTTTCAACCCGGTTTATCGTTCTGGCGCTGCTTGCTAAAATCGCGCAATTACGTTAACAAACCGGGTTGGTGCGTCCAGCCCTCTTTCAAAAAAAATGCTGCTGTAGAAAAGCTCTCAATCCTTATGCAGTAACTCATTCCCCAATTTAAAATCTAAAATCTTAAATCTTAAATCTAAAATCGCCTGATTTCTGCGCCAGAAAGTTTGGCAGGCAGATTTTTTATGGTAGAGTAGTGCCAAAAAGCAAAGTTCTGCATCGCCGCCGCGCCCAACACATGACAGTGCTTGATTCTTACAAGAATTGAGGCTTTAATTGAGCGGTAAAAATTGATGCAGCAATCAGTGCCAATTATTTCAGTGTGGTGCCTGCAAATCGCTTGAGTTTATGGAGAAGTTTGGAGTAGTTAGCAGAAGTAGAACTCATAAATCCCTCTTGGGGATGGAAGTTAGCCGATCGAAAACTGTTCCGGTTTGGGCTTTGCTATCTCTGCTTACCAACGCGGTACTAATTGTCACAGTCGCTCAACTAATGGGTAGGGGAAACAACTTGACAGAAAGCTCCCCTGCTAGTGCTGCACTGACGGTAGACAGTCCTGAGGAACAAATTCGCCCGACGACGGTGACAAACTCTGCAAAGGCAGTGCTAGACGTGCCGGTTCCGGGGCCTCGACACAAATGGTCTTACCAGCAGTGGGTGACGCAGTTGGGGCGGGAAGCTGAGGCCGCTGCGGCAAATCGTCCTCCAAAACTGAGTGTTTTGGCTGGGGATTCTCTGAGTATGTGGTTTCCCACGAAGCTGTTACCGCCCGATCGCATTTGGCTCAATCAAGGGATTTCGGGGGAGACTTCCGTAGGTTTGCTGAAGCGGTTGCAGTTATTCGATCGAACTCTTCCCGATACGGTGTTTGTGATGATCGGGATTAACGATTTGTTGCGGGGGGCCAGCGACGAAGGGATTTTGAACAACCAGCGACAGATTATCCGCGATTTGCGGTGGGCGCATCCGAAAGCACAAGTGGTGGTGCAGTCGATTTTGCCCCACAGCGGCGAACAGTCTACCTGGGAAAATCGCGATCGGCTGTTGGCGATTCCCAACAGTCGGATTCGCGCAATCAATCGGCGGCTGAAAGAAATTGCTAATTCCGAAAATGTTTCCTATCTGGATTTGCAGCCTCTGTTTGCGGATGCTGACGGCAATTTGCCAACCGAACTGAGCACAGATGGCTTGCACCTGAACGATCGAGGTTATCTGGTTTGGCGATCGGCCCTACAAATGTTCAGTCAGATGCAGTTGAAAAATTAATCAGTTGACTGTTGTCAGTTGGCAGTTGTCAGTTGGCAGTTGTCAGTAGTTAGAAGGATGAAGTCATATTCTCCCCCATTCTCCCCCTTCCAACACGGCTTACTCCGAAGTCAGGGGTAATGTCAAGTACCTGCGGATAGATTAAGAAAATATAATAGTTGAGATTTTAGTATACAATGATACAGAATAACAGTTTGTACAAATGGTGCAATCCAAAAGGCAGAGAGTATGGGATTGAGAGTTGACAAATTTAGATGAGTCCGACTATACGAAGTCGGGGCTTGAGGATTGGGGAATTATCTATTAAAGATTCGTTCCGCTAAAACAGGGACTTAAAACCAAATTAACTATTGCATCTAAAATCCTCACATCTAAAATCGGCTCGGTCTTCCCTGCGAATTGCTGAGTATTAAAAGGTAAAAATAACGTGCTCAAAAAAAGTTTCACGATCGGCATCCTCGCACTGTGGCTGTTAAGTTGGCCACTGATGAACAATGCCTTAGCTCAAGATGCTGCTCCTGCGGCGGCGGTGGTGGCGAGTCCGATCGACACCGGCGATACAGCCTGGATGTTAGTGTCATCAGCACTGGTGTTGCTAATGACACCGGGGCTAGCGTTTTTCTACGGAGGGCTCGTGCGATCGCGCAACGTCCTCAACACCATGATGATGAGCTTAGTCATGATGGGACTGATCGGCGTCACCTGGACGCTGTGGGGCTACAGTTTGGCCTTTGACGTTTCCACTCCAGTCTCCGAAGGCTTTGCGAAAGGATTTGAAACCTTCATCGGCGGCTTCGACTGGATGTTCTTGAACAACGTCGCAGCGGACAAACCAGATCCGATCGGCTACGCACCGACAATACCCCACCAAGTATTCATGGTTTACCAGATGATGTTCGCCATCATCACCCCAGCTTTGATTTCCGGGGCGATCGTCGAACGGGTAACATTTAAAACCTACTTCTGGTTCGTCCTCCTGTGGTCAACCTTCATCTACTCACCATTAGCCCACTGGGTTTGGGGTAGAGGCTGGCTGGGCGCCATGGGAGCATTAGACTTTGCAGGCGGCACAGTCGTACACATCAGTTCCGGCGTATCAGCCGTAGTCGCAGCTTGGGTAATCGGGCCCCGCAAAGACCACCTGAACAAGCCCCACACCCCCCACAACGTACCCTACGTCCTGCTGGGAATTGGGCTGCTGTGGTTCGGCTGGTTTGGCTTCAACGGTGGTAGCGCCTTGGGTTCCGGTTCCTTAGCAACCGTTGCATTTGTCACCACAATGATTTCTACCGCAGCCGGTGGCTTAACTTGGACAATCATCGAATGGGTGCTCAGAGGTAAACCCACAGCAGTCGGAATTGCTAGTGGCTTCCTAGCGGGATTGGTAGGAATCACACCTGCTGCGGGATACGTACTGCCAGTGGGAGCGCTGTTAATCGGCTCGATCACTGCGGTTTGCTGCTTCTTTGGCGTTAGCTTGCGAGCTAAGCTAGGATTTGACGACTCTTTGGATACCTTCCCAGTTCACGGCCTCGGCGGAACTGTAGGGGCTCTGCTGACAGGCGTATTTGCAACTAAAGCCGTTAACGCTGCCGGAAATGACGGGCTGTTTGCCGGAAATCCGGGGCTACTTGTCACCCAGTTTATCGGCGTTGTAGCTACTTACGTGTTTGCGGCTGCCGGCACTTTTGTGATTTTGAAAATTTTGGCGCAGTTTATGGAACTGCGAGTCGCCTCATCTACTGAAGACCAAGGTTTGGATATCGGCGAGCACGGCGAAGAAGCTTACGGTGAGGATTTTGCCGGCGGTTTCAGTTCCTTTGAATCTGGTTCTCCTTTTGCGCCGAAAAAGGTGGGCTGATTTTATCGATAAGTGCGATCGTCGCGTAGATATGCAGTTATGTGCGTCTCTACGCTTTTTTTTACCAACCGCGAAGGCGCGAAGAGCGCGAAGGAGGAAGAAGAAGAAGGGTTAAGATGACAGAATTATTCGTTTGATATCAACTTTCTCATTCTTATTTCTTCTTCCTTCTTCCTTCGTGTCCTTCGCGTCTTCGCGGTT
>RDYN01000022.1 GCA_004293365.1 Oscillatoriales cyanobacterium | reverse complement strand
GCAGAGAAGAAAGAGAGAATATCCCACTTGAAACAATTCGTGAGTGCGGTCTTTTCTGCTTCTTCCTCTCTGCGTTCTCTGCGCTCTCTGCGGTTAAAAAAATCCCTAATAAATGGTATAATCTTAAAGCTATTGAGGAATACCGAACATGACCACAGCACAAGACCCCGTAAAATTGATGAAACAGCAAGTTGGCTTTGCTGCTGCCGATCGCGTAAAATCTGGTATGATTGTCGGACTCGGCACGGGGTCAACTACAGCTTATACTATTCAAGCATTGGGCGATCGCATAAAATCAGGCGAACTCAAAGATATCAAAGGAGTCCCGACATCCTTTCAATCAGAAGTATTAGCCAAACAGTACGGAGTGCCGCTGACAACCCTCGACGAAATTGACAGAATAGACGTAGCCATTGACGGCGCTGACGAAGTAGATCCGCACCTCAACTTAATTAAAGGTGGCGGCGCCGCCCACACCCGCGAAAAAGTTGTCGATTGTCTCGCTGCTCAGTTTATTGTAGTAGTTGACAGTTCCAAAATGGTAGATAAATTGGGTTCGACTTTTCGCGTCCCCATCGAAGTTATACCGATGGCAATTACCCCCGTTACTCGCGCCATTGAAAAATTGGGCGGCAAACCAGAACTTCGCATGGGAATCAGAAAAGCTGGCCCGGTAATTACCGATCAAGGTAATATGGTAATTGATGTTCAATTTGACAACCTTGACAATCCTGCGGAATTAGAAAAAACTTTGAATAACATTCCCGGCGTGTTAGAAAATGGTTTGTTTGTCAATTGTACAGACTTGGTTTTAGTAGGCGAAATTAAGGACGGCAAACCCGTAGTCCGGGAGATTTCTAAATAGGGAATCGCTAGCTCCCGTAAGGTGCGCAATGCGCACCCTACATTTAGATATGTTAATAAGTTAGTATCTCTTTTTTGATGATGCAATATCGCAGATTCGGCCGCACAGAACTATCCATGCCCGTCTTTTCCTGCGGCGGCATGAGATATCACCACAAATGGCAAGATGTGCCAGCAAATGAAATTCCACCAGACAATCAACAAAATCTCGAAGCGACGATTCGCTACTCGCTTGAATGCGGCATCAATCACATAGAAACTGCTCGCGGTTACGGCACTTCTGAGATGCAGTTGGGGTGGATTTTGCCGAAGTTTCCCCGCGAAAACTTGATTGTTCAAACGAAAGTTTGTCCTCAAGCCAACTCCGAGGCATTTCGCGAAGAATTTGATAAATCCTTAGCTTATTTACAGCTAGAATACGTCGATTTATTTTCGATACACGGCATTAATACCTGGGAATTGCTAGAGGATTCTATGCGCCCGGGCGGCTGCTTGGATGTAGCGAAAAAATTGCAAGCAGAAGGCAAAGTTCGGTTTATTGGTTTTTCAACTCACGGCCCTAGGGATGTGATTGTCAAAACCATTGAAACCAATCAATTCGATTATCTTAACTTGCACTGGTACTACATTAATCAAAATAATTGGCCCGCAATTGAAGCAGCTAAACGTCACGATATGGGCGTTTTTATTATCAGTCCTTCCGACAAAGGCGGTCAACTTTACAGCCCACCGCAAAAGTTGGTAGATTTGTGTTATCCGCTGAGTCCGATGGTGTTTAATGATTTGTTTTGTTTGTCGCACCCGCAAGTACATACTTTGAGTTTGGGTGCAGCCAAACCTGAAGATTTTAACGAGCATCTCAAAGCTGTAGAATTGTTAGATAAAGCTGATGAAATTTTGCCGCCGATATTAGTAAGGCTGGAAAAGGCAGCAATTGATAAATTAGGAGAAGATTGGTTTAAGACTTGGGACTTCGGTTTGCCAACTATCGAAAATACTCCCGGAGGAGTTAACATTCGCGTGATTTTGTGGCTGTGGAATTTGGCGAATGCTTACGATATGCTCGACTATTGCAAGATGCGCTACAACCTTTTAGGTAACGCCAGCCACTGGTTTCCGGGCCAAAAAGCCGTGAAGCGCAGCTATCCCGTAGGGAATCGCCTGGATGAATTAGACTTGCGCCGCTGTCTCGCCCACAGCCCCCACGCTGCGAAAATTCCCGGTATTCTCCAAGCAGCCGATCGGCTTTTTGGAGGCGAAGCCGTGCAGCGCTTATCCCAAGAATAATCGAAAAAACCCGGTTTCGAGACAGAAACCGGGTTTGTGAGCCGGAGCACGTGAGACTTATGTACACGTACCTCCTTAGCCTATACTTGAGGCGTTGTCACCCACATCGCCCATCTGTGTCATCCATTCGGGCGATAAGTCAGTAGTCATTAGTCATTAGTCATTAGTCAGTAGTCAGTAGTCAGTAGTCAGTAGTCAGTAGTCAGTAGTCAGTAGTCATTAGTCAGTAGTCATTAGTCATTAGGAAAGAAGAAGATATACACAGCAAGCTTGAGCGCGAGTTGTATTTTAAGTTTAATTAGGTATATTTACGATTTTATAATTTTTTTCCCAACTTTCTCCCATTTTGCTTTAATCTGAGATAAAACAGTTAATAATTCACTTCGGGATCTTTTATGACACTCCAACGCCGAGATTTCTTGTATTTGCTAACAGCCACCGTCGGAGCTATTACCGCAGGTGCTTGCCAAGCGTCAGGCAATAGTGTAGCGCAAGCAAGTCCATCCCCAGAAAGCCCAAAAATAGCCCAAACTCCCGGGCCTTTTACACTACCGCCTCTGCCTTACGAATACAACGCTTTAGAACCGCACATCGATGCGCGGACAATGCAATTTCACCACGACAAACACCACGCAGCTTACGTTAAAAACCTCAACGATGCTGTCAATAAATACCCGAATCTTAAAAACGTGAGTGTTGAAAATATGCTCAAAGATTTGAGCAAAGTGCCGGAAGATATTCGCACAACTGTACGCAATAATGGCGGCGGACACCTCAATCACAGTATGTTTTGGGAAATCATGAGTCCCAAAGGTGGCGGCGAACCCACAGGAGCAATTGCCACAGCAATTAAGCAAAATTTCGGCAGTGTTGAGGATTTTAAAGCCAAATTCAACGAGGCTGGTACTAAGCGTTTTGGCAGCGGTTGGGTGTGGCTAGTTCGCAATAAAGCTGGTAAACTTGAGATTACAACTACTGGCAATCAAGACAGTCCTTTCAGTGATGGCAAGTATCCCATTATGGGCAATGATGTTTGGGAACACGCTTATTATCTCAAATACCAAAACCTGCGTGCAGACTACTTAAAAGCGTGGTGGAATGTTGTTAATTGGGCGGAAATTAACAAACGTTACGAAAAGGCGATCGGTTAGTTTAACAAAGATACAGTGGCGGTTGTTTCAACCGCTATTGTATCTAAAATGGCTTCCGCTAGCGAATCGGGCGATCGAACTGCTTGACAACTTTCCGCAGGTAAACGCAGTGGCGCGCGCCCTGACTCGTCGGCGTGGTGAATGCTTCGACTGACTCGACTGTGCCGCCGAAATGCTCGATCGCACTTTGCAACTCTGCCTCTTCCTCCAGCGTCCAATTTCCCCGGTAAAGTACCGCCAAACCGCCGTTTTTCAGGAAAGGTAGCGCGTATTTAGCACACATAGAAGCTGCTCCAACTGCCCTCAGCAATGCGATATCGTAAGCTTGTCTGTGCTGCGGTTGTCGGGCAATTTCATCGGATCTGCCCAGCAAAGTCGTAGCGTTTTCTATACCCAAAGACGGCAAAACCGTGTCCAAGAAAGTGATTTTCTTGCGAGTAGAATCCAGGAGAGTGACTGATAAATGCGGAAGGGCGATCGCGATCGGCAACCCCGGAAAACCGCCACCAGTCCCGATATCGATCGCTTTCAACACCGACTCAGCAGGAATTTCGGCATTTTCAGCCAAATTGTGATGAGGTGGCAGCAGTCTCGCAATTCCCCGCAGAGAATCCCACAAATGTTTTTCCCAAAACTCTATCGGCTCAGTAATTCGAGTTAAATTTAAGGAACGATTGCCCTCAACAATTAACTCATAAAGCCGCTGAAATTGTTGCTGCTGCGACTCATTCGGCTGCCAATTCAGCGTTTGCTGCCACAACTCATTCATCTCGGGCAACATACTAATTTCCGTCTGGTTCATCTTCTAATAACTATCGAAAGAACTAATGACTAATGACTGCTGACTAATGACTACTGACTAATGACTACTGACTAACACAACTTGCTTCCTTAGCCTCTAATTTAGCCCTATCGACCTCCTGCAAATCCCCATGGTCTAAAGTCCAAAATTTATCAGCAACGCTCAACAAATCGCTAGCATCGTGAGTTACAATCAACAAAGTCCAGTGATTTTTCAACTTACCCAACAAGCTTACCAACTGTCGGCGCATCGACCAATCCAAGCCCGCCGTCGGTTCGTCCAAAAGCAGCAAATGCGGCTGGCGAATTAGCTGCACCGCCAGCGCTACCCGGCGCTGTTGTCCGCCGCTCAAAGCGTGGGGGGAAGCGCGCAGCGGCAAATGTCCGAGTCCCACTTCTGCCATTGCTGAGTTAATTTGTTCTTGTCCCAATTCGGGATGTCCCAGTCGCAATTCTTCTAAAATTGTACCTCCGCAAAAATGTCTTTCTGGAAACTGGAACACTAAACCTCCTAACTGTTGCAAGTGTTCCGGTGTTAATTCTTGTTCGCGCCAGCGGATATCGCCGCTAGTTTTTTCTGCTAAACCTGCTAATATTTCTAAGAGCGTACTTTTGCCGGAACCGCTGCGGCCGACTATCAGCCCCATTTGCTGCGATGGCAGTTCTAAGTTGATATTTTTTAGAATAGCATTGGGACAGGCTGTAGGATGATAGACTAAGTTTTTTAGATAAAGCATTAACGTAATTGGTAGTTAGAAATTGGGCATGGGGTATGGGGCATTGGGCATTGGGACTCATCTATCCCTCCGCTCTTGGTTGTGCTATTAATAGTTAAGGTTGTTTTTTGCTGGTGCCGATCGCCCAAATTTATTTTACATAAATCTTTACAAAATTTTCGGTTTTTTTCAGCCTTGGCGTTTGATTATTGACATTTTTTATGGTATATTTTGACAATGGAAATCTGTGCGCTCATATATATTAGAATTCACACTTCCATTATTAAAATATACCGCAAGAGCCACAAAAAATCAAGCAAATTTAACTCTTTTTTGCTAGCGGCCCGATAGTCTGAGAACGTAACTCTCTTGTTTCTAGTTTACAGTATATTTCATTGAGAGAATTGACTATGACGAAAAACCCTTTAGCATCGCCCTTGGAGCAAATGTTAAGTTACAAACAGACAGTACGGGCGATCGCCTGTGGAAGTGCGATCGCCCTGGGCATCTGCATTAACTCCGCAGTAGCGGGCGATCCCTTCCGCACGAGCAACCAGCAGGCGATCGGGCCCAACACCGAAACCGCCTTCAAAACAATGTTTCAGCAAGGAAACTACAAACAAGCAAAAGCCCAAGTTCAACAAGCACTATCAGCAGAACCAAACGAACCCCTAGCCTATGCAATGGCAGCCTCATTATCCTACATCGAGCAAGACTTAAACTCGATGAATACCTACGCTCAAAAAACCCGCGAAATCGGCGAAAAATTGACCAAAACTAACCCCTTGCGCGGCAACATTTACACAGCAGCAGGTCACTTTCTAGAAGGAGCAAATGCCATAGCCAAAGAAGGAACAGCCAAAGGTGCGCCCCAAGCACTCAACAAACTGCGAGTAGTATTTCAATACCTAGATGCAGCAGAAAAAATAGCGCCCAACGACCCAGAACTCAACCTGCTAAAAGGCTACATGGACTTAATGTTAGCCTCAAACCTACCCTTTTCCAACCCCAGCGACGCCATTAAACGACTGGAAGAAAAAGCCTCGCCCCGCTACTTAGCCTATCGCGGCATGGCCGTAGGCTATCGAGACTTGAAAAAGTACGATCGCGCTTTAGAATTTGCCAATAAATCCCTAGCAGAAACACCCAGCAACCCCGAAATCCTTTATCTCAAAGCACAAGTCTTATTTGCTCAAGCCAAGACTCAATCCAACAACAAAACCATACTTGAAGAAGCCCGAAAAAACTTCGACGCCGCCTTAGCAAAACCAGACCAACTACCGCGCAGTTTAGTAGCCGAAATCTTCTTTCAGCAGTGCAAAACCCGCAACCGTCTCGACAGTAAATCTCGCGACTGCGACCCGATGCGCGATAAAATTAGAGATGCAGATGGCATCTGGGGGCCGACGGCTTTACCACCACTCTAAAAAAGACCAAAAAACTATGAAAGTACAGTTTCGCGAATTTAACCCCTTTGACCTCTGGATTTGGCTAAAATTCAGCAACGTGCCTTCAAACGGCGAAAAACAGTATGTAGAAGAAGTGTTTGACTCTTGGTTTTTCCTGGGAAAACTGGGAGGATTTAATGCTGAAAATTTGCAAGTTCAAGATGAAGGCTTAGATATTAGTGACATGGATTACGATGTTAATCTAGCCGACCAAAGCATGATGGCTTTGATGCACAATATGGGAGAAATGGAGTATCAAGGTTCTTGGGCTCGCTGCTGGTTTGATTTGGGGACTAGCGATGCGATCGGCATCGATGTTTTAATTAATGTTTTCCAGCAACTCAGCAAAGAATTTGTGACTATTGAAGAACTAATTATTGGCGGGGAAAACAAAAACTGGCCTGTCGCAAACAGTCGCAGTCGAGAGGCTTTTGTGGCAGATAATTAGTCAGATCGTACCCGAAGAGAATGACGATAATTAAGATTGGTTTGTAGTGAGGACTTCAGTCCTCTGATTATCAGGATGGTTTGTAGTGAGGACTTCAGTCCTCTGATTATCAGGACTGAAGTCCTCATTACAAACTATTTTTTTGGTTTGTAGTGAGGACTTCAGTCCTCTGATTGTCAGGACTTAAGTCCTTACTACAAACCATTTTTATTACTGGTAATTGACCGGGCATAATATCATTGGTCATTAGGGGCGGGTTCTAGCAAAAATATTGCTATAGCTAACAGCATACATAAACCCGCCCCTTTGTCCGCCTTACCTTTCTCTAGCGAAGATTAGGCAAAATGCTGTAAAGAAAAGAGTTAATGAAACCGAGGGCTATAGCGCCCAACAAAGCGCTCCAAATTCCCCAGCGCAAGCGAAACCCTTCAACTAGCCAAGCCGCCAATCCAAAGATAGCAGCGTTGATAACAATCATAAACAAACCAAAAGTTATCAACAAAGCTGGAAAACTAAACAACATAAAAACCGGCCGCAGTAAAGCATTCAGCAATCCAAAAACTGCCGCGGAAACCATTGCTTTTCCAAAAGTGTCAATGTCTACCCCGATGGGTAACTTGGAAATAATAAAAAAGCTCACAGATGTTACCAGCCAAGCAATTATCAGCGAAACGATATCTATGTGCACGTGCTTATCTCCTTAAAAGACTAAACATTAAATCGGAACAACAGCACATCCCCCTCTTGTACAACATACTCTTTTCCTTCACTGCGAACTAAGCCTTTTTCCTTAGCTGCATTCATCGCGCCTGTAGCCACCAAATCTTCATAAGCTACAGTTTCTGCCCGGATGAAACCCCGCTCAAAATCCGAGTGAATCACCCCCGCAGCTTGCGGCGCTAACATTCCTGCGATGATTGTCCAAGCGCGAGTTTCCTTTGGCCCGCTAGTGAAATAAGTCCGCAAACCCAATAATTCGTAGGTAGCTCGAATCAAAGATTTTAAGCCACCTTCTGTTACCCCCAGAGATTCTAAGAAATCCGCCCGCTCTTCTTCTGGTAGTTCTACCAATTCTGACTCAACTTGCGCCGAAACTATGACAACCTTAGCATTTTCTTTAGCTGCTATTTCCCGGACTTGTTCGACATAGCTATTTCCGGTTCCCAAATCGTCTTCAGACACGTTAGCTGCATAGATAATCGGCTTGTTTGTTAACAATTCTAAACCTTTAACTAATTCTGCTTCTTCGTCGGTTAAACTGCTTTGGCGCACGGGTTTTTCTGCATTCAAAACCACAACCAACTTTTCGAGCACGTTTACTTCTGCTTGAGCTTCCTTGTTGTTGCGGGCTTGTTTGCGAGTGCGATCGAGCCGGCGTTCAATTTGAGCTAAATCTGCTAAAATTAATTCGAGATTGATAATGTCAATATCTCGCTGGGGATCGACAGAACCGGAAACGTGGATGATATCATCATTGTCAAAACAGCGGACAACGTGGACGATCGCATCTACAGCCCGAATGTGAGACAAAAACTGATTTCCCAGCCCTTCCCCCTGACTCGCACCCTTCACCAAACCGGCAATATCGACAAACTCCATCCGCGTCGGCACAGTTTGCACAGAATTGGAAATATTGCTCAGCACCTTCAACCGTTCGTCGGGTACTGCCACGATACCCGTATTTGGCTCGATCGTACAAAAAGGAAAATTAGCAGCAGTCGCCTTGGCATTAGCCACCAAAGCATTAAACAGAGTTGATTTGCCAACATTAGGCAGTCCGACAATTCCGGCGGTAAGCATAGCTATTTAGAAACACATATCACTGTTTAAAAATATCATAAGTATCCGCAATCTATCGAACAGGCTGCCCCAAATTTAAAGCCTGTGTTCGCCTAAATGTCTAACTTGAGGTGGATTGCTCAATGATTCAGAAGTTGTTACACAAAAGAACGATCGCCCAAAACCTGTCCCCATCCCTTATTTATCCAAAAATTGGGTCCTGGGCTAGAAACTCGGTTTGGGCGATCGACCTCACAAATTCTGTTAAACTTCCCTGTGGACTAAAACATAATTTAGATAGGTTCAGGGATAGTCTGAGGAATAGGGCCCGGAACTGTTTGAGGAATCGGAAAAGGTACAGTTTCCGGCACCGGTTCAGGGATTGGCTGCGGAATTGGTGCAGGTACAGGTTCCGGTACGGGGCCAGGCACCGGTGGCGATGCGGGAATCTCCGGCAGCCCCGGTTCAGTACCGGGAATTTGCGGGTCTGGCATCGGATCGGGAGTGGGATAAATCATGTTAGTATTTTGCTCGCTAGTAATACAGATGTCTCAAAAACAATTTGTCACCACTTCCAGCTATCTTTTAAAACAAAAACACCCGATTTGTGGTATTGGTTAATTAGAGTTGACAAAATTGACAAACACCTTAAATTTATCTGCGTCTATCTGCGTCTATCTGCCTCGATATGCGGTTAAACTCTCAATCAAATATTTATGAAGGAGTCTCTTATATTAAAATCAAAACAGCGGCTAACACATCTATCTAAATAGCGATTCTTCACTGTTATGACCGCCTAAAATTAAGCCTTGAGTATTAGGGAATATCCCAACCCATATCCAGCGAGTCATCCCCAATCTAATATCTAAAATTGTATAAGTGTCACCAGCAAACCCTCAACAACAAACTCCGCTATTAGATGCGCTGCGCGATCGCACAAACCACCATCACAGCCCATTCTACGCCCCCGGACACAAACGCGGACAAGGCATTTCTCAACCCTTAGTTGACTTGTTCGGGGCCGCAGTATTTCGCTCAGATTTGCCCGAATTGCCAGAATTAGATAATCTCTTCAACCCAGAAGGTGCAATTGCCCAAGCTCAAGAGTTAGCAGCCCAAGCATTTGAAGCAGACTCAACTCGCTTTTTAGCCAACGGTTCGACTTGCGGAATTATCGCCGCCATTGTCGCGACTTGCGGCCCGGGCGATAAAATTATCTTGCCTAGAAATATCCACTCTTCGGCGATTTCCGGCTTAATTTTATCCGGTGCAATGCCGATTTTTGTCAGTCCAGAGTACGATCGCACTTGGGATATTGCCAACAGCATCACCCCAGAAGCCGCAGCAGCAGCCTTAGAACAACATTCCGACGCGAAAGCAGTAATGGTCGTCTACCCAACCTATCACGGCGTGTGCGGGGATTTGCGGGCGATCGCCAAAATTACCCATCAATACAACATACCGTTATTAGTAGACGAAGCCCACGGCGCGCACTTTAACTTCCATCCCAACTTGCCAGCACCGGCCCTATCAGCCGGGGCAGATTTAACAGTACAATCAATCCACAAAACCCTCGGTGCAATGACTCAAGCATCGATGCTGCACGTCAAGGGCGATCGCATAAATATCCAAAAAGTCGATCGAGCATTGCAGCTTGTACAATCCACCAGTCCCAGCTACTTATTATTAGCATCATTAGACGCCGCCCGCCAACAAATCGCCCTCCACGGAAACGAGTTAATGGCGCAAACTTTAGATTTAGCTGCAAAAGCGCGATCGCACATCAGTCAAATTCCCGGCTTATCAGTTTTAGAACAGTTAAATACACGTGGTTTTGCAGCATTAGACAGAACGAGGCTAACAGTAAAAGTATCAGATTTAGGAATTACTGGATTTGCGGCTGATGAAATTCTGCACTCGGAGTTCGCAGTCACCGCAGAATTACCAATGCCGCAACATCTCACATTTATTATCAGTTTGGGAAATACAGAATCAGATATTGACAATTTAGTTAAAGCTTTTACGCTTTTAGCCGAAAGAAGCAAGTTCGGCAGCGGATTATGTAGCGGATTTAACGGATTTAACGGATTCATGTTTAAAGAGGAAGCAAGAAGCAAGAAGCAAGATGTTTCCCCTCTCCCACTCTCCCCCACTCCCCCAATCTCCCCCCGCGAGGCCTTCTTTTCGCCAACGGAAACCGTAGCAGCAGACAAAGCAGTCGATCGCACCAGTGCCGAACTCATCTGTCCCTATCCCCCAGGAATACCAGTTTTGATGCCCGGTGAAATCATTACTCAAACAGCCCTTGACTACCTGCAACACATCCTTGCCGCCGGCGGAAAAATCACAGGTTGCAGCGATAGAAGCCTCCAAACTCTCAGGATTGTGGCAAAGTAAATATTAAGGCTGGGAAGAAATGGGGAGAATTTCTACTTCTGCCTGACTTCCAACTTCGGTCTTGCTTCAATCTAAAATCTAAAATCTAAAATCTAAAATAAAACTATGCTTTGGCCCTACGTCACTCCTGGTATCCCAGACGATTTATTTGAACGTTTACCGGGAATTCCCATGAGTAAGCGAGAAGTCCGACTGCTGTTACTCTCCCACCTGCGGCTGCAAGCAGACTCAGTGGTGTGGGATATCGGTGCAGGTACTGGCACCATTGCGGTAGAAACAGGTTTGCTGTGTCCCAAAGGTCGGATTATTGCCGTAGAAAGGGACGAAGAAGTAGCCAGCTTGATTCGCCGAAATTGCGATCGATTCGAGATCAAAAACGTAGAAGTCATCGAAGGTAGCGCCCCTGAATGCCTCGAAAACCTCCCCGAACACCCCCACCGAGTCTGCATCGAAGGAGGGCGCCCGATTAAAATGATTCTCCAGGAAGTCTGGCGACACTTGCGCCCACAGGGTCGAGTTGTCGCCACAGCCTCGAATTTAGAGAATCTTTACGCCCTTTCCGAAACCTTCTCTCAGTTGCAAGTCCGCAACATCGAGGTAGTCCAGTCCGCTGTCAACCGGTTGGAAACTCGGGGCCTGAGTCAAATCTTTGCCGCTGTCAATCCCATCTTTATTCTCAGCGGTGAAAAGCTGGATTAGTCATTGGTCCTGCCGTCATCAGTCATCAGTCATCAGTCATTAGTCATTAGTCAATACACTGAGATATTCCCACACCACATCAAAGATGGTGATGTGGGCCCGGAGGCTGTATCACTGAGAATCACACACTAAATGTAATTCTTAACCTTTTTTACGTTCGCTTAACGTTCATACTTAGAATAAGGGCGACCTTAGCTGGAGCGATCGCCAGAGTTGAAATTTTGGATCGCCGGTTGAGGATGGGGGACAAACCAGTACCTTAACCATCCTTGCATCCTTGCATCCCAAATCGACCGATCCCGCCCAAAAAACAAAATTTTAGATTAGAGTTCCAACCCCCAGATTCATCTGTGGACTAAATCTAAAATCTAAAATCTAAAATCTAAAATCTAAAATCGACTGACCCGCCGTCTGCTGTGAGAACTTCATTTTATGCCTTGGTCTCGTATCCTGAGTGGAATAGTTGCGATCGTCCTTGCTTTGGGAATGATTATTATGGGGGGATGGTACTTCACCCTCGGCTTTGGCGTCATCGTGTACCTAGGTCAATTGGAATATTTTCAATTAGCCCGGGCTAAAGGCATTGCACCTGCGGCCAAAACTACCTTAGTTGTCAGTCAAGGCTTGCTGATGACTGCCGCCCTGGCGCCGCAACTCGTAGACGCCATGTTCCCCCTCGCCGGAACCTTAATCTGTTTCTACCTGTTATTCCAACCTAAATTATCGACGATCGCCGATATTGCCTCCTCAATTTTAGGATTGTTCTACGGCGGTTATTTGCCCAGCTATTGGGTACGGCTGCGAGTCGGCCTCGATCCGGCCAATCTCGCTACCACCCAATTTTCGCAAGTAGTAGCAAGCAATTTGCCCGTTAACATTTACTCGTCCCAGTCTTGGACAAGTTCCAGCAACATATCTTTAGGATTGACTTCGCTGCTGGTGGCTTTCCTCTGCATCTGGGCTGCGGACATTGGCGCTTATTTTGTCGGCAAATTCTTCGGCCGCACTAGCCTGTCCCACATCAGCCCGAAAAAAACCGTTGAAGGTGCCGTATTTGGAGTTTGCGGCAGCATCGCCGTGGCCGCCGCCTGGTCTTGGTATTTGCAATGGCCGGGGTGGCCCTATACTGGGGCTGCTTTTGGTCTGTTGATTGGCGTTGCTAGCTTGTTGGGAGATTTAACTGAGTCGATGATGAAGCGAGACGCCGGCGTTAAGGATTCGGGACAGTTGATTCCCGGTCACGGCGGCATTCTCGATCGCACTGACAGTTATGTTTTTACTGCACCCTTAGTCTACTATTTTGTGACTTTGCTATTGCCCGCGATCGACTCTTTTTTAATTAATCGGTAATTGGGCATGGGGCATAGGGCATGGGGCATAGGGCATGGGGTATGGGGCACGGGGCATAGGAATTTGGAGGCTCTTCCTCCGGGTATGTATTCCCAGGCTCTTCCTGGGAACCAGGTTACAGCCAACAGCCAACAATCAACAGCTAACAGTCAACAGTCAACAATCAACAGCTAACAGTCAACAGTCAACAATCAACAGCTAACTAACTAAGGCAAAACTCTAATCGAGCCCCGACAAACAATCTCCCCCGGACTCAAAATCAACTCATCAATCTCAACTTCCTGCCCGAAATCAATTTTAAAATCATTGAAATCACTGCTCTTGATTTCTCCATCGACTTCGATTTCCGGTGATTCAAACATCAATTCGCGACCGCTAGCAATCCGCAAACCAGTTCGCAATACAACAGGAATTTGCGTACCGCCAGCACGCAAAATAGTCGCCGAAAGCGTCAACTTCCCAGCCTCAATTTTGATCTGAGAATCTTGCAATTTCAGCGATTTTTCGCTATCTGTCAGCGGTAACATTGGCAGCAAAAATTCACTCAAAGCATCCGCCAGCAAAGGCGCTTTCAGGGACGCATTCAAATCCGCTTGAGAGAGCCTCAAAACGCCCGTCACGGGAACAGATTCGAGCAGGCGCAGCGGTTTGCCTTTGAGAGCTTGACCGAGGTTGATGCGAATGCCGCACCCCTCTAGAGCAACCTCTGTTAGGTGTAATCCTTTATACACTGCACCGCGAGCGGCGGCCGTTACTTTGGGGATCGCACCGCTAAAGATTTGTCGATCGCTCCCCTCAATTTTCACTTTCAACTCGTCAACTTGCTGAACTTGCGATCGCAGCAACAACTGCACCGCCGGAGACAGCACCGAACTCGCGATCCGGCTGCCTTGGCTCGGCGGCGGTGTCCCCCCTTGCTCGTCGAGGTTGGCAGTCCCACCAGAGCCCGCAGCGGTAGCTATATTGTCAAATAAAAGAGAGTGGCGATCGACAGTCATAAACAATTTCAAAATACAAACCTTAACATTCAAACACAAAAAATTAACTGTTGACGAGCGCATCCCGTCTCACAAACCCGGTTTCTCCACAGAGATATCGCCGTCAACCTCTGATTTTCCGTTAGAACCGGGTTGATTAGCGCAACTCCTAAATCACTCCCGAAGCAGTTTTCAGGCATCAGCAATGCCTGAAGCAGCAAAATTCTCACCCTTTGGGCCCTCTGACTCTCTCCAGAATTCGCGAGTTGTGCGATCCCGAGGTAAATTTCGCGATCGAGCGTATAAAATTAACCACCAGTACCGGTTTTATGGTAGTGTTAGTTAGTGGTCGTGCCAGACCCACACATTTTAAATAAGCAACAAACCAACGGTGCAGGGAATAGCCTGCCGCGAGTCTTTTCCTCGTAGTTTTTGCACAACACATTCAGGGTTATGCGATAAGGACAATCTGCACCAGGTGCGACGCCCTGTAAGGATTGGTTAGCAAACATTAGAATTTATTCCCAACCAGGAATTAAACATTGGCAGTAAGGTTAATCCATTAACCGTGTCGTATTTCCTCCCTCCACCGCTCGCGTGTTGGTGGTTTCCACACTCCCGTCATGTCTGATGAAAGGCTGCAAAAAATCCTCGCCCAGTGGGGCATTGCCTCTCGCCGTCTTGCAGAACAGATGATTGTAGCTGGACGAGTCCGAGTTAATGGCAATATTGTTCGTTTAGGACAAAAAGCAAATCCCGATCGCGATTTCATCGAAGTCGATGGAGTCCAAGTGAAACCAACGGATCGACCGGCTTGTGTCTATCTGTTGCTCAACAAACCCGCAGGCGTAGTTTCTACTTGCAGCGATCCCAGGGCGCGATCGAAAGTTCTCGACTTGCTGCAGCCCAAACTGCGCTCTGGTCAAGGCATCCACCCCGTAGGACGCTTAGATGCAGATTCCACTGGCGCCCTCTTGCTCACCAATGATGGTAAGCTGACATTTTGTTTGACCCACCCGCGTCACTCGATCGCCAAAACTTACCAAGTTTGGGTGCTCGGCGATCCCCCGGAACCCATACTGCAAGCGTGGCGTCAGGGCATTATCTTGTCCGGTAGAAAAACATTACCGGCCCAAGTTAGAGTTCTCGATCGCGCGCGAGACCAAACTCTGTTAGAAGTAATTCTATCAGAAGGGAGAAACCGACAGATTCGGCGCACCGCCGAGCAGTTGGGATATCCAGTGGTACGCCTCCACCGCACAGCCATTGGCCCGATTCAATTGCAGCCCCCCGCAGGGCCGATATTGGCACCGGGCTGCTACCGACCCCTAGAAGATTCAGAAATTATTTTTTTATGGAATCTAGTCAACCTAACATCAATAAGCGTGCCAGTGAATCCCCAGGAGCACAGCATATGACAAAGAATTTATTGTTTTTATTCTCCCAAATAACTAAGAAGAAACTGCACTCCCAAGAGGCAGAAACACCTCAGAAGAAACTAGCGGAAATAGGATCTCAACTCCGCGAGTACCGCGAACAGCAGTCGATTTCTTTAGACAAAGTAGCCGTGGTAACAATGATTCGGCGGAATCTACTGCAAGCCATTGAAGACGGCCAACTCGACCAACTCCCCGAACCCGTCTACACTCAGGGTTTGATCAAGCGGTACGCAGAAGCAATGGGTTTAGATGCAGCTCAGTTTGGCGACTTTTTCCCGATCGAACCGCCAGCGCGATCGACCACCAAGCTATCCTGGCAGAATGGCCCACAATTGCGGCCGATGCACCTGTACCTCTTTTACACATTTCTAATTATCTGTTCAGTCAATCTCTTATCTCAGTTGATGGGCGGTTCTATGACAGCAAAAAACGGTGCGGTAACCAAAGAATTAGCTCTTGAGCAAGAACAAGCTCGTTTAGCCCAGAGCGCCGCTTCAAAAAATCAGAAAGCCGATAGTTACGATGCTGTGGAAGCAACAAGAACAGGTCAAAGTT
Organism: Oscillatoriales cyanobacterium; assembly: GCA_004293365.1. Lineage (GTDB taxonomy): Bacteria > Cyanobacteriota > Cyanobacteriia > Cyanobacteriales > Microcoleaceae > Microcoleus. The sequence goes on along the minus strand of RDYN01000022.1, from coordinate 72,191 downwards.
TAGATAAATCTGGCAATCAACCAGTCATGGTTAACGTCACTTTCAAAGCCGAATCATGGATGAAGATTGAAGTTGATGGCAAACCCGAGTTTGAGGGAACTTTGCCTTCAGGAACTGTGCGGACTTGGCAGGCCCAAAACAAATTGGTAGTTCTAGCTGGTAACGCCGGCGGTGTAATGATTGCTGTGAATAACCGACAAGCCGAACAACTCGGAGAATCGGGAGTTGCCAAAGAAGTTGTTTTTATCGCCGACGAACTCAAACCTTCAGCCAAGCCCAAAAATTAAGGTTAATCGGCCTTGCCAGGTCATGGGGCATAGGGCATGGGGCATAGGGCATAGGGCATTGGGCATTGGGAAGAAGACCCGCGCAGGGCATAGTTAGTCGTTAGTAGTTAGTAGTTTTTCTAATAACAAATAACAAATAACCCATGCCCTGGGAAAGCAAATGCCCAATGCCCTGGGAAGGCCTTCTTCCCAATTCCCAATTCCCAATTACCCATTACCAATTACCCATTATCAATTTTTCTGGGGAGCGCGCCCACAGATATAAGTCATGGTTTTGAGCCGATCGCGCACCTCCCAATTCAAAGCTTCGCGCCGATACCGCCAGCCCCAATTTCCCTCTGCTTTCCCCGGAAAATTCATCCGCGCGTCCGTATCCAAACCCAACAAATCTTGATAGGGAACAATTGCCAAATTAGCAATAGAAAACCAACCCATGCGGATTAAAGACCAGTGAATTCCTTGGGGATCGATGCAACCCAAATAACGCAAAACCTCATCTCTTTCGTAGTTTTGCAGTTGATTGAACCAGCCAACAGTCGTGTCGTTGTCGTGGGTACCCGTGTAAACTACGCAGTTGCGAACGTAATTGAAAGGCAAAAAAGGATCGCCAGGGCCCGCGCCGAAAGCAAACTGCAAAATCTTCATTCCCGGAAACTCAAACCGATCGCGCAAAGCTTCCACTTCCGGAGTAATTACCCCCAAATCCTCAGCGATAATCGGCAAATTGCCGAACTTCTCATTAATTACCTCAAACAAAGCCGTTCCCGGCGCATTAATCCACTCTCCGTCGATCGCAGTTTCCTGTCCCCGCTTCACCGCCCAGTAAGCATCAAATCCTCGAAAGTGGTCAATCCGAGTCACATCTACATAAGCGAAAATCGCCTCAAAACGCTGCACCCACCACTGAAAATTAGTTGCTTCCAAAGCCTCCCAATTGTAAACAGGATTGCCCCACAATTGACCCGTTTCGCTGAAGTAATCCGGCGGAACTCCCGCCATCAAAGCGGCTTCTCCAGTTGCTTCATCCAAACAAAACAAGTCCGGATGCGACCACACATCCGCGCTGTCGTGAGCGACATAAATCGGAATGTCACCAATAATTTTAATGTCGCGCAGGTTCGCATAGCGTTTCAACTCAGTCCACTGGCGGAAAAACTCGAACTGCACGTATTTGTAGTAATAAATCTCATTATGTAGCTCCTGCCGCCACTTGTCTAGCGCCTCCGGTTGGCGCTGTGCAATTTCTGGTTCCCAAGTGTGCCAGCTACTGCCGTTGAAGCTGTCTTTTAGTGCCATAAATAAGGCATAATCTTCCAGCCAAGTCGCTTTGCTCTCGCAAAAAGCCGAAAATTCTCTTTGCTGCACCGGCGATGCTTTCGCTTTGAAGTTTTCGCAGGCTTTTTTCAGCAGAGGTATTTTGTGCGCGATCGCGCGATCGAATTCTACTGTATCGAGGGGAAATTCCGGCGAATGAGCTAAATCTTCATCGCCGAGCAATTGCTCGTCCCGCAGAATTTCCGGACTCAACAGCAGCGGATTTCCAGCCATTGCTGAATAGCAAGAATAAGGAGAATTGCCGTATCCTGTCGGGCCCAGCGGCAATATCTGCCAGTATTGCTGGTCGCTCTCTACTAAAAAGTCAATAAAGCGATATGCTTCTATTCCCATATCCCCAACGCCAAATCGGCTGGGAAAAGATGTCGGGTGGAGTAAAATGCCGCTAGCTCGGGGAAAAAGCATAATCTATCTAAAGATATAGGAGTTAAACATTGACAATTTGACCGATATTCCCTACAGGTTAAACTTCGCAGTTTGTAGGGCGATTTTCAGGGCAAATACTTTTGCGATTGTCTCATATTTTCTGCGGGAACGTGCTTGCTAAATATTTGTGTCGCCATCTCATGACAAATGCTGAGGATCTCGCCAAACATCAAGCTCCCCACTTACACCCTTGCCGACACTGCCGTCAATGGGGAACTCTTACCCAAGATCGTTTGCTGCTGACTATTTTGGTCGATCGCACCCAGTTTCTGCACAAGTTTCTTTATAACTTTTATGCGGCTTGCGCCCTATCTGTCTGAAGTCGTACATTGCCAACTCCCGGCAAAACATCATACAACTTCCCAAACAGGATGCAACTCGATGTCAGGGTTCCAAACCCTCATGCAGTAAGTCATTCGATTTGCAAATCGGGGTCATTGACAATCGAAAATCTTCAATGCCACAATCGAAAATGGCATCACCCCTCCCTCTCCTGAGAGCCAATGCACAAATTAGCCGACTGTTTTTGTATCTCAACAAACAGTCGGCTGCGAAATTACGGTGAAAATGCTGAGTTTAAGTTTCCTTGTTCAACAATTTCTCCACTTGTTTGAGAGCTATAGTGCCGACGTTGTAAGCAGCCCAGCCGCCCGCCAACAATACGGGACTCAATACTATTAGTATGCGCCAGTCAAATTCCATGAGTTCTCCTCCTAAAGTTTTTTAACAAATTCTCATAATCTATTTGTATCTCATTTTGTCGCCATTCTCCTGACTCCTCAAGCAAATATTGTCGCCGAAAAAGTTCCTCCACAGCAAGGAGCGATCGCGCTTGCAGGACATCGCGCCCAGTAATTGAGACTGCAACTCCCTGCCGTCAACCTTCATCAGAAAAAAGGGTGTGAAACCCCGTCCTTCTAGGACGGCTTTACAGTTCGCCAAGAGTTGTAGGCAAGGAATTTGCAATCTTCCGGCTTTGCACCTTGAGTTAGGCGTTTGCCTGTATCAAGACTGTGCAGGCTGACGCGAGACTTTTGAATGTCTTCACCACCGACATAGCATTTACCGTATTTGGGATGGTTGACAATCCCGCCCCGCTTTAACCCTTGCGACATAGAACCCCCATAAGGGCGGCGGTATCCATTCTTGCCGGGATTGAAAACATGAAGTTGTCTGCGGTGAATGCGAAGCGGCTGGCACTCCATTACCGCTGTATTGTCTGGCCCAGAATCACCACCCACTAGCAAATAAGCCAAAACCCACGAATCAACGCAATGAGCGTCAAAACTGTTAGATAGTTTTTTCTTGGACTTCTTCAGTCCCAGCGCTTGTCTGGTTTGATAGGTATTCTCCCAGCCGTCGAACTTGGTCACGGGTGCAATTTTTTCTAGTTCCCAGTAGCACCACTGCTTTCCAACTTCCAGGGGTGAAAATGATGTATTCCAAGCCTTGCAACCTTTCTTGGTTGTGGCTTTGATATCTTCAATCCCAATATGGGAAACAGGGAAGATAGAGGCCAAGACCTTAACAACTCTGACCTTGAATTGCCATCTTGCTTTTGTGCTCGGAGGAATCCCCCCGCGCTTGCGATTTTGGCGATTCTTTCGATACGGTGTCTTGCGGTTGCGTCTGGCACGTCTGGCATTGGTACTCGCCTCAAGAGCATCCTTAACCCAATCAACCGCATGAAATTGCTGGTTGAGATAGGTGTGAGCTTTGGATTTGACAGTGTACCCTTCGCGCTTGGAACCCGGATCGATTCCAACTGCTACAGGTTGCATTAGACGATTAGACGGCTCAACGTTTAAGCGAATGCAAAAGATTCCTTTACGAAAGAAAGGAGTTGCTTTTCCAGATTCAATCCATCTTTGGGCCACGGGTGTTGTAGGCATCAAAGGTCGCTGACTTGAGTCAACTACTGGAACGTATTGCATCTTGGTTTGTTTGCCAGTAAGGCTAATTGTTTAATTCCCTTCGACTTTGACGATCCAAGAGGTTAGGGATTAGGGAGGTGTCCTTAACGTTGCCAGAAGTGCCACCTTCCGATCGTTCAAATTAGCTTCTCAGCTAGTGTCTAGTCCTACTTGCGCTTGCTTTTCTCTATTGGCTTAGAGTCCAGACAAGCCCCGTGCCTACAGGCCGGGGTTAGTGACCCGCTCTCCTTACACCCAATTATCCCAAAATCTGTTTGGCAATCCCTTCCACCACCAGAGTTAGAGGGTCTTTAGGGAAGTGCAGGGCAAACACCCCCTTACTCGCTAACAGCATCATCTTATCGCTGTGGGGCAGCACCCCTGCAACTGGGATGCTGTAAATACTCTCTACTTGCTGCTTCAAATCATCGAAATCCAAGGATTCTGGCGCTTTGTTAATTGTGATCAAAATCTTGGGAACCTCTAATTTGCGGGCCACATCTACCGTCACAGCCGTTCCCTGAAAATCTTGCTGATCCGGACGCAGAATCAGCAGCAGGATGTCCGAAATTGTGATGCTGAGCAGGGTTTCTTCGTTGAGCCCCGGGTGGGTGTCGATAAATAGGTAGTCTAAGTTCAGAACGTCGATCAGTTCTTGAAAGCCGTCGGTAAGCAGTCCCACGTCGTAGCCTTCCCGCAAAACTCGCGCTATCTCCCCTGCTTTTATGCTCGAAGGAATCAGGTATAGGCTGCCGTTACGGGCTAATTTTGGGAGCAGCGAACTCACATTGTAGGCCGTATCCGAGATCGGACACCGGCCCCACAGGTAATCGTTGAGACAGCGCTCCATGTTGTTCTCGCTGAAACCGAACAGCACGTGAATCCCGGGCGATTGAATGTCTGTGTCCACAATGGCAACCCTGTTTCCGCTGCGAGCGATAATAGATGCCAGGTTTGCAGTCGTGTTAGATTTGCCAGTGCCACCCCGATAAGAGTGGACAGAGATGATTTTGGACATGATATGCGTATTGCCAAGATTGAACAATTATCTCTTTAAGTCTAGTCATTTATGGACTTTCAAGTTTTTGGGATGCTGGACTTTTATTTAGATTCGGTTGTTGATTTATGTCCTCTATAGGTGGGAACCCTGCTTAGCCGCGAAGTCTGCCCATCAATCAGACTCTAGAAACGAAGGCATTATTGAGAGGCAGATCAGATTGTAGTCTACAACCAACAGTAATCTCAACAACCTGATTTGTAAGATAGAGGGCGTAGTAGTTCGCCCACTAGGTGTAACAGCGTCAAAACGGAATGCAAGTCATATTTGACGATAAGTTCTACAACTATGACGGGTAAAAACGAAGAGCATCAATTATTATGTAATTCACGATCGCATCATATATCGCTCAATCTTCCTTCCCCCTCAAATCCTCCCGGTCTGTTAAACTATCAATCTTTTCCTCTTTTATCCTCTTGTCTGCGTTCCGGCGCTGCCGCATCTGCTTTGCCCTCGCTTGCAAATCGCTGAACCCCTCATCGGGTTCGGTTTCGCCAGAACTAGCACTCGCGCCCGGATCGATCGCGCTTTCTGTTTTTGAGTCGCTTTTTGAGTCGCTTTCCGATGCTGTCGCGGCGGCCCGCTGCTTCTGCTGTTTGGCTTTTAGCTGCAACTGAGCTAAGAATTCGTCTGCCTCGCTTTGGGCCTGGGGAAGATCCCCCGCACTGACCGTTATTTCTTCGGGTTCCAAGAGTGCTTTTTCAGAGGGATCTTTTTTGCTACTTTTGAGTTCATCTTTCTTGAGCTGCAATTCTTTAAAGAAATCTGATTCTACAATTTCTGCAACTTGCTGTTCTTTTTGGGCTTGGTCTATTTCGATTTTGAAGACTTGTTTTACTCGATCGCTAATTGCTTTCCCGTATCCCGATTTATTAAATCTGTCTGCTGATACAATGCTGCCGCCAGTTAGAATTAATCCTAAGACTGGCGCTGCCACAGGCACCCACCCTCCCAACAGAAAAATCCCAAAACCGATCGCGCCACACCCCGACAGTATTGCTGCGAATGTCAGCGCCAACTTCCCTGGGTGAGCCATCCGCGATGCCACGGTTCCTCCGACCATTGACCATCCTGCAATCCACAGGATTTCTGCCCATTCCGGCCAAAACCAAAACATCGGTCTCTTGTCTAAAACAGCACTCAAAATTTGGCTGATTACTTGTGCGTGTACCACAAGCCCAGGCATGAATTGATTTTTTTGCTGCTGCCCGCTGTAAGGAGTATAAAATACATCTTTAACGGTTTCTGTGGTGTAACCGATCATCACTATTTTATCTTTAACTAAATTCGGATCGACTTTCCCTTCTAAAACATCGGTAATTGTGACTTTCTTTGCGACTTGCTCCCGGGAACGATAATTAATTAGTATTTGATATCCCCTCGCATCGACATTGCTGTATCCTCCGTCATTGCTTTTTAATTTTTTCAATTGGGTTTTTCCCAGCCATAAAGATTGATCGGCTGCCAGTCTGGGAAAAATTTTGTGCTTCTTTAGGTAGCGGAGTGATAGCTGGAGGTTGAAGGAAGTTAAGACTTGAGAATTGTCATTGCAAAGATGTTTTTCTACCGAGTCAGCGCCCTTAATTATCGGTGGTTTCATAAATAATAAAGCCCTGCGGAGTATGCCGCCCGGATCGATTCCAAAATCTGCAAATCCCACCCGGTTTGCTGGCATGGACGGAGGAGGGGGAGAACCGGGAGTCTCGGGGCCTCCGTCGGTGACTAAACATACCCCGATAATTCGATCGCTTTTTTGTAAAACTTTAGTTAATTCCTCGCGCCCCTCTCCTAAAGGTACATCTCGCAGTACGTCTAAACCGATGACTGCCGGCTGCATTTTTTCTAGTTTTTGTAATATTTCAGCTATTTTGCGATCGGATATCGGCCACTGCTTCAGTTTCTGAATGTCTGCTTCGGTAATCCCCACAATTAGCAAGCGCGGATCTGGCTTTTCGTCGGGACGCCATCTCAGCATTTGGTCGTAAGCGCTTAATTCTAGTGGTTCCAGTATTCCTAGGTGCCTGACCCCCACCAACGATAATGTTGCTACCGCGCTGGCAATTAATACAGATCTAGAAAGTGTTAGCGATGGTTTATACAGTTGACTCAATTGAGCCGCTGCCGATCGAATTTTGTCAGATAGAAATTTGTTAGATATTTTAGTCATTGCCACAATATAAAATTTTGACTCGTTTCACCCAACAGCAGTTATGTTGCTTGTCGGCACCTACACGAGACTTCCTCCATCTTAGAACACCCGGAAACTTCGACCGATTTGTAACAAAAATTTACAGTTCGCTGGTAGCGAAATGTGTATGGAATCACAGTCGCGACCTCAACTGCCGGATTTGCTGTCCCCAGCATCCAGTCGCAGATCTAATTCATTAATGCTATGGATGTGTCAAGGTTCAAATTCTCTATCTGCGGTGTGAGACTAGCTTCTCAAAAATATTGGTCGCCAGCAGGGAGTGTCTGTGTTTGCAATATTATAGGCAATACTTCGGACAGTTTCAACGAGTGGGGCAAAGTCAAACATTGAAAAAATAGTCCAGCATATAGCCAGCAAGGGTTTCGGAGACTCGATCGCATCTAAAACTGTCCGAAGTATTGATAGGGAAAGATACAAAAAAATGAAACGTTATTTAGATAGGGCTACGCTGCCGGTAGCCCTATCTGCGATCGCAACTATCGTCCCCAGTTAACTTGCCCGAGTGCGGGCAAAATCCCCACCGATGGTGCTGAGTCACAATGTTAATTTCCCGTCTCCCAATGTCAGCGCGCCAGACAACAGCTAAGGGGGAGTGCCTCGCGGTAGCAATTTTTGTCCGGCGGGTTTATCTATTACTTTTTTAGTGTCTCCAACTAATATCGGTTTAACCATCAAAGATTCTCCCACAAGTTTTGTCTGTATCCCTCAAACCTCGGCATAAATAGAGTTTACTTTGCTGACAGACAAGGAGAACAAAGTTATGTCTCAAAAAACATTTAAAGTTGATGAATACGGGATTGTTGGAACTAGCATTCTTGCTACGGGGGACAGCAACAAATCACTAGAAGTTGGCAAGCGTTACCTGTGGTCGTTTTCGATGGTTTGCGAACCAGACGATCGATCGTCCGGTTCAGTTGTTAAAGGGTTCGTACAGCGCATCGCACCCCAGCCAACTCTCCATAGCGATTTGGCAAATCCCGACCCGATGACGAGGCTCGAAGTTTATGCTAAAAATGAGATTTGGTACGAAACTCTCGCTACTTTAGCCCAAAGGCGGCGACAGACACCGCAGGATGCGAGACCCAGGGCCAAGCGGACGCAATTGTTGCAGTCCCAAGGACTGGAATCAGCGGTAGGTCAATCGCTGGTTGGGTCTCTTTAAAGATCGCTATTTATTGAACTTTTGTGCGTCTTTTGATGGCGATGTGAAGAAGCAAAAGTTGACCCGATCGCGCCCGGGGTGAAAACTCCGCGCTAACAGTCGAGACGCGATCTATGATATATCTATAAGTTGGTGAAAAAATGAAACGTTTTCTACATTTTACTGCCCTCGCACTCTCTGTAAGTGCGATCGCACTTAGTGTCCCCAGTTTCGGGCCACCCATGCAGGCTGTGCCTGCACCAATGCTGCTGAGTCAGAATGTTAAATTTAAACCTCCCGATGTAGACGCCCCCGACAACAGGCAATCGGCGACGCATCGAGGCAATGCTTGTCCGAAGGATTTATTTATTGTTCCTTTAATACCTAAAAGCAATGATGGTTTAACCCTAGCAGAATCGCCAACATTCTTGGCCTATGTTTCTCACTCTTCGACTCAAGTCGAGTTTAGGTTGCAAGCTGACGACGGAAAAGGAATCGATGCTTATAAAACGACTTTCAAAGTTGACAAGCCGGGGATAATTGAGGTCAGTATTCCTAACAAAGGCGATGGCAAAAAATCTCTGGAGGTTAACCAGCGGTATCAGTGGTCGTTTTCCGTGGCTTGCAATGACGATCCGTCGGGAAATTATTTTGTTAAAGGGTTTGTGAAGCGCATTGAACCCGAGGAAACTCTCAAGAAAGATTTGGCAAATGCTGAGCCGATGGCTAGGGCGATCGCTTATGCTAAAAATAATATTTGGTACGATACAATTGGTACTCTAGCCCAAATGCGGCGAAGAGCGCCCAATGATGCGAGTCTGAGGGCCGAGTGGAAGCAATTGTTGCAGTCCCAAAAACTCGAATCTGTTGCCGATCAACCGCTAGTTCAGTCTTTTTAAGCCTCCCTATTTCTCAAGGCTTTCTTTTGTCCTTCTTCTGAGGATCTCAAGAAGGACAAATTAAACCGATCGCCCGCTGCGATTCTTACTCCTAGTCATACCAAATCCGGGGCGTGATATCCCCGTTATCATTCGGCGGTTGAAACCGCTGCTACACAAACAAAGTCGGCAGTAAGGCCGACTGGTTCATAAAGGGTATCGGAAACCTGGATTTGGTATCAGGAGTAAAAATCCCAACCCTGATTTTATTCTATCTGGTGAAAAAAATGAAACGTTTTCTAAATTTTACGGCACTGGCGATCGCTGTATTGGCGATCGCAATTACTCTCCCCAGCTTGTTTTCACCGATGCAGGCCGTCCCTGCACCAACTCCCCTGGGTCAGAATGTTAATTTCACACCCCCTGAAGTCACAGCCCCGGAGAACCGCCAAGGGGGAGCCCATCGAGGCTGTCAGTTGCAGGATGGTTTATCGATTACTCCGTTAATACCTGAAAGCAATATTGGCTTAACCCTAACAGAGTCGCCAACATTTTTTGTCTATGTCTCTCAACCGGCGGCTCAAGTAGAGTTTGTTTTGCTAAACGAAGATGAATCCGAAGTAGTCTACGAATCTAGTTTAAAAGTTGACAAAGCTGGAATTGTGGGAGTTAGCCTTTCTGACAAAGGCAAGACAAAAAATATTGAGGTTGGTAAGCGATATGTCTGGTCGTTTGCACTGGCTTGCGATCCTCAGGAACGATCGGGAGATTATATTACTAAAGGATGGATGCAGCGAGTTGAACCGCAAGGAACTCTCAAGAGCGCTTTGGCAAATCCCGACCCGAGGGCGAAGCTGATCGCTTATGCTAAAAATGGCATTTGGTACGAGACTCTTGCGACTCTAGCCCAAATGCGTAGCGTCGCACCCGATGATGCGCGGCTGAAGACTGAGTGGACGCAATTGTTGAAGTCCCAAAAACTCGAAGCAGTTGCCGATAAACCGCTAGTTCAATCTTTTTAATCGTCCCGATTTCTCAAGGCTTAATTTGTCCTTTTTCTGGGAATCTGAAGATTGACAAATTAAGCCGATCGCCCGCTGCGATTCTTACTCCTAGCGCTCTACGGATTATTATGTTGTAGGGTTCGTAGAGCGAATTGAACCAAAGGAAACTTTAAAGAAAGCTTTGGCAAATCCCGACTCTATGGCTAGGGCGATCGCTAGCGCTAAAAATGGGATTTGGTACGACACTCTTGCGACTCTAGCCCAAATGCGACGCATCGCACCTGATGATGCGAGTCTCAAAGCAGAGTGGACGCAATTGTTGCAGTCCCAAACACTAGAAGCAGTTGCCGACAAACCGCTAGTTCAGTCTTTTTAATCGAGACTATTCAGCCAAATCCCAAATCCCCAATCTAAAATCCCCAATCTAAAATCTAAAATCCCTTGATGACTAATAACTCTCCAACAATTCTCGCCCTTGATTTTGACGGTGTAATTTGTGACGGACTAATCGAATATTTCCAAACAGCTTGGCGCAGCTACTGTCAAATCTGGAAACCAATCGAAACAGTCCCCGAGCCAGATTTAGCTTTGAGTTTCTACCGAGTGCGGCCAGCCATCGAAACCGGCTGGGAAATGCCGCTGCTGATTCGCGCACTGCTGACAGGAATTACCGAAGAGCAAATTTTGCTGGAATGGCCGAACATTGTCCCGCAGTTATTGACCGAAAATAATTTAAAAGCCCAGTCTGTCGGCGCAATGTTAGACGGACTGCGCGATAATTGGATTGCTGAGGATTTAGCTGGATGGCTGTCTTTGCACCGCTTTTATCCAGGAGTAGCCGATCGCCTGCACTCGTTGCAGGATAGTTCGGTCAAAGTGGCGATCGTCACAACCAAGGAAGGACGTTTTGTGCGAGAACTCTTGCAGCTAGCGGGCGTACAAATGCCGTCGGAGTTGATTTTTGGCAAGGAATACAACAAGCCCAAACACCAAACTTTGCGGGAATTTTTGGCAGCGTCTGGCAAAGATACGACTATTTGGTTTGTGGAAGACCGGTTAAAAACTTTGCTCTCGGTGAAGCAGCAGCCGGATTTATCTCAGGTAAGGTTATTTTTGGCTGACTGGGGTTACAATACTTTAGCTGAACGGGAGTCTGTGGCTCAAAATCCACCAGTTCAATTGCTTTCTCTCTCGCAGTTTGCCGGAGATTTTGTCGATTGGCTGCCCGACGAATGTTGATGTTAGACTTGTTGGCAGGTAGATTTTTTTTCGCTTAGCAGAGTCAAAAAAAATCCCTAAATTTCACACTTTTTTTGTTGACTTTTGCGGCGCTGGCATGGTATTTTTAAATAATGGGATGGTGGCGTAAATAATATTTTTTAACATATTCCCATTATGATATAAATATAACAGGAATTTCCCAAAAAATCAAGGGTATCGATAAAAAAAATAGATTTTTTCATGTCGATGACCCAGTAATAAAATAGGTTCGTAGTGAGGACTTTAGTCCGCATCCAAGAGAGGACTAAAGTCCTCACTACGAACCAATCTGAGGCTTAAAACAAATGCTAGATTTAACTAAAGCAGCCAAAGCAATGCAGGGAATGAGCCAACATTTGAATGTGGAGGCTTTGGCGGCTCGCTTGCGTTTGCAAGTGGCTCAGAATTTGCTAGAAAAAGCCGCGGTAGGACAAGAAAATTTGGTAGAATTGCAAGAAAGTTGGAGCGATCGCACTTTATTCAATGCAGCCACGCCGATCGAGCCCTTGGACGATCGCAAATACATCACCGCACCCCCCGCCGCCCACACAGTCTTCGCCACAGACGGATCGCAAATCTCGCCCAGCCATCACGAAATCGCCTACTGCTACCTGATCAACGTCGGTACAGTCATGCTGCACTACGGCCAAAGCCGCCACCCAGTATTAGACAGCGTGCCCGAAGTTTTCTACAAACCAGAAGACTTGTATGCTTCGCGCCAGTGGGGCATTAGAACCGAAGAGTGGATGGGATACCGGCGCGCCGTTTCCGAAGCCATCGCCCTCGCGGAAATGGGCTGCAATTGGGCAAAATTTAACGACAATCAACTACCAGCGCCAACTTTGGCAATGGTAGACGGTTCCCTGATTTATTGGTTTTTGGAACAGTTACCTAGCGAAGCGCGCGATCGAATTTTGCAGCCAATTTTAGAAGCTTGGGACAAATTGCGCTTAGCAAAAATTCCCCTATTAGGATACTTGAGCGCTTCTCGCAGCACCGAAAGCTTATCTTTTTTGCGGTTTCAAGCCTGCACCCACGAAGTACCAGACTGCATGACAAACTGCCCCAACGTCGGATTTTCCGCTACCAGTGCTTTCGACGAAAAAGCACCTTGTCAAGAATTTGAACCCCTGCGAGATGCCGTCTTGTGGGCCACAATCCTGCTACCCGGACAAAGAAGCCCGTTGTGGAAATCCCACGCTCGAATTTTAGATTTATACGGTCTCAATCCCATCTATTTTTGTTACGTTCATGTTGGCACAGAAATTGCTAGAATAGAAGTTCCCGAATGGGTAGCACAAGATAAGACAGAGCTAGATTTAGCCTTAGGAATGATGCTGGCTCAAGTACACAAAGGCGGCGGCTATCCCGTGACGCTAGCAGAAGCCCACAACCAAGCAGTTGTCACCGGGGGCGATCGAAGTAGCTTTTTCGCTTTGTTAGAGCAACAAATGATTAAAGCAGGTTTAAAAAATGTCGGAATTTCTAATAAGGAAACCCGGAAGCGCGGCAGTATTGCTTGAATTAAAAATTAGAGTTAAAAATGTTATATGCCCCTAGAGTTAATTATCTTAATTGCTTCCTTGCTTGTATCTTGGCTGGTATTTAATTGGGCTTTTAAAGTATTGAAAGCCAGCATCGGTACAGCGATTTCTATAGCAGCAATTGTGCTGGCGATGCAATTATTGTTTGGCATCGGGCCAAATCAGCTTTTTCAACATATAACTCACCTGCCACAAACCCTTGGGAAAATTATTTTTGGCAGGTGAGCCGACTTTAGACTTGAGATTTGCAATCGCAGTGCGATCCTATCGCTCGCGAGGAATAGGATATCATGTCTGCTCGAACAATCACGATAATATTGGTTCGTAGTGAGGACTTTAGTCCGCAACAAAGAAGGACTAAAGTCCGAAGGATCAAACCTTTTTTTCGTAGTGAGGACTTTAGTCCGCAACAAAGAAGGACTAAAGTCCGAAGGATCAAACCTTTTTTATTCTGGTTCGTAGTGAGGACTTTAGTTCTCATAAAGAAGGACTAAAGTCCGAAGGATCAAACCTTTTTTATTCTGGTTCGTAGTGAGGACTTTAGTCCTCATAAAGAAGGACTAAAGTCCTCAGTACGAACCCTTTTTATTACTGTCTAACTTCCGAGCATTTGAAGCTTGTACAAACTGGCATACAAACCTTCTTGTTGCAACAACTCTTCGTGGCTCCCAGACTCTACTAACTGCCCGCGTTTGAGCACCAAAATGCGATCGACATTTCGGATAGTCGAAAGCCTGTGAGCAATGATTATCGCCGTTCTGTCCACCATCAAACGCTCCAGAGCCTCTTGAATCAAAGCTTCCGTCCCCACATCCAAACTAGCAGTCGCCTCGTCCAAAACTAAAATACTGGGGTTGCGAATAGCCGCGCGAGCAAACGCTAACAACTGCTTTTGTCCCCCCGAAAGATTCGTTCCCCTCTCCCGCAATTGCGTGTCATAACCTTGAGGTAATTCTTCAATTAAACGAGCAACATTCGTCTTTTCTGCTGCTGCTCGAATCTCCTCCATCGAGTAACTTTCGCCAAGGCTAATATTGCTCTTCACATCACCAGCAAAAAGAAAGCCATCTTGAATAATCACACCTACGTGTCTCCGCAATTCTGCTTGAGGCAAATCGCGAATATCTACATGATTAACCAAAATCCTGCCCCGCGTGGGTTCATAGAGGCGACACAGAAGACGAATAATTGAACTTTTTCCTGCACCTGTCGGGCCAACTAATGCGACTTTTTCGCCGGATTTAATCGTAAAATTAAGGTCTTGCAAAACATATTCGTTATCTTTGTAAGCAAACCACACATTGTCAAATTGGATTTCTCCTGATGCGGCTTGCTTTGATTGGGCATGGGCAATTAGGGATTTTTGATTGTTAGCTGACAGGCGATATTCAGAAGTTACAGGAGTGTGATTGTTGTCTACCAATTCTGGCTCATTTGAAGATAAATTATAGGCAAGTGCCTCTGGATGACCGGCCATCAGCAGCGGCGAATAATATTCCCTTCTTCCCTCTTCCCTCTTCCTTCTATTTTTTACATCCGTTACATCCGTTACATCCGCTACAAAATCCGTTGCCGAACTTCCTTCTTCCTTCTCCCCGCTAGTTGGATCTTTAATTTCGATGGGTTCGTTGAGAATATCGCTAATCCGTTCTACAGCGGTAAATCCTGCTTGAATTGCCGTAAATTTCTCGGCAAATTGCCGCAGCGGATCGAAGAGACGCTGAGCAAATAAAATAAATGCTGACAGAGTACCAAAGTTAAGAGTACCTTGCAGAACATTTTGACCGCCCATCCACAAAACGGCTGCAATTGCTACTAAAGCAATCCATTCCAATGTCGCAGATACCGCTGAGTCGTAAAATATAGTTTTATCAACAGCCTTAATGTAGCGTTTGTTGGTAACGCTAAATAATTCTGAGTTGAATCTTTCGCGGCGGAATAGCTGCACTACGCCAATACCCGTCAGGTTTTCTTGCAGTTGGGCGTTGAGATCGGAAAGTTCTTCTCTGGTATTGTAATTGGCAATCCGATATTGGTTCTGAAAATAAACGATTAAAGCGGTAATCGGTACCATCATCGTCACCAACATTAAAGCTAGTTGCCACTGCATGGTAAACATGAAAATGGCAATTACTAAAATTGAAAATAAATCGCTGACAATCCCGATCGCCCCTGAGGAAAAAACTTCCCCCAAAGCTTCCACATCGCTGGTGAGGCGAGTCATCAATCTGCCTACAGGAGTGCGATCGAAAAATCTCACTGCTAGCGATGTGACGTGGGCGAACAAATCATTTCTAATATCAGTAGTAATAATTTGCCCTACTTTCGTGACTAAATAGCCTTGAACAGATTGCAGTGCCAATCTAAATGCTATAGTTAGCATCAGCAACACTGCCAAAACATTTAATGCAGTAGATAAAGGCAATCCTCGCAAAAATTCATAGGTAGGTTCCGCTCGAATTACCGAAATTGCCTGTCCGATCAGAATCGGTTGAACTGCTCCTGAGACTGCTAGCGGTACTAATAGTGCGATCGAGATAATCAACAAGCGTTTGCTGCGGGTTGCGTAAGATGCCAACCTCATGAATAACCGCCAGTCTGTTTCGCGGCGGGGTTGGTTTTCGGTGTCTGCTACTGGTGAGGAAATGGTCATCGATGCCAAAAATGGTACAATACATCCAATTAATAATTGTAACAAATAGAATCAATATTTTGCATGAATATCGGTAATACCAATTTAATGGGTCGTTGCACATATTCCGATCCCCCTCGCATCCCCCTGATTGTCGGGGGACTTTGATTGGACTCTTATTCCCCCCTTTTTAAGGGGGGTGCCAGGGTGATCGAATTCTCTGCAGCTTCATAAAAAATTCGTATAAACATTTTAGTTGGGTTTCGTTCCTCAACCCAACTAAAATGTTTGTATCCAAACAAAACTGGTATTATAATCGACTGGTAGAAGTTATATAATCATCATGCAAGAGATAGAGACAGCCCGATTGTATCTGAGACAATTTACGCCAGACGACTTAGATGAGCTGTACCGCATCTACAGCGATTCAGAAGTGATGAAGTATCTGAGCGAAGGCGTCAGAAATAGAGAAGAAACAGCAGCAGATTTATTTCAGATCGTCGCAGATTGGGAAAAACACGCTTTCGGTTTGTGGGCTGTTGTCAATAAAGAAAATAACCAATTGATCGGGGACGGGGGGCTTCGCTTTTTAGGCAAAACACCTGAAGTAGAAGTCGGTTACGTGTTAGCAAAAGCCTATTGGGGACAAGGTTTAGCATCCGAAGTTGCAGCGGCGACGCTCAAGCATGGATTTGAAGTATTGAAACTAGAAAAAATTGTGGCTGTTGCAGATGCCGAAAACAGATCCTCGCGGCGGGTAATGGAAAAAGTGGGGATGAAATACCAGCATAATTTTGACGATTGCGATCGCGATCGAGTATATTATTCGGTCGCGAGATTTGAATATTTTGCATCGAATGAAACAAAATTAAAATGTTTATAGCCGGACAAGATTTGAAATATTAAATTTACAGAGAATAGTTGCGATCGCCCACTTCCAAAATATCGCATCCCAGCGGGTGATGCAGAAAGTTGGTTTCAAATATGAGAACAACGGTCGTTATTATAAAACTGATGTAGTATATTGTTCCATATCGCGATCGCAATATCTTCAGGAGTAAAAGTCTATGCGTAAACTTTTGTTGCAAATATTGGTGTTAAGTCCAGTGGTTTTAACTTTTTGCTGGATGAATGCCAAAAGTGCGATCGCCCAAGGAGTCGATCGCCAAACCAACGCACCAACTCCCACAAATGTCTCTCAATCGGCTGACATTGCACCAAGTAGCTGGGCTTTTCAGGCACTACTATCCTTAGCAAAACGCTACAGTTGCCCGATTGTCGCCCCAGTTGGTACTACTTTAGGCGATCGACCTTTAAAACGCTCTGACTTTGCGGTAAGTTTAAATAGTTGTTTGGTAAACGTCGATCGGGCGATCGCAGCAGGTACGCCAAAAGTCGGCCCAGAAGATTTAGCCATAGTCCAACGTTTACAGACTGAATTCGCCCCTGAATTAGCGACGCTGCGGGGTAGAGTTGACGCATTAGAAGCTCGTAGTGGTGAATTGGAACAAAATCGAAATCCCCCCCTTTCAGAACCAAATTCTGTACCTTTACCAGCGCCTTCTCCCCAAACATCCCCTCAGCGAGTGAGACTTAACCTTGACAGTCGCACTTCTGGGAATCTTATAGGACAAGATACATTAAGAACTAGAGTTTCTGGTGGCATCAATCCACAATCAGAGGATACAACCGCATTTACGATAACTCCTATCAGCGGGCTAGCAACAACCCGCTTTCCACATTTGGCATCGATGTCGATACAGCATCCTACAGCAATGTCCGACGCTTTATCAACAGCGGTGTGATGCCCCCCAAAGATGCAGTGCGCCTCGAAGAACTAATTAATTACTTTACCTACGACTATCCGCAACCAAAGGGCGATCGACCTTTTTCAATTAATACAGAACTCGCCAATGCTCCCTGGAATCCCCAACACAAATTAGTCCACATTGGTTTGCAAGGAAAAAGCATTTCCACCAAAAATTTACCGCCGAACAATCTCGTATTTCTGATCGATGTTTCCGGTTCCATGAATTCGCCGGACAAATTACCGTTAGTCAAAGCATCTTTGAAATATCTCGTCAGCGAATTGCGAGCCAAAGATAGCGTCACCATTGTAGTCTATGCCGGAGCCGCCGGGTTAGTCTTGCCTCCAACACCGGGCAACCAAAAAGAAAAGATATTAGATAGCATTGACAAGCTAGAAGCAGGTGGTTCTACCGCAGGCGGAGCAGGCATTCAACTAGCCTACAAAGTTGCTAGAGACAACTTTATTAAACAAGGAAACAACCGCGTTATTCTGGCAACAGACGGCGATTTTAATGTCGGCGCTTCCAGCGATGGCGAACTCGTGCGGATGATTGAAGAAAAACGAGAACAAGGAGTTTTCCTAAGCGTCTTGGGATTTGGTACTGGCAATTTGCAAGATGCAAAAATGGAACAGCTAGCCGATAAAGGTAATGGCAATTATGCTTATATCGACAGCCTGCTGGAAGCCAAAAAAGTATTAGTCACTCAAATGGGAGGCACGCTATTTACCATAGCCAAAGATGTGAAAATTCAAGTAGAATTCAATCCGGCTAAAGTTCAAGCCTACCGTCTAGTTGGTTACGAAAATCGAGTTTTGCAAAATCAAGACTTTAACGATGACAAAAAAGATGCAGGTGAATTAGGTGCGGGACATTCGGTAACGGCAATTTACGAAATTATTCCGGTTGGTGTCGCCAGCGATGTCAAATTGCCGGAAGTCGATCCATTAAAATATCAACCGAATCCAGCCACTGCTTCTGCATCTCAAACTGATGAATTGATGCAGGTAAAGTTGCGTTATAAAAAACCTAACGAGACAGTCAGTCAGTTAATTACGCAGTCAGTAATGGACAAACCTGTAAAACTAGAAAATGCCTCTGCCAACTTCAGATTTGCTGCTGCTGTAGCTGCTTTCGGGATGGTTTTGAGAGATTCTGAGTACAAAGGAGCAGCTAATTTCGATCAAGTATTGAAGCTAGCAAGTCAGGCGAAAGGTGAAGACAAGGAAGGCTATCGGGCAGAGTTCATCCGTTTAGTTGAAAACTGTAAGACGTTAGTGGCAAAGATAGGAGTAAAGTAGTTTTTTGTCACCTAACTGATGCCTTGTCCTAAATGTTTCAAGACTTGAAATGCCGATCGCAATTCACTTGGTACAGTATAAATCGAAAATGCCCGCGATAACCCATATTCTGGCGTAGGTTGAGCCATCAGTTTCACAAACAACACATCATCACCATTCGTCAACATCCCAAATCTCGGTTTATCCAAATCGGGATTTGCCATCATGTATGCTAATGCTTGAGGTAATGCCGATCGCGTCGAAATCGTAGTCTTCTTACACTCCAAAACCATTACCCAAAGCTGCTGAAGCAAAATCAAGATATCAATTCGTCCCCGCAGGGTTTCTTCCCCATCATCAATGGCAATTTCAATCGCAGATTCCGCCTTCATCCTGAAAGGTGGATCGTAGAATCCCGCCATTTCTAGCAAAGGTGATGCTACCAGCAATGTCACAGCCCCTTCTAACAATTCTCCATCCGCTCTATGATATAGTAATCTGCGTCGTAGCCTATCCAAACCAGTCTGTTCGGCATCGCTGAGATTTGGCAACTCAGCTTGCCATTCTGCAAAAAAAGCCTCATCTTCAGTTCGGCTCAAATTCAATCTTGATTCAGCCTCAGCAAGGCTTTTAATAGCTTCTGTAACTGCAATCACCTTTGCCATTCTTTACACTTGAAATACGCTATTTTTTTTCAGGACTTACGTATTAATAACATAATTATGTCATAATTAGCAAAGCTAAAAATCTCAAACCTTTGGAATAGGGTCGAGACTGCACAAGTGCTATGATATTACGATGAAGCTTACTAGCGGATTTGCGATCGGCAATCCCGACATTGAGCTATCTTACATGGAATTACCGATACAGTTTTGTAGGGCGCACCTTACTGCTACCGATACAGTTTTGTAGGGTGCGCAGTGCGCACCTTACTGCTACCGATACAGTTTTGTAGGGTGCGCAGTGCGCACCTTACTGCATTTAAGTTCACCGCTTCATCCCTGGACATTTTTATCGGCTAACAATTACGAACTTTTTTGCAATTGCTTGTTAACCTTAATAATCTTCTTGTCAAAATACTCTTTTCTGTGTCCCAATCTTTTCGCCACTTCCAACCCCTTCTGATAAGCTTCCAAAGCTTTCTTGTAATCCTTCATTTCCTGATAAACTTGACCGAGATTGTCGTAAGCACTCATCAGTCCGTACCAATTGTAAGCCCGTTCTTCCAGCAGCAACTGCATTTGATAGATTCGCACAGTCGGCTCTAGCTGTTTTTGCGATCGATAAAGCAATGCTAATTTATCCAAAGCTTCGCTCGCTTGGGCGTACTGTTGAATGGGGACAGCTAAATTGTAGGCTTCCTGATAGTATTGAGCTGCTAAGTTGATTTGACCTATAGTTTGGTAATCGGTGCCGATCGCAATTTTGAGCGGCGGTATCGCAGCCGGGTTTTGCAGGTTGAGATACACAGATGCTAGTTTTTCCCGGGCGGCGATCGCCTTTAGGGGCTGTTTCGACTGCTGGTAAACGTAGGCTAACTGTCTCAGAGTATCTACCTCAGTCGGAGGAGTTACAGGCTGCGGTGGCGCGCCATTTCCCGCCGTTACAGCAGAATTTGGTACAGCAGCATTAGCAGCAAATACAGCGCGGTTTTCCTGAATTAAAGTTGCCAATTCCTCATACACCGGAGCAGCTTTATCGTAACTCAGCCAATTGATGTGAACAAGTGCGATCGTCTTTAAAGTCTGACCTTGAGCCAATATATCTTGATTTTGGCGCGCATTTTCGAGAATTTGTTGGTAAACTTCTACAGTCGGGCCTTTAGCGCGCACCTGCCCAAAAGCCGCAGCTAAAGCGGGAAGCAACTCAGTATTGATAGGCACTTGGGATTTAACTTGTTGGTGAATTGCTTGCAACCGTTTAGTAATAAGCTGAAGTTCCAGGTTTTTATTGCTACTCCAAGCAACACTTCCCACCCGACTCAAAGCAGCAATTTCCGCCGCCGGGCCGAGATACCTCTGCAGCCGCAATTCTCGGAACCAAATATCAAAAGCGCCAGCCCCATCTCCAGCTTGCAGTTTAGCCGCTGCTTCTAAGCTTAACTTTTCCAAAGCCGCTGTCAGTTCCTCCCGCTGAGTGCTACTCAAAGATTCAGTAGCCGGTTTTAGGGGATCGGGTGTGGTAATTTCTAGAGGATTAGGAGAAAATTGATCGAGGGGTGGTGGATTAGTTTGGGCGCTAGCAATTGAACCAGCACACAGCCACAACCAAAGCAAGCACCCAATTGGCAAAGAATTTCTCATAAAAGAAATATAATTGCCACCATTCGGCAGCCCCGCACGAAACATCAAGTTTTGCATATTTAACAAAACGGTATAAATTATGTCACAAAGATGGCACACAAGCCAACTGTTCAACAAGAGCAACAAAATACAACTTACCGCACTGAGCAATTATTGGAATTTACAGGCTTTGGGCGATCCTCTTCGAGGGCTTCGCCAACGCATTTTGCGCCTATTCAGTTTAGCTCTAATTTTCCTAACTGTATGCACAGCTTGCGCCGCCCCTCCCGCCGTTGCCAGAGATCGCTCTTTTCCTGAAATATCTCTGAACTTTTTGGGCGAGTACCAATTGCCAAAAATTAACTTTGAAGGAGTACCAGTCGGCGGTTTGTCGGGAATCACCTACGACCCCAAAGGTATTAGCGGCGTCACTTCCAAAGCTTATCGTTTTTACGCCCTTTCCGACGACAAAAGCGAAAACGGAGAAGCCAGATTTTACAGTCTCCGACTCGACCTCACATCCAGCGATCCAGCCAATATTAGCCTCGAAAAAGTTTCTGTTGAAGGCGTTACATCCCTCAAAAAAGCAGACGGTGAAACCTTCCTTTGGGGTTCCATCAATCCCGAAGGTATCGCCCTGTCTCCACGGAATTCAGTATTTGTAGCCAGCGAAGGCCGCAATCCTTTTATCGGAGAGTTTGACCTGGCCACCGGGAAAATGCGAGGAAATTTGCCAATTCCCAAGCGTTACATCCCCGATACCAACGATGAACAACAGCAGCAAGGAGTCCAGAAAAGTTTAGGTTTTGAATCCTTGAGTATCGATCCAGAAACCTTTAGCCCGGGCGGTCTCGATCCGTTTAGGTTGTTTACAGCGACAGCAGCACCGTTAATTCAAGATTTAGACCCAGATAAAGCAAACAAAGTCCGTCTTTTACATTATATCATCGTCGATAAAACGCCGCAATTAGTCTCGGAAAATCTTTACACATTAGACCAAGTTCCCATGACTGTTTTGAACGGGTTAACCGAATTATTAACAGTCGGGGGCGGTCATTTTTTGAGTTTAGAGCGTTCTTTTGGACTGTCGGGATACAGCGCTAAAATTTATCAGGTAGCAGTTGGGGCGGCTACAGATACTTCTAGAATCGAGAGTTTTAAAGGAAAAATGGGAATGGTTGAACCTGTGAGGAAAAAGTTACTTTTAGACTTGAGCGAACGGGGAATTCCGCTGTACAATTTAGAGGGGATGACTCTGGGCCCACTGTTGCCCGACGGCAGTCAAAGTGTGGTTTTGGTGAGTGATGATAATTTTGATGAGGCGCAGAAAACTCAGTTTCTTTTGTTTAGCTTAAAAGGGAAATTTTAGGGTGCGGATGCTTGGTATCAGAATATTATTTCCGGTCAATTAGTCACAGTCAAAAGGTTTGTAGTGAGGACTTTATTCCTCTCCAAATGCGGACTAAAGTCCTCACTACGAACCTATTTTATTTATGGGGTTTTTGTTCGGATATGAGATTGGGTGATGGATGCGGACTAAAGTCCTCACTACGAACCTATTTTAATTAGGGGGCTTCTCTTTAGATATGATATCGCGTTTGACCTCAGAAACCCGGCTTTTCGGGGGTTTCTCACCTCATTAATTCCTGAAATTTTTACTTTTTGATAGCTAAAATTCGTTACATCCGTTAAATCCGTTAAAAAATCCGTTGCCGAACTTCTATATGCCTACACGCAAAAGCTTAAAATTACCAGATATCGAACTTTCCTACTTAGAATGGAACTCACAAACAGGGACAGAAAAAGTTCCGCGTTTGCTGCTGTTGCACGGTTTAGCAGATAGTGCAGTCGTCTGGACGAGCTTGGGGAATTACTTGTCGAACCGCTATCATGTTGTAGCGCCAGATATGCGCGGTCACGGGGAAAGCGAGAAACCGGAAACGGGTTATACTTTTGCTAGGGCGATCGCAGATTTGGAAGCTTTGATGGCACACCTCAACTGGAAAAATGCCCACATAGTCGGACATTCTTGGACTGGAAAATTAGCGCCAATTTGGGCGCGGCAGAAGGGCGATCGCATTTCGAGTATGATTTTAGTAGACCCAATCTTCATCACCAAGCTGCCCGCTGTGATGAAACTCAGTCTACCAATAGTTTACCGAAAATTAGACTGTCTCAAATGTATGGGCCCGTTTGCAACTTTAGCCCAAGCCGAAGCAGCCGCCAAACAATCGGGAGAATACGCTGGTTGGAGTGAAATGCAGCAAATGATATTCCAAAACCAAATCGAACAAAAATCAGACGGAAGTTGGGGAAGTAAATTTGTGATTCCCGCCAGAAATCAGATTTTTGCCGAAGTGATGAAAGTTGCCGGTTTAACGGAAAATATTGATATCCCAACTTTGTTCGTACAGCCGGAAACAGGCGTAAATCGCATGGATTGGCAAATGCAGCCCTACAAAACATACTTGCAAAATCTGACAATTGCCAAAGTACCGGGGAATCACTGGTGTTTTTTGACTCAACCGGATACTTTTAATCAAACTGTGGCAGAATTTTTAGATAGCTGTTCGTAGTGAGGACTTCAGTCCTCTTAACACTTGTGCAAAGGACTAAAGTCCTTACTACAAACTAGGACTAAAGTCCTTACTACAAACTAGGACTAAAGTCCTTATTACCAAGAATGAATTTAGAAATTATCGCACATCGGGGATTTTCGGCGAGATCCCCTGAGAACACTTTAGCAGCATTTGAACTGGCGATCGCCCGTGGCGCTAGTTCGATCGAATTTGACATCCAGCTATCCGCCGACAGCGTGCCCGTAGTTTTCCACGACGCCACCCTCGATAGAATCACCCGAGTTTCCGGTAAAGTCAGGGAAACAAACTTCTCAGACTTGCAGACACTCAATGCCGGTAAATGGTTTAGCGATGAATTTTCCGACGAAAAAATTCCTACCTTGAAAGAAGCATTAGGAATCCTCAAGAATGTTGACAAATTTCTCTACTTTGATGTCAAGCCGCACTGCGAATGGTCGGAGGCAGAAGTCGCGGATTTTGTCAATACTTTGAACGGTGCAGGAATCAAAGAAAAATGCGTTATTACTTCGTTTAGCGACAAATTTCTGGAACAAGTGCGGCGGCTAGATGGCGATTTGGCGATCGGACATATTGTTGCTAATCTAGAAGCGTACAAAACTCAATTGTCTCAAGCTGTCGCCCATCAGGATAACTTGATTACCAGCCTGTATCGCGTTTTGCTGGAAAACCCCGCACTGATTGCAGAAACCCGCAATCAAGGAGTTGACATTGTGGCGTGGACGGTGGACGATCCAGAAGATATGCAAAAGTTAATTGATTTGGGTGTAACTCGGATTGTCACTAATTGTTTGATATGATTTGTTTAACTTAATATCTTGCACCACGATCGAGAACGGGCAAGATGCCCGTTCCACAAAACTCAATTAATAAATGAACTACTTTCGCCAAAGCATCCACGAAATGTCCGGTTACGTACCGGGGGAACAGCCACCACTAGGCACAAAAATCATTAAACTAAATTCTAATGAAAATCCCTATCCGCCTTCTCCAAAAGCCTTAAAAGTGCTTCAGGAAATAGACCCAGAAATGCTGCGGCGCTATCCAGATCCAACTGGCAAAAGTTTCCGCATCGCTGCTAGTAAAGCTTTGGGAGTTCCTGACGATTGGATTTTGGTAGGTAACGGCAGCGATGATTTATTAAACTTGATAGTTCGCGCTGCGGGCGAACCTGGGAAACCCGTTGTTTGTCCCTCACCTACCTATGTATTGTACCGCACGCTGGCAGAAATTCAAGATGCAGAATTTGTCGAAGTTCCCTATCCAGACGACTACAAATTACCCGTAGATTTGCTAATAGCAGCTAAAGGTTCTGTGACATTTGTAGCTTCGCCAAACAGTCCCTCGGGAACAGCGATATCTGTGGCAGATTTGGAGAAACTTGCTCAAGAATTATCTGGCATTCTGGTCATCGATGAAGCTTATGTAGATTTTGCCGAAAACAATGCTTTGGAATTGACAAAAAACTACAGTAATGTTATAGTTTTGAGAACGCTTTCCAAAGGTTATTCCCTAGCAGGATTGAGGTTGGGTTTTGCGATCGCAAATCCGGCACTGTTGGCTGAATTAAATAAAATCAAAGACAGCTACAATGTGGATGCTATAGCTTATGCGGTGGCGGCAGGTGCGATCGCAGATTCAGACCACAAAACAGCCAACGCCGAAAAAATCAAGGCTGACCGAGTCCAACTAGCCGTTAGTTTCAAGGAATTAGGCTTTGAAGTTTGGCGATCGCAAACCAACTTTTTGTTAGTCAGGCCGCCCAACGGCGATGCAGAAAGAATTTATCAAACACTCAAAGAACGGGGAATATTGATTCGATACTTCAATCAGCCGCGATTGGACGATAAATTGCGAATTAGTATAGGTACAGAAGAACAGAATCAAATATTACTTAAAACTTTGAAAGAAATCCTCTAGATAACCACCCCAGCAATATAGGTTCGTAGTGAGGACTTCAGTCCGCATCTATCCGAGGACTAAAGTCCGAACGATCAAACCATTTGATTGTGGATAATTATTAGGATTGTCGATCGCCAAACCAGCCGACTGAGCAATATTCAGCAGCCTGTTATCAGCCGAAACAAAAAACAGTCGAGTATCTGGCTGCGAAAGGAGAGTAGTAGATTGAAAGCGCAAAGCCGACGCCAACTGTACAGCATCATAAGCCCGCAGCGGATGTTGCATCACCAATTCGGTGGCTGTTTCTATCACAGTTGGATCGACATCTATAACTCGGTATTCATTTTCAAAATCCTCCCTAACTTTTTGCACAATTAAATCAAAGCGCTCCGCAGACAAACTTCCATCCCGCAGACGGCGTGCAAAAGCGCTGTGTAACTCCACCCAAGTAATCTGGCTAATAACTAAATCGCTGTTTGTAGCAGGATCGGTAATCGATAAAATCCAGTCACTGCCTATTTCAGGCACGTACCGTTTGACTAAAGCGCTAGTATCGAAAAAATAAGCATTTACCACGGGCCACGATCCTCGATAATGATTTCTGACAGAGGCTTACCTGGTAGCGGTTCCATTTTTTTCATCAATTCGCGCCATTTCTGTTCGCGGCGTGCTAATTCTGCTCGATCGAGCTTACCCTGCTTATTTGGCAAACGCATCAATCCTCGTACATCCATCAACTTAATCGCTTTTTCGCGATCGCCCTGAAATTCTTCCGACGGAACTTCCGGTACTATTTTTAGTAGCACAGTTTCCCCATCTTGGAAAGACACGGAACTCAACGGGCGAAAAACCCCATTTTCGTAGATAGCAGTAATAGTTTCTGGCATAATTAGCCTCTTAATTAAATGCTTAGACTTATTGTACTTCTTTTAATTACTTCGTTGCCACCACAGCCAAATTCCAAGCCAACCGCTTCATCAAAGGCAACTTCTTCAAAAAGCCATCCAACCCTTCCAACCGAGAGTATTCCGGCTTCAATCTCTCCTGTTCAATAATAATCTTCTTCCAATAACGCTCCTCATTCGGATGCACCTTTTCGATCAAATAAAAGCGCAAAAAAATCCACAGCGCCGTCAGCCAAAACGTATCGTAAGCCGTCTCGGAAAACAGAGACTCGACAAACTTGACAATATTAATATCCAAAGGAGTTTCATCCTCAGTCCGCACCTCAGTTGCCATCCTGCGGTAAACATTAATCACCGGATTGTGCTTCATCGGGTCCCAAAAACAAGCTTTGCCACCCGGTTTGAGCACTCGCTGCATTTCGCGAATTGCCTTTTCTGGTTCCGGTAAATGGTGCAGCAAATTAGAAGCGTAAACAATATCAAAACTGTTGTCTGGGAAATCTAGCGCCATTGCATTGACAGTACAACCTTCTATGGTGACGCCGTTTTTTTCTGCCAATTTCAGCGCAACTTCTACCATGCCCTGAGAATAGTCTGCTGCGACGCAATGCGCGCCTTTTTTAGCAAAATAAACGCTGTTTTCTCCGGCGCCGCAGCCTAAATCTAACAGGCGTTTGCCCGTAATATCGCCCATTTGTTTGAGGATAAATCTATTTTCTGGGGCGGTGCAAGCTTCAAAGTAATCATTGACTCGAATGCCATCTATATCTATGGTAGATGCCCAAGCATCGTGGAATTGTCGCTCTTTTTTTAAGGTTTCATCTTGCATTTTATTGACTATTTGTTGTGTGTGTTTGATTGACGGGAATTAGTTGGCAACTTATTCATGTCTTCTGGCTGCAAATTTTTGTATTATCGAATACGCCTGTAATAAAATTCACTCTCCAGTTTAGCCAGAGGTTCTAATTCGGCTCGCGTCCACTGTTTTGTACCAGATATCGCCAATTGATTAACTCGCCGCAAACAACCGTTGAAAATTTCTACGAATTCTGCTTCCTTCAATTCTGTGTTGCCAAGATCGTAACTGCTATTTCTCGTTTCTGGAACGCAGCCGTATTCCTGTATTATTAACTGTAGGTGTTTGTAAATAGGCTCGTTCGGTTGAATGGATATCGGTGACATAATTCCCTGAAGACCTTTTCCCACGGTAGAAAGTTCAGCCTCAAATTCTTCTTGCAGTTTTTGTATAGCTGCTATGTCTTGCTTGGTGATGATTTTTGTTATTTCCTGTGTGCGTAGAAGTTGACTTACTTTATCTAAACACTCCGATAAAACCTGTGCAAATTCGTACCGTGTTATCTCTACACCAGATATAAAATAAGTTGATGAAAGATCCGGTGTGGAGGGGCAGTTGAATTTTGATGCTACGAGTTTTAAGGTTATGTAAGCCCAGTCAGTAGGTTTGACTACTGGATTGGGTTCAGTTACAGTAACAGTCTGTCCCGCAGGTTGAGGTTCGCTCTGAGCCTTAGCTGCATCTGGCAATCCAACTAAACCGTAGCTCAAAATTGCTGCGATCGACAACAATAAATGCACCGAAAATTTACCCATTTCTCCTCATCTCCCGGTACTTTTACAGCAGTAGGGCGAGCAAGGCCCGCCCTACAAATTAACTGAAAACTGGTAAAGAATTGGTAATTTAAGACTGAGCTGCTGTTGCCACTTTCGATTTATTTCCAGCGACAGATTCTTGCTGCAATGACACGTACAGGCGATTTAAGGCGCTGATGTATGCTTCTGCGGATGCTACAATAATGTCGGTATTTGCGGAGTGGCCGGAAAATACTTTGCCTTCGTGACGCAAGCGAATTGTTACTTCGCCGATCGCATCTATGCCCCCTGTCACCGACTGTACCGAAAACTCGATCAACTCGTTCGGGACATTTACCACCCGGTTAATCGCCCTGTAAATCGCATCTACGGGGCCAGTCCCGATCGCAGCATCGGTCAATTCTTCCCCCGCCGGATTCCGTACCGTAACGGTTGCTGTCGGCCGCGATTTGTCGCCGCAGGAAACCTGTACCAATTCTAACCGGAAAAGTTCCGGCGCTTGGTGGACTTCGTTGTTGGCGATCGCCTCCAAATCCCAATCAGTAATCTCTTTTTTCTTGTCGGCCAAATCCTTAAACTTGACAAAAGCTTTATTTAACTCGTCGTCGGCCATTTCAAAACCCAACTCTTTCAAGCGAGTGTGAAAAGCGTGGCGCCCCGACAATTTACCGAGTACGATTTGATTTTCGGTTAAGCCGATCGACTCAGCGTCCATAATCTCGTATGTCCGCTTATTTTTCAGCACCCCGTCTTGGTGAATTCCCGACTCGTGGGCGAAAGCATTAGCCCCGACAATCGCCTTATTTGGCTGCACCAACATCCCCGTCAAATTGGAAACCAAGCGGGATGTTTTGTAAATTTGGCGCGAGTCAATATTGGTCAGCGGTTCCTCAGAATCCGCAGGTCTGCCCAAGAACGGATTATAATATTGGCGGCGCACGTAAAGCGCCATTACCAACTCTTCCAGCGCCGCATTTCCCGCCCGTTCCCCAATCCCGTTAATCGTGCATTCCAACTGTCGGGCGCCATTTTTTACAGCTTCCAAAAAGTTAGCAACCGCCAATCCTAAGTCATTGTGACCGTGAACCGAAATAATCGCGCGATCGATATTCGGCACGTTTTCCTTAATTCCCCGAATCAAAGCCCCAAACTCGCTCGGAGTTGTGTAGCCGACAGTATCGGGAATATTAACAGTAGTTGCACCCGCTGCGATCGCCCGTTCCAGAACCTGATACAAAAACTCCGGTTCCGAACGACAAGCATCTTCCGGCGAAAACTCCACATCATCCACAAAAGATTTAGCGTAAGCCACCATTTCCGGTACAATTTCCAGAACCTCAGCCCGCGTCTTTTTCAGCTTATACTCCAAGTGAATGTCAGACGTTGCCAGAAACGTGTGAATTCGAGCATTTACGGCTGGTTTCAGTGCTTCTGCTGCTGTTTTAATATCCGGCTTTCTCGCCCTTGCCAAACCGCAAATTGTCGGCCCATCTTCCGTACCGACGGCCCGAGCTATTTTTTGGACAGCCTCGAAATCTCCCGTGCTGGTGAAAGGGAAACCCGCTTCAATCACATCCACACCCAATCTCGCTAACTGACGGGCAATAGTCAGCTTTTCATCCACATTTAGAGATGCACCAGGAGATTGTTCTCCGTCCCGCAAAGTCGTATCGAAAATAATAATCCGGTCTTGACTTGGTTGAGTTTTCATAGCTCTACAAAAGTATTTTCCTGATTTTTACTTGTCCGTTTTTCTGGGCACGCGAACCCCAGTCAGTCGATCGATTTTAGATTAAAGACTTGAAGAATTTTAGATTTACTTGCAGCGCACAGAATCTGGGAGCTTAAACTGCTACACAAATACTAGACAAGTCTATACATTTGCTTCTTACTTCATCGGGAGCATGGGAGCTGCTATCCCTCGGTAAGCTTTCACGGTTTAGCCAACCGTGATAAATTTATCGCTGCATTTAAATCCCTGTCCATCGAATGACCACAATTTTCACAGTTGTAAGTCCTTTCTTTTAGTGGCATATCTTGAATATGCCCACAATTTGAACAAGTTTTGCTTGATGGAAACCAGCGATCTGCAACAATCACTTCACAACCAAACTTTTTAGCCTTGTATTCTAGTTGACGATTGAATTCATGAAAACCACAATCAGCTATTACCTGGGCTAGCTTGTGATTCTTTAACATTCCACCAACATTCAAGTCTTCTACTACTATTGTTGCGTGGTTTTTGCATAAGTAAGTAGTGATTTGATGCAGAGTGTTTTTTCTCTTGTTTGCTATTTTTGCATGGTGTTTCGCTAACTGGACTTTAGCTTTGTATCTATTTCCAGAACCTTTTACCTTTCTGGCAAGACCTCTTGATAATCTCTTGAGTTTTACCAGATGTGCTTTATAGTGCTTTGGGTTCGGAAATACTACACCAGTTGAAAGTGTAGCCAACTCTTTTACTCCCAAATCAACTCCTACAACGTCATGACTTTTGACCGTTGGTTCGTGGCTTTGCTCGTAAGTAAAAGCGATAAACCAACTATCGGCAGTGCGCGAAATGGTAATTGATTTGCAAGTTGTGTGAGGTAGTCCTTCGTGGGTTTTTACCCAGCCGATTGTCGGCAGCTTTATAGACGTACCGCCCACAGGGATAGGCTTACCGCCAGCATCAATAGTGAAATAATCATGATGTCCCTTCTTTTTGAATCTGGGAAATCCACCTTTTTTTGAGAAAAATTTAGAGAACGAATCTCCAAGATTGTCAAAGGCGTATTGAGTTATTTTTTGGCAGATTCCCACCTCCTTTATCCACGTGAATTCAGGTTTTACATGATTGTTGAAGAATTTCTTGAGCAGGTATTTGTTTGGCTTTAATCCATCTTTATAAAGGTTGCTCCAAGTAGCCAGTCCCCAATTATAAGTAAACCTCGCTATGCCAGCGTGTTTGCTCATCATTGTTACTTGACTTTTGTTTAGCTTTAACTTTGTTTTGATGGATAAAAGCATTGCTCGACCTCCGAAGTTGATATTTCGCCCCTAAGCAGTATCTTTGCTGACAATCCAAGCTGTTAATGCTAATCGCGCAGGGTTTGAACAAAATAGTAGATCGTAGATTTGTCTATTACTGTACTATTTTGTCTATCTATTCGCTACCTAGGTACTAGCTCTTAGTCTAAAATTTTTGGCAGCTCGCGACAGTCCTGCAGAAAACAAGTATCCTTTTTTGGGCGGGAGCACCAGTCTTGTGTTTCGCGCCCATAACCCATAACCCATAACCATAACCCATAACCCATAACCCATAACCATAACCCATAACTAATGACTGCTGACTACTGACTAATGACTAATGACTAATAACTAATGACTACTGACTACTGACTAATAATCCATTTTCTCGATATGTTCCCGAATTTCATTTAGGTCTATATACCTATCTGTAGCATTTCGCAATTCTCTAGCAATCATTCCTTCGGTGGATACCACAGTAATGTGAGTATTTTTCGATCGCAGTAGCTCTATAGCCCTCTCAAAATCCCCATCTCCGCTAAATAGCACAACTTGGTCGTACTGATCCACCGTATTAAACATATCAACCACAATTTCTATGTCTAAATTAGCCTTTTGAGAATATCTGCCCGAAGCATCATCGTAATATTCCTTAAGAATCTTAGTGCGAACCGTGTAACCCAGACTGATCAAAGCATCTCGAAATCCCCTTTGATCTTGGGGGTCTTTCAAACCCGTATACCAGAAAGCATTGATCAAGATGACATTTGGCTGCGAAGTTTTGAAATATTCGAGCACCCTGCGCGGATCAAAAAACCAGCCGTTCTTTTGTTGAGCGTAGAACATATTGTTCCCGTCCACAAAAATAGAAAGGCGGTTCATTAAGTTTGTCATAGAACTTAGACCTAATAATTGTAGAAAGAAGTTAATCTAAATATCACATTTTAGCAATAGGGAGCTAACTGAGGCAATAGATTAAACTTCAGAAAACTCCATCCCCCCAGTATTTCATATTTTCGGCTCTACCGCCAGAGGGCTCTTTTAGGGGTGCTTGCATTCGATCGACCAACCCTCAAAAACCAGACGCCCAGTAACTCAGTAGAGGCTGCGGTGTCAAGGTTAATGGGGATCGAAACTACCGCGCCAACCACCCTACCGCCCTGCAGGCATACCGAATTGCATTGCAGTATTTTTTGCTCCCCTGATTTTATAGCAGAGAGCCTAAACTCAAGCCTTTTTGCTTTCAAGGGCCCAGCGAGCTAGCTCTGTCCGGTTGTGCAGACCTGTTTTGCCCAGCATATTGCTGACGTGGCTCTCTATAGTGCGCTGGCTGACATTCATCACGTCTGCGATCTGGCGGTTTGCCATGCCCTGCGCTAGCAACTGTACCACCTTTAACTCAGTGGGAGTCAATTCGACATTGCGGCGCGCCTTAATTTTGGGGCCGCTCTCAATACCTGGATTTGAGTGGCGAATCAAGCGGGATGCTGCTTTTAGAGAAGATTCTACTTGGGCTACCAGTTCTTCGGGTTCAAAAGGCTTGACTATATAAACATCAGCCCCAGTGCTCAAGCCTTTTACTCGATCGGAACTTTGACCTTTTGCGGATAAGAAAAGAACCGGAATCCAGTTCGTGCGAGGGTCTTCCCTGATGTGTTTGACTAAAGTGTACCCATCCATTTCTGGCATCATCACATCGCAGATGATTAAATCGGGGACTTCTTGTTCGAGTTTTTCTAGAGCGTGTCTGCCGTTTTCTGCTGTGATGACGTTGTAGCCCCGAAACTCTAAGTAATCCTTGACTAGCAAGATCAAGTTCGGGTCATCGTCAACCAGCATCAACCGTTTTTGCTCTCCTGAATTATTGTCCTTCATGTTTCTTCCCGCTAGAGTATCCCGCACAATTCCTTGTTTTCACTCTTGTTTTTTCCGTCTGTCCCGTACCAGCCCCGTTGGTTGGGGGTTGAGGACGGCGATGGGGTAAAGGGATGGCGGTGAGGGGAAAGCGGGGCGGGTATTACCGCTTCCTCTCCCAGTGTTCGATGCCCGTTTGTCAATGTCTTGCGACGTGGAACGGAGCCAAAACCTGTAATGGACGATCGCCCGTCGTCACGAGCGGCTTTGATTGATGGAAGACTCACGCTCCCGAGCCCAAGTTAAATATTTAATCTCGATCGGTTCAATTGCAAGTTGATGCCCCGGTTTTAAATGATACTTCTGATATAGAGAAATTTAAGCAGGCTCCCTACTTACGTATTTAACTATTTCTAGTGTAGTTTGGCAAACTGCCGGATGTCTGCTACTGAGAAAGTTTTCGGCAAACTTGGAGCCGATCGCGCGATCGAACTGCTTCGATACACCTCCTAAAAAAACACACAGCGACAAGCAAGACTACCAAAGACACACGGGAAACTACAGTTTTTCGATCGCGACCCAGGTGCGATCGTCCAACACCCTCACGCTTTCGAGTTCATAACCTTAAACCTAACACCTTACTTATCAAGCTGTACCTTTTCACAGCGCTATAGTTAAATATTTGCTTTCGCCTCAGCAGGCTTTGGCAAAGGATGAGTTAAAAAAGCGTATTCTTCAACCACCTGTGAGCCGATCAGATGTTCTTGAATAATTCTCTCGATGACGGGGGGAGTAACATCGCGATACCACACTCCGTCTGGATACACTACCATAATCGGGCCAGACGCGCACACTCGCAGGCAGTTAGCTTTAGTCCGAAAAATGCAGTTCGGCCGATCGGCTTTTGGCTTGTCCAACCCCAATTCTTGCAAGCGTTTTTTTAAGTAATTCCAAGCCACCAGACTGCTTTCTCGATCGCAACACTTGGGCACGGTTTGGTCGGCACACATAAAAATATGCCGTTCAATTCGCTCTATTCCCAGGCTTTGGACGCAAGCGCTCAAGCCTTGGCTGCAAGATTCATCGTTGTTATTTTCCGACATCTTATTCATTCGTCAACAGTAATTGTTTGGCGATCGCTCGTCATCACCACGAGCCCCATCCTCCACTCCCCCCTCCCCCACTCTCTCCCCACTCCCCCACTCATCATCGGTTCGGGAACCCGTACAGACACATAAGTTGCGATCGCCCCTGAAGGAAGCTAAATTAGCACTCAGGAGTCGAGAGTGCTAATATGTCAGTTATCAGCAGTCGGCTGTTGCTTTCATAGCGACCGCAGACGGCCCAATGACTAGGAACTGTAATCTGGAGATTTATTTATGGCAGCAGTATCACTGAGTGTTTCTACCGTTAAACCGTTAGGCGAGCGCGTGTTCGTGAAAGTAAGCGCTAGCGAAGAAAAAACCGCCGGCGGCATCCTTCTACCCGACACAGCTAAGGAAAAGCCCCAAGTAGGCGAAGTCGCGGCCGTGGGCCCCGGCAAGCGCAACGACGATGGTCAGCGCGTGGAAATGGAAGTCAAAGTCGGCGACAAAGTTCTCTACTCGAAGTACGCCGGCACCGACATCAAACTCGGCACCGACGAATACGTCTTGCTTGCCGAAAAAGACATTTTGGCGATCGTTAACTAATTAATCATCAGTCATCAGTCATCAGTCATTAGTTTAAAGCGAACACCGCCCAACAACTAATGACACAGGACAAATGATTAAAGTCATCAGTCATCAGTCATCAGTTTAAAGCGAACACCGCCCAACAACTAATGACACACCCAATCAAAAATCTCAAACCCTCTAATCCCCAAAAACTATGGCTAAGCGCATCATCTATAACGAAAATGCACGTCGCGCCCTCGAACGCGGTATGGACATTCTCGCCGAAGCAGTCGCCGTTACCCTCGGCCCCAAAGGTCGTAACGTCGTTCTCGAAAAGAAATTCGGAGCCCCTCAAATCGTCAATGACGGCGTAACCATCGCCAAAGAAATCGAACTCGAAGACCACGTAGAAAATACAGGCGTTGCCTTGATCCGTCAAGCCGCCTCCAAAACCAACGACGCAGCAGGCGACGGCACCACAACAGCTACCGTTCTGGCTCACGCAATGGTCAAAGAAGGCCTGCGGAACGTAGCAGCCGGCGCAAATGCGATCGCCCTCAAGCGCGGTGTTGACAAAGC
Organism: Oscillatoriales cyanobacterium; assembly: GCA_004293365.1. Classification (GTDB taxonomy): domain Bacteria; phylum Cyanobacteriota; class Cyanobacteriia; order Cyanobacteriales; family Microcoleaceae; genus Microcoleus. The sequence continues at coordinate 37,023 of RDYN01000022.1, read as the reverse complement.
AACCGGCTTCTTGGTAGAACAAATTGCCGAACACGCCAAACAAGTAGAAGATTCCAAATCCATCGCTCAAGTTGGCTCAATCTCTGCTGGTAACGACGATGAAGTCGGCCAAATGATTGCTAACGCCATGGACAAAGTGGGCAAGGAAGGCGTAATTTCCCTGGAAGAAGGGAAGTCTATGACCACCGAACTCGAAATCACCGAAGGGATGCGCTTCGACAAAGGCTACATTTCTCCCTACTTCGTCACCGACACCGAACGGATGGAAGCGATTCTAGAAGAACCTTTCATCTTGCTCACAGACAAGAAAATCGGCTTGGTACAAGACTTAGTACCAGTGCTCGAACAAGTAGCTCGTTCCGGCCGCCCGCTGCTGATCATTGCAGAAGACATTGAGAAAGAAGCTCTAGCTACTCTCGTTGTCAACAAGCTGCGCGGTGTGTTGAACGTAACTGCTGTTAAAGCACCTGGTTTTGGCGATCGACGCAAAGCCATGTTAGAAGATATCGCCGTATTGACCGGCGGTCAACTAATCACCGAAGACGCCGGTTTGAAACTAGAAAACACCAAGCTCGACATGATCGGCAAAGCCCGCCGCATCACCATCACCAAAGACAGCACCACCATTGTTGCCGAAGGTAATGAAGCCGCCGTCAAGTCCCGCTGCGAACAAATTCGCCGTCAAATGGACGAAACCGAATCTTCCTACGACAAAGAAAAGTTGCAAGAACGTTTGGCCAAATTGGCTGGCGGCGTTGCAGTCATCAAAGTCGGCGCAGCTACCGAAACCGAAATGAAGGATCGCAAACTGCGTCTTGAAGATGCCATCAACGCCACCAAAGCTGCTGTCGAAGAAGGCATTGTCCCCGGCGGCGGTACAACCTTGGCTCACCTGACTCCTCAATTGGAAGAGTGGGCGAATAGCACTCTGACTGGCGAAGAATTGACCGGTGCTTTGATTGTGGCACGGGCTCTGGCTGCTCCCCTGAAGCGGATTGCTGAAAACGCAGGTTTGAATGGCGCTGTGATTGCTGAGCGCGTCAAAGAAAAGCCGTTCAACGTTGGTTTCAACGCAGCGACAAATGAGTTTGTCGATATGTTTGAAGCTGGTATCGTTGACCCTGCGAAGGTAACTCGCTCTGCTCTGCAAAATGCTGCATCTATTGCCGGCATGGTGCTGACAACCGAGTGTATCGTCGTTGACAAGCCTGAACCCAAAGATGGCGCTCCTGCTGGCGCTGGCGGCGGCATGGGCGGCGGCGACTTCGATTATTAAGTCGATAGTTTGATGGGGCGGGCTTTCGGGCCCGCCTTTTTCGTATGACGTGTCTACTGGTAATGACAGCTAATTTTTTTTAGGGCCTGACTGATATACTAAGAATGAGTGAGTATCAGTAAAGCGATCGCATCGCAAGAGGTCAGGCCAATGTCAGCCACTATTACAATTAGCCCCAGCGAAATTCGGCAGATATTTCAGCCGCGCACGTCCAGCGCTTCAAAGTTTTGGGAACTGGCTCAAAAAGCAAACAATTTAGCTGTAATCATTGACGCTCGTTGGGAACAGATTCCCTCTGAAACACGAGAATTACTCAAAATTTTTGCCTATGCCTTAATTGAACCCCCTCAAGGAATTAAGGGAGTTTTTATTAAGTTTTTAAGACGTTTTTATTTGGCTTTTTCTTTGTTTTCAATTGCAATCAAAGGTGAGCAAGATGCTTTTATAGCTTATGCTGGAGCATTTCAACGTCTTCTTAATGCAATTTTAAGTGGGATTGAACGGGAAGATATGGCTTATGAAAAAGCACTATCTGAAGCCCTGGAAGAGACTTTTACAGAGTGGGAAACTAGCTCGGCGATGACGGCGGAGGAGGCCTGTGAACGGATCAGAGCAATTTCAAATCAAGCTCTCGAAGAACTTTGAGAGAACCCAGCAAAAACTAATCCGCGATCGCTATCGTAAAAATCAGACAGGATTAGTAAAATTTGTCGAATTAATCCAAAAATTTCTTAGAATTTTGACTGTTGACCCCCGTCCCCGTCCACCGTTGGGACATTTAGAACAATGGCCTAAACAATGGCCTAAAGGCAGTAGCCGTGAGGGATTGGAATTGTGGAAGCTGGAGTTTAAAATGCCTCAGCTTCGCGGATCTGCGGAACAGGGGCGACTTATATATTTGTTAGATATTACAAAAAAAGAAGTTGTGTTAATTTGGATTTACACACACGCAGAATTTGAGAAACGACCACCGGATAAGAATTTAAAGCATTTATTGCTTGAAATTATGGATAATTATGAAGTTTCAGATGAAAGTAACAATTTAGCCGATAGTGGAGACGGTGAAACGGTCGAGGATAAACTTGGAGAAAATAAATCAAATGACAGCTAAGCAATATGAATTTATCATTTAAAGATTTAAGGTTTATTATAGAAGCGATCGAACATCAAATCAATGCCTATCAAGAACGTTTGCAGGTAATTGAAGATATAGAAGAGGATGAGGCTGCGGATCTAGGGAACGATATTAAATTTTTAGAGCTTCTACTCGCAGATATGAAGAAAAGTTTAGAGCATAATACTTCAGTCAAGCCTTTAAGTTCTGATGAGGTTTTTTCGCCAGATCGGAATGATAATTCTTCCGAATATGCAAAAGAAGAATTATCTTTTCAAGAATTAATGAAATTAACGCTTAATTTGTCACTTAGCGAGCGATTATTTCTAGTAGAGGCGATTACCTCGTCTGTGCGCCAGGAAGTCACTATCAATCAATAATCAGCCCATCAAGAGTGTGAGAACATTCTTAATTGCCCAAATCCTTGTCTTCAGAGACTGCCAAATTTTTAGTCATCAGAAAACGGTTATGACTTTGATAACCTACTCTGTGATAAAGACGCTGTGCATCGGGATTTTCAAAATCTACTTCCAGATGAAGAGCTTGGACTCCCAAAACTCGGCAGGTATCCTCTGCAAATGCTAAAGTCTGAGTTCCAATGCCTTGTCCGCGATAGTTGGGTCGGATATAAAACTCGTCAATAAAGGCATCCCGTCCTCGGTATTCTAAACTGTAACCCAGCGTCAAAATAATATAGCCGATCGCCTCATCTTCTTGCTGAATCAGCCACACTTTTCCCAAAGACGCATCAGCCAAAAGATTTGCTAAAACATCACGATCGACTTTTTCGTCGAATTCCAATTGTTCTTTTTTATGAAACTCTTTAACAAGTTCTAAAAGAAGCGTCATATCGGCGATCGCTGCAACTCGGTAGTTAACGGTCATAATACAGCCTCGAAACTTGACAAGCGATCAACCGCTGTGTGCTGTACCAGTTTAGCAGCGTAAGTTATCAAATGCTATCCAAGCTCGATCGCACTACAGGTAATGATGTCCGATTGTGCCAGAAGTACGATCGCCCCCTGTGCGTGTAAAATTGACTAAAATCTAAATATTTTCAGTAGCCCGATCGGCAACTCAACCCCCAAAAGCTGACTCTCTCAACAACCACGCACAAAATTTATGAAACTTTACCATATTCCCATTTCCACCAACTCCAGCCGCGTGTGGGTTGCCCTCATCGAAAAAAACCTCGACTTTGAATTAATAACAATCTACTTGGACGGCGATCATTTAGAGCCTGAATTTGTGGCAATGAATCCTTTTCATCGCGTCCCTGTTTTGGTCGATGATGGTTTCACTGTCGTCGAGTCTCTGGCAATTCTTGAATATCTAGAAGCGAAGTATCCCGAACCGGCAATGCTCCCGAAAGATGCGAAAGATTTGGCAGTTGTGAAAATGGTAGAATTGGTCACGGTTAATGAACTTGGGCCGGCACTTTACCCCCTCAGCAGTGAAAAAATGGGCTGGGGAATTCCCGAAGCGCAGGAAATCGCAAAGGCTAAGGAAAAAGTCGATACTGTGTTGACATTCTTTGAAGGTTTGTTGGACGATCGCCCTTTCTTCGGTAGCAATCATGTAACTTTAGCCGATTGCGTTGCTGGTACCGTCGTGCCTTTGCTGTCCTGGGTTGATGTATCCATAGACGGATATCCTAAAATTAAAGCTTGGTGCGATCGACTAATGTCTCGTCCCTCATGGCAACAAACCCAATTCACCAAGGCAGATTTGGCGGCCTTCGCATCAAGGAGACAAAAATTTCTCGAACAATCTCAAGCCTCATGAACAAATTGATTATCAAGGAATCGCTATTTGTTGAGGCTCAAGTTCAACTAGAAGTGAAGCAGGAGGTAGAAATTGGGTAGTGCTGCTTTCTTCAATGATGCAATTGATACAACCCTTTCTCCCTAACGATTGAGCGTGCGAAAAGCAGGCGCTTATGCACCACTACCCATACTGAGTTGATGACAACGAAATCTGCTTGCGTAAAAATAGCCGGCGCGGCTGGCCGAACAGCCAATAAGTCCAATGCCAATCCACTTGTTCCAAGCGGTAGCCTGCTTGATAGTACAATTGTCGCGCCCCATGATTGTTTTCCAAAACGTGGAGGTAAATCTCGGAAAATCCCCATTCTCGGGCTGTATTCTCGCAGTTGTCGAGCAGTTGTTGAGCAACTCCCTGCCGCCGATACTCCGGGTGAACTGCTAAATTTGACAGGTAAGGATAGTCTGAATTCGGGATTTGCCAAGGGAATCGAGAACGCAGAGCCATTTCTATTGTTCCTGCTATAGACTGAGTTTGGTGCGATCGATAATTCTGCATTCCTGACTCCCGCGAGACTAGCTCAGCAACGAGACAAATGTAGTGTTCTGCCTTAGAACGCAGTCGATTTTTTAAATCTTCGTAAATGCCTAAACGCAACACTGGATACACCCATTCTACAAAGCCCTCGCGGGAATGAAAGCTCATGGCCAAAATATCGGCTAGCTGCGTCAAGTCGTTCGATGCAGCTACCCGGATCGAAAAGCCAGAAAGTCCGGGAGTTTGTTGTTGATGAGAAGCTGAGGAAAAAAAGGAAGGATTCACAATTCCAGGTCACTATATTAATTTTTCTACGCTGGTTTCTGATCTGCCCATCTGAGAAATTTCACTTCTGGTGATAACGTAATATCACTTTAAAAAAAGAATGTAACTTTAGACCAACTCCCAATCATGATATTCGTCATCGAGAATCTTAAATTTAAGACCTTAAATTTAAAACATTAAATTGTGTGACTTATACTCAGAGTTTATGAATGCGATTCGATCGCATTCTTTTTGTACTTTACTCTAACTATTATCTGATGTAAATTGGAAATATTCAGTATTTGAGACTAAATTTATGGCCGATCAAAACCCATCCCCTAATACTAGATTTGTGGGTAGCGGGAAACTTATTAAAAACAATCAAAAAGGTTTTAATGTCTGGTTCCCGGAAGCCTACCGCTCTGTGCTTGCGGAAATACCCGATCGCATATAATTTATCCGTCTAGCGGTAATTGACAATATCAACTATCTACTAGACTAATACCGGGCGCGATCGCAAGTCGGATGTTGGCTGCCTGTCCCAGAACCCGACAACCCAGCTTTCAGCAGTGCTGGGCAATCAGGAAGCCCGTCCCCTCGCGAACAGGCCTTACCTGTTGCGCCGGAGGGCTAGATATTGTCCAGCGATATTGTGCTGCGATACTGCGCTGCGGGCGATCGAGACCTTCAAAACTTCGATCGAGCTAATTGGCCGGTTTCCACAGAGTACATCCCTAGCTAAGATTAACAGATGGATGCTCGAGATAGCGGTGTTTCGCCGCAGTAATTGGCTTCAAGAAGGTCTGCACGAGGCACAAAAAATGCCACGCTCTGCCCAAAAAGTGCCAGTCTCACTAAAATGGTACAGCAATTGCGTCACTCGCACTTCCCCGCCTGTGTTGTCTGTGGGCCACCCCCGAATATCCGTCAGGATCACAGGATCTGGGGAGGAAAGCCATATCCTTGGCAGAATGTTAAAGTTGCTATCACCTAGGCAGGAAAAACATAGGGGAAGATGTTGGTTGTCTATTTTATGCTGATACAGACAGTTTTTACACACCTAATAAAACAGGAAAATGAGCGATAATAGCACATAAAGAAAGGCAAATCCACTCACGATCGGGACGAGATTATTCCTATGTATTATGAGATATCCAGAGGGCAGTTAAAAGTGGCGGATTCCTATGTTCGCGCTCAGCATAGAGGTGAGGGGTCAAGGACACTTCCCGCAAGACGAGATTCTTGTGAATATCATTAAATAATAAAATTGGGGTGCACGACAACTGTGGCGAGCGAAGAATTCGGAATTGAAAACCCAGACATTAAAAATCAAGGTTGATGCTTGCCGGGAGCCCACTCACAAAAACTTCAGATTCACGAATTATTGTGACATTAGTTTCAAAAAATAATGCAACTGCGGGCAAACTCCAAATTCTTATGTCATCAGTCATCCCCATCGCAAATCGCAAATGGTATGACTTGTGCAATTGAAACCTGCGAATTCTTCCTTTCATCAGACTTATTAAATCGAACTGCCCCGGGGCACAGGAGAACGGTGCATGAATTCCCAATCAAATCCTAAGCTAAAACTTCTAATCGTCGATGACGAACCGGATAACCTCGACTTGCTTTACCGCACTTTCCATCGAGACTATAAAGTGCTCAGAGCCGAATCTGGCCCCGCCGCCCTCGAAATTTTGGCAAAAGAGGGAGAGGTTGCTGTGATTATTTCCGATCAGCGAATGCCAAAAATGAGCGGTACGGAGTTTCTCAGCCTGACTGCTGCTCAATACCCCGATGTGATCCGAATTATTTTAACTGGCTATACGGATGTTGAAGATTTAGTTGAAGCTATTAATGCTGGCAAAGTATTCAAATTCGTTACTAAGCCTTGGGATGCTGAAGAACTTAGAGCTCTTGTCAGTCAAGCTGTTGATACTCACAATGTCTTGAAAGCGCGCACGAATGAACTGCGGAGGGCTCTCTCGCAAGAATCGCTGCTTTATGCCGTTACCAATACTATTCGATCGGCTCCCAATTACCAGCAAATGCTGCAAAGAATTGTGGAAACCGTCGGGCAGATGTTTGAGGTGAGTTGCTGTTTGCTGCGGCCTTTCCAAGACGGGCGGGTGGCTGATGAGTGGTTCGTTTATCAGAAGGCGGAAACTAAAGGGTTGCGGGGGGATCCTGAAGCTAGACGAGATGCTTCTAGCGCCAGACTTTCGCCGGATTTGCTGCCGGATTTGGTTTGGGAAACTCTGGATGTGGAGGTGATTCAAGATGCCCAAACTGACGATCGAGTTTTAAGCTGGGACAATCAGCAGCGATTGCAGGCTTACCAAGCTGCGAATATTCGATCGAGCTTAATCGTACCGCTGTTTTACCAAATGGAACTGATGGCAGTCTTGGCGCTGCACCAGTTCGATCGACCGCGCCAATGGCAAGACCACGAGGTACAGTTAGTAATTACGGTGGCAGACCAAGCGGCTTTGGCCCTTTCTCAGGCCAGGGCTTACGAACAGGTACGGGCGCTGGCAAAGCGCGAGACCTTAGTCAATACTATTACTACGGCAATTCGATCGAGCCTCGACCCCCAAAATATTTTTGCAGCGATTACTCAACAACTCGGCCAAGCTTTGCAAGTTGACGGCTGCGCCCTATCTCTGTGGACAGAAGATGATGAATATGTCCAGTGCGTTGGTCTCTACGACACAAATAGGGATACGGTGGCTGTAAAACAGGGTTTTAACAATTCAGAGGTAGTTGCGAATCCTCCAAGCCCTCAAACTGCTGCTGAGAGTGCTGCTGCGAACCCTCCCGGCTGGGTTTTTGCCCATCCTTCCCTGCCGCAGTCTTTGGTGCCGATTCGCGGCAATCCGGTGTTGCTGCAAGTTATGGTATCAAAAGAGCCCGTGGCGATTGAAGACCTCAACGAACGCCCCGATTTAAATGTTACAGAACTGCAAGTGCGATCGCCAGCCCGCGCCCTGTTAGTCGTGCCCTTAATCTCCGAAGGCAAAATCATCGGCAGCATTTCGCTGCGCCAAAATTGCAGCACCCGCCGCTGGAACCTCTCAGACATTGACCTGGCTCAAATAGTGGCAACTCAAGCTGCTTTGGCGGTGCAGCAGTCGCGCCTCTACCAGACTACCAGACAGCAGGCGGAACGGCTCTTGGAAGCCGATCGGCTCAAAACCGAATTTTTCCAAAATATCTCCCACGAATTCCGCACCCCTCTCACCCTAACTATCGGCCCTCTAGAATCAGCTTGCGGCCGCAAAGAAGACTTACCCTACGAACAAGCCGTCATCGCTTTACGCAATTCCCGCCGCCTCCTGCGCTTAGTAAATCAACTGCTGGACTTGCAGCGCCTCGATGCAGGACGGATGCAGCCGAGTTTTCGCCCCTGCGATTTAGTCGGTTTCTGTTACTCTACCGCAGAGTCTTTCCGCGCCTACTGCGACAAAAAAGGACTGCAATTGATCACCCAACTGCAAGAATGCCCTTTACTTTATTTGGATATTGAAAGATTTGACAAAGTTATTTACAACCTGCTATCAAATGCTGTCAAATTCACCCCAGAAGGGGGAACAATCACCCTGACAGTTGAACCAGCGGGCGCTCACTGTTTGTTGCAAGTAAAAGACACCGGCATCGGCATTCGCACCGAACAAATTCCCTATTTATTCGAGCGCTTTCACCAAGCCGAAGGTTCCGCCAGCCGTTCCTACGAAGGCAGCGGTTTAGGTTTGGCACTTGTCAAAGAATTAGTCGAACTCCACGGCGGTCAAATTTCCGTCGATTCTGTTTACGGCGAAGGTACTACTTTTAGTATTTGGCTGCACTTCGGTTCGACTCATTTGCCCCCAGAACGGGTACTGGAAATCCCCGCCGAGTTTCACGCATCCAAAGCTGCGGTGGAACTGGCAGATGTGGAGGCGGATTTGTCGGAAGATGAAGCAGAAAATCATAACTTTGAGGCTCTAGAACCGATAAATTCCGAAACAGTAGCTGGCACGGTTTTGGTGGTTGACGACAATCCAGATTTGCGCTTTTATGTGTCGGAAATTCTGCGAGCTTCCGGCTTTGCAGTTTTGCTAGCCCGCAACGGAGAAGAAGGATTTGCCGTGGCAAAAAACCGCCGTCCCGATCTAATTCTCACGGATTTGATGATGCCTGTAATTTCGGGTTTGGATTTGATTCGGATGATTCGACAGGATGAAGAATTGCGGGGAACTCCGGCAATTTTGCTAACTGCTAAAGCTGACGCAGATACTCGGATTGAAGGAGTAGAACGGGGTGCTGATGCTTATTTGTCGAAGCCTTTTAACGATCGCGAATTGTTGGCGGAAGTGCGGAATTTAATCGCCCTCAAGCAAAACGAGCGGCGAGTGCAGCAGTTGAACAATTATTTAACTGAGTCGGTGCTGCGCCGATTTTTGCCGCCGTCGATGGTGAAAGCTGCTGCGGCTGGAGATTTGGCCTTGGATTTGCGCCCGGAACCGCGATTGATTACTATTTTGTTTAGCGATATTGTCGGTTTTACTCAAATGGCAAATACGCTGCGATCGCGCCGGGTAGCTGAGCTGTTGAATGAATATTTGGCGGCAATGACTAAGGCGATTTTTGACAGCGGCGGTACGGTGGATAAGTTTGTGGGAGATGCGGTAATGGCTTTGTTTGGGGCGCCGGAGGAACTAACGCCCAACGAGCAAGTCCGCCGCGCTATAGCTGCTGCTGGCAAAATGCTGCGAGCTCTCAAGGAGCTTAACCAGCGCTGGTTGGAGCAGGGAATTGTTGGGGAAAATGGGGTTCCTGCGGTGCGGTTTCGCTGCGGTATTCACCAGGGTACTGCGGTTGTGGGGATGTTTGGCGGCCCCGATCGATCGGATTATACTGCGATCGGGCCGAGCGTGAATATTGCCGCCCGCTTGCAAGAGGTGGCGGAACCAAATTCTGTCCTGATTTCGGCGGCGGTTGCAGATTATGTTGAGGAGGATCGAATTGTTAAATATAAGTCGCTGCAACTCAAGGGAATTGATGAAACAGTGTTGACTTTTATGCTGAATTGTGATTAGATTCCTCTGGTTTTGACTTGGTTCGGTGCGTTTGGTGATTGTGGGAAAAAACAGTCAGGGCGATCGCAATTTGTAAAATCATCGCACTGTTTGGTATTTGGTGTCAGGGGATCTCGCCTTTTATTGACTATTTGATTAGATTACTCTGGCGGTTCAGTACCTAGAGAGGCTTGACGACGGTGACGAATGTGTAATATCGCGACGGTATCGCTCTCCACCACAAACAGAATCCGATAGTTTCTTCCTTTACCAACCCACAATTGTCGAATGTCCCGACCAATGATGGCAGCTTCGGGTGCAACTGAGCAACGGTAAGGAAACTGTTGCAGGGATGCGATCGCGTTTTGGAGGTCGTAATACCAATGGTTTGCAGCATCAGCACTCAGATAATCGCACATCCAACGGTAGGCGTTTTCAATTTCAGCAAAGGCGGGTGGTTGGATTAGGACTTGATAACTCATAGACTCTGAGGAATGTTGAACTGCTGCTGTAGCGCCCTCATAGCTCTATCTGCTGGGAGTCCTTCACCTCGATCGAAGCTTTCAAGTCCTTTGCGGATGCCGATGATGGCTTCGAGGTAGTCGATGCGCTCTAGCAGTTGTTCGTAGGTATTGAGTTGGGGGTGTGGAGTAGATTTGAGCGATCGCACCAAGCTAAGAATATCGGCGAGCTGTTCGTCAGGGGTGCTATCGATTTCTTGGATCAGGAGTTCTTTGATGGTCATCGCGGCATCTGGTGGAGGATTGATACTTTGAGTATAACGAGTCTCGATCGCTATGAGTAGGGAATTGGCGATGCTCTTTGTAGAATCATGGCACTGTTTGGTATTTGGTGTCAGGGGATCTCGCCTTCCCCATTCAATAGCATCTATACAATCCGTCAGTGGATTTTAGATTTTAGATTTTAGATTTTAGATTTACTTGCAGCGCAGAGAATCTGGGAGCTTGAACTTGGGTCTAAAATGTTGGGATATCCAGTGATGATTGTCGGGGGCTTCCGTTTTTGGGCGGGGTCAAGATACTGGTCAAGGTCAAGAGCTTCGAGGTAAACTATAATTGCTCAAAGTTTCTGGAGTCTGACATGGAAACAATGAAATTGCGATCGCATATTGGAACCGATGGTATATTGCTTCTCCAAATGCCCACTGAGTTTAAAGATACTTCTGTTGAAGTTCTAGTAGTTGTACAGCCTCTAACATCTGAGGAAGTTAAACCGAAGTATAACGCTTGGGGAAAGCTAACTACTAAAAAATCAATTCAAGCAGCAATTACTAAAATGCTACAACTGCGTAAAGAAATTGCCTTGGATAAAAATTCAATACGTTCCCTGATTGAAGAAGGGCGCAGGTTTTAATGCAGTTTGTACTGGATTGTTCTGTAGCAATCAGTTGGTGCTTAGTGGATGAAGACAATGCAAGACGTAAGATTGTGAGTAAAAAATGTGCGTCTTATTCTGCCCTAGCTACTAAACTAAACCAGAGATATCCAAGCTCTGAGAACAGCTCTAGCAATGTTACCGTAAGGACTATTATCCAAAATAGTATCCACAGCCGCTTCACCACCAGCCTTGGCTGCACTAGCTACACGAGACTTTAAAGCGGGAGGGGTTTCATCGTTAACGTAGGCTACCTTCTCAGCTTCAGTAGCATTAGGTTTTGACTTCTCTAGTTGTATTAGAAGCTCCTGAATTTCAGCAGCAGCTTCAGCAAGAGTTTTCGTTTTTTCACCTCCTTGATTAATGTCTCTACTAAAAACATAATCGCCAGTATAATTACCACTAACGTAAAGCCCTCCGTCCTGCAAAATTATTTGGTTAAACTGATTAGCCAAAGAAGATCCTGTACTATCTAGAGCTTTTCTGAACGCATCAAGAGTAGCAATTGTAATTAAGCCTAGAATAATTATCAAAGCCTGCTGTAACTCGGTAGCCATCTCAATCTTGATTAACACAGCAGTTACTGCAAGCAAAACTAATGAAAGATATACCGCAACAAAAAGTTTAAGTCGCTTTTCAAATTTGAACGTACTGATTAAATCTAGTTTAGTATCTTTCATCTGTAAGCTCCTCAGACCTGATTTCCTGCTCGTTTCCATTAGATAGAAGTTTATCTGACTCTTTAGAAAGCCCTGTCAATCCACCAAAAAGCTCACTTATCTCTCCTAAAGAATAACCTAAAGGTCTGGCTAAACCTAAAACCAAAAACAACAAAGATGCCAAAGGAAAAGCTTGCATAAAATAAAGACCAATGATAATTGAAACAACACTTGCTACAACTTGTTGGCTGCGTTGGAAAATAGCTTTTTGTTTCGCGTCTTGAATCTGAATTTTTGCCAATTCTTTTGCGTGGTTCAATTGGCTGGCTTCTCTATCTAATTCCTGGATTTTCCGTCTCTGCTGTATTAACCTATCTAATTCTTCTGATGTTGGCGCTAGTGCAAACCTTTCAGCAAGAGTATCTTTATAAACTTGTATATCAGATTGAGTTTCCTGTTTTACGATCGATCTACTCTGGAGTTGATTAGCCAGAAAAGCGATCTTTCTTGGTTCTTGACCTGACATATTTTACCTCTGTATCGGCAAGCAGCTAGACACAATGGGACTACCTTCTGATGATTAATTTATAAATTAATACTTTAATACTTTTACCAATGATTAATTTAAAACAAAAAAATGTCAAGCAAAAAATGCTCTATTTTGCTGGCAATTTTGCTTGCTACTCCAACTCCCCCGCATGAAAAATGTTGGCAAATGCCAGAAAATGTTGGAAAATGTTGGGTATAATATGGAAAATCACAACATCTGCGATGCCGCATGAATCTTAAGGAAGTGTTACAAATGGCTGATGAGATGGTATTTGCCAAAACCGGTAAGCACCTTGATGACTTACAAGAAGCGATTCTGCGGGGAACCATGCAAGGTGAGAAATACACCAAAATTGCCGATGAGATTCACTGTAACGAGAGTTATGTCAGGGATATTGGCTCAAAATTATGGCAAACACTTTCAGAGGAATTAGGCGAAGAGGTTAATAAAACTAATTTTCGCTCTGCAATGGGAAGGTTTATCTTTGAAAATGTCTCTAATTTTGAAAACGTAGCAATTAGTAGTTTCAACACCTGTGGAGAAGCTAGACATCCGCCAAACATACCAAATCCACACCCGCCAAATAAAGAAACCTCGCATCAAGATTTAAGCGAAATGCCAGAATTAGGTGCTTTCTACGATCGCACCCTCGAACTTAAAACCCTCACAACCTCGATTCTACAACAAAACAGCCGCCTCATAACCATCACCGGCGGACTCGGCATCGGCAAAACATCCCTAGCAGTACAACTCGTACAACAAATCAAAGACGAGTTTGAATACGTCATTTGGCGCAATCTCGACACATCACTCACTCTCCCGGAATTTGAAGCCAACTTAATCCAGTTTTTCTCCCAGTCCCAAAAGCAAGACTCACCCACAACTAACCAGAAAGTATTACCCCTAATTAAATATTTACAAAAACATCGGTGTTTAGTAGTCTTAGATGATATTCATAACCTGTTCAGCAGCGGCGAATTAGCAGGAAAATATAAACCCGGATACGAAGAATATCGCTCTTTATTTAAACAAATAGAAAAATTATCCCATCAAAGTTGCTTCCTGCTAATCGGTTGGGAACCACCCAAAGAAGTTCCTCAACTCACCAGCGAAAATACTCCCATTCGTATTTTACAACTCACAGGCTTAGACACTGCGGCCGCGCGGGAAATACTCAGAGATAAAGGATTAACAGAAATCGATAACTGCGAAGCACTCATTCACCGCTACCAAGGGAATCCGTTATGGTTAAAAAGCGTGGCAACTCTGATTCAAGAGTTGGGAATTGACGCAAATGAATTATTATTAAATGATACCGTATTGTTGCCCGAAGATTTGAAAGATGTTTTGCAACAGCAGTTCAGCCACTTATCGGAAATAGAAAAACAAGTCCTCTCCTTGTTTTGTAGGGAAAGCAAACCAGTCAACTTGGCAAAATTACTAGAATATGGCACAGTGCGATCGCCAGACTTGCTCAATGCCCTACAATCTTTATCGCGGCGTTGCTTCATTGACAAAACAGGAAGTTTTTATACTTTGCCACCTGTCTTGAGGCTGTATGTCCAAGAATTATGATTTACCTGTTAAAAATGGCCTAATATGGTGTTGACTTTTCTCGGTCTTTTGCTGTACTATGAGAATGTATATAAAATAATGGAAATAGTGACTTTTTTATTTTTGATACTCAAATTACGATTATAAATTGAGTATATGTCAATTCCCCAAAATTTGCAATACTAAAACAATACTTTTTTACCGCCGATCGCACTTAAGCACCAATCAATGAAATATTCCGCATCCAGCCCCAGAAACAACAGCCAAACATCTCGCTTTGACGGATTATCCTTAGACGATCGCAATCCCGACTTCATTAAACTTTTGCTGCCAGTCTGGGAGTGGCTGTACCGCTACTATTTTCGCGTACAAAGCGACGGCTGGCACCACGTCCCCGCGAGCGGAAAAATGCTCGTTGTCGGCTCTCACAACGGAGGAATCGCCGCTCCTGATATGTTTATGTTCCTATACGAATGGTTCCACAGATACGGTACGGAACGATTGGCCTACGGATTGATGCACCCGACGGTTTGGCAAGTTTCTCCTGATATTGCTGGAATGGCTGTGCAGTGCGGCGCCCTCAAAGCGCATCCGAAAATGGCGATCGCAGCTTTGCGAAAAAATGCCCCGGTTCTCGTCTATCCGGGCGGCGCAGAAGATACTTTTCGCCCCCACCACTTGCGGAATAAAATCTACTTTGCCGGACGCAAGGGATTTATTAAATTAGCATTGCGAGAAGAAGTGCCGATCGTACCAATTATATCCCACGGCGCCCACGATACTTTAATAGTTTTGGCAGATTTTTACGAAGAAGTTAAGCAATTGCATGAATTCGGTATGCCGTGGTTGTTGGGCATCGATCCGGTGGTATTTCCGGTGTATTTGGGATTGCCTTGGGGACTGAGTATCGGGCCTTTGCCAAATCTGCCTTTTCCCGTGCAAATTCGGACTCGCGTGTGCGAACCGATCGTATTTGAGAAGTACGGTAAAGAGGCGGCGGGCGATCGCGATTATGTCGATGCTTGTTTCGATTTAGTTACCAATCAAATGCAACGGGAATTAGATTGTTTGGTTGGGAATAGGTAATTGGGCGAAGCGAAGCGGAGGGATTGGGCGAAGCGAAGCGGAGGGATTAGGTAATTGGTCAGGACTCAGTTGAACCTCTATATGTAGGGTGCGCAATGTGCACCTTACTGAACCTCTATATGTAGGGTGCGCAATGCGCACCTTACCGCTTAGCAAAAAAGTCTTTCTATTAATTCTGCTTTCTAGCTTCTAGCTTCTGCCTACCGGTGACGAATTGCCCGATCGCCTTTACCGCAATTTTAGGATGAAAAAGTAAAGTCGGTGGTTCAATCATGTGCAGAACTTCCAAAAAAGCTTGACAAACTTTCGCATCTGTGGTCAACGCTTTTAACACCAGATCCATGTAATTAATTGTCAGTCGCGTAGCCAGGTTTGGTTTCGCACCCTCACTTCCCCGATAGCGCGAATCCTGGCTGATAGCAAACGTCCAAGGAATAGTATGTAATTTTGCGAGTTTTTGTTGAAAATGTCGCCCAAAGCCTGTTAAATCGCCTTCAGGATAGCGCTGCCGCTGTTTTTGCAGACATTCATCCAGCATCTGAGCATCCAATCCAGCAACCGTCATTCCTTGGCCGTAAACAGGGTTGAAAGCGCAAACTGCATGGCCGACAATTACCAAATTTTCAGGATAATGGGAGAGGCGTTCGTAGTGGCGCAAACGGTTTTCTGTACCTCGATAACTATACACAGGTGCGATCGCCTTTGCATCTTTAATCGCATCATAAATCATCGGAGTTGGCAGACTGCGCGCAAATTCTACAAAACCTGCTGCGTCTGCGGGCGGATAATCGCGATCGCCCCCGCCGAGAGTCACCAGCCAGCGATTGCTTTCGATCGGGAAAATTGCACCGCCGCGAGTGCGTAATGGCGGCGATCCTGATACAAATACTGGCGCTGTCTCTGACAATTTACCGCTGCATTCCTAGATGCGCGTAGCGTAGCCCACAAAAGCATTGATAACGGTTTCTGGTGGCGGTTCATAGCCGAGTTTTTTCAACCATTTAGGCGTTTGAGAAACTTTGCCGCTAGCATCGACAACTAAATCTGCATTCAAATTCTCTTCATTTATGTTACCTGGGTTTTGGCGATCGCGAAAACGCACCGACACTCCAGCAATCGCCGTGCCCTGAGTATTCGCCAGCAACCCTGTTACAGTCCCTCCTTCCAGGAAATGCACCTTCGTATTTTCTGTCAAGCGGCGGCGAATTTGGCGATCGAGTAAATCCCGACTGAACATAATTAAATCATCAGGATCGGGGGTAAAATGTGTCGCCCAACCAGCCGGACTAAACCACCCGATAGACTTCGGATCTAACCTCGGAGCACCCTTGAGCTATCAGTTCGTTTTCCAAGCCGGGAAACAACTGTTCTAGGATGATTTTTCCACGAGTCAAAAGGATGTGCAGGTGACGGGATTGAGGAATACCGGGGCGGGGGGCGGGTTTTTCGGGAAAAAAATCTCGTTCAACAATACTTACGCGATCGAAGTGTTTTGCTAATACTCTAGCAGCCAACATTCCTGCTAAACTGCCGCCCATAATAATTGCATGACTTTCGCGTTGCATAATCAAATTTTTTGAAGGTTAATTTGCGATAATGTACGGTGAGAATTGCCTATTATTGTGTCAAGTTAAGGCTTAAACTCATAATAAATGTCGCTTATAGTCCAATACCGTTTACTTAAGGGCGCCCTGGGGGTAAAACCCTATGAAAAATAGATACGGAGATTGCTTCGTTCCTCTCTTCGGACCATTTTAAGTAAACCGTATTGGCTTATAGTCGAGTCTAGCTCCCCCTGGCGCCCCATATAAATTAGGTACATAGTTGCGCGAAGAGCGCTCTTGATAATATTAGCAAAGAGCATCGAGACTTCGATACAAACGAGAGACAGAGAACCGCCATAGCTTAAATCCCATTAAGGATGAGATTTTGCGTTTGTGGTGCGGAAAAGTCACCGCAGAGGTTTTGGGGAGTCCCCAGATTTTTTGCACGGTTATGGGGGCGAAGTTGTTGAATCTGGGATATCTTTAATGAGATAATTATTTTCAACGCACTCAGCAAGTAACTTGGCAATTAATAGATCCTCAGCATCATGGAAAAGACCACAATGAGGTAATCTCTTTTCCCTATAGAAAATCTCTGATGATATTTCTTCAAAAATATAATGTTTGGATTTTTGTATATTAAGAATAGCAAAAGAGCCATTAGGTTTGCAAGTAAAACCTGTTACTTCTGTCATATATTTTTTAATTTCTATAATATTTTCTAATTCAGTTTCTTTGTCAAAGAAATCAAGCAAATAGACAGATAAATATTTTTCTTTAGGTTCTGTTCGTCTTTGAAACGCAGAAGTCTGTGGTATTCCATTAGTGTTTAAATTTGAAGGCTTACAATAGCGCGCAACATTACCAGCTTTTATCTCTGTCATTTTTATATTTATTGTTTATATTTGTTGGTGTATTTTTAGGTTTAAATCCTTAAGAAAATCAACTAGATCTAGAGCATACATCGAACCATTAAAAATAATTCGTTTATCTATATGCAAACTTGGCTTAAAAATAACATAGTCTAAAAAGTAATCTTTCTTGAATCGCACGGTTATTGAATTATTTTTATCTCTTTCCCATTCTAAATAAAAAAGACCACTTTCACTTACTGTTAAGCTACTAGGTTTAGAAATGTTTCCAATTGCTTCAACAAATATAAACATTGTCTTAAGCGAGTCCAAAGAAACATCATACTCTTCTTCACAATCGCATAATTCTTTTAACTCACGAATACGATTAAAGAGATAATCATCCTTCAATTTAATAGACTCAATACCGTATTTCAGTATTTCTTCAAAGGTCAATAATTTATCTATTTCCCCTATTTTAAATTTATTTTTTTGTTTTTGGAGATTGTCAAATTTATGTTCTTGATAAATTATGGGATAGTTTTTGGTTGTAATGGAAAATTTGTTCTCACCAAGTGTATATAGTTGAAAAGGGTAGTTTTTCGCTTCTATTTTCCCTTCTAAGGGAAAAGATAATAGATGATAAGAACTTGTTGACGATTCTGAACTGGTATCAATCGCCCGTCTATTTCTCCTTAACTTAGTGCCATTCGGACTGTTATCCTGTTGATTACCGATCGTTGGTTTCATCTGGCGCCTCCATTAATATTTCAATTTCATCTGAAATAGGTATTGTTTGATTTGTTTTAGCTTCAAATTTTCTCAAAGCTTCACCGAGAGAATCCACAAAAGATTTGGCTGTAATGTGAGAAGCATTGAGTATCGCTTCTTCTTTTCCATTGCGTCTTAATAATATGAAAATATCATGTTTAGAAACTCCTATACCAAACTCGTTGAAATAGATACTGTTTAATTCACCAGATTTGATGAGTTCTGTGACAGTTTGTTTTTGTTCTTCTTTTTCTGAATCCATTATCTTACCTCTTACTGTGATTGTCGATTTTCTGAGTTGGGTTGAGGGAACGCAAGCAAACACCCACTTATTTACTAATTATCGCATAGCGACACCTCAATCATCAAACTCACCCAACTTTTCTTGATGCCCTTACCGACTTCGAGATTACCATCTGCCCGATCGCCGAAACCGGACTCCACCAAACTTTCCAACCCTTCTGCATCGATAGCAGCAAATTCGATAACCTGCATCAATCCCCGATCGCTGCGCCGCCCATATCTAAGTGCAATTAATCAAAAAACACCACTTATCGCACAAGTTTTGACCTAAGTGTCAGGCGGGCGTGGCGTTATCGTTTCACTTAGCACAATTATCCCTCAATCAACAGCAGGCCGCAGACATATCTATACACTTCCGACTGTAGGGGGATGTTTTAGCTCGTCAATAAGGCGATGCTTGCCTTTAGGGGTACGAGACTAAAACTATACATTAGCCGATCGCGCGCACCCACCCTTTAACGAGGAATATACTATGTATCAAAATTTGCCAATAAATCCACAACTGTATAACATCGGGTTCTGGCTGGCCCAAGTGCCTGTAGAACAGACAACAACAACAACAAGCAGAGTAGAAGATGCAGCACTCCTGTATTCCGGGCCGCAATTTTTTATCGCCCTGATAGCTGGAGTCGTGCTCGCCTGCGCTTTCCAACTCTTGCTAACAAATTTATCAGTAGCCGCGGGCCTTTCCTACATCGGACAATCCCACGACGACGGACACCACTCGGATAGCAACAGCCCCCCCGTGCGCCACATCGGCCGCAAAGTCGGTACTTGGACTCTAATCACCGTCACTATCGCCCTATTCTTCGCTTGCTTGCTAGCAGTTAAGCTCAGCTTGATTAGCAGTCCCAGTTTAGGTGCGATCGTCGGTTTAGTCGTGTGGGCGGCCTATTTCTCACTCCTCGTCTGGGTGAGCTCCACCACCGTCGGTTCCCTGATCGGTTCCGTCGTTAACACCGCCACATCAGGCGTTCAAGCTATTTTCGGCACCGCAGCCGCAGCCCTCGGCGCCAAAGCAGCTAGCAATCAAGTAGTCGCCACAGCCAAAGCAGCAGCAGCAGCGGTGGGCCACGAACTCGGTAGCGCGATCGACCCCACAAGCTTGCGGGAAAACGTCGAAGACTACATCCAAAGCCTCAAACCGCCGGAATTAGACATCAAAGCGATGCGCGGCGAGTTTGAAAAGTTGCTCAACGATCCGCAACTCAAAACCATTGCGGGCGAAAATTTGCCGAATCTCGATCGCCAAACTCTCGTAGATTTAGTCAGTTCGCGATCGTCCTGGTCAAAACGCGATGTCAACCGGATTGTAGACCAACTCCAAGATGCTTGGAAACAAGTAGGAAAACAAGACCAGAAATCTGACGGCATCGCCCAATTGATAGATTATCTCAAATCAGCAAAATCGGGAGATTTGCTCTCAGATACGCTGACAAGTAGGGTAGAAAAAGTTCTCGGCAATCTGGGCCCTCAAAATTCCGGACAAAACCCCACAATGATGTCCCAAGCAACGACAATGGCAGTCAATGCTTTAATGGGAATAGTTTTGGGCCGCACGGATATTTCAGACTTAGATGTGGAAAAAGTAATCGGTCAGCTCAAAACAGCTAAAGACAAAGTTAGCCAGCAAGCTGATAAAATCACCGCTCAAGTCAAAGGCGAACCCGAAACTTACAGCCCAATTCGCGCCGACGTAGAAAACTACTTGCTCAACACTTATTCGTGGCAGATGAACCCTACCGCGATCGAGCGCGGATTTCGTGACGTGCTCTACGATCCAACCGCCGATCCGGGAACTGTACGCCGCGAATTAGAAAAACTCAATCAGTCCAAGTTTGCGGAAATCCTGGCAAGTCGAGGCGTTTTTACCCAAGACAAAATTAAAGAAATTTCCCAGGAATTAGAAGGAATCAGACAGCGAGTTTTACAAACTGTGCTTTTTGCTGAGGAGCAAGAAAAAGCTCGCGATTTGCAGTGGCGCGTGGAAACTTATTTGAAGCTGACGCCGAAAGCAGAACTGACAGCAGCAGGTATCGGGAGCGATTTTAAGAAAATTTTAGAGGATTCTGATGCGAATTACGAACAGTTGCGCGATCGGCTTGCTCCTTACACCCGCGACAGTTTCGTGCAAATCCTCAGAGGCCGCGAAGGCTTCGGTTTCCAAGAAGTCGAACAGATTGTTAAAGAGTTGGAACGGACGCGAGATGTAGTTTTAGCAGATTCTCAAGGTCTGCAAGAAGCTGCACAAGTCCGACTGGACAATCAGTGGCAAAAAGTACAAGAATACTTGAAGTCTACGGGCAAAGAAGAACTCAATCCCGAAGGCATCAAGCGCGATTTCAAAACGCTGCTGGACAACCCGGAGGCGGGAATGTGGGCGCTGAGAGCGAGAGCTTCTAAGTTCGATCGCGAAACTTTGGTAAAATTGCTATCTCAGCGGAAAGACCTCAGCGAAGACCAAGTAAACCAGCTTCTAGACAGCGCCGAAGAAACTTGGCACAGCGCGCTGGAAGCACCGCAAAAGTTGGCTGAAAAAGCCAAGGATCAGTACGACCAAACTACTACCGCCCTGGCAGATTACCTCCGCAAGACAGGCAAGGAAGAACTCAATCCTGAAGGGATTAAGCGGGATTTGACTAAATTGATGGAAAATCCCAAGGAAGGGGCTTTAGCGCTGCGCGGAAGGCTATCTCAGGTCGATCGCGATACTTTGGTAAAACTGCTTTCTCAGAGAGAAGATTTGACCGAGGAACAAGTCAATCAAATTATCGACCAAGTGCAGGATACTCTGGGATCGATCGTGAAAGCGCCGCGCCGTTTGGCTCATCGGGTGCAAACACAAGTCCAGGATTTTCAGAGCATTTTAGAGGATTATTTGCGGAATACGGGCAAGGAAGAATTAAATCCCGAAGCCATCAAGCGCGACTTGCAACTGCTGCTGCACGACCCAAAAGTCGGCGCTTACAGTTTGGGCGAGCGGCTGTCGCATATCGATCGATCTACAGTGGTTTCTCTGCTGTCTCAGCGGCCGGATATTTCGGAAGCAGAAGCCAATCGCATTGTCGATCAAATTTTGTCGGTGCGCGACCAATTCGCACTGCAAATTCAGAAAATTCAGGAGGGCATTCAGTCGGTAATTGACGGGATTCTCGGAAAAATTCGCGATTACCTCAATTCGCTCGATCGCCCGGAACTCAATTACGAAGGCATTACGCGGGACGTGCGGAAGTTATTTGACGATCCGCAAGCCGGATTTGATGCTTTGCGCGATCGCCTCGGTCATTTCAACCGCGATACTTTAGTGGCTTTAATTAGTTCGCGCGAGGACATTTCTGAAGCAGATGCGAACCGTTTGATCGACCAAATCGAAAGAAGCCGCAACAGCGTCTTGCAAAGAGCAGAACGCTTGCAGCAAGAAGCGCAGCTTCGCCTCGAAAACATCAGATTGCAAGCTGAAAAACAAGCTGAAGAAACTCGGAAAGCAGCGGAAGTTGCCTCTTGGTGGCTGTTTTTCACGGCTCTTACCTCGGCGGCTGCGGCTGCGGGTGCTGGTGCTTTAGCTGTTATCCGATAAACAAGAGTCAATTTGTGCGCTCGGATTTCTAATAGTGCCTGATGTTAGTAGAAACTCACATCAGGCACTATTTTTATCGACCTTCTTAAAAGCGGTGAGGTATTTCTGCTTAAGAGCATTTCGCCTCGATTCACCATTGTAAAACAGGTTCGTAGTGAGGACTTTAGTCCGCATTCAAGAAGGACTAAAGTCCTCACTACGAACCGTAAAGCAAATCGATTCACCATTGTAAAACAGGTTTGTAGTGAGGACTTTAGTCCGCATTTAGGAAGGACTAAAGTCCTCACTACGAACCGTAAAGCAAAACAAAATTGTTATCAGGATTCTCAAGGGCGGTGAGGTGTTTCTGGTAAGTTCGTGTCGCCTCGATTCACTATTATACAACTGGTTCGATCGTTCGGAATGCAAGTCCTCCAGAAGAAGGACTTGCATTCCGAACGATCGAACCGTAAAGCAAAACAGAATTGCGATCGGGCGAATCAAAAGCGGTTCTCAATCCAGCACGCCTGTTGTGTCAACCGCCACCGGCACCCCGCCCAGGGCGGGGCGAGTATCAAACGCGAAGTTTTTTCGTGGCGCGATCGCCCGTTTCTTTTGAAAATCGCGGTTAGCTCATGACTCGCAGGCGATCGGTTGTGCATAATGAAGGGAACTAAAGATGTGAAAATACTACACTGACTGTGGGGGGCTAGATACCCGATACCTTGGAAATACCGAGGGCTTTTGCAAATGAGCCCACAACAGTCAAAACACGCAGGCCAGGCTCGATCGCCAATGCTAAACCACCTACGTCTCACACCTCCCCAGGCTAGTTGCCTAGTAACACCGTGAGGGGGGCGACGCCATGCAACTCCGAAAAAAAACACTATTAATCATCGGTGCAGCTCTGATCGGCCTGATTGTGGTTCTCTATGCCACTGCATCAACCATTTTGCTGCACGATTTTAACAACCTGGAGGCACAGTACGTCCGCCAGGATGTCGCGCGGGCTTTGGACGCCTTAGATGACGACTTGTCGAATTTAGACACCAGCGCCCAAGATTACGCCGAGTGGGATGATACGTACTCTTTTGTCGATACACGGAACCAGGAATTTGTCAAGTCAAATTTCGTCGATTCCACGTTTGTTTACTTGAGATTAAACTTATTGGTGCTGCTGGACTCCAACGGTAAGACCATCTTCAGCAAAGGTTTTGACCTGAAATCCCAAACCGAAATCCCAATTCCGGCAAGCTTGCAACAGCACTTGACCGAGGCGCTGCTCAAGTCCCAGACAAGTTCTGACCAGGGGTACCCCGCCAAAACAGGCGTCGTCACCCTGCCAGAAGCTACGCTGCTGATAGCCTCAAAGCCGATCGTCAACAGCAACGCCCAAGGCCCGCCGCGGGGGACGCTGATCCTGGCACGCTACCTGGACAACACCGAAATCGGTTTGCTTGCAGAACTGACTCACCTGTCGGTGGATTTTAGATTGCCGAGTTTAGATTTTAAAGTCGGAGCCACGAACTACTCCGGGCAGGGCGCTAAGGCGCTGGCTCGCTCCAGGCAGGATTTGGACAATCTCAAACTCAAAATTTCTAACCTCAAATCAGTAGAAATTTTAGTCGAGCCGCTCAGCGACAGCGTAGTAGCAGGATACGCCCTGATTCGGGACATCCGGGGCAAGCTAGCGCTGCTGCTGCGGGTAGAAGTAGACCGAGTAATCTCTCGCCAAGGTCAGGCTACCCTAGAACTCTTTACTTTCTCGATATTGGCAGTAGGTTTAATATTTAGCGCGATCGCCATGCTGTTGCTAGAAAATTTAGTCTTGGCGAGATTGGCCCACTTGAGCACTAGCGTCAGCAACATCGCAGCCAACGGCGATCCAGATTTGCGCGTTCAAATAATTCCAGGAGGCGATGAACTCGCCAGCTTGGCCGACACCATCAACCAAATGTTAGAAGCATTGGGCAATTCTCAAGTCGAACGCAAGGAGAGCGAATACCGCTATCGGTTGATCGCCGAAAACTCAACCGACATGATTACCAGA
This sequence comes from Oscillatoriales cyanobacterium, assembly GCA_004293365.1. Classification (GTDB taxonomy): domain Bacteria; phylum Cyanobacteriota; class Cyanobacteriia; order Cyanobacteriales; family Microcoleaceae; genus Microcoleus. Next base: position 12,692 of record RDYN01000022.1, on the reverse strand, counting down.
CACGACCCCAAAGGCGTGTTTATCTACGTCTCGCCCGCCAGCCACGCTTTGCTGGGATACGAACCTTCGGAACTGATTGGGCGCCTTCCCAACGATTATTTTCACCCCGACGATTTAGAAACCGTCGCCAAAGCTCACTCGAAAGTCCTGGCGCTGCCAGTTACTTACACCGTCAGCTACCGCATCCGCCACAAAGACGGCAAATACATTTGGTTTGAAACCACCAGCCGCACGATCCGCGATCCCGAAACCGGTGGAGTGCAAGAAATTATCGGCGTTTCCCGCGACATTAGCGTCCGCAAGCAAACAGAAGAAGAACTGCGAGAAAGCGAAGCTGCCATTAAAGCTTTGTACCAAGTGACTTCTGCTCCCCGTACAGACCCCCAAGGCCGCCTTTATAGCTTTGATTTGCGCCTCCAAGAACTGCTGGCAATGGGATGCCGGCAGTTAGGCCTTTCCGTGGGAATTTTGTCGCGCATTCAAGGCGACAACTATCAAATAATTGCTGTTGAATGTCCCGATGAGTCGATCGTCAAATCACAAATCTACGATCTGGAAACAACCTTCTGCGTGGCTACAGCAATGTCAAAAGAACCGATGTACTTTGAGTCGGTGAGGTTTTCGGGTTTGTGCTTCAATACTCCCAATCCTGCCTTCAACATCGAAGCTTACATGGGCACTGCCGTCACGGTGGCAGGTGAAGTTTACGGCACTCTATGCTTCTTTGCTCCGACTCCTCTGACAGAACCGTTCCGAGTTGTAGATAGAGAGTTGGTGAAACTGATGGCTCAGTGGGTGGGCAGCGAACTCGATCGCCAGCAAACAGGCGTAGATTTGGCAAAAGCTCGCGACGAAGCACTGGCGGCTACCAAAGCCAAAAGCGAATTTTTAGCCACCATGAGCCACGAAATTCGCACTCCCATGAATGGAGTCATCGGCATGACGGGTTTGCTGCTGGATACCCGCTTAAGTCGGGAACAGCGCGATTTTGTAGAAACTATCCGCAGCAGCGGCGATGCTTTGCTGACGCTGATCAACGATATTCTAGATTTCTCGAAAATTGAGTCGGGCAAATTGGACTTGGAGGAACATCCGTTTGACATCCGCACTTGCATTGAGGAATCCCTCGACTTGGTAGCTGCCAAGGCGGCACAAAAAAAACTGGAATTGGGTTACTTGATCGATCGCTCCGTACCACCAACGGCGCTCGGTGACAGCGCCCGCTTGAGGCAAATTTTAATCAACTTGCTCAGCAATGCTGTTAAATTTACTGAAAGGGGGGAAGTGGTGGTTTCGGTGACTGCCAAAAAGCTTGCAGTGTCCAGGATCGACGCTCAAGAACCGCCAGCAATTAATGGGGAACCGCGAGCAATTCACAAAGTATACGAAATACAATTTGCGGTTAAAGATACTGGTATCGGCATTCCGTGCGATCGTATGGATCGGCTGTTTAAATCTTTCAGCCAGGTTGATTCTTCAACGAGCAGGCAGTACGGCGGTACCGGATTGGGCTTAGCAATTAGCAAGCGTTTGGCCGAAATGATGGGCGGCAGGATGTGGGTGGAAAGTATGGGTTGTCTGGCTGGCAATCCTCCGGGAGATTTTAAAGTGCCAGTTTTGGATATCGCAGGTGAAGAATCTTGCGAAATTGCCGAAAAATATAGCTCTGGCAAATCTTTACTCAGCAGCGAGCCGATCGACCAAAATCCCAAATCCGCAGGCTCTACTTTTTATTTCAGCACGATCGTTGGTGGCTGCAACAGTTCCTTGCCAGTTAATTTGAGCACTACTCAACCAGAATTAACTGGGAAGCGAGTCTTAATTGTCGATGACAATGCAACCAACCGCCAAATTTTGACTCTCCAAGCTCAGTCTTGGGGAATGGTTCCTAGGGCTTCAGCTTCAGCTCGTTTGGCTTTAGATTGGATCGCGGCTAAAGAGGTGTTTGACTTGGCAATTTTGGATATGCAAATGCCACAAATGGACGGGTTGGCTTTAGCTGCCGAAATTCGCCAGTATCCTGATTGCCAAAAGTTGCCGTTAGTGATGCTAACTTCGATCGGCAGACAAGAAATTAACACCCCTGCGATTGAGGTCGATTTTGCTGCTTTTTTGAACAAGCCGATCAAACAATCTCAACTTTACAATGTTTTAATCAATATTTTTGGGAAACAGAATACTGAAATTAGAATGCAGCGCACTCTTCTCCGGCCTTTATTGCAAAGCATACCAGTGCTGGCCGAGAGTTTACCGCTGCGGATTCTGTTGGCTGACGATCATTTGGTGAATCAGAAGGTGGCTTTGCAAATTTTGCAGCGGATGGGGTATCGGGCGGATGTGGCAGGAAACGGTATCGAAGTGCTCGAAGCTTTGCACCGCCAGCCTTACGATGTGGTGCTGATGGACGTGCAAATGCCGGAAATGGACGGTTTGGAAGCTACCCGTCGCATCCGCGAGGGATTTTTAGCAGCTTTGAGCTTAGAAAATGGCAGGGAAGAATCAGAAGTTTCCATAACTGACGAGGAATTTAACAATGGAAAATTGACTCAGGAGCAATCTAACAATCCAAAATCCCAAATCGAAAATCCCGAATTGACTCAGGAGCAATCTAACAATCCCCAATCCAAAATCCAAAATCTCAAATGGACGAGGCCTTGGATTGTGGCGATGACGGCAAATGCGATGCAGGGCGATCGCGAAGAGTGCATGGCTGCGGGGATGGACGACTATTTGAGCAAGCCGATCGCCATTGAGGAGTTGGTGCGAGCTTTGAGCGCGTGTAAATCTGGCTCAAATGGCGAATTCGATTGTCCGCAGCCAATTTTTTGTGCGAGCTCGCAGATTGAAAAGACAGGAGGAACAAGTGAGTTAGAAGTGCGATCCTCTTCGAGGGCTGCGCTAACGAATGCGGCTGTTGGGGGCAATCCACAAGTGACAATTCCCAATTCGTCCTCCGTCGTAGGGTGGAGTGCATCAAAGGTCGATCGGGCTTTTTCAGAAAACCGCGATTGTCTGAGCGCCAAGATTATAGAGGGACTGCGAGATGTCGAAGCTTTGGAGGAGGCGATCGACCTTTACCTCAAAACAGCCCCCGAACTGCTGCGAGGCATCTCTAGGGCCCTGAGCAGTGCCGATCCGCTGGCTTTGAGGCGGGATGCTCACTCTTTGAAGTCGATTAGCGGAACCCTCGGTGCTTTTGGCTTGTTTGAGTTGTGCGAGAAACTCGAAATCATTGGGCGGATGGGGACAGAGGCAAATAAGCCTTTATCTGGGCTCGAATCCGGGCTGTTAAAGCAGGTTGAGGCCGAGTACCAAAGAGTCGAAACGGCCTTGAAAATAGAAAGAGAGTCTGTTGATTGTTAGCTGTTGATAGAGGATATCGCTTATACTGCTATTTCGACGACAGAGACAGTTGCAGGTGTTGCTATTGACCAAACAGTGGACAAGACAAGAGTGCTAGTGCATAAACTGGACAAATAGCCAGCCTAAGTATCTTGAATACTACGTTTTGATGGTGATGACACCTACAAGTCCTTTCGGTGCTTGTAGCTCTGTCGTTAGAGATTAAACAGATGTATTTGGTTAAGTCAGTGTCTCTAGCCCAACAAGCCATCAAAACCTTGGCGAGGAAAACATAACCTGAGTAATCAGAGGACTTTCATGTCTAACTTTGTATTCGTTTTAGATACCAAAAAACAACCACTCTTACCAGTACCGCCCGGACAGGCAAGACGATTATTGAACCTACGACAAGCGGCTGTATATCGCCGCTACCCATTCACGATTATGTTGAAATACGTGGTTCCTAATCCTGAGATAGAGCCACACCAATTAAAAATAGATCCAGGCTCAAAAGTAACTGGGCTAGCAATTGTGCAGGGTGAGAAAGTTATCTGGGGTGCCCAGTTGACCCATCGCGGGCAACAAATTAAAAATGACTTAGAGTCGCGTCGCAACCTTCGTCGCAATCGTCGCAACCGCAAAACTCGTTACCGCAAACCACGTTTTTTTAACCGCACAAGAGGGTCTGGATGGTTGCCACCAAGCTTAGAATCTAGGGTGACAAACATCCTTACCTGGGTCAACCGCATCCGTCGATATGTACCGATTACAGGGATATCCCAAGAACTGGTTAAGTTTGACCTTCAAGCGATGCAGAATCCTGAAATATCAGGCAAGGAGTATCAGCAAGGTGAACTTGCGGGCTATGAAGTCAGAGAATACTTGAAGAGAAAAGTGGGGGAGAAAGTGCGCTTACTGCGAAGTGGAAAACGTACCTTTTGAGGTAGAGCACATTCACCCAAAATCAAAAGGTGGAAGCGATAGAGTTTCCAATCTCACCCTTGCCTGCCACAATTGCAACCAAAAGAAAGGAAATCAAGATATTCGGGATTTCTTGTCCAAAAAGCCTAACATCTTGTCCCGCATCTTGAGACAAGCAAAACAACCATTGAAAGATGCGGCTGCTGTGAATTCAACCCGCTGGGCATTATTTCAGCAACTTAAGCAAACAGGATTACCAATAGAAGTTTCAACAGGAGGTATAACCAAGTACAACCGCACTCGTTTAGGATTACCTAAGACTCATTGGTTGGATGCAGCTTGTGTAGGAAACCAAGAAGTGCTGCAAGTTTTCACCGAGCAGCCGTTGTTAATTGCAGCTTTCATGATGGGGCAACCGTCAAATGTGTACAACCAATAAATATGGATTTCCTCTCAGGCACAGAACGCGCTGCAAAACGTTTTTTGGGTTTGGAACTGGCGACATGGCAAGTGCAATTCTCCCATCTGGGAAGTTTGCAGGCACTCACGTCGGCAGGCTGACGGTTAGAGAAAGCGGAGTTTTTGAAATGAAGACGCCACTCGGCAAGGTTAGTCCAGTGCGTCATAGATACTGTAAATCAATCCACCGCAACGATGGGTATATGTATGCGTTTTCCAATGAATGTCCAATGAATCAGCGATTAGAGGCGTAGCGATCGAGGAAACCGATCGAGCGGTTATTATTGAGTTCCAGAATTTCCCCTATCTCGAAGTGGGATTACTCATCAAGGGAGATCGAGGGAGATATTCGATCGGTTGAGCCGATTGAGTCATCAAATAGCTGGTGATGCAGCCTACAATAACTGAGGAGCGCGAATTAAATAATTTACACATATTTGTGGGATGGGCGGGAGAGCCCGTCTTTTTTGGACGGGCTCTCCCGCCCATCCCACAAGAAAAATAAAAATTGTAAGTTATTTAATTCTCATTCCAGAGGACTAAAGTCCTCACTACAAACCTTTTGATTTTTTAGTTACTAACACCCAATCGTCGGCTGTTTTGATAACCTCAGCATTATCCAATGCTAAATTTTTGATAAGGGGTTTTTCTAACAAAAAATAAGGTTGCGGGAGAGTTTGCCATTTCTGTTGCAGCGTCGGTGCGTCGGCGACAATAACTTGCCTCTCGCTGTAAAAATTCAGCGACGGACGCGGTAATTTATGAGATGTAAAGACTTGCTGACCGGCTGGGGTTCCTTGGCGGACAATTTCGGCGATCGGCTTCACCGGATAATCCTCCCCTAGTTCCCAAACCCAGTTATCGGAAGCGACAAATACTAACAGCGTGACGTAAGTCCCCCAAATTAAAACTAATAAAAATTGTCGGTCTTTTCGGTGCAGCAACACGGCAGATATTGTCATTGTCAACGCTACAAACATCAGCATTAACTGCAAATCTTGCTGGGGGGAAACCATTTGTCCGCCCAGCCGTACCCAGCCACTGAAGTACGCGCAGCCGACGAGACCAACTACGGCTATTACTACCAAAATTGCCGGATGAGGCAACAAGGATATAGCATTAAAATATTCTTCTGTTTCATCTTTTTTTGCGGATTCTTCCGGGACTGACATTTGTTCCCAAACTTCGGCGAGATAGCTGCCAACTGCGATCGCAAAAGCTGGATAAACTGGCAAAACATACCAAGGTAATTTGGTATTCATCACCGACACAGCCAGCAGATATACTCCCGTCCAAACTAATACTAATTTGGGCCCGGGAAAATTGCGATTTTCCCAACTCAAGCGCAGCCCTTGCAGCCAAAATAACTGCCACGGCCATGCTGATTCTAAAATTTCTAAAAGATAATACCAGGGCGGGCCTTTGTGATTGCCTACAGTTTCCCCAATTCGCCGGAAAGATTGGTTAAATAAATTAGTGTTGATGAAATCTTGGCCGTAGTGCAGCCATTGGGCAAAATACCAAGCCGCTACTGGCAATGTTCCGATCGCCAATCCGCCCCAAAGATACCCAGAAGTTAGCAGTCGCGGGGTATCCCAAACCAGGAAAACAAAGCCGATCGCGCCCAGCAGCAGCCCCAACATGACGCCCTTAGTCAGGCAAATGAGTCCGAACCCAATTCCCGCCCCCAAAGCGTAGCGCAAGTCGCGGCGCGATCGCAGCAAACACCAGATCGATGCCAGCAAAAAACACAAAACTGCCCCGTCCAACATCGCCAAACGTCCGTGCCGCACTACCGGAAGCAGCGTCAGGTAAACGAGAGCCGAAAAAATGGCGATCGAGCGCTGCGGGAACAACTCGCGCCCAATGGCGTAAAGCAGGGGCACTGAAGCCGCCGTCAGCATTGCCGGTACCAACCTCGCCGTCAATTCGCTGACACCGCCGACGCTAAAACACAGCCCGATCAGCCAGTGTACCAGCGGCGGCTTGTTCAAATAAGGCACGGAGCCGATCGTCGGATACAGCCAATTTAAATTACCGCGCCAAATTTCGCGGCTTACCTGGGCTGCAATCCCTTCATCCCAATCCCGCAACGCCGCGCCGCCCAGATTCAGCCCGAAAATCAACACCGCAGCCAACAGAAAAGCCAGCATCCACAGTTTGTCTGTCAAGCTGTCATTGAAGCGAGTTTTGGGTTTGCGGCCCGGGAATGGAAAGATTTCTGACATAAATTAAGAGAGTTTTTAGCGTCCCAAAGAGAAGGTAAACTTAGACAGCAGTTATTTGCGATCGGGGAAATACCATGAACTTACCTGTAATCATAGATATTATAATTGGCTTAGTGTTTATCTACCTGACTTTAAGCTTGCTGGCTTCCGAAATTCAGGAACTGATTGCTACTGTTTTGCAGTGGCGGGCCCAACATTTAAAGAAGTCGATCGAGGTGCTGATTTCCGGAGGCAGCGAAGGCACGAAAGATCCGCTGCAATTGCAGCGAGTCGGACAGTTAGCAAATTCGATTTATGCCAATCCAATTATCAAGGATTTGAATCAAGGAGCGAAAGGGCTTTTATCACAGGGATTTCGTTCTGTTACGCACCGCCTGGGAGATTTTTACCGCGGAATGACTGGCACTAAGAATGTTTTTGGTAATAAATCAACAGGGCCTTCTTATATTCCAGCCGATAGTTTTGCTGCGAGCCTTTTGGATACTTTAAAAATTTCTGCTTTGGTGGAATCGCTCTCTAAAAGCAGACTGGAAAGATTTAAAGATTTACAGTTGGCACAAATTCAAGTCATTGGAGAGGGTCTGAATCTGCCGGAATCTACTAAACCAATTATTGAGCAAGAATTTGGCTGGCTGACTGCCGAGTTCAATCGAGTTGTTGAAGATTATAAAAACGATTTGGGAAGTTTGAACAACAGTTTGGATCGGATGTCGGAAAAGTTAGGATTTTATATTAATGATTCTCAGGTTTATCTGCCAGAAACCGAGCAGGGAGGAAGAGAATTTCAGAGACAGATGGCTTTTATTAAGGCGAGTTTTGATAGCGAGTTTGAGCGGGCAGCGCTGCGGGCGCAACTGCAACCGAGTTTGAGCAATTTGTTAAATACTGTGAGAAAAGTTAGGAAAAGTCAGGATGCGGTAGCACAAATTATGGATGAGAAAGAGGAGAGTCCTATTTACAAACAAATTCAAGAAACTTTGGACAGTATGCCAGAATCTTTGAAACGCAGTCTTTATATTTTGGCACAGCGCGCTGAAACAGGTGGTGGAAATACTCAAGAGCAGTTGCAGCGGTTTCAGAAAGAAATTGAAGGTTGGTTCGATCGATCGATGGAGCGCGCTTCGGGTGTTTACAAGCGGAATTCTAGAGGGGTGGCGATTTTGATCGGTACTGCGATCGCCCTGGCTGCTAATGCTGACACGATTAATATTGTTAATCGGTTGTCGAAGGATTCGATGTTGCGATCGACTGTTAATTTGTACGCTAAGCAGTTGGTGGAAAAAAACCCTAACACAAAATTGGATAATTTAACCAATCTCACAAAAGTTCAAAATCAGGTCGATCGCGCTTTGGATAATGTAGCTCTACCTTTTGGCTGGAGCGAACCGAACAGGTTAGAGCTAGATGCTAAAGGGAACGTATTGTTGCCGGCTTTGATGGGAAAATTGTTTGGTTGGATGTTGAGCGGCGTAGCGATTTCTATGGGAGCTGCTTTTTGGTTTGAGGCGCTCAACAAGATTATTAATATTCGGAATGCGGGGAAGAAACCGCCCTCTGCTACAGACTCTTGAGCGGTGGTGCGGCGCAGCCGGAGGCAACTTTGACATTAAATATAAGGTCTTTGTGGAAGCGGTTACCTACAGGATACTGGGATCTATCGGTAATTACTGGCCTGTCCCCAATTGGGGAAAATACAGAAAATATAAATTCCGTGCGATCGCGGATGGCAGTGCCGCAGAAATAGGCGAAACTGATAGATGAGTTCAATGGGCACGAGCAACACCAACCAGGTTGCTGCCTGTTTCCTGCGGTCTGACTCCAAGGGTACATCTACCAGTCAACACCCTTTTGGAGGAAGGAATATGTTCACTTCTTTGACGGAAACCAATCCCGCCTCGGAATACCAAAATCCCGCATCCAGAAGTTTTGCATTTAATGGCTCTAGCATTAATGACGGCGGATATTTTGTCTCTGGGATTTTCGCGACGCTTGCAGTAATTTTAGTCAAGTCCATCTCTGACGGGATCCAGCAAGTTATCTCGGCACTTCAAAAATATGCCTCTATCCTTAGAGAGATTGACAAAGTTTGCACATTTTGTGGGGACAGTTCAGATTACCTCGAACCAGATAACAGCCAATTGCTAACATGGCACGGTTCCCTGAGCGACAAAAACGGACTGGGTTCGTGTTATGCCGATCGAGATAGCGACACACTCAGCAACGGCCGCGCGCGCGATCGCTTGTTTGCTAAGGAGAGTGATGTAATTGAGTCTGTGGAGCGTGAAACATGGTGATTGGCCACAATGGAATTGTCATTAACCGCCTGATACCAATTTTTTATGAGGCTGCTCCCGAATCCGATCCCCCCTAACCCCCCTTATTAAGGGGGGGACAAGATTCCGCTCTTTCGTCCCCCTTCAACCAGGGGGATGCGAGGGGGATCTAGATATGTGCAACGACCCATTAAATTGGTATGACGGTGCGCGACGATGCGATCGGACTGAAGCTGCGATCGATCGTATCAGCTCCCGTTGAATAATTCTCATAGCGTTTGTAGTGTAGTGACGGCCCAAGTCCGCAAAGTTCCTGTGCCCGCGCCCAAACAACTTAAGTGCGATGATTAACCGGCACTTAATGTCAGACTGTTTTGATGCTTAGTAAATGCCACAAAACCAACTTGGTATCAGTATTCTGGTGTCTCAAAAAGCTAGCCAGCCACGCAGCCTATCTCATACAATTTTAGATTTTTAAACTGGGAATGACTGAGGTAGCTCGTAATTTTGCTCTGGCCTCCACTTGCATTCTTGATTTTCATCGATCGAATCATTCAAAAGGTATTATATAACTAATTTAAAAATTCGCTGAAATACAGGTAGTGACTTAGGCTGAGCCGTATCCGCACACCCAAAATATCATACTAAAATAAATAGTTCTAAATCTAATTTAAAGGGGTTACTGAGTAGTCAAGTACGCTTAAGCTACTTTTTGATGCCTATAGATGTAGGTATTTTCAGCGAATAACAATGAAAAGATCCGGCTTCAAAAAAGCGGTTTTTTTTTTATAGGCGCCACATATTTGTTAAATATTTAACAGCTTTTATTAAAAAATTGAGTAACTACAAGCGGAAGCAAGCACAATCCGGAAAATAAAACATTTAAATAATTGATTGAAAAATGTTGCACTATTTTCAAAATAGGTGTTAATATGAATTCAAATAAGACTGATGAGATGACTCCCGGGCTGTATCTACCAATAACGCCCTTAATGGAGTATCAAAAATGAGTTCTACGTTCGCTCAAACCAACTCACAATCTTCTTTGGAAAAACTGCCCCTGCGTTCCTTAGTATTCATTGATTCCGGGGTGGAAGATTACGATTCAATTGCAGCAGGAGTGCTGCCGGGACAGCAGGTCGTAATACTCGATGGCACCAAAAACGGCATCGAACAAATCTCCTCTGAAATTGAAAACTACGCCTCTACCAACGGGGCGATCGACTCGGTACACATTATTTCTCACGGCAGTTCTGGCAGCCTGCAACTCGGTAATACCGCTCTGGGTTCAGATAACATCGAGCAATACAAAAGCCAGTTGGAAAAGTGGCAAACTTCACTAGCCCCATCCGCAGACATCATGCTGTACGGCTGCGATGTAGCCTCAGGTACAGGCGCTAATTTCGTTGACAAGTTCAGCCAATTAACGGGGGCTGACGTTGCCGCATCCACCAACATCACCGGCAAAGACGGCGACTGGAATTTAGAATTTTCTAAGGGTCAAATTGAATCGGACTTAGCCTTGAACTCCGATGTGATGGCAAATTACCAAGGTGATTTAGCTACTATCGTCGTCACCAATAATAGCGATAGCGGAGCTGGTTCCTTGAGGGCTGCGGTCGCCTCCGCTGTTGCCGGCGATACAATTACCTTCGCTCCAGGTTTAGCCGGTCAAACCATCACCCTGACCAGCGGTCAAATCGCTATTCCCGTTGGCAAAAACCTCACGATTGACGGCGCCGCCGCCGCAGGTTTAACCATCAGCGGTAACAACTCATCCCGTGCCTTTTTTGTCAATGCAAACGTTGTGACTGCGACGAATTTTGCGGTCAAAAATCTCACTATTGCCAACGGTAAAACGACTGATACAGGTGGCGCGATCGGCACAACCGACGAAGTAAGTCTCACCGTAGACAACGTTCAGTTCAATAACAACGTTGCCGATAAAGGCGGTGGCGCAATTTTCGGTAATTTCAACAATACCCTGACAGTATCGAACAGTAAATTCAACGGCAACATCGCGACGGCAGGTAATGACGAACGCGGTGCAGGTGCGATCGGCTTTTTGAGTTCCAAAGCTTTTACAGTCACCAACAGCGACTTCACCAACAACAAGGGAATTAACGGTGGGGCAATTAACAGCCTTCAGGGCAAGTTAACAATTGACAACTCGCGATTCATCGGCAACGACACCAGCGCAGCCTCTTACGCAACAGGCCAAGGCAATCCTGGTTTAAGGGGTAACGGTGGTGCTATTTACACAGACAGAGCCAGCAATCCGAGCGAAGCTTCCGGCACAATCAAGATTAGCAATAGCGTATTTCAGAACAATAAAGGTCAAGGTGAAGGAGGCGCAGCTTATCTGTTCACCGGCAGCCAAGACAAGGTAATTTTGGAAAACACCACCTTCCAAAATAACGAAGTTATGGCGCTAACAGGCAGCCCCGGCGGTGGAAATCCTGGAAATGGTGGTGGTGTAACGATTTTGAGCGACAGCACCAACCAGGGATTGACTATTACCAACACCAGCTTTGCTGGCAACAAAGCCAACAATCAAGGTGGTGGCCTGTGGATGCGAAATGCCCCTGCTACGATTACTAACAGTACGTTTTCGGGCAACTCCACCGCGTTTGTTGCTGGTGATTTCAACAAACTCGGCGGTGCAATGACTCTTGGTGCACCTACAACTATTGTCAACACGACGATCGCCGATAATAGCGCCGGTTGGGTTGGTGGAGGTATCTTTGCCGATGCCAATAGTGTCACCCTCAAAAACACGGTTCTTTCCAACAATACGGCGGCTAACGGAGGCAACCCTTGGGGAATTAACCAACACGTCACCGATCAATACGCCGATCGAGGAGGAAATTTTCAGTGGCCCGTGATTAGCACCGATATCAAGGCGACGACAAGTGTGACAGTCGCCGATCCGAAACTCGGCCCCCTGCAAAACATCAACGGCGCTTTAGTCAGGCCTCTGCTGCTCGGAAGTCCAGCAATTGATAAAGGGGTTGCAAGTGGCGCACCCGCTTTGGATCAGCGCGGCGTGACTCGCCCTCAAGATGGCGATACTATTCCAGGGGCGATCGTTGACAGCGGCTCTTTTGAATTCAGCAGTGCAGTCGTACCCACACCAACTCCGGCGCCGACACCAACGCCCGCGCCAACTCCAACTCCAACTCCAACTCCGGCGCCGACACCAACGCCCGCGCCAACTCCAACTCCAACTCCAACTCCAACTCCGGCGCCGACACCAACGCCCGCGCCGACTCCAACTCCCACACCAACTCCGGCGCCGACACCAACGCCCGCGCCGACTCCAACTCCAACTCCAACTCCGGCGCCGACACCAACGCCCGCGCCGACTCCAACTCCAACTCCAACTCCGGCGCCGACACCAACGCCCGCGCCGACTCCGACTCCAACTCCAACTCCGGCGCCGACACCAACGCCCGCGCCGACTCCGACT
>RDYN01000006.1 GCA_004293365.1 Oscillatoriales cyanobacterium | reverse complement strand
AGCAAAAAGAATCTCAGAAATAAGGTTTGTAGTGAGGACTTTAGTCCGCAGAAAAAGAAGGACTAAAGTCCTCACTACAAACCTAGTTTATCGCCTTTGTTATAACTATCTTTTTATTAAGAAAACTAAACAAATCACCAAATATGCTATAATAGCTGTGCGATTTTTGAAATTATAATCAATGAAAATCAGAATAGCTGTATTGGGTGCCGGACGCTGGGGAGTTAACCTAATTCGCAACTTTCTCGAACATCCCAACAGCGAAGTTTTAGCGGTGGTAGACCCGAATTTTGATTCATTGGTGGCTGTCCAAAAACAGTTTAATCTCCATCCCTCGGTGATTATAGCTACCGATTGGTCACAAATAGAAGGATTTCCGGGACTAGATGCTGTGGCGATCGCCACTCCAGCATCCACACACTACACCCTCGCAACCGCAGCGCTGCAACAAGGCTACCACGTCTTAGTAGAAAAACCCCTCGCCCTCAACCTCAGTGAAGCCATAGAACTCTGCGAATTAGCCCAAAAACAGCAGCGCCAACTCTTCGTCGATCACACTTATCTGTTTCATCCCGCAGTCGATCGCGGCCAAACGATTATTCAGCAGCATCAACTCGGAAACTTGCGCTACGGTTACGCCCAGCGCACCCATTCTGAACCCGTGCGGCACGATGTTGATGCCCTTTGGGACTTGGCCGTTCACGATATCGCTATTTTCAATACTTGGCTGGAACAAACCCCAATTCAAGTCAGGGCGACTGGTACTGTATTTCCGAAGTCAGAAGTCAGAAGTCAGAAGTCAGAAGTCAGAAGTCAGGGGGAAGAAGCAATAAATCAAGCAGAAGGATTAGCAGATTTAGTTTGGGTAACGCTGACTTATCCCGACGGATTTCAAGCATTCATTCACCTGTGCTGGCTAAATCCCGACAAACAGCGGCGTTTAACAGTTGTTGGGAGTTTGGGAACTTTGATTTTTGATGAAATGTCGCCGGAAACTCCTCTGATTTTGCAGCGTAGTAGTTCAAATCGGGGGGGCGATGAGGATAATTTTGGCGAAAGTGCGTTAGCGAAGCCCGCCCCTACGGGGGCTGCGCCAACGAAGAGGATCGGGCCGCCACCCACAAGTCTCAGGTACCGGGAAGTGTTAAATTTAGAACCAGCAGAACCGCTGCGGCGAGTGTGCGATCGTTTCCTCAACTGCGTGCAAACAAATACCCCTTGTCCTAGCTCTTCCGGTGCGGCTTCCGTCGAATTAATCCGCATTCTCAGCGCTTTGAGCAAATCCCTCGAACTTGGCGGACAGCCCCTGATACCATTTTAGATTTTAGATTTTAGATTTTAGATTAATAAAATTATATTATGTCCGTTAAAACGATTCCCATAAAATTGGTTTGTAGTGAGGAATTTAGTCCTCATAAAAATCTGAGGACTAAATTCCTGACTACAAACATTTTTTATTTAAGGGTAATTCCTCAGAGAGGATATCATACCAAATCCGGGTTTGAAACCCCCTTTATTTCGACCGTCGGCGCAGGCCGACTTTGGTTGTATAGACGCGGTTTCAACCGCCTCCTTCATAAAGGGGCTAGGATACCCGGATTTAGTATCACTCATAACTTTTGAAAGTTTCCTTTTCCTTTGCCAAGTCCGGGCTGTGAAAATAAAAACTTGACTGCTGATTGACCGGCAAAGAAATCATCACCGCAGTACCTTGATCCACGCCCGCGCTGTGCAGGGTAATGCTTCCGATCATAGATTCCATAATCCTTCGGGAGATAGCCAAGCCCAAACCGTTACCCCCAAACTTGCGAGTTGTAGAACCATCCGCCATCACAAAAGGTTGAAACAATTTCTGCTGCTGCTCGGGATCTATACCAATTCCCGTATCTTTAATTGTCACCACCACCCAATCGCTTTGAGTGTTGTTGCCGATCCTCTCCGAGGGCTGCGCTAACGCATTTTCCGGCCCGCTTCCGTTAAAACTACCAGAATTAGTCCTCGCTTCTAACCGCACAGATATACTAATGCTGCCCGACTCTGTAAACTTAACGGCATTGCTCAACACGTTTAAAAATACCTGTTTTAGCTTCTCCGGATCTGCATGAACAATAATCGGATCGTGAGGAGGTGGCAAGTTTAATTTCAAACCTTTTTCCTCAATTTGAGCCGCTTGCAAATCAATCGCGTCTTCAAGTACCTGAGTAATATCAACTACTTCTAACATCAGGGAGAACGTCCCGGATTCTATCTTAGCAATGTCCAAAATATCATTAATAATATTGAGCAATTGCATTGACGAGTCGTGGGCGCGCTGCAAAAACTCCATCTCTTCATCTCGGTCATCGCAGTAGCCGTCACGCACAATTTGAATAAAACCAATAATTCCGTTGAGCGGCGTTCTCAATTCGTGAGAAATATTGCCCAAAAATTCATTTTTTAACTGATTGGCAACTTGTGCTTCCTTGGTTGCGATTTCCAATTCTCCAGCCCAGGATCTGAGGCGCTGCACCATGCTGTTGAGTGCTTCTGATAGTTGATTAAATTCTCTAATTTGGAAATTTTCCGGCACTGCTAGGGGCGCTTCTGCTGTATCCACTGTCTGCGCGTAGTCTCTCAGTTTTTCCAAAGGACGCGCCAAGTCGCGAGACAGATATAAAGTCGCGATGATACTAGCAGCAACCAAACCCACAATTAAATTAAATAAAACTTGCTGAATTTCTTCCAAACCCGACAGAGCATAATCTAAACGAGACACAGCTAAAATAATCCACTTGCTGTTCTCCTTTCTAGTTGAAGGACTGGGGATAGCAGCGTATCCTGCTAGCAACTCTACGCCATTTCTTTCAAAGGAAAATAGGTGGAGAAAAGCTTGTCCGCCAGCCATCGCCCTTCTGAGAATACTTTTTAGTCGATCGGCATCTGCCTCAGCATCGATATTGCGGCCCACGCGGTTGATATTCGGATGCGCCAAAATCGTCCCATCTTGGTCTATAGCCACCGTATAGCCAGCTAGAGAACCCTTGGGAGCACTGGTTTGCACCGGCAGGGCCGACTGCAAACTCAAAGCATAACTCAACTGCCGGGTATTGCCCCGACGAGTGTAAACTGGAGCGCTCAACACCAAGCTCACTTGGCTGTCGCGAGCTTCTTTACTCGCATCAGGAAAATCCTCAGCACCCGAAGCCACCTTCTTGCTGCTGGCTTTTCCCTGTCGCTGGAGAGGCCATGAGAGACTGATATACACGCTCTTTTCATCCAGCAGAGTTTGCTGCTGCTGCACTGGCGGCCAAAACTTGGGAGGTAGCGACTGAATCGGCTGCTGCCCGCAAGTGCTCGCTATCACTTGATTTGTCTGTACATTAGTCAATTGCAAGCAATCAACCTGGGCTGGCAACCGCTGACCTAATTGCGCGATAAACTTTTGATAATCCTTCGGCTCTACAGACTGCAACATTGAGTTTTCCGAAGCGCCGATCAGATTGGACTTCAGCGATTTCGACCACTGTTCAATAGTTTCTGCTTTTCTGACTGCACTTTCTGTCAAGTTTAGACGAGCAGTTTCCAGAAGCGTCGAGCGTGCCTTGCGATAGGTAACATACTCCCCCACCAGTAAAACAGGTACGCTGAGCAACAAAATCCGCGACAGTAAAATACGGCGAAAGGAGGATTGACCTAACTTAACCATAGGACATATCAAAATTAAGGTGCAACACCAACAGCGACCACAGTGCAATCAACAAGACGGACAGCGCGAATAGGTCTAGGGTGCTCTGCTGACCGGACAACACAGCTTCAGAACAACATTTAAACACAATTATAGAAGCCACTGTAGTAATCTCGATTCTAAGCGTGCAACACAAAACTTACCTAAATCCAGCTTTTCGCTTAAATTGACGTTTGCTTCCTGCTTGCAGCAAGGATGACGGCCAGAAGTGTTGTCCGCAGGCGTTAATTGGGCGCTTGCCTCAGATAGAATGCTCTGGCGGGCATTTTCCCAAATTATTGCTGCATTTAGATCGCTATTGAGGGAAACACCACATCGATCGCAGCTATATACAGGTTCCATCAGAGGCATTTGCTGAATATTGCCACAGCAAGAACAGGTTTTAGACGAAGGAGACCACCTGTCAACCAATTCTACCTCGGTTCCCCAAAATGCCACTTTGTAGGTCAAGATTCTGCTCCATTCATCAATACCTAAGCTCTCCCGGTCGATCGCTAATTTTTGATTAGCGATCGTGCCAGAGATATTGAGGTCTTCAATCCGAATCTGGTAGTATTTTCGGCTGATAATATCAGTTGTTATTTTTTTTTGCCCCAAAATTCGTCTGAGGTTAGCAATATCTGCGGGTTTTATTGGTAATTTTTGGTAGTATTTCCAGCCATTGTTAGATGCTCTAATTGTTTGAGTGCGGTTCCCTGATTTCTGGTTGCGGTTGTACCACCGATTCTTGATCGGCTTGATTTTTGATATTTTCAGGATTTGTGGTGCGATCGTGAATGAGCCATCTGACAACGTGGCAAAGCATTTGACACCCAAGTCAACACCAACAGTCTGAACTTGATGCACTCTTTGTAAAATTTTGTCAACAGGCAGAGTCCAGGAGACAAACCCTTTGTCTGCTGCCCTAGAGATAGTGAATGTTTTGCTATAACTCACAAATGCTATTGGTTGCTTGAGTCTGAATTTTTCCAAACCAGGGATTGTGCTTTGCTTCCTCTTGAGTCGGACTTGGCGATTAGTAAATGGCATCATTGCTTCACCCTTTGCAGGATATACTCCTGATTTGTTTTTGCTGGTGAAACTATCACCTTTCTTTTTAAATTTGAATCGAGTCAAGCCTGATTTACCTAGTCGCCACCCTTGGATAGCTTTACCTAAATTATTCATGACTGATGAATTGATAGCTGATGGATAGCCTTTTATCCAAGCATACTCAGGCTTGATTTTTACCTGATTGGTAAAGACTTTCCGAATATATGCTAATTGTTGAGATTCACTGGCTTTGATTACCTCAAATTGCCATGACTGGGTGAGTATGGATAATCGCAAGTTATACACAACCCTCGCCCAACTTGCACAGCCATCCAGCAGAGAGCGTTGTTTATTATTCAGTTTTAGCTCTCGTTTCAGACTGTACATTGTTTTACGCAATTTGCAGGTATATCTGCAAATATATCAACAGCTAATAGAAAATGTCAATGACCTTCAAAAAGCACAATAGATTAGGTTTTCTCTCACACAATGAAGAACCATTTGATAAAATTCCACTACAAGCCAAGGTAAAAGTAGGTGTGAGATCGACAATAAAGGCGAGAGGGGATTGGCACAACCGCCTGAGACAAAAACTCGATGAATGGCTGCAATAATGGGAGCGAGATACTGAGATTTGAGGGATTTAGGCAGAAATTTTGCACGTCTGGCGACCAGTCTTTACTTAAAGATGCTGAGCAATTTGTTGGGCAAATGGCTGTGATTTGAATCACACTTCCATTTTCTATTCTCGGCTCGATTTGCAGCCGATCGCCCGGGGGTAAAATCTTTTAGGCTGACAGACGGCAGTGGGTTGAAGGTAGAATCGGATGGATGCACGGTTGCGGGCGAAGGTAAGAGGCAAAAAGTTGTGTCTCGGGCTAGCGCGATCGCCCGCAAGAGTTCTGGATCGATCGCACTTTGGATCGCGAATGCCTTCGAGGGATACCCCATCAAATGGGCGATTCGAGATTTTGCACCCAGGGAAAGATTTTTTTTGACATTGGTTTTTGACATAGGATTGATGCGGTAACAATAATTCACCTATCAAACAATGAGACGATCGAGTCGCCGATCGACTCTCACAACCCTAATCTGACGAACATTAGCCCAAACAGTACATCCACGCCACGTCAATTTGCGGCCTCGGCAATAGTCTTATAGATCGATGAAAAAAAACTCCATCAATTATACGTATTATTACACAAACAACCGTCCCAGATATCATCACGCTTAGGAATGAAAATTTAATAACTTACACTTTGATGATTGTTGTGAGATGGGCGGGAGAGCCCGTCTATGATTGGACTGGCTCTCCCGCCCATCCCACAAATTTGCTTAAGTTATTTAATTTTTATTCCTTATTTGGTATCTCCCCTTCTAGAAATGCTGGCGACACTTCAGGATGCCAGCCCGACAAAACTCCGAGTTTTGGATCTCGGCTGCGGCAATGGCAGTCTCAGTCACGTGATAGCAGAGCACGGCTGCGAAGTTGTCGGCGTTGACACTTCTGCACCGGGAATTGCCATCTCCCGTCAGAGTTTCCCCGAGTGTCAGTTTATCCAAGCAGATATTTATGAACTCCCCGATACCGATATGCTCAACTCATTTGATGTTGTCTTAGCCCTAGAAGTAATCGAACACTTACTTTATCCGAAAGAACTGGCTAAAAATGCTAAATTATGTCTAAAACCTGGCGGTGTGCTAATTATTTATACACCCTATCACGGCTATTTAAAAAACTTGATATTAGCTGTTTTAGGCAAATTAGACAAACATTTTGCCGTGCTTTGGGACAACGGTCACATCAAAATTTTTTCATTAAATACCCTGACTCAATTATTGACAGCAGAAGGATACACCGACATTGATTTTAAATTTGCTGGTCGGTGTCCCTATCTTTGGAAATCAATGCTATGCTCTAGTAAATTCACAGAAAAATCTAAAAATTTATGATTTTTTATTGTGAGTTGTCAGCAAAATTTATTTTCTGACTTGACAATCAGCCCTCAGCAAAAGTAAAAAATAAGTTTCCGAGTAAAAAATAAAATGACTGTTGGCGTTTGGATATTAGGCGATCAACTTTGGCAGAACCAAGCGGCTCTCAACCGCACAGATAGTAAATCTGCCCTACCCGTAATTTTAATTGAATCTTGGGAGCACGTTCAACAGCGTCCCTACCACCGACAAAAATTAGTATTAATTTGGTCGGCAATGCGACACTTTGCTGAAGAATTGCGCGGCGCAGGCCGCCAAGTCACTTACACAACATCAGCCGACTTTGAAACACCTCTAAAAGCTTGGATTGAAGCTCAGAAAATAACCGAATTGCGGGTGATGGTGCCGAACGATCGCCCTTTTTTGCAGCTCGTTAAAAACTTGCAACTTCCCTGCAAAATAACCCTAATTCCCAACAATCAATTCCTCTGGACAGAAACAGAATTCAAAGATTGGGCATCAAGCCGCAAGCGTTTGTTAATGGAGGACTTTTATCGAGCCAGCCGCAAGCGTTTTCAAGTTTTAATGGATGGCAATCAACCTGTCGGAGGCAAGTGGAATTTTGATAAAGAAAATCGCCAGCCACCAAAAGGCAAACTGAATACACCGAAAGCTCTCTGGTTTGAGCCGGATGCCATAACCCAAGAAGTTATCGAACAAGTTAAATCTTTATCTTTCCCAACTTACGGAGATGTTGAACCTTTTCGATGGGGGGTGACGCGAGAGCAAGCATTGCAAGTATTAGATAATTTCATCGAACAGCGTCTGCCAACTTTTGGCCCTTATCAAGATGCGATGGTAACGGGTGAGGAAACAATGTGGCATTCCCTGATTTCTCCGTATCTGAATCTGGGTTTGCTGCATCCTTTAGAAGTTATTCAAGCTGCCGAAACAGCCTACCTCGATAATGACTTAGATTTAAATGGTGTTGAAGGTTTTATTCGCCAAGTTCTCGGCTGGCGAGAATACATTCGTGGCGTGTATTTTTATGTGGATGCTGATTATTTTCAGAAGAATTGGTTTAACCACACTCAGCCGCTGCCGGAGTTTTTTTGGGACGCTAGCAAAACTGATTTGAACTGTTTGCACCAAGTTTTAACTCAAGTCGAAGACAGTGGTTACGCACACCACATCCAGCGGTTGATGATTTTGAGCAATTTTGGTCTAATTGCGGGAATCTCGCCGACTGAGCTAGAAAACTGGTTCCACAGTGCGTTTATTGATGCTTACGACTGGGTAATGCAGACTAATGTGCTGGGTATGGGTTTGTTTGCCGACGGGGGTGTGTTGGCGTCGAAACCCTATGCTGCGTCTGCGAATTACATCAATAAGATGAGCGATTATTGTGGGGGGTGCAAGTTCGATCGCCAAGTGCGATCGGGCGACAATGCGTGTCCGTTCAATTTTTTCTACTGGGACTTCCTGGCGCGCCACCGAGATAAGCTTCAGTCGATCGGTCGCATGAGCTTTATCTTAGCCAATCTCGACAAAATGCCCCCCCAAGAATTGGCAACCATCCGCCAAAAAGCCACAGACTGGCACTTAGGAAGTCATTAGTCAGCAGTCATTGGTCATTAGTCAGCAGTCATTAGTCATTAGTTATTGGTGATTTGCTAGCAATGTGTCCAATGCCCAATGCCCAATGCCCCATGCCCCATGCCCCATGCCCCATTCCCAATGTCCTTTGCAATTCTTATTTTTTCCCTGACTTTTCCTTAAACATTCCACAGCGTTTCCACAGGCAAGTCTGAGGTTTTCCACAGATTTTAAAAAGTTTTCCACAGAAATTAACGGCACGGTCGGATCTTGCTGCGGAATTGGGGATTTCGTTAACCTCTTGCCAAATCTGTCATAAAACCTCACACGTGTAAATTTATGTAACAAAAAAGCCTCAAAAGGCTTATGATTGCGTAAATATTTTTTTTACATAAAGGACTTTGTAATATTTTGCAACATTGACAAACCCACCTATTGATACGCACAATGATGCGACCGACCTAAAAAAAGCGCTCTGATTTCGGCTGTGCCTGTACCTGCTATCCGGCCGAAAAGGGGGTTCTATGTTCAATTTATTAGCGAGACTAAAAAAATGATGAACCCAACAGTCAGTATTTTTGCCGAAATTCCCGAAACGCTGCACGATTCTCTAAAAATTTACCTGGAAACTCATCCCGAATGGGATCTCGATCGAGTATTTTCGGCATCCCTGTCGCTGTTTTTGTTGCAGAATGCCGATAGCGGTACGCCGGAAGCTTCCCGCAGCTACCGCCAAGCTGCCAGAGTTTATCTCGAAACTCTGTTTCAATCGCCTCAAGACTTGCACAGCAATGTAACTCCGTCCTCTTGAAGGAGAGGGGGAGAGGGGGAGAGGGGGAGAGGGGGAGATGGGGAGATGGGGAGATTACCAATTCCCGATTCCCAATTCCCAATTACCGATTACCAATTCCCGATTCCCGATTCCCAATTCCCGATTCCCAATTACCGATTCCCGATTCCCAATTCCCGATTCCCAATTCCCGATTCCCAATTCCCAATTCCCAATTCCCAATTCCCGATTCCCGATTCCCGATTCCCGATTCCCGATTCGGTAATTGGGAATCGGTTTTGCGTTATGCCCAGCAAAGAGCCCAAGTCGCGCAAACCCATGTAACATAAAGATTGCGATATTTTTATATATGTAAGATGGAAGTTTTAGATACCTTGATTGTGGGTGCGGGGATTAGCGGTTTGAGTTTGGCACACGCACTTCAAAAGGAAGCCAGGATCGCATCGCCACGGGCGATTTTGGTCGCTGAGAGTCAGGGACGTGTGGGCGGGAATATTACGACTGCGACAGGGGAGGGGTTTCTCTGGGAGGAGGGCCCGAATAGTTTTTCGCCGACGCCGGAGTTGCTGAAGTTGGCTGTGGATGTGGGTTTGAAGCAGGAGTTGATTTTTGCCGATCGCAAGTTGCCGCGTTATGTTTATTGGGATAAGAAGCTGCAACCGGTGCCGATGACTCCTGGGGCGATGATTCAGTCTGGGTTGCTGAGTTTTCCGGGGAAACTGCGGGCGCTGTTCGGGGCTTTGGGGTTTGTGGCGCCTGCAATGGGTTCTCAACTTTCGCAGCAGGGTGATGAGGAAACTGTTTCTCAATTTTTCCGCCGTCATCTGGGGAAGGAAGTGATGCAGCGCTTGGTGGAACCTTTTGTGTCTGGGGTGTATGCGGGGGATCCCCAACAACTTAGCGCGGCGGCGGCTTTTGGCCGGGTAACAAAGATGGCTGATGCGGGGGGCTCTCTGGTGGCGGGGGCGCTGCTTTCTGCTAGGAAAAAAAAACCCCAACCCCCCCTTGGTAAAGGGGGGCTAAATGCTCTTGCAGACCCGAATATTCCGAAGACTAAGCGGGGGGAGTTGGGTTCGTTTAAAGGGGGGTTGAAGGCTCTGCCAGAGGCGATCGCTGCTTCTTTGGGCGATCGAGTGAAACTCAACTGGCATTTGACTAGGCTCGATCGCACTGAACGGGAAACTTACATTGCTGTATTTTCAACACCCGACGGACAGCAGGAAATTGAGGCGCGCACGGTGGTTTTGACGACCCCGGCTTACGTGACAGCGGAGTTGTTGCAGCCTCTGCAACCGTCCGTTAGCAGCGCTTTACAAGCTTTTACTTATCCTACGGTTGCATCGGTTGTATTAGCATATCCGATGTCGGATGTCAAGGGCAAATTAGTGGGATTTGGAAATTTAATTCCGAGAGGGCAGGGAATTCGCACTCTGGGGACGATTTGGACATCGAGTTTATTTCCCGATCGCGCGCCTGCGGGCTGGCAAACTCTCACCAGTTATATTGGCGGAGCAACTGATTCGGGAATTGGCAATCTTGACGCCGAACAAATTGTTGGGGAGGTGCACCGAGATTTGTCTAGGATTTTGCTGAAGCCGGAGGCGGCGCAGCCGAAAGTTTTGACTGTGAAACTTTGGAAGCGGGCGATTCCTCAGTACAATTTGGGTTATTTCGATCGCCTGCAACAGATCGATCGGGGTTTAAAATCTTTGCCCGGGCTGTATTTGTGCAGCAACTACTTAGGCGGGGTGGCTTTGGGAGATTGCGTGCGCAGGGGCTTTGAGCGAGCGCAAGAAGTGGGCGAGTATTTGAACGATAGTTTTGAGTTTTGAGTAGTTATGTAGGGTGCGCAGTGCGCACCTTACTGAGTCGTTATGTAGTTATGTAGGGTGCGCAGTGCGCACCTTACATAGGATTTAGGGAGGGCTGGTTTACAGATATCGAGTACATGAGGATCAAAAATATTTTTGAAACCTCTTGGCCCAGCCGAATGCCAAATGCTACTAGGTTTTTGGCTCAAACTTGTAACCCACTCCCCGGACGGTTTGAATCATTGAGATTTGATTCGTATCTGGTTCAATTTTGCGGCGAATTTGACCGATATGGACATCCACCACGCGATCGGCTCCCACATACTCGTAGTCCCAGACTTCTTGCAGCAATTCCGATCGCCGCCACACGCGACCCGGTTTGCTTGCCAAACAGTACAGCAGGTCGAATTCTAAAGCCGTCAAAGCAACTATGTGACTGTCGAGAATTACCTCGCGCCGGACAGGATCTATTAGTAGCTGTCCAAAGGTAAGACTTTGTTGTTGAGTGGGAGTAACAAGGCGTTTGCGCTTCAAAATTGCTGCAACGCGAGCTCCAATTTCTACAAGACTAAAAGGTTTAGTAATGTAATCGTCAGCACCTTCGGCAAACCCTTTCATTTTGTCAGCTTCATCGGTTCGGCTGGTCAGCATCAACACAAACACGCCCGTCCGTTTTTGCATCTCTTGACAGAGTTTGTAGCCAGTAGTATCGGGTAAATTTACATCTAGAACTACTAAGTCAGGATTGAGTTGATCGAATAATTCCAGACCAGTCTGACCGTCTGCTGCCGACTCAACTTGATAACCTTGCTGGCTCAAAAAACGGTGAATTAAATTTCGGATTGCCGGGTCGTCATCAACCACAAGGATTTTTACAGGGGCCATGACCACAACTTTGTTTGAAGAATTAGGCAAGAATATTCAGCCATAATAATAGAAAACTGGATACAAATCTTGAAAAAATTGAGCTTTTAATAGTTATAGCCATATTTATAGCCATATTTATAACCTACGCAAGATTTCGGGCAATAAATCTCCGGGAACTTTGGATAAGGCTAAATTTTGGCCTTGCAGCCCGCATTCACTATAGAAAGCTCTAATCGTTTTAACAATATAGCTCAATGCTGTTTGCCGGGAATCGGCAACTTGGGAGTTTGGCGGGGCTTGCAGGTTAAGTTTATCTCCATATGTTAACCCTTTGTCGTTGAGATGTTGTCCCCATTCGGCACATACTTGCAACTGGTGGTGCAGTGCTGCTTCTAGATGGCTGGTTTGGGCGGCTTTGTTGGCGGCAAAATCTCGGTCTGTGGCTATTTGATAGTGGGCTAGTCCGAGATTGTTGCGGGCGGCAAGAGTGTCAAAGGTGAGTTGGGATCGATCGAGCTTTCCAGCGATATCCAGCGCGGCTTCGTAGGCGGTAATCGCCTGCTGCAATGATTCCGTGCGGGTTTGTTTCTGCTGGAACTGGTTCGCCAAATGCCAATAAGCGGTACCGAGATTGTTGTAGGTGGCGGCGGCGGCGGCGGGTACCAATTCTCGGGTGCGGTATTTCAAGGCTTCGCGGTAGGCATCAATCGCTCTAACTAACAAGAGTTCTGAGGGTTCGTGCTGGGCGAGGTTCCAGCAAGCGGTACCGAGGTTGTTTTGGACTCCGGCATAGTTGAGCGGTTCTCGATCGGGACTGTAACAGCAGAGGGCTTGGGTGTAAGCGGCGATCGCGCTTTTGAGATAGACGATCGGCTGACCATCTTGAGCTAAATTCCAGTATGCTGTCGCCAAATTATTCTGAGCAGCAGCGTACTGCTGGGGCTCCGCCGCCGGGTCTAGATCCAGCAGTGCTTGTTGGTAAGCAGCCACTGCTTGCTGCAAGTTCTCTGTCTTGTCTTGATAGCGCGCTAAATCTGCCGAAGCGATGCCCAAATTTTTGTTTAATCTCACGCGGGTTTCTGGTGCGCTGTCGGCATCTGTGCGGTTCAAACCTTCAAGGTAGAGGGCGATGCTGCGTTCGAGACAGGATACCGGATCGGCTGCGTTATGCTGCGTGCGATCGCGCGACAGCATCCAGTAGAAAGTACCGAGATCGTTGATCAGATCGGAAATTGGCGGTAGGCTGTGGGACTCCTCGGCGTACTGAGTTAAATTTTGTGTCAATTGGGAAATTAGCCGCGCGCATTCCTCGGTTAGCGGTCGATTTTCCTGGGAGTTGTCGTCGAGTTCGAGGTATGCAATCACTTGCTCGATCGCGCGAATGGCAATTGTCAGGTTTTGCACGGAAGCATCTCCGCTCAAAATGCGATCGCGGTAGTAATTTCCCAAACTGTGATAAGCCAAAGCCAAAGATTCCGAACAGCACTCATGTTCTTGCAGCAATGCAATGTATTGCAGGGTTTGCAGCGGCAGAAAATTGTCTTCCGATGCGGAATTATCTTCTGCTTCCAACTCCTGGGAAGCCGCTGCTAGCACCAAATCTGCCAGTTCGACGGATTTAGAATCTGTTGTGGCGGGTTCAGAATCGGGAATGGGGGATGGGGAATCGGGAATGGGGGATGGGGAATCGGGAATGGGGGATGGGGAATCGGGAATGGGGGATGGGGAATCGGGAATGGGGGATGGGGAATCGGGAATTGATGATTCTTCAGAAGACTTTAAATATTTTAAAAGTTTGTCGCCATAGTCTCCGCTGTCTCCGTTGTCCCGCAAGTTTCCGAAGTCGGACGAGTGTCCAAAGTCTTCCGAGTGCCCGAAGTCGCCCTTTGCTGGAGTTGGCTCGCCTTCAAACTCAAATACTCCGGTGCGCCACTGCCAAAATTCCGGGGCCGATTGCTCGATCGAACTCAGCCAAGGGCGCGACACCCACAGCAACAGAGTAGACTCGCACATTTGCAGGTTTGCTTCGATGTCTCTCAAATGACTCAGGAACGACCACTGTACGGCCGGTGAGTGCCTGGTCAGGTGTTCGGCCCCGAGAATTTGAAATCCCGGCAAACGGCTGTAGCTGCCCCCGTTTCGTGGCGGTGGGTGTTGGGTCAGCCACGCGGCGATCGAGTCCCAAGGATTGGGATCGCTCACGTCGAGTTCCAAACTGACAAATCGGGGATAGTCGATCGGGTAGGGACGAGAAATCGAGTCAGCGCCCTCGGCGGCTAATTCTGCCTGCAAGCGGGATGCCAGACAGTCCCGCAAACACAAGTCGTCGCAGGCGGCAATAAAAATTTGACGGCGTAAGTTGAGGTCGATCGCCTGTTTCAAGCGTTGGTAGATCTGCTTGTTCGAGCTAGAAACTTTTTGGGAAGGAATAGACATCACGGTCTGGCGATTTTAGATTTTAGATTTTAGATTTTAGATTTTGGATTGTAGATTGTAGATTGTAGATTGTAGAGTTGAGAGTTGAAATCGCTCCTAACTCGCAACGCTGGCGAGTTCGGCAGTCGATCGCACCGATGATGACCTGCATGATTGTAGATTTTCAATTAGCAATTTTTAATTTGTGACGATTCCGTCTGATTAATTGCAACGATCGCCCCTGAACCTGAACGCCGATCGGAAAAAACCCTATTTCTGCTTGCCTTGTTTAGTCTTCCTGCTCGCTCGGCACGCTTCAGGACTGTTGCAACTACCTGCTTTTTATTGAAACACAAAAACCATGTTGACCTTGGAAGGGAAACATGGTTTGTGGAATTATTATGTGAACTACCCACCAGCAATCGGAGTACCGATAGGCTGGGGGCTTCCAACTTCACGGGGGATTGCGCCCGACAAAACCGAAGGCTTGCCACCACGACTTACATCCCCTCTATTGGCAGAAGCACTGGTTCCCAATGCCCAAATCCGCAAGGCTTCATCCCTGATGTTTTTTGCTGCATTGATGTCTCTATCGTTGCAGCTACCACATTTAGGGCAATTCCAATGGCGAACATCTAAAGGCATGGACGATACTTTATGGAGACAATTATTGCAAGTTTTAGAACTAGGAAAGAATCTGTCGATCTCGATATAGAGTTTCCCGACTTTCTCAGCTTTATACTTGAGCATTGTCCCAAACATCCCCCATCCAGCATCGCTAATTGCTTTTGCTAGGCAGTGATTTCGTATCAGGCCCTTTACCTTGAGATTTTCTACTGCAATAACTTGGTTTTTGTTGACTATCTTGCGGGATAGCTTGTGCAGGAAATCTTCGCGCACTCTTTTAACTTTAGAGTGAACTTTAGCCACTAATTTTCTAGCTTTATTTCTCCGATTACTACCTTTTTGTTTGCGGCTGAGTTTCTGCTGTTTCCGCTTCAGATTGCGGCTATGCTTCTTAAGATGTCTGGGATTGGCATATTTACTACCATCGCTGGTCACACAAAAATCTCTCAGCCCAACATCCAAGCCAATAGCTTTACCATCCGCACTCGCTTCAGGTGTTTCTTGCCCATCATCAACTAAGACAGAAGCATAGTATTTGCCATCGGTATTTTTGGAGATGGTAACTGTTTTGATAGTACCTTCGATTTTCCTATAAATTCGACAATGGAGTTCACCAATTATGGGAAGTTTGATTATATTATCACCGAGCTTGACATTCTGAGGATAACTAATCGATTGCCTACCATGCTTTGATTTGAAACTAGGATAGCCCGCCCGTTTGTCAAAGAAGTTTTTGTAGGCAGTTGACAGGTTTAGAGCCACCACTTGTAGGCACTGAGAATAGGCTGACTTTAGCCAAGGATATTCCTTTTTAAGATGAGGAAGTAAACCTTGAATAGCACCTCTTGTCAAGCCCTTTCCAGTAGTTTTATAGGTTTCTTGGCACAGATTCAAGCTATAATTCCAGAACCATCTACAGCAACCAAAAGCACCAGCCAAATATATCTGCTGTTCGGTCGTTGGATAGATTCGGAGTTTATAAGCTTGGTACATTACCAGGAACTTAGGTTAGTGATAAATCTCATAACACGATGATTGGACAATGGCAAGGAATTTGATCGTTTTCTCATGCCCCGCCTCATGCCGTCTAGGTACGAAGAGTCAGATTATTTGGCGGGGCAATCTTCAACTCGCTGGCCTTTCATCCCCCACTAAGCGGGTACGCTATAGTGGGGGAATTCCCATCTGTCTTGTTAAAATTGTGATTTGAAGCAGCCTTGAGTGTCAGCTCAGCTTTTAGACTGAAGCAGCCACAAACACCAAACCGGCCACCAACATGGCTGCTGCAATACCCATGATGATATAGTTCCGCTGCTGGATCTTGTTGGGAGGTACGGCGTCGTACATTTTCGGCTCTTTGGCAAAGTTGTTCAAGCGTCCGTCTTCTTCGGTAGTATAAGGCATGGGCAGTAATCCTCTATATTTTTGATTGCCATCACTGTATCAAAAAATGCCATCAAAGCGCCGCCCTTCAAATTCAGGAATTTATTTGGAGTTGACAGTGCCTGTTTGGGGGGAAGAGGCGATCGCGTAATCTTTAACCGGCATTCTTCCTGCTAAGTACGCTAAACGGCCGGCTTCTGCGGCCATTCCCATTGCTTTTGCCATTGCCGGAGAATTTTGAGCATTGGCGATCGCCGAATTAATCAACAGTGCATCGGCGCCCATTTCCATTGCTTGGGCCGCTTCGCTGGGAGTTCCGATTCCAGCATCCACCACCACAGGAATATTCACCGTGTCAATAATGATTTGAATGTTGGCAGCATTGTTGATCCCTTGCCCGGAACCGATGGGCGAACCTAAAGGCATGACAGTCACACAACCGACTTCTTCTAGGCGTTTTGCCAGCAGCGGATCGGCATTGATGTAAGGCAAAACGGCAAAACCTTCTTTGACTAATTGTTCTGCAGCTTCCAAAGTGCCGATCGGATCTGGCAGTAAATACTTAGCATCAGGAATCACTTCTAACTTGACAAAATTATTATCTTCCTGCCCTAAAAGCTTCGCCATTTCCCGGCCCAAACGAGCTACTCTAATGGCTTCATCCGCAGTTTGACAGCCAGCAGTATTGGGCAGCATCCAAATTTTAGTCCAATCAAGAGCCTCCGCCAATCCTTCATGACCGGGAGCATTTGTTTGCACTCGACGCACAGCCACAGTCACAATTTCGCACCTGCTAGCATTGACACTTTGCTGCATTTCGGCAATGCTGCGATATTTTCCCGTCCCCGTCATCAAGCGAGAATGAAAAGTTTTGCCAGCAATCACCAAAGGTTTATCAAAAGATGGCATTGCTGTATCTACTGGATAGCCAAAAATGCTGTATTCAAGTGCCTCTTCCCACTGTTGTCTGCCGCCCAGCATTGCTTCTAGCTGCCAACCTTCTTTATTTGTCAGTTCATCGCGGGTAACTGCATAAATAATTTGCCCAACTGTGATCAATTTGGCATCTCGCGGCATATTATTTTTTAAGCCAACTTGTATAACTTCTTCAAACTCATTAAAAACGTCTTCCATTTTCCCATTCCTCCCTAGCAATATTTTGAACTTCTTCGCTGTTGAATACTAATATAATTGCTTGAATCAGTTGAGCTTCGTCCCAATAAAAAGCTTTTCTGATGCCGTCGTTTATCTTCCAAAACTCGTAAGTCTTTCGATTGATATGAATAATTACGACTGTTGCACCTTGACGTTTTGCCCGGCTGATTCCTTCTTGAACTCGATACCTGATATTTCTAGTAGATTCTGTTAGCTCCTTAAATTCACAAATCCGACCGTCTATCTCAGCATCTGGCGTTCTCGTACCTTCTGCTGCTTGCTCGCTCAACATTCTAACTCTCATCCCTATTTTAGCCAAAACTTCAGCAACAAAGATTTCCGAATTATTAAGATTGTGTTGTTGGTGGATGAGTACAAATCCGCCAGCTATCCGATCAAAATAATATCGCTGATATTCCGGTTCTGCATTTTCGTAGATGGCTCTGCTAGCCTCGATATATTCTGAATTCACCGCTATGATACTCTCAATGGACTCCGGCTCAAGTTAAATGTATGAAAGCAACTGTCGAGCAACTGGCCCAAATTGGGATATTTGCCAGCTTAAACCAAGCTGAATTAGAGCAATTGCAAGAACATACAGCAATTCGGACTTACCGACAGGGAGAAGTTGTGATGTATGAGGGCGATCGCATCCCCGAAAAATTATACACGCTTTTGAGCGGTTCGCTGCGGGTAGCAAAAACAGCGGCGGCGGGCAAAGAAACAATTCTCCGCACCTTATTTCAGGGAGATATGTTTGCCGCACCTGCTTTACTCGGTAACGGAGTTGCGCCGGCAACGGTGACGGCAGAAACTGACGTGCAAGTTCTTACCACAGAACGGGAATTTTTGCTAGCAGCAATTCGGCAAAATCCTGAGATTGCTTTGCGAATATTGGCGGTTTTTAACCAGCGGTTGCAGCAACTGCACGAGACTGTACACGGTTTGGTGTCGGAAAGGGCGATCGTCCGGCTGGCCCGATTCATTCATTACTTTTGTGTGGAACAAAACACCAAGATTGTGGAGAATCGTGTATGTTTAGAAAAACGTTTTCCTTACTATCAAATTGCTCGGAGTATTGGCATTACCTATGAGGAATGCGTGCGGTTGTTTAAAAAAATCAAGCCGATTGTATCCTACAGTCGAGGCGGAAAAATTATTGTGTTGGATTGGGATAAATTGGAGAATCTCGCATCGAGAGATGAAATAAATTAAAGGTTTAATCGTTCGGACTTTAGTTATATTATCGTAGGGTGCGTCAGCCTCCTAGATTCTTGCAGTTATCCGCAAGATTTCAAGAGGATGACGCACCCTACAATATCTGCAAAAGGGTGTGGGACCGGCTCTCCCGCCCATCCCACAATAACTATGAAAATTACAATTTATTGAATTCTCATTTCTAAACACCCGTCATGGTTTTACTGGAACTTGCTGCTATTAATTCTGCCGCCGAATTTGCTCGAATGGCGCGGAACATTCCAAAGCGACAAAGCCCCGCACCAAAGGCTAACCGCATTAGTAAAAGAGTCGGTACTTCTCGCAGAGACTTGATGAAACCCGATACACCAAAACGCACTAATCCGGCCGGTCTAGCTATACCTTGCCAGATAGAATCTATCCAGGAAGGAAGGGTTTCTTTCGTCCAATCTGCGGTGGTTACAGCGCCCTCCACAAACCCCGTTGCTTCTAAAAGTTCTGAAAAGCCCTCAATGCTTGAAAAAGCCGGATGCGACCATTGATCGAGGAGTTGCTGCATTACCGGTTTTTCCCAGAAATTGAGCGGGATTGTGCGATCGTCCCTTTGATTCCAGTCGGCCACAACCAGCACGCCACCGGGCTTTACGACTCTCATTAACTCCTTGGCAAAAACGGCTTTGTCGGGCATATGGGGCCCAGCTTCGATCGACCAAACCACATCAAAACTCGCATCGGGAAACGACAGCGCCATAGCATCATCCACCCGAAACTGCAAATCGAGCTCTGGGGAAGTTAATTCTTGAGCGCGTTTAACTTGCTGCGGGCTGATGGTAATTCCAGTGACAGCAAACTTATAATCCTGCGCGAGAATGCGACTGCTACCGCCAATTCCACAGCCAACATCTAAGACGGTAGTACCAGCAGGTAATCGATCCAAGCCGCCCCAGCGCACCATTTCATGCACAAAATCGGATTTAGCCGCGAGGAAGTCTTTCCGTTGTGGCGGCGCACCGTAATGCCCTAAGTGGATGTGTTCGCCCCAGTAAAACTCCAAAATCCCGTCTTCCGTCCATTCGTCGTAGGAATTCGCCACGGAGTCGGATGATTGATAGGGGCGAGCCGTGATTAAATAGACCAGAAGGGCGATCGCCAGCAGTACAAACAAAACTCCAAGTACAACAACAAATAAATTCATTTTTTACCTTTTCTCCAGAGCAGAATATAGGCTGAAATTGCCAAAAAAAATGGGGCGATTGAACAATTATAAGATAATACTGCGGTTTCAACCGCCTCCACCCAACTATCTCCACCTCCACATACTGAATAAAACAACACAATTTCAAGAACTGGTTCTTCAACCCGCGCACCATCCGGGTTTCCTATGGGTAGACGCGGTTTAAACCGCCGATTCTTCTACATTAACGAATTTTCTTTGTGCTTGTTGTCTAAATAAGGCGATCGATTGCAAGCTATCAGAATCAGCATCCCAAAGAATCAACTTGAAACAATCAGGGATTTCCCTAATTGTCAGAATTTTTGAATTACCAAGCAGATGCAGATTAGCATTGTGACACGCCCGAAGATTGTAATTAGGGATGCGTTCAGAAAGATGATGAATATTGTGGTAAGCAATATCAGCCGAAAACCAATTGAGAATTCTTGGTAATTTGAGATAACTGCTGCCTTCGATCGCCCCAAGCAGATAGTCCCAGCCCTCTGTTTTGTGAGCGTAGGAACCCTCAAAGTTGTGCTGCACAAAGAAAATACAGATAAAGATCGCCGCCGAACAAGTCATCACAATTGAGTAAACAGTCCAGAAAAACCCAAACCCAAGTAAGTTACCCAAATAAAGCCAGCTACCAACAACACAAATATTGTTGAACAGTAAATCCCAAAACTCAGCCGTCGTATACCAATGTTTGGATTTATAAGAAGCAATTATTCTAGATAAACCCATGCCCAAATCTTGATTCAGACACTCAAAAGTATGTCTGACAAAACCAGCACTTCCCAACATTAGCGCGAGTCTGGGTTTGATAATCAGGTAGAAAAAACCCCCAGGAAACAGCATCAGCGGGTGTCTGAGCAACTGATAGATTTTTTGATTAAATGGACTTAGCGCCGCAAATTTTTCGGTCGAAATTAACGCCGAAGGCCCTCGGTACATATCCCAATTACCATTGTTTTTGTGATGGTAAGCGTGTCCCCTAGACCAGGGGTACTGAGGAATCGCATTGATGATACCCAGCAGAAAGCCTACGGTACGATTGACTTTTTTGGAACTAAAGAGAGAATAGTGTCCGCCATCGTGCATCAATGAAAAACAACGTCCTGAAAAGAGTGTCATTAACACCAATATCGGCGGCATAAGCCATACAGAAATAGCCGCAGCTTTAAATGCTAAAAACCATAAAAATATGTAGGGTATGACTGTATTGAGTAGTTGGTAAGTAGCTTTGGAATTGTTGCTCTTCATGTAAGGAGATAGCACAAAATCCGACTTTTTAATCGCGCTTTTCATTCAGTATGTCTGTAGTGTGGATAAGTGCTTAGCTGAGAATATAGTTTAGATTGCAGTTGATTGACGGCACATCAAATCATACCATACCATACTCCTATACGGCTGGTCGATCGGTGAGGGCGCAAGCAAAATTTTATCGATCGGCGTTCAGCACCAAATCCGATCCAGACTATTGTATACTTGGCAAATAGTATTTTGTAGCAAAAAGTTGTGCCACCATCTGCGCGCGGGAATCAAATTGTTTATGGGTGAGGGGGTATGGGCTCTATTCGTAGGGGAACACAAAGAACGATCGTTCTTTGTGTTCGGAGCTGTGACTTGCTACAATCTAATCACACACGCGACTCCAAGCAATTATGACCGAACTCTTAGATGAGACACTTTCTATTGAAATCGCAACTCGCCTCAAAAGCAACTCTAAAAACTGCTTTGATAATGCTTGTAAAGCAGCATTAGCAACCGAGGGCGCAATCTACGTCCAAGGATTTTTAGCTGCACCGGGAGCGCCCTATAAACCCATTGAGTATAGCTGGATTGAATTAGGCGATCGAATTGTTGACCCAACTTTTCCCCATCTCGGTCAAAGTGCAGGTGACATTCATTACTTCCCCGCCCAGCGCTTGAACGTGAAGAAACTTAAAGCAATTTTAGATGAGTCAAAAGAAGATTATCCAGAAGACGATCCGCTGCCGGTTTATGGGAAGCAACCTTATGAATATTACGGCGATTTGATGTTAGGCGGGAGCGATTACCAAAATGCTTACGATTTGGCTTTAGCTAAATGCAAGGAATTGAACCAACCTAAAAAAAAGAATGCAAACTGATACCAATTTTTAAAACTCTTGCAACATTATTGCTAGGGTGCATCGCCCTCAAAAAGCCCGAACAAAGAGCGACAATCTCATAGCGACGCAGCAAGCGACAATTGAATGCAGGAAATTGTCGATCGCCACGCACCTTACTTTATCAAGGAGATCCTGATGTAAACGACACTAAAAACTCGCAAGGCAAAGACTTTAGACATCCCTTTCCTTGCCAAAATCAACTATGAAGCCTCCTTGCCACCGCTGAATCACCTAAGGATTCAGGTCTAAAAACTTGCGGTTCCAACGCTTGTCTAGCAAGGGTTTTAGGGTAAAATAAGGGTTTTTGTATTTCGAGATCGATTGTCAATAAACGACGAAGAATGACATTTTTTGGTGGTTTATGGAGAATAGAGATTGATTTACGATCGAGATCCAAATCTAAAGTCTTTGCCCAGCAAGGAGTTATGTTACCTGAATCCTTACAATCACTGTTTGTGCGAGGATATTTTGGAGGGGACTCGCACAAATATCAAGGACAATTTCATAGCGATGCACCTGATAAACTGGGCAGCTTATAAACAAACCCAATATTTTTATATTCTAGCAATTTTTAAGTTCGTAGTAAGGACTTTAGTCCTTCTTCATTCACAAAGAGAGGACTAAAGTCCTCACTACAAACAGGCGACCGGAAATCACCCTAAAGATAGAGATTTTGCGTCCCCAACAGAAGGTGCAAACCTCGAATAATTAAAAGCAGACAATAACGGATCTAATTTTTGCTCCAATATCAAATCAGCCAACAACTTAGCAGTCACCGGAGCCAACAAAATGCCATTGCGATAATGCCCAGTTGCCAATGTCAAATTATCCCAAGCAGAAGCGCCTAAAATCGGCAATTCGTCAGGAGTAGCAGGCCGAAATCCCCACCAAAACTCTAGAATCGGATAATTCTGCAATTCAGGATATAACTTAATCGCTCCTGCTAGCAAACTTTGCATTCCCGCAGGCGTATTTCCTGGGGTAAAATCCACATTTTCGCTAGTTGCGCCAATAATAATTCTACCATCTTGACGCGGCACAATATAAATGCCAGTTCCGAATAAAACTGTTTGCAGCGGCTGCCTAACTGCACAATCTTCTGGTACGCAGACTGAGAGCATTTGCCCCTTTCTGGGAAACACTGGAATATTCAATAACTTCTCACACCAAGGCCCGGCAGCCAAAACATAACAATCTGCTTGCAATTTTCCTGCCGTTGTTTCAACCCCAAAAACTCGGTTTCCCTGCCGAATAATTTCCTTGGCTGTGTCTTGAACAATCTCAATCTGCAATTCTTTAGTTGCGGCTTGAAGCGTCCGAAATAAAGCGCGGTTGTCAACTTGAGCGTCGTCTGGATACCACCAACCGCCGATTACTTCTTCACCCAATCCAAACTGCTGCTGGCGAACAGCATCTCTGTCCAACCATTGACAATTAAGGTTTGACAAAAGCGGCTGTTGTTGAGGCTCATTTTGACAAACAGGTGCGAGAATTCCCGATCGCCAATATCCCGTTTTCAACCCCGCAATCTCTTCCAGCCGTTCCACCCAGGAAGCATACATTGAGCGACTTTGCAAGCACAAATCCAGCATCGGACTCGGGGGAATTCGTTCGGCTTGGGGCGCGAGCATTCCGGCCGCGGCCCGGGCCGTCGGTTGTTGAGAATCGGCACTCAGAACGGCGACAGAAGCCCCTCGCAACTTCAGTTCAACTGCTAGGGAAAGGCCGATAATTCCGCCACCAATAATCAGAATATCTTGAGATGAATTCATTGACTTTTCTATGGACTGTCTGGCTCGTTTTACCTCAAAGCCTTCTTGAGGGTAAGGTGCTGGTATGGATTGGTTTCAACAATCGCTTAAAATCCTTTTTATCTCTCGTTTATAACCGAGGCCCGATCCCCCTAAATCCCCCTTAAGAAGGGGGACTTTGAGTGCTTCTGGTTCCCCCTTGATTAAGAGGGACTTTGATACTCTTGTTCCCCCTTGATTAAGAGGGACTTTGATACTCTTGTCCCCCCCTTAAGAAGGGGGGCTAGGGGGGATCGAAAGCTTAATCGTCAGCCAGCAGACTCATACTATGCAACGATACGGGGAACTCAAGATACTCTTGTCCCCCCCTTCTTAAGGGGAGTAGGGGTCGAGTAGGGGGCAAGCTAAGGGGGGATCGAAGGCCTAATCGTCAGACAACAGACTCATGCTACATTTGACGTATTTGTTAACACTAACGGCTGGTGTTCGCACCTTATATTGAGAATTTTTGGGCAAGTCTTACATATTATCTTGCAAGGCGATCGTGCGATCGATCTTCCTGCACAAAAAATCTCCGCCTATGGTTTCCAGACAGTCTCCGAGCCCTGGCCCCAAAAACCGTCATATTTTGTCACCTTAATATCG
Source organism: Oscillatoriales cyanobacterium (assembly GCA_004293365.1). Taxonomy (GTDB): domain Bacteria; phylum Cyanobacteriota; class Cyanobacteriia; order Cyanobacteriales; family Microcoleaceae; genus Microcoleus. Next base: position 110,640 of record RDYN01000006.1, on the reverse strand, counting down.
CCCAAAACCTTAGTCTGGCAGGACAAACGGCGGTTTGATGCGGGAGAATGGGGAGGAATCGAAAGTCGCGCTTTTTCACGCCACTCGGACTCGGAAACTTCGCCCTCGACGGTGACGGCGCAGGTGCCGCAAGTCCCCAAACCGTGACAGTTGATTACTTGGGCGTTGCCGTTGTAGAGATCGATGCCGTTTTTGAGCAAGACTTCACGGAGATTCGATCCGCGATCGCACTCAAATGTTTTTCCTTGCGCTTGTACCTTAACCACAGTAAATTACCCCGATTAGATTTATGTTAATTTTCCTATATATTATCGCATTAATTTCCCATAAATTCCTCTAACATGGTAAGTCATATATTACCAATTTCTCGATCGCAAAATCCCATGACAAATCGGCTCTGGATCTACGATACCACGCTGCGAGACGGCGCTCAGTGCGAGGGACTCTGCTTATCTCTCGAAGACAAAGTGCGAATTGCTCGACAGTTAGACAGTTTAGGAATTCCGTTTATTGAAGGTGGCTGGCCGGGAGCAAATCCTAAAGACGTACAATTTTTTTGGCGGCTCAAAGAACAGCCATTAATTCAAGCAGAAGTTGTCGCTTTTTGTTCGACCAGACGACCGGGAAAAACGGCAGCTAATGATGAAATGTTGCAGCCTATCTTGTCTGCGGGGACTCGCTGGGTAACGCTGTTTGGCAAGTCGTGGGATTTGCACGTAATTGAAAGTTTGAAGACGACGCTAGAAGAAAATCTGGCGATGATTCGAGATACAATTGAATATTTGCGGAGTCAGGGAAGGCGCGTTATTTACGATGCGGAACACTGGTTTGATGGCTACAAGCACAATCCCGATTATGCAATTAAAACTTTAGCAGCGGCGGCGGATGCCGGTGCAGAATGGCTGGTACTTTGCGATACTAACGGCGGCACTTTGCCTCACGAAGTCAGTCAAGTTGTTCGCGATGTTTTAGCAGCTTTGGGAACAGAGCGCGCCCAATCCTTACAGTTAGGAATTCACACTCACAACGACTCTGGAGTTGCCGTTGCTAATGCTTTGGCTGGTGTGCGGGAAGGCGTGACGATGGTACAGGGAACTATTAACGGTTATGGCGAACGCTGCGGTAATGCTAATTTGTGTTCCTTGATTCCTAATTTTCAGCTCAAGTTGGGTTATGATTGCATTCAAGATGAGCAATTAGCGAAATTAACTCAAGTCAGTAGATCTGTCAGCGAAATTGTTAACCTTGCTCCCGACGATCACGCTCCTTTTGTCGGTCTTTCGGCTTTTGCTCATAAGGGCGGAATTCATGTATCGGCGGTTGAGAAAAATCCGTTAACTTACGAACATTTGGAACCGCAAAAAATCGGCAATATCCGGCGAATTGTGATTTCGGATCAATCGGGTTTGAGTAATGTTTTGGCGAAGGCTAAGACTTTTGGTATTGAACTCGATCGCAAAAATCCTGCTTGCCGCCAAATTCTGCAAAAATTGAAAGATTTGGAAAGTCAGGGATATCAATTTGAGGGCGCTGAGGCGTCTTTTGAATTGTTGATGCGGGAGGCTTTGTCGCAGCGACAGCGCTGGTTTGAAATTACGGGATTTCAAGTCCACTGCGATAAGGTTGGCGAAGATTGTACGGCTTTGGCAACTGTGAAATTGTCAGTCAACGGTACAATTATTCTGGAATGCGCGGAAGGAAACGGCCCGGTTTCGGCTTTGGATGCGGCTTTGCGGAAAGCTTTGGTGAATTTTTATCCGGCGATAGCGCATTTTTACTTAACAGATTACAAGGTGCGAATTCTGGATTCTGGTGCGGGTACTTCTGCTAAAACTCGCGTGTTGGTTGAGTTTAGTAACGGCCACGATCGTTGGACGACGGTTGGGGTTTCTGGTAATATTTTGGATGCTTCTTGTCAGGCTGTTGTTGAGGGTTTGGAGTACGGTTTGGTGCTGGAAAATCAGGAGGCGATTCCGCTTGTTTGTCGGGTTCATTAATTGAGAAGACGGGCGGTGAGATAAAATACCCGGCGGTTGGAAACCGCGTCGATACAAACAAAACCCGGATGGTGCGCGGGTTGAAGATAAAAATACCGGGCGGTTGGAAACCGCGTCGATACAAACAAAACCCGGATGGTGCGCGGGTTGAAGATGAAGAGTCTGCGGTTAAAATTACCTTATTCTCTTCAGTCCGCGGAGGCGGACTTCGTTTGTGTCGGCGCGGTTTCTAACCGCCGTCTTATCTTATTCAACTTCGTTTGTGTCGGCGCGGTTTCTAACCGCCGTCTTATCTTATCTACAAGTTTTTAAGGTTCCAAAAACTCTAAGTGATCTCCGGGAATCGATCGCAATTTTGCAGCAGATCCTTGCAGTTTCAACCGACCACGTTCTAACATGATAATCCAATCGGCGCGATCGATCACTCGCGGCCTGTGACTGATAAAAATCGTAGTTTTCCCCTGCCGGTACATCAACAAATTCTCCAACACTTCTGCTTCGCTGGCGGGGTCTAGCCCTGCGGTAGATTCGTCTAAAATCAATACGGGCGGGTTGTTGAGAATGGCGCGGGCGATCGCCAATCTCTGTCTTTGTCCCCCAGAAATATTCGCCCCAAACTCTCCTAAAACAGTTTGATACTTATCAGGTAATTGGCTGATAAATTCATCCGCCCCGGCAATTTTGCAAGCTTTCACAATCTGTTCAAAAGTAACATCGGGACTCCCCAATTGAAAATTATCGAGAATCGAACGGCTCCAGAAATGAGCTTCTTGGGGAACAAGAACCACCTGCTGTCTGAGACAATCGAGAGACAAATCCTGCAAATTGTAACCGCCAATTCTCACATTACCAGATTGCAGCGGATACAAACCAGCAATTATCTTAGCTAGCGTACTTTTGCCGCAACCAGAATAACCGATTAAAGCAATTGCGTGACCGCCCGGAAACGTCACAGAAAAATTTTCCAGCAAGTCAAGTCTGCCTGGGTAGTGAAAATTCACACTCTTGCAAACAATTTCGTCGCGGTCTTGAAGCGTTACCACAGGTTTATTAATATCGCTTTTACTTTCTGGCTCAGCATCTATGACTTCGGAAAGCCGTTGAGTTGCTGTCTGAACGCGAGCCATTTCATCAGTACATTCGACTAAGGAAGTAACCCAAGTAGTAACGTTTTGATTCATGCTAATAAATGCTAGCAACTGACCGATACTCAATGCCTTGTCAATTACCAAAGTGCTGCCCAACCACAACAGGGTAATGCTACCCGCTGAAGCAACAAAGCCAGAAAAAATGTTGTTGAGAATGCCGATTTGTGTAGTGCGAAAAGTCAGACTCGCTAAGCGACCGAAGCGACCTTGAAATTCTTCCCAAAGTTGCTGGGCGCTGCTAGTCGTTTTGACTGTCAGCGCGCCTTTAAAGGTTTCTACTAAAACGCCTTGAGTTTCTGCTTCCAGTACAAATAAATTCCGCGTTTTTTGCTGCAATACGGGCAGAAAAACTATTGTAGAGGCAGTCATGAACACAGCGATGACTGTAGCTGCCAGCGTCAGTTCTTTGCTGTAAAATAACATGAAAATAAAAGAAACTACAGCTATAAAAAATTGACTTGGTAAGCTGATCGCAAATTGAGAAACTAATTTATTGATTTCTTGGATGTCTTGTAATCTACTGACGATTTCGCCGCTGCGTCTGGTTTCGTAAAAGCTTAAAGGCAATCGCAGGAATTTGCGCCCGAATTCCATGACCAATCCCAACTCTAAACGCTGGGAAAATTGAGCAATTAAGTTGGACTGTACCAATCCTAAACTGCTGCTAAATAGGTTCATAACTATAACTGCGATCGCCACACTTGCCAAAAGTTGCGTGTCGCCCCGCACCAAAATGTCATCGGTGAGCAGTTGTACGAGAAAAGGTGAAGCAATCGACAGCAAACCCAACACCACATTCATCAACAGTGCTTCCATTAAAAGCTGGCGGTAAATCCAAACCCGGCGCATCCATTTTTGCAAGGAATTGGCGGGCGGTTGGCCGTCTGCTTCTGCAAAAAATCGATCGGGATCTGGGTCTACTAGCAAGCACAGCCAATCTGTCCAACCTGCTGCTAATTCTTCTTTGGAAATATAGCGCATACCGACAGCCGGATCGCCGATCGCATATTTGTCGCCCTGCTTTCCGTACAAAACCACCCAGTGGTACCCGCTCCAGTGAATAATTGCGGGTAAAGGTGCTTCATCAATTTTGTCTAAAATAGCAGCCGCTGCTCGCACGGATCGAGCGTTAAAGCCCACCGCCTCAGCACCTTGTTTCAAGCCCAGCAGAGTCGTCCCTTTTTGACCTGTACCCGCAGACTCTCGCAAACGGCTAATAGTAAAATTTTGTCCGTAAAATTTCGCGATCGAAGCCAAACAAGCCGCCCCGCAGTCTTCCTCGCTCTGCTGGAGTACAACCTGATATTTCTTAAACCTGTTGACTTGTCCGAATAAGGGCATTTTGCCGATAAAAGGGATGTTCTTTAACATTTTGCAAAATGAATAATGGTAGAGCATACAGAAGATTACTCATCACCGACTACCCAATCAGCAAAAAGCACCCATAAAGTTATGGGTGCTTTCTCGATTCCACAGTTATAGAGCTGAATTGACAGCACTAAACTTTACCAGTAGCCGTAGCGAACTACTCTTCTGTATGAACCGTCGCAATTGCGGCGGTACACGACCCAACGGCGCCGACGGCGACAGTTGTCGCCACCATAATAGCGATCGGCATAGTAGTAACCGCCGTTGACGCTAGCTGATTCTTCAGGGGTGAGTTCAGCAAACAATGAGTTATCTTTTGTTTCTTGCATGATGATTTGACTCCATTTAAATTGATGAGATTGAACGAAAACTAGAAATTTTATCTAATTTCGATAGCCTCGTGTAATTACTGACTAATACTTCTCAATGCCTCTGAGTTCATCCGGAATACCACTGAGAAGTTTTGAGAATTCACCCGATCGCACTACCTGACTCACCTATCTAGACTATTAGGGTTTTGTAATCAGGGCGATCGCGGCATTCACAGCACTAAACTTTACCAGTAGCCGTAGCGAACGACTCTTCTGAAGGAACCGTCGCAATTGCGGCGATACACGACCCAACGGCGCCGGCGGCGATAGTTGTCGCCACGCTCGGAATAAGAGTAGCAACCGCCGTTAACGCTAGCTGATTCTTCAGGGGTGAGTTCAGCAAATAGTGAATTTTCCTTTGTTTCTTGCATGATGATTTGACTCCATTTAAGTTGATGATATTGAACGAAAACTAGAAACTTTATATAATTTCGATAGCCTCGTATGATTACTAACTAATACTTCTCCATGCCTCTGCGATCGCCCGGAATATTACTGAGAAACTTTTAAGATTTATCCGATCGCACTACTTGACTTAGCTATCTAGACTACAAGGGTTTTGTAAGGGCGATCGCGAATCGGATCGTAAAGGAAAAGCTGGCTCGGCTGTGGCACGAAAAACAGCGTATTGATGCCATTGCTGCTGTTCTTGGTATCGCTGTTACTGTTATCACTGCTGAAACCGCTGGTAGTGCTGCCACCGTTGACCATTTCTGATTCTCGATCGGTTAGTTCGCTAAAAAGTGAATTTTGTTGATTGTCCGGCATAAGGAACTCCTATTAAGACATATATAGTTACTTACGTACACGTCGCAGAAAAACCGGGTAACAGCGCCAAAAATCATGGCGGAAACGCTCTATTTTTCTGACTGTTGCCCGCTGGCTGCACGATTCTTGATGTTTGAGAAAATTTCCGGGTGGCGAAGGCAAAGCTGTGCGGATTTTGACCTTAACCCTGTGAATTTTGATTGAGACTTCTAAACTTATGCTTGGTGTCCGGAAAGCTCGAAAATAAATGCGATCGAAGAAATAGGCGATCGATCTCTCCTTCTTCCAACTCATACCGTTTGAGGTTTGAGAATGACTTATTTAATAAGGCTTTGGAGTTGGCAGCGAGTTGCATTCTTTTTTGGAACTGGCATTAAAACTCACAACGATTCTCTTTCCCCGAATTCAAAACTTAAAATTCAAAACAATTCCCCTCACCCCCAACAGCCGCCATGCCTCGCACTACCGAACCCATGCCCGCAGAAACCTTTGATAACGACCAGTTTTTGCCCCCTGTCAGCCGCTGGACGACTTTGGGGGGAATTTTGATGGTGGCCACGTTTGGTGGGGCGATCGCCCTTGCCAGCGTCACCAAATACAGTGCTACAGTCAAAGCAGACGCGATCGTCCGTCCAGCAGGAGAAGTGCGCGTCGTGCAAGCAGCAACCGAAGGAAGCGTCGAAAGCATTGCTGTCACCGAAAATCAGACAGTAAAAGCCGGAGATGCGATCGCAGTTGTAGACGCTTCGCGTTTGGGCGCTCAAAAAAAGCAGTTCCAAGACATAATCAATCAGTCTCAAACAGCAGCAGGGCAAATCAACCAACAACTGCGGGACTTAGAAAATCAAATTTTAGCCAGCGGCCAATTTCAAACCATCCAAACACAAAATTCTGCCGCCCAGGAAGTAGTCGAGTCCGCTCTTGTCAAAATCGCCACATCGCAGCCCGATGTCGCCGAGAGACTCGGCAGAAGTCGGCGGGTTTTGCTTGTCAAGCGATCGTCCATTCAACAACAATTAATTCAAGCTAAAAAAGAACTCAATCAAATTGAGTCAAAACTCGAAAATAGCGTTATCCGCGCCCCCGCTGATGGTACAATTCTCAGATTGGAAGTACAAAACACCGGTCAAACCGTACAAGCCGGTACTGCGATCGCCCAAATCGTCCCCAGCGACGTACCCTTAGTAGTCAAAGCCAAAGTCACCTCCCAAGACATCGCCCGCATCCAAATCGGCCAATCCGTACAGATCAGGATTTCCGCCTTACCCTTCCCAGATTACGGGACACTCAAAGGAACAGTCAGCGCGATCGCCCCAGATGCGATCGCCCCTCAAAATCCCGGTAACAATTTAGGTACAGCATATTACGAAGTAGCAATTAAACCCCAACAAACCTATTTAACAAAACTCAACTCCACCAGCGGTCAATTCTTAGGAAACTCCCAGGCAAATGTCCCCCGCCAGTATTCAATTCAAGCGGGAATGGAGGGCAGAGCCGATATTATTACCGGCCAAGAAACCGTCCTCACATTTGTGTTGCGAAAAGCAAGGTTGCTGACAGATTGGTAATTGCTTTCAAGCTAAGGACACGCCAATGCCTTTCGTCGTGTCAACTTAAGTCTTAAACCTTAGAAATTTCGCTTTCACCCGAGGCCAGATCCCCCTAAATCCCCCTTAAAAAGGGGAGTAGGGGTTGACTTCGATCGCTTCTTGTCCCCCCCTTAAGAAGGGGGGCTAGGGGGGATCTAACCTTAATCGTCAGCCAGTAGATCTGTAATACATAAGACCTAAAATTGACACTAACGAACAATGCCGTCTCCCGAAAGATGTCTGAAAAGTGGAACGGGCTTTGAGCAGCGTTGCTGACAATGGTGCAAAATGTAAATTTTAACCAAAAGTATCTTAAATCTAAATAACGTGTCAATATAGAAATGAGACTTCAATTCTATTCTTTCCTCATGGGCAAACAGCGCGTTCTTTCAGGAGTTCAGCCAACAGGCAATCTACACCTCGGTAACTATCTCGGAGCCATTCGCAACTGGGTAGAAGGTCAAAGCCAGTACGAAAACTACTTTTGCGTAGTAGATTTGCACGCAATTACCGCACCGCACAATCCAGCAACCCTAGCCTCCGACACTTACACCATCGCCGCCCTCTATTTAGCTTGCGGCATCGATTTAGAATATTCTACTATTTTCGTCCAATCCCACGTCTCGGCGCACACAGAACTAGCATGGCTGCTCAACTGCATTACGCCGATTAACTGGCTCCAAGATATGATTCAATTTAAAGAAAAAGCAGTTAAACAAGGCGAAAATGTCAACGCAGGCTTGCTAAACTATCCCGTGTTGATGGCAGCAGACATCTTGCTTTACGATGCCGACAAAGTGCCAGTAGGAGAAGACCAAAAACAGCATTTGGAACTCACCCGCGATATCGTCATCAGATTAAATCACCAATTTGGCACACCAGAAAAACCAGTTTTGAAACTACCCGAACCCTTAATTCGCACAGACGGCGCGAGGGTGATGAGTTTGACTGACGGCACGCGCAAAATGTCAAAATCCGACCCTTCCGAACAAAGTCGAATTAACTTATTAGATTCGCCAGATACGATCGCCAAAAAAATCAAGCGCTGCAAAACAGATGCCGTGCGGGGCTTAACTTTCGACGACCCCGATCGCCCCGAAGCGAGAAATTTGCTAACACTTTACCTCCTGCTTTCCGGCAAATCCAAGGAAGAAGTCGCAGCCGAATGTGAAAACATGGGTTGGGGAGATTTCAAACCATTGTTGACAGAGACGACAATTAATGCCCTCAAACCAATTCAGGATAAATACAAAGAAATAATGGACGAACCGGGATATCTAGAATCTGTACTCCGTGAAGGAAGAGAACAAGCAGAAACTATTGCCAACCAAACTTTGAATAAGGTTAAAACTGCTTTTGGTTATTCTCTACCTAATTAGTCATCAGTCATTAGTCATCAGTCATTAGTCATTAGTCATGTTTTGCTGTCCCCGCAATCGAACGCTATTAGTCATTAGTTATTCAGAGCTGATTCATTCTCTCAAAGCCCCAGTGCGACAGTCCGACAGTCCTAAGCGAGGTTGAAACCCCTGTCTCCAAGCTAAAATCCTCTTGCATAGAACTATAAATGACTCTTTCAGTCGTCTTCAGACGACTTGCTGCTCTGAGACAGGGACTTTAGTCCCTGGCGGACTGTCGGGAGAATGAAACAGCCCTGATTAGTTATTAGTTATTGATTATTGCGAGATATTCAAAAATAACAACTGTCAACTGTCAACTGTCAACTGTCAACTGTCAACTAACTATGAACCGTTTTCGTACAGCCTGCACCACCCCCGGAGAATTTATAATTACCGCAGAAGTAGCCCCGCCAAAAGGCGGCGACATGACTCATACAATCGCAATGGCTGAACTTCTAAAAAACAGAGTTCACGCCATCAACATCACAGACGGAAGCCGCGCAGTGCTGCGAATGTGTCCCCTAGCCGTTTCCGCAATTCTATTGCAGCGGGGAATTGAGCCGATTTGTCAAGTTGCTTGTCGCGATCGCAATCAAATAGGCCTGCAAGCCGATCTCATGGGAGCCCACGCCTTAGGCATCCATAATATCTTGGCACTCACCGGCGATCCAGTCAAAGCCGGCGACCATCCCAAAGCCAAAAGTGTATTCGATTTAGAATCAGTCCGCCTGCTGCAAGTAATTCAAAAAATGAACGGCGGCTTTGACTGGAACGACAAAGCTTTAACAGACGGAGTTACCGATTTATTTGTCGGTGCCGCTGTCGATCCGCAATGCCCCAGTTGGTCGGGTTTACAAAGCCGATTTGAGAAAAAACTAGAAGCTGGAGCCCAGTTTTTTCAGAGCCAATTAATTACAGATTTTGACGTTTTAGATAAGTTTATGCAGCAAATTGCTGCTGGCTGCAACAAACCAATTTTAGCAGGAATCTTTTTGTTTAAATCAGCTAAAAATGCTGAATTTATTAAAAAATACGTACCGGGAGTTCACATACCGCAAGAAACGATCGATCGTTTGGCAAAATCTCCGGAACCCTTGCAGGAAGGCATCAGAATTGCAGCCGAACAAGTCAAGCTAGCGCGACATTTATGTCAAGGAGTTCACATGATGGCTGTCAAGCGAGAAGATTTGATTCCGCAAATATTGGATTTGGCGGGCATCGAGCCGCTGAGTTAACATTGAGCAAGCAAGCGGAAAAAACAATATACCGTAGGGGCGGGTTTTACCAACCATCCCTGTCTAAAATGAATAAGATAATAAACCCGCCCTCCCCCGCTAGCATTTTGAAATAAACAGGACAGTCATGGTTCAAGCTATAGACAATCCAACGTCATCTCCCACAGCCGAGCAGCATTTTATTGTACGCGGCTTAACATGGCATCAATTCAAGGTTATTCAAGCTAGCTTTGAGAAAGTGCCGAATGTACGCTTATTTTACTGTGATGGAGTGTTAGAAATTGTGGGCATTAGTCAACCTCATGAGGAAACAAGATGTCTGATAGCAGCGCTACTGATAAATTATTTTCAATTCAGAAGAATACAATTTTTTCCCAGCGGTGCTTACAGCCAGATTGTTGAGGGTCAAGTCGAGTATCAGGCAGATTTATCTTATTGTATCGGGAATAGAAAAGATGTTCCCGATCTGTGTATTGAGGTGGTTGTTACTAGCGGTAGTCCGATTAAACTTCAGAAATATCGGGTGATGGGTGTCCCGGAAGTTTGGTTTTGGGAAGACGGCACGCTAGAACTTTACCATTTGCGAGAACAGGGTTACGAGCGAATTACTAACAGCGAATTGCTGCCTGAGTTAGACTTATCTTTGCTCAAACGCTGCATTTTGTTTGTTTCGCCTTTGGATGCGCTTGACGAGTTTTCAAGAGGTATGGGCGATCGCGAAACTTGACAAATTTTGGATTTGGCGGGAATCGAGCCGCTGAGCTAAAATTGAATTACTGCTAACATATTGAAATAAACAGGACAGTCATGGTTCAAACTATAGACAATCCCACAGTTTCTCCCGCCGCCGAGCAGCATTTCACTTGGCGCGGCTTAACATGGCATCAATTCAAAGCAATTCAAGCTAGCTTTGAGAATGTGCCGGGAGTGCGGTTATTTTATTGTCAAGGAGTGTTAGAGATTGTCGGTATTAATAAACCTCATGAAGCATTTAAATCGATAATTGGCGTATTGCTTGCGATCTACTTTGAAGTTACGGAAATTGAGTTTTTCCCCAGCGGTGCTTACAGCCAGATTGGTGAAGGTCAAGTCGAGTATCAGGCAGATTTGTCTTATTGTTTCGGGACAGATAAGGATGTTCCTGACTTGTGCGTTGAGGTAGTTATTACTAGCGGCAGTCCGATTAAACTTCAGAAATATCGGGTGATGGGTGTGCCGGAAGTTTGGTTTTGGGAAGACGGAACGCTAGAGCTTTACCATTTGCGAGAGCAGGGTTATGAGCGAATTACAAACAGCGAATTGCTGTCTGAGTTAGACTTATCTGTGTGGAAGCGCTGCATTTTGTTGGCTTCGCCCCCGGCAGCACTACAAGAGTTTCGTAGAGGGATTAGTAGCAATGACTGATTCAGATTTACTCGATCGCAATAATAGCAAAATAGTAGAATCCCGAATTTCAGAAGTTACTGTGTACACCGATCGCGCCCTGATCACCCGCCGCGGCACAGTAGCCCTGACGGGAAACGAGCGCGAATTGACTGTAGCCTCTCTCCCCACAACCCTCGAAACCGAGTCAGTCAGGGCTACCGGTGCGGGTACCGTCGCCGTGCGATTGCTGGGAGTGCACACCGAAACCGTGTTTCACAGCGAACCTGCGGGCGATCGCACCGCCGAATTAACCCAACAAATCCAAGAGTTAGAAACCCAAAAACGCGGAATTGACGAGCAAATCGCCTCCCGAAGAATTCAACTCAACTTTGTCGAGAATTTGAGCGAAAAAAGCGTAGGTTCCTTTGCTAGCAGCATTTCCAAGCAGCAGATCGGTTTGAATGAAGCCGGCGAATTGCTCAATTTTTTAGGCAGTAATTATAAAAAGTACATAAGTGCGATCGCCCAACACGAAAGACAGCAGCGCGAATTAAACAAGCAAATAGAAGCATTGCGCCAGCAGTTGCGCCAAGTACAAACTCCCCATTCCCAGCAAACTTTTAACATCATTGTGGCGATCGAACCCAGCGGAAGCGGCAATTTTGAACTAGAAATTTCCTATGTAGTAATGCGAGCTAGCTGGACTCCCCTGTACGACTTGCGAGTCAACACAACCAACAATCAAATCAATCTCAATTACCTAGCCGAAGTCAACCAAAACACCGGCGAAGATTGGAGGGGAGTAGCGCTGACTTTATCCACAGCCAAACCCGGAATGGGAACTTTGCCGCCAAAACTCCAACCCTGGTTTATCGACATTGTTCGCCCACAATCTGCTCAACCCGCAGAACTTATGAGAAAACAGTACCGACAGACTGCGAAAGCAGAAATGGAAACATATGGGGGATTTGAGATGGAAAATGAGCCACAATTTGCAATCATAGCTATGCGTAGTGCTGCTCCCGAACCCGAACCCATAGTAGCTCAAACCGCCACAGCAACAGTATCCAGAGAAGGTAGCACCGTCTCATTTCAAGTAGGAGGAAATACCAATATTCCCAGCGACGGCACGCCGCACAAAGTCACTATTTTCAGTGAGAATTATCCCTCAAAACCTGAATATATCGCCATTCCGCGTTTAGTCAGTTTCGCCTATTTACAAGCAATAATTACCAATCCGACGACAGGTGCAACTCTGCTGCCCGGGAAAGCAAATATCTTTCGCGACAACACTTTTGTCGGTACTTTACAGTTAGACAATATTTCCCCAGGCGAAGAATTCCAACTTAATTTAGGAATAGATGAAGGATTAAAAATAGAGCGGGAATTAGTGGAAAGACAAGTCGATAAAAAACTGATCGGCAACCAGCGGCGCACGACTTACGCCTATCGGTTAATTTTGACAAACTTGCAGCAAGTGCCTGCTAAGTTGACACTAAAAGAGCAACTGCCAGTCCCTCGCAAAGAACAAATAAAAGTGCGTTTAACTCAGACTAATCCAAAGATAGTAGCAGGTGAAATGGGACTGCTAGAATGGATAATATCTCTGCCACCGCAAGCCAAGCAAGAGTTATATTACCAGTTTGTTGTCGAACATTCTCCCGAGTTAACAGTCATTGGTTTAGATATTTAAATATAATTTACGCTATACAAGCTGTAGCGCCAGCTACAGCTTATATCAATTCTGAAAAATATTGCTAAATATCAGTTGGGATAAGATCGTGTGCGATCGATTGACAACACTAAGATTCGTTTGTAGTGCGGACTTCAGTCCGCATCCTCACCCAAAGAGCGGACTGAAGTCCGCACTACAAACCGTTTTTGTCATTGTAATCCGCATCCTCACCCAAAGAGCGGACTGAAGTCCGCACTACAAACCGTTTTTGTCATTGTAATCGACCGGACATAGTACAATTCTTTTTAATAAAAAAAATTATAAAATTGAGAATTGTAGCAACACTTTGGCAAACTGATATTAGTTGTAAGTCCTTACTTAACATTTAATTGGTAATGGGAATCTCCAGGATAAATTCTGCTCCTTGTACGCAATTAGAGTTACAATATAATACCATTTTAATAAAAGATTGCTACACAATAAATGTTGTGTTTGTTTACACTGACTCTGTTGAGCGGGTGCGGATCTGTTAAATTGTCGATATTTTTTAGGGATTGCTGATGGTTCCACACCTTACAACTACGGCTTTGGATTAATTTGACAAATTGGTATTACTTTAAGTTCTGTTGAACGGAGAAACCTGGTTTTTCACCGGCAGTCAGCATCGCAGGATTTACGTTCTTTAAGTGCGATAGACTTGCAGCAAGTCCCGCTAAACTTGTGACAAAAAGAGTCACAAGTTTAGATATTTAATAATAATTGCGATCGCATTTTGCTACACAATTAAATTGTCTATCACTTATTGAAATTCGCCGTTCCATCTCGGGACAGGGCAATCGCATTTGTTTACAGACGATCGCATAAAATATATGTGTAGCACTATTTTTCAGGATTGGTATTGGTTAATGAGCAAGCAGCTAATTTTTTCTCAGTACACAACTGCTGAAACAATAAATCTGCGATAGATTCATAGGCTGGGGCTGTGGGGTGTACGCCATCCCGAAAATAACTTTCTACCGTGGTTTTCGGCAATTTTGACCAGGCTGCATGAGTGTCTGTGACTGGAATTTTCAAAGCTTTTAGCCGATCGACAAACTCAGATTTAAACCTCGGCTGATTCGGTACTGGCAGTAAATCCGAGCGATCGCAAGTATACAACACAAACAATGGAATATTGCGAGCTCGCACCAAAGCCACTATTTCCTCAAATCGCTGCATATTTTCCCTAAACCGTTGCGCTTCCGGCACAGGCACACCCGCCCCAGGGGAATTCGGCACAAAAACACTCGAAAATCGGGGCACAACGTATCTATCAAACACTTCTTGCATTGCCAATAACGGTTTGCGATTCGGCATCAGGGGATTATTTTTGATCCCGGCGCTGGTACTTGAAGGTTGCAGCAAATCGTGAGTACCAATTTGCAAAATCACAGCATCGCTTTCAAAAGTGCCAAACTTGCGAATATATCCCAATTGATTGCCAATTCCCCAAGATCCCGCAGAAGCATTTAGCACCTGAACCTGCTTTTTGATGCCCAACAAACGCGCTGCCAACAATTCTGTAATAGTTTCTGCCTGATCCGTGCTATTATTGCCATTGAGAACCGAGTCTCCTGTCATCAAAATTCTGATAGTACCTTCAGGCTTGGCTGAATCGATTTGTTCAGACCGTTGAGAAAATTGATTGTACTGAAGTCTATTGCCAAAACGATATACAAGTTGATTTGGTGCAAATATATACCCAACCTCAGCATCAGCTTGCAGCAAAGCAGGATTTCCGAATCCCAGCAAGCGCAACGCAAGTTCGATCGCGCTCAAAGATGCGATCGCACAACCGGGCATCCAATACCTAGCTTTCACAAACCTACCTGTAATTGGTAAACTGCAAAGCCATCGGATAATCTTCTTGCTTCAAGCGTTGAATTACCAACTGCAAATCATCCTTATCCTTGGCAGAAACGCGGACTGCATCACCTTGAATCGAGCCTTGAATTTTTTTAAATTCATCTCGAATTAATTTAGTGATTTTTTTGGCAATTTCCTGATCAATCCCTTTTTTGAGTTTGATTTCTTGGCGTACTCTAGTACCACTAGCAGCTTCAATTTTGCCGTAATCAAAAATTTTCAGAGATAAATTCCGCTTAGCGGCTTTTGTTTGCAAAACAGTGTGAATGGCATCGAGAGTAAATTCGCTGTCCGTATTGACAGTAATCGATTCTGCGCCCAATTCCACGGTGGTTTTGGTATCTTTCAAGTCGTAGCGGCTTTGAATTTCCCGCACTGTTTGGTCAACGGCGTTAACTAATTCTTGCCTGTCGAACTCGCTGACAATATCAAATGAATAATTAGCAGCCATAAATTAGTAATTGGTAAATTGGTAATTGGCCCGCGCAGGTCATTGGCCCGCGCAGGGCATTGGGGAATGGGGAATGGGGAATGGGGAATGGGGAATGGGTGGTTGGTAGTTAGTAGTTCGTAGTTGGTAATTAGTCATTAATTAAGCGTCTCTCAACTAATGACAACTAACAACTAACAACTAACAACTAACAACTAACAACTGACAACTGACAACTGACAATTACCCATTAACAGCCATCAAACTGAAATAGAATAAAGAGAAAGTGCAAGTAGAACTAATCGCAAACATGAGCGATCGCCCCAGAGGCACATTCAGAATATAGAAAACCGAAAACAACAATCGGGCTACAGGAAAAGCGATTCCAGCCCAGCCCGCCGCCTCCGAATCTATTCCTGTCACAAAAGCCATCAAAGCCGCCGCTGAAAACAGCATAAACGTCTCAAACGAATTTTGGTGAGCCCAAGTTGCCCGCTGAGCGTAACCGGGCAACCTATCAAACATAGCGCGAGGTGCTGCTTGGTCATAGCCTAGCTGCAACCGAGCAAGGGCAACCACCAAAAACGGTGCGTAAACCAGCGCAGCAGCAGCAGCAACAGAATCAAGCAGAATAACCGACACAGGCAATCCCAACAGCATTATCCACCTCGCATTTCAATCAAAATAGAACAGAGTAACAACTTTGCGCTGTTCCTCCGCATCCTGGCAAGTTTTCAGCAAAGTGTGGCTTTCGTGAAAAGCAAAACAGATCAGTTGCTGACAGCGAGAAATAATCTCCTGATTGCACATGGCGCTGGCTTCCGGGAGAGACAAGCTGTCATTTTTGGGATTTTCTACCAAATGTATGACTTGTTCGAGCTGCTCGCGGGACTCCCGAGGCTGGCGGCTCATGCTTTGCGGCAAAATCACCGTCAGCAGATTAGGATCTGCTCGCATTGCCCCCCGAATTGCGGCTGAATTGGTGCCTGTAGCCCCCGATGTGATGAGCTGGTTGCCTCCCAGAACTAAGGCGTAGCTCAGCATCTCAATTAGCTGCTGGTGGGTAATAGGAACGTGGCGAGAACCCAAAAGAGCAACCCGCTTGGAGCTTGTTTGCTGGATCGCCGCAAGTTCTTGTAAAAAATCATCAACTCTGGGTAGCTCAATTGATTGACTCAAAGAATTTATTAAATTAAATAAAACTACGTTGTGGATTCTAGCAGACTAACTAGCAATTGCCACCAAAAAGAAGTTAAGAATTGCTGATTAACGGTATCTGACTAGAGGAGCGGGAGATTTGAGGAACCCAGAAGGCAGAATGTCTAAAAGCATTCGGCAGCCAGAGCAGAAGGTACGATTCAATAAAAATTGAGGATTTAAGAATTTTGAGTTTTTATTTTTTAAACCAAAAATCCTCTCTGCCTTCTTGCCTCTGCCGAATATGTTGTTCGCCCAGTTCCCGCTGCCGAATACCTTCAGATCCGGTGGCCTTGTTAATGAACTCGATCGCCCAAACCCAATGATGCCATCATGGCCTTAAGGTCAAAGTGTTCTGCCATTAGCTGAGTAACGCATTCCACCTTGATGCGTTCGTGCAGGCGGACATTGCCAAAGGTGCTGTCGATAATTTCCACCGTGGTTAAGGTATCCAAATCAACAGATAAAACTGGAATTTCCATTTCTTCTGCTCTGCCGATTACCAAGGGAGAAGGAGGCAAGTGGCCTGTGAGAATTAAGCACTGAGTCGAGCTTTCCAGAGCCGCGAGCTGAATGTCCGTGCGATCGCCCCCGGTGACTACCGCCATATTTCTGGCTTTGCGGAAATACTTCATAGCTGAGCTAACATTCATCGCACCAATTGTCAAGGTTTCCACCATCAAATCCAAGCGGTCTCGACGGCAGAGAACATCAGCTTTCAATTGGTGGACTAATTCTTTGACGCTGACACTCCGCAGCAAAGCGCTTCTCGGCAGCATTCCCAAAACTGGAATACCGCTAGCTTCCAGAAAAGGGCGCACAGTCGCAGTTACGGATTCAAGTTTGTCGGAGGGAACATCGTTGAGCACGACGCCTATCAAGCGCGAGCCCAAGCGCCGCTTCGCTGACAGCAAATCGTCTATATAAAGATCGATCGGGCGCACTACCAGCAGCACAGAGGCATCAATGGCATCAGCGATTTGAGACAAAGACAAGTCAAACAGACTGCCTTCCTCCAAATTAGCAGGGCCTTCTAACAGCACCAAGTCTCCGCTGGGATTTTGCAAATATTGCGCCAGAGACTGGCGGTAATCTGTCTTGTCTTCTTGGCGCAAACGCTTGTGAACCGTCTCTTCGTCCAAATACAGCAGTGTTGACGGCATCTGACTTTCTGAGAGTTTAAGCGTCTCTACCGCGAACCGCACATCTTCCTCCGCCACTCCAGCTCCCTCCGAGCTGAAACAGGTTCCCAGCGGTTTGCCGTAGGCGATTGCCATTCCTTGTTCCCGGAGTGCCAGCGCCATCCCCAGGGCGATCGCGGACTTGCCGCTGTAAGCTTTTGTCGAACCGATCAGCAAATATTTAGTCAATTTGGGTACGCCTTCTCTCCTCAATTTGGACCTGTCTATTTAAATAAATTTAGTTTATTCAACAGTATTTCAGCATTGCGAGTCAATTTCGCAATATGATTATACTCGATTTTGTCACTTTTGCGCCGATCGATTTTTTAAGGGGAACTTTTATTCATTTGTTCGCCACCCTTTAGTTAGCTTTTTTTTGACATCTTTATTTTCATATTTTTTTTGCGGCTTTAGGTTTTTATTAACTATCAAACAACTGTTTAAGAATAATCTTATCAATCTTTAATTGATATAAATGCCGCTTTTTAAAGACCTATGCAACGTAGTTAGATCCAGATGCCTTTCAATATAGTAAAGCAATTTTTGCACTCTTTTCTAATGACGCAACAACTCAGTTATAGCGGTTCTCAATTTCCGTGAGGCACGCGGGTTCCTTAGAAATGAGAATTAAATAACTTACAATTTGATGTTTCTTGTGGGATGGGCGTCTCGCCCCTCCTTTCTGGACGGGCGAGACGCCCATCCCACATACTTGTGTAAATTATTTAATTTGCGCTCCTTAATTATATGGCTTAAACACAAACATCAAGAAACTGGATTTTTCACAAAATATGAGGTTTTCTGGCTAGAATTTTCGTGAAAAAACCCGGTTTCTGTCAACCCCTACGTCCAGGAATAAATTACCAATCACGAAAAATTTATTTGACAGTTGACCCCTTGACAGTTGACGAAAGGAGTGCCAACTCTACCTGAAAGTCTGAGGATTGGAGTAATAAATCATCTTCTTTTTATTTCTCAAGGGCGATCGGGCTTGGGGCTTTAAACCAATTCTTTTTGGTAACTCCTCAAAATAGAAATAGCGCACCAATAATATAATCTCGCCTTCTCGATGGCATTACATTATTAGCGCGCATTTTTGGGCCGCAATCAATTACAAACTTTTGAGATGGCGGGTGCGGTCAAATTTACTCATCCATACGCATCAGCTTGCGGTAAAACGTTTTAGAAAAATCGACGGTACGAGTCCGCTGAAAAGTCAGGAGTACCTCAATTAAGCAACTGACAAACTCAGAGCTTTGCAGAGTCACTTCGTAGCTGAGTTCAGCATTACCGTCAAACAACACCCGACAGCGGGTCAAATCCATCGGCAGCGACGAGATATTCCAACTAGCGACAAAGGGTACGTCTTCGCCTCCGTCAATTTTTCTTGCCCCCTCCAAGCTTTTGAGCTTGTAGAGACCAATAGCGTGCGGCAAAAACTTGCGCCGGGGCTCTTGATAGAAAGGCGCGTAGACTTTCACTTCTTTGTCGTCGGCTGGTTTCAGTTGAGGAAGAGACATATTTCCGCATCCTGACAGTGGGTTGAGATCATCTGCAAAAACTAGCAGATATTCCTGGTCGATCGCAAGCAAAACTCACTCTATTTTGGATTTTGGATTTTAGATTTTAGATTTACAAGGGCAGATGAATCTGCTGAAGTGGCGAATTTGAACAAAAGTCTAAAATTTGGGGTGGCGAAGGACTTAAGTCGCGGGCTGGTATCCGTTTTTTTTGGGGGGTCATCCCAAAGACTCTATACAATGCCAGTTTACCTTTGCCGTACCAGCATAGATCCCTCCTGCGGTGCGCGATCCCACCGGCTTTCGAGAAAAGCTCAGAACCTGATACAGTAAATACTTATCTCTAAAAATCAAAAACTATTGGTGGTTGAATCAAGTAACCTATGCAGGAGAGTTCTTGGCCAGAAAACGACAGCAGCGAGCTTAAGTTGGACATCCCAGATCTAGCTCAAGAAGAGCTCAAGAGTTTGACCTCGAACTCCAAGCTCGGCAAAATATTTGCCATACCAGACATTGGCGACAGGGTGTTTGACGCGGAAACTTCATCAAAGCTCCCGGTGGCGGTGTCTGTGCCGGGATCTCCTTCTTTTCCTCAAAATCTGTACCGGGGAAGGCGGGGAAAAGCGGCCGCGCTGCTGACTGCGATTTGGGGCGGCACGATCGCCCTGCACTTGATTTCTTGGGGTGCGTGGGTAGTGTGGGGGTTGACGGGACTGCTGTGGATGCAAGCATTTCGAGTGTTGTTTGCGACTCCCAAGCCCGCAGGGCCGCCTCTTGCCGATGAAAATCGAGAGGATTGGCCCTACGTGTCGCTGCTGGTGGCGGCGAAAAATGAGGAAGCGGTGATTGCCCGATTCGTACAATCCATCTGCAATGTAGATTACCCGATCGACCGCTACGAAGTTTGGGCGATCGACGATCGCAGCAGCGACGGCACGGCGCTAGTATTGGAGGCCCTAACCAAACAGTACCCGCAGCTCAAAGTATTTAGCAGAGGAGTAAATGCCAGCGGTGGCAAGTCGGGAGCCCTGAATGAAGTTTTGCCGCTGACTCGCGGGGAATTTGTGGGAATATTTGACGCCGACGCGACGGTAACGCCAGATTTGCTGCGCCGGGTGCTGCCGGTGTTCGAGAGAGAAAAGGTAGGGGCGGTGCAAGTCAGAAAAGCGATCGCTAACGCAGCGGTAAATGTGTGGACTCGCGGCCAAGAAGCAGAAATGGCTCTCGATAGTTTTTTCCAACAGCAGCGGATTGCGATCGGCGGCATTGGAGAATTGCGCGGTAACGGCCAATTCATGCGGCGCACCGCCTTAGAAAGCTGCGGCGGCTGGAACGAGGAAACCATTACCGACGACTTGGATTTGACCGTGAGGCTGCACCTAGACCAGTGGGACATTGAATTTTTGGCTTTCCCAGCCGTGTCAGAAGAAGGAGTTACCAACGCGACGGCCCTGTGGCACCAGCGCAATCGGTGGGCAGAAGGCGGCTATCAGCGTTATCTTGACTACTGGCAGCTAATTTTACGCAATCGGATGGGAACTGGGAAAACTTGGGATTTATTTGGATTTTGGGTATCTCAATATTTCTTGCCGACAGTAGCGCTGCCGGACTTTTTGATGTCAATTGCGCTGCGCCGGATGCCGATCGCCAGTCCCATAACTGTGATGACTCTTACCTTGTCAGTGGTGGGAATGTTTGTCGGTTTGCGCCGCACTCGCAAAGAGACTAAATTTGACATTAAAAGAGTTTTTGTCACCTTGCTGCAAACGCTGCGGGGTACTGTGTATATGTTGCACTGGCTGCTGGTAGGGATTGTGACGGCTCGGATTTCGGTGCGTCCCAAGCGGCTGAAATGGGTTAAAACTGTCCATCAAGGCACTGCTAATTAGAAGTCATTAGTCATTAGTCATTAGTCATTAGTCATCAGTCATTAGTTATTGGGAAGGAGTCATTAGTTATTGGAAAAAAGTCATGAGTTATTGGGAAGGAGCCATGAGTTATTGGGAAAAAGTCATGAGTTATTAGTAAGGAGTCATGAGTTATCAGGAAAAAGGGATAAAATACACATGACCAGCTTAAAAGCAAGTCGTATTTGATGCTTAATTTACTGGAATCAATTGATAATTAGCTCCCAGAAATATCTGGAAACAGTATGGCCAAAACTCCTAAGATAAAAAAACTACTAACCATCTCCATACTGTGTCCCAGCCCGAGCCAACAGTCAAGTCTGGCAATTGTATATCGCCAAACACAAAGTACAAAATAGCTTAGGTAATAGGTGATATGCCAGCAATATCGAATAAGTCAGAAGGAATATAAAAGTTGAGAATTAAAAGATAAAAGCCATAATTTTTAAGTTTTAACTTGACAAAAAGCCAATTATTATTTATTAATTATGAATTGCAAAAAACGACGAATTGCTTGTTGCCAACTACCCGTCACCAATTATTAAGAATGGATTTGTTAGAGTACCAAGCCAAATCTTTATTTCGCCAGATGGCAATTCCGATTTTGCCGTCGCAGCGGATTGACAATCCCGCCGACCTCAAAGGGCTGAAAATTCCTTACCCAGTTGTACTTAAGTCGCAAGTGCGGGCTGGGGGACGGGGCCGGGCGGGCGGCATTAAATTTGTGGAAAATACGATCGATGCAGTTGCTGCGGCTCAAACAATTTTTAATTTGCCGATCGAAGATGAATATCCGCAAGTCCTGTTAGCAGAAGCAAAGTACAACGCCGATCGAGAATTGTACTTGGCGGTACTCCTAGACCCGATCGCCCGCCGCCCGGTACTTCTGGGATCCAGAGAAGGAGGTATGGATGTCGAAGGGTCGATCGAACAAATGCAGCAAGTTGCCGTAGATCAGGAATTTTCGCCTTTCTACGCGAGGCGTCTCATGCTGAAAATGGGATTGCAGGGAGATTTGATTCAATCGGTGAGTACCATTGTCGAAAAAATGTATCGGTTGTTTGTCCAAAAGGATTTAGATTTAGTAGAAATCAATCCTCTCGGGATCAGTCCAACAGGAGAGTTAATGGCTTTAGACGGTAAAGTCAGCGCCAACGACGATGCCTTGGGGCGGCATCCAGACTTGGCAGCACTCTCGGGTAAAACGCAAAGCAGCGGGATGGGAGGGGGCAGGAGAAATCCCTATGGGGGCGATCGCCCCAAATCCAACTCAAAGGCGCAGCAGTCGCCGGATCAGTTTGACTCCAAACCTCAATCCCCGAGCTCGAATTCCGAATCTCTCGAATTAGTGGAACTAGACGGGAATGTCGGGATTTTGTGCAACGGAGTGGGCCTGACAATGGCAACTCTGGATGCTGTAGCTCACCAACGAGGAAAACCGGCTAATTTTGTGAACCTGGGTTCTTTAGATCGTTACGATGCAGTAAATGCCCTGCGCGATCGCACGGAATTGGGTCTGGAGTTAGTCGCTCAGGATAAAAGCGTTAAGGTAATACTTGTAAATATTTTGGGCAGCGCTTCCAAGAGCGAGGAAATCATCACCGCCGTAGCGGGCTATTTGGAACGGAAAGCTCGCGCCAACCGGCACATTCAAGTTGTGCTGCGCCTGGTAGAGATCGATGCTGATGCTGTTAAAAAGCGTTTCGGACAGTTGCCGGTGCAGCTAGCTAGCACTTTAGATGAAGCTGCGGCTCAAGCTGTATCATCTGCCAAATAGCGACAGTCGATCGGCAAAACGAGAACTCTGGACAATATATGAAAGCCTTCTGCTTTTGAAAGATCGAGTGTTAACTAGGAAAAAATGAATTTAACTCCAGAAAGCAAAGTCCTAGTACAGGGCATTACAGAATCTCCAGCCTCAACCCGCGCCGCCCTGATGATGAAAGCATACGGCACTAATGTAGTCGCCGGTGTCAGTCCCGGTAGGGGAGGGCAGGAGTTGGAGGGAATTCCTATTTTTGATTTGGTAGAAGAAGCTGTGGTGGCAGTGGGTCACGTTGACACTGCGGTAATTTTGGTTGATGCTTACTTGGTGCTGGATGCGGCCCTAGAAGCGATCGCGGCAGGAATTCGGCAAATCGCGATCGTCACTCCAGGAGTGCCTCCTCTGGATATGGTGCGCTTAGTCCGAAAAGCAGAGGCTACGGAAACTTTAGTGATCGGGCCCAACAGTCCGGGGATTATTGTGCCCGATAAATTGCTGCTGGGAACTCACCCCAAGGAATTCTACACTCCAGGCTCGATCGGAGTAATCAGCCGCAGCAGCACTTTGACTTACGAAGTTGCTCTGGAACTGACTGAGGCGGGTTTGGGACAGTCGATGGCGGTTTGTATTGGCTGCGACGCGATTGTTGGTTCTTCTTTTATGCAGTGGCTGCAACTTTTGGACGAAGACGACAGTACGGAGGCGATGGTTTTGATCGGGGAAGTTGGCGGTTGGAGCGAACAAGCTGCTGCTTCTTACATCGCTTCGGCGATCGACAAACCGGTGGTTGCTTATTTGGCAGGCCGCTACGCTCCCAAAGGCCCATCATTGGGCCATGCCGGCATCCTGATCAGTTCTCGGGCTGCCGCCCAGAAAGCCTTTGGTGTCAAGGTAGAGAACAAAATGGCTGCCTTTGAAGAGGCCCAAATACCCGTAGCTGCTCGGCCTTCGGAGGTTCCTAAGTTGCTGAAAAAGTTGCTCGAGAAAAATTAATTGCTTCTTGGTTTGTAGTGAGGACTTTAGTCCGCAAAAAAGTCTGAGGACTTTAGTCCTCACTACAAACCTGTCCGCAAAAAAGTCAGTGTTTGTAGTGAGGACTAAAGTCCGCAAAAAAGTCTGAGGACTTTAGTCCTCACTACAAACCTGTTGATACCGTCGAACTTTCGGTACTATTTTGTCTGAGTTGTACCCCTTGTCTCGCCCTTGGAATCTTGTAGCAGGGTGCCCATATTTCCAGCCAAACTCTGAATTTTCCCAACAGTCGCAGCAACGCTGGCAATATCTACGTAAACCTCGGGCAGAGGATACTTTTTCAAAATTTCCAGCAGCGATACCTTACCGTCGTCGCCGGCTGCCAGAATCACCGCCGCCCGCAGGGCTTTGCCACCTTCTGTGCGGCGTTGAGTCCGAATTGCTTGACCGATTTCGTCAGTAATTTTTTCGCCTGGGGTGCTGTAAACTATCCGGGCGAGATTAGCTGGCTTTAAACCGATTTGTAAACCGATCAACCCCTGCAATATTTTTGGGTCCATTTTGGAGAACCCGATAATTTGTTGGAGGGTTGGTGTCGTCGTGCCGTCTTTAGCAAAGTCTTCTAAATCGCTGATATTGACGGCTTGTCTGATCGGGCCAAAGGTGAGTACAACTTTTTCCGCAGCGAAGGCTCTGCTGCTAGATAATATGCTCGCGCTTGCTCCTACAAATAGGGCAATGCCGATCGATACCAATTTTGTTAACTTCATATTGAGTTTCTGCGATCGATTTGAGCGATCGATTAAAATTATTTTTTCGCGATTTGTACATTATAGATGCAGCAGTTATATTCTACAAGGTCGCGAGCGTAATTTCTGCCCGCCTCGCACCCAGCATCTTGACCCAGATTTTTTCGCGTTCTGGACTTCAAGAATAAGTAACCACACCTACATAATTTTTTTCTTATATAGCAACATTCTTGGCTTTTCAGACATAAATAACCTCATGAATAGAACCAGAAACCCTGTCCCCTAAACGGTTTGATTCCCAACAGTCAACTGTCAACTGCTATATACATTTTGCCTTCTACATTCTACATAAGATCGCCTTCTACTTCCGAGTGCCCTATGCCCTATGCCCTATGCCCTATGCCCTATTCCCTATTCCCAGTCGTCCGCGAATCTTTCGCTTGAAAAGCTATAAGTGCCTTATAGAAGTTATGTTTAAAACCAAGCGCAAATCTAAGAAGTCCAAACAAAAGCACAGCGAAAAAACAACAACGTCCAGCAAAAAAGAAGTAGCTGCACAAAAACGCAAAACTTCACAAAAGCGCAATGAATTAGCGCAGGCGATCGTCATAAGCTGCTTAATCAGTGCTGCTGTCAGCATCGGCCTGTTGTTCGTGGTTCGCGCTAAGATTGCTATTGCCGGAGGCGCCGCCGCAGCCATTTTGCTGCTTTCCTACAAATACCCCCGTCAAGCTTTCTGGGCTTTTTTTATTTACCTGCCTTTAAGCGGTACAGTTACCTACGCAATTGGCGGCGGGAATGCTGCATTTCAAGTTGCCAAAGACGCTTTCTACATACCAGCCCTCATCGCCCTCATTCAAAGATGCAAAAAGAAACAGTTGCCTCTGTTCATTCCCAAACAAATGCTTTCTACCTTCAGCATCCTGTTGATGATGGCAATGCTGACTTTAATTTTTGTCAACGGGGAGATGCAGCTCAACCCGATGAAGGGCGACAAACCCATTCTACAAGGAATTCTCGGCTTAAAAGTATTGATAGGTTACATACCGCTGATTGCTTGTACCTATTATCTGCTCCGCACTAAGAAGGATTTGGTGTTTTTTGGTAGAATGCACGTAGTTTTGGCGATCGTTTGCTGCGTTCTCGGTTTGATTCAATACCTCTTGCTGCAAAGCGGAAAATGCGCGGGTACCCGAGGCATGATTGGAGAAGAATTATATAAAGCAACTCTGCAAGCTAGATGTTTGGTCGGCGGTTCTTTGGTATTCAGTCCAGAAGTCAAGTTTATCCGCTTGCCGGGAACTTTTGTCGCACCTTGGCAGTGGGCGTGGTTTTTAATTTCTAATGCTTTTTTAACCTTTGCCTCTGCCTTTTGTGACCCTTCATTCTGGTGGAGAGTTATTGGTTTATTAGGCATGGCATTAGTCTTTGCCAATGCGGTTATTTCCGGGCAAAGAGCTGCTTTAGTTCTGGTTCCAGTTGCCACGGGCATTCTGCTAATTCTTACAGGTCAATTAGTTAATTTAAAACGATTTATTCCCATCGGTGCAGGACTGGCGATTCTGCTATTTGTGGGTGCGGCAATTAACCCAGGAATTATCGAGCAGCGGTGGGAGAGTTTTGTTAACCGCTGGAATGCTGCACCGCCTCAGCAGTTTTTCTTGAATCAGTTGGAGCAGAGCAACAATTTTATCATTGACAGACCTCTCGGTAGAGGTGTGGGACGAGCGACTAATTCAACGCGGATATTTGGTACTACGCAACTCATTGAAACTTTCCATCCTAAGTTGATCTACGAACTCGGTTATCCGGGAATGATTGCTTTTCAAATCATGCTTTTACACTTAGCTTTTTTAAGTTTTCGAGCTTACCGTTCTGTCAAGGACAAAAGTTTGCGGAGTTACGGAGCTAGTTTTTGGGTGTTTGTGGGATTTATTACGATCAATCCTCAATATTATCCGCTGGATGTAGATCCAGTGTCTGTCTATTACTGGGTTTTGGCTGGGGCGATTTTAAAGTTGCCCAAAATTGACAAACAGGTGCAGGAGGAAAAACACCAGGAACTTGAGGGAGATGAATTGGAAGTTCACAACCAATTTAAGGAGAAAAAGATTATTGCATCGGCTCCAATTTGACAAAAGTTGGTAGTGAGGACTTCAGTCCTCTTCAAACGAGAGAGGACTGAAGTCCTCACTACAAACCTATTGAATTGTGGTAGTTTCACCAGAGAGCGTATAATATAATGTCCGGTCGCTTAGCCTAACAAAAACGGTTTGTAGTGCGGACTTAAGTCCGCAGCTTTTTGCGGACTTAAGTCCGCACTACGAACGAACTAATCTGATTGCGGTTAATCGATCGGACAGGAGATAAATTGTAATTTTACTGCGGTTGCCAAACCGGAGTGCCAGCATTTAAATCCTTGTCGTTTGTCAATTTAGCAAATTCCAAACCGTTGCGATTAATTACATACAAATTGCTTTTATCGCCTGTGATTTCATTAAAAGCAAAAGCAATTTGCTGACTGTCAGAAGACCAAGCTAATTCAGAAATTCCCGACATTCCTAGGCGAGGAGCTAGTTGATTTAGCTTGTCACCGTTAGCATTTATTGTGTATAATTTTTGCTGGTTGAAGTCTCCGGTGGCGCAGGCGATAAGTTTGCCATCGGGCGACCAGGAAAGTGCATCGTAGTTTCCTGGTTTTTGGGTGAGGTTTTTGGCGGTTCCGCTGTTAAGGTCGATCGCCCAAATATCCTGCTCGTCCCCGCTCAAATCGCCCGTTTTGCCCTGATAGTAAGCAATGCGGCTGCTATCGGGCGACCAAAACAGCTTGACGTTGTAGACTTGATTTTGCGGGTTGTTAGTCAAATTTTTGAGGTTGGTGCCGTCGGCATTAATCGTGTAAACTTGCTGTTGGGGATAGGTGCCGGACAAAAAAGCGATTTTTGCGCGATCGGGCGACCAGACAAGTTCGCTACCGCCAGATGTATACTCGCCGGAACTTTTGGTTAATTTAGTCATGCCCGAACCGTCCGCATTCATTTTGTAGATATTTTTATCCTTGACAAATGCTACCTGTTCACCATCAGGAGAAAGATAGAATGGCGAGGAAATTTCTGTTTTAGCTGGTTGTCCGCCTACTTCCAAATTCCTAACTAATTTAGTTCCTTTAATACCAAAAATATCGATCGTATAAAGTGATTGACTGCCGGGAGAATCCGAGGTAAAACCGTCGCAGGAGCGGGCAAAAATAAGTTTTTTGCTGTTGGGAAACCAAGCTATTTCAAAATTAGATGCTTTGCAAGACTCCCCAGCAAACTGTTTAGTTAACCCGGAACCGTCACTATTAACTGTATAGATGTCGGTATCGCCACTCACGAAAGCCAGCCGATCGCCCTTGGACGACCAAACTAGCGTATAGCTAACATCTATATTGGGTGCAAGTTCGCGGCGGGCCAAACTGGTAGCGTTGACGGTAAATAAACTGTTTTTGATCTCGCTGCCGCGCTGTTGGAGAGCTGTAAACGCCAGTATGTTTGGTTTTTGGGCTGCGGTTGTCGGAGAGCCCAGAAGGGTTGAAAACAGGGCGATCGAGAGTGTTAGGGCGATAAGGGCGATCGACCAAAACCGCCTTAATTGATTGAACCTGAAAAGTTGCAGAATTTGCAACCAGTTGTTCAGGGGCGGGCAAGATGCCCACCCCACACTTAACTTAAACTCTTGTGGAACAGGCTTTTCTGGAAAACTCTTTTGTGGAACAGGCATCTTGCCTGTTACAAATCCCAGCGGGAAAGGCAAATTAAAACCCATTTTCTCGATTCAGAGGCTAATTTTTACAGTGTTTGGCGATCGATATGCCGCGACAGCATCAAACTCTGCTTAATTCTACCAATAATTAGCTCAAACATTTTTTTGCGGGACGGATTCTTGCTGCTGGGCGGCATCCCTAACTCGCAACACATCAAATTCAAATCAGTTGCACTCATAGCCGCCAATTTTTGCCTCACCTCTAGTTCATGACCCTTCTTAGCTTGCAAACGCAATTCTTCATAAACTTCTAGAACATTGTCAGTAGATAAATTAGCAGGTTTCTCAACATCAGCAACAGCAACAGCCTGTAATTCAGAAGTTTTTGACCCAGCAGAAAGCCCTCCCCGCTTGACTTGAGCCTCAATTCTGGTTAATTTTTTGGAAACCTCCCGCAAGATTTCCTTAAGTTCGGCAATTTCATCAACTAACCCGCCGCTTTTTTGCTCGCCATCCGCCAAAATCTCTTTTTTAATCATTTGAGATACTCCTCACACTCGCGCCAAAGTTGCTCAAACTCTCTAACCAATTCTCGCGGCAGTTCTCCCTCATTAATCGCCCGCTTTAGCCCAACGCTTTCCCGAATCGTGGATTCTAAAAATCTCACTTCTATGTTATTGTCTTTTGAGATTTCAGCACAAAGTCTCTTGACTTCTCTCATGTAAAACTGAACTTCATTTGTCAGCAATCCTCCATAGATTTTAGCTTTATTCATAAACACTGCAATCTTGGGAAACGGGTAAGGTTCAATCCGTTTTTGGAGCGAGTTTAAAACTAAACTCAATCCCCGAGAACCAAAATAATCTGGGTTGACAGGAATCAGTATTAAGTCGCAGCAAGAAAGTACGCTGTAGGTGAGGAGACTGAAGGAAGGCGAACAGTCAAACAGCATCAAATCGTATTTAGGGAGATTGGGAGAGTTAGCGATTTTGCCGCTAAACTGACGGATGAAGTCTTTAACACTTTTCCCCTCAAATCCATCGAGGTCTAACCAATACAATTCTTCAACTGAAGGGATAAAATGCAACTGTTCGTCAATCTGATAAATGGTGTCGAAACCAACGGGAAATTTAAAGTTTTGTCCGGCTTTTTTAAAGACTTCGAGGGCGTCGTAAATTGTGAGTCTGTGTTTGAGAGATTTTTCGTACCACTTACCAAATTTGTCATCTAAATGACCCGTATTTTCGTTAAGCCCGATCGCCTCTGTGAGCGACATTTGCGGGTCTAAGTCTAACATAAGGACTTCTAGGTCTGTGCTTTGGGATATAATATTTCCCAGACTCCAGGTGACGGTGGTCTTTCCGACTCCGCCTTTGAAGTTGATTACGGCTATGGATTTTGGACTCATGGCTGGGTTTGTTTGGATTTTGCTCAAATATAAATTAAAACATATTGTGGTGGTTAGCGGAGAGGGCGATCGCAGCCCGATATGTCAATTGACATCAAAAGGAAAGTGCGATCGAGAAACAAATAATAAAATGAACATGAACTGATGTCAAATCAACGTTTCTTCTTACCGTTGGAAGTCTTGAACTGAACTACCAACCGAAAAATCTCTCTAATAGTGCGATCGAGCCGCAATTTTTACACATTAGCTCTTAAATAAAAAGTAAATCTTGATAGAAATACAGTCAATTTAACTATGTCATTTTAAGCCATCGGGATTGTCCTCTTCATATACCATTAAATCCCCCGGCTGACAGTTCAGTGCTCTGCACAAAGCGCTAAGGGTTGCTTCGTCGATTCGGGTGAGTCGGCGGCGGGTTTTGATTTTCGACACAGATGTGGGGTGCATCCCAATTAAAACAGCCAATTCTTTATTGCTGATATTGCGATCGGCCATCACAACTGCCAATTTCCAACGGATCACTGCTGACGCTCAACTGCTAGCCATTACTTTGCAAGCTGATGTTAGCATTCTGCAACCTTGATCATCTCTTATATTGCCTTTACGGCAATATAAATTGCCGCAACGCTTGACAAGCGGCAGGGGTTGAACTAGACTCAGGATGTACAAACCCAAAAGCGATCGCACTTTTTTGCGTGAAGTGCGTTAGCGCAGCCCTCGAAGTGCGATCGGCTTTTGTGTTTCATTGAAGGGCGATCGCCATTTGTCAAGCTGAAATAGCTTCTTTTTTTTGACAAAGACTATAATCAATAGTAAGTCGTATCATATGTCAATTCCATCAGAAATAACCGTTCTAGTTGAGCGTATAAAGCAGGAGCTAACCCAAATTGAGCAGGAAGCAGGTGAGGGACTAAATATTTGTAGAGCTATCCTAGGGAGCTTTCCAAACAATTTTACCGTGATTCAGATTTCGGGATTCTTAAACACCTGTATATTTTTCGCAAACACCTCGAAATCACAAATTCAGGAACGCATAGAATATCTCTCAGCAGTTGAAGTCCTGACAAATGATAGAATAGAAGAGGTGGGGGAAGACTTGGCAATGGAGCTAGGTCGAGTGCTGGAAACTAAAATAAGAGTTAGTAGTGTTAAAGCCCGTTTGGAGAATTTACAATGACACAAAAAGAACTCGATGAGAAGGAATTGCTAGAAATTTTGGAATTAACAAGAGACAGCGAACAGAAAGCTAGAGAAATGTGTCAAATGATCTCGGCTAATACCGCTAAATACCAAAAATGGTCTGAAGCTAAAGCTAAACCAGCCGAAAAACAGAAGCAACTCTAATGAGTAAGTTGTGAAAAAGGCGATCGCATCGACCTTTGTGTCTCATTGAAGGGCGATCGCAATTTGTCAAGCTCAAATAGCTTCCTTTTTTTGACAAAGACTATAATCAATAGTAAATTGTCACTATTCAACTCACAGCCAGAAGCTCATTCAGCTTATTTTTCAACTCTGGGGATGCCATTAATGGATTATAGACTTCCCCCTCGTATGGTTGCCACATATAACTAGGACTAAATGGTCGAAAAACAGGTGATATTTCTAGCCCATGAATAAGTTCCTTTGCTAAAACTAATCCAGGAATAGATAAATTAGATAAATCCTCCATAAGTTCACTATAGGTTCTGAATTCATCAACTTCAACCCCAACCAAAGCATAGCGAAACCAAGGAGCAAACCGTAGAGTTAGATAAAATAAAATACCTAACTCTGTCATCACATAAGCACTTTCAGGGCTATCTATTCCCACTTCACTAATATTATTGGGATAAACCCGACACCACCAGTTTCGATCCATATCTTGAAAAATATCTGTTCGACATAGACATTGGCGATTATTTGACAGCATCCATTCTATGCCCTCAAAGTGTTCAGCAAATTTATTAACCTTGGCTTCATCAGAGCCACACTCTGCCGATAAACTGAATATCCACGCCATTGTTATAGACTCCTATGATATATAAAGTTAATCAACTCTTTCCCAATCATTTTGGGTGTTTGCCAATGCTACCTCATACCTTTCCAGAGACATTGTAACTCTTGGCAAGATACTAACGTGGGTCGAGCTATCTTGGACTGCCTGCAAATCTCCCATAATGTTTCTGTCATCAATTTGCCATAGGGAGTCTTTTCCAGTTCCACCAAATTTTGCAGGTCTGCGAAAAGCTGGTAAACTTTCAATTGAAAGGGAAACAGACATTCCTTTTGTATTCCTGACGGCAACAACAACAAGCTCTCCTCGAAACACACGTTCTGAATCTGCTAACAAATAGCCTTGCTCATTTAGATAACCTGTCGGCATTTGCTCAATATCTATGTCAATACCAGGCCTAACCCCTAATAATCTAGCACTGCGACCTATTTTAGGCTTACCATTTTGCTCCGCCATGCCACGATAGTAAAGTTTTGCCATCAGTTAATGTTTTCAACTTGTAAGCTCATCCTTCATCTTCTGAAGATTCTCAAGGTCAGACCGATGAAGTTGTGTTTGCCGTTCTGTAAGCCACTGATAAAATTCTTGAACTATAACAAAGTATTCATTTGATAAAGAAATTAGACATAAACTATCTCCTAAATTTTCTAAATAAGACATTGAGCTTCCCCAGCTATCCCACTGCTTCAGAATCTCAACATCAAGACGCACACTCATCTCTATATTTTCTTCCGCAAATTCGATTTGCAACGCTGGGATAGGTAAGATGTAATGCTGTGTGTAGTTTCGCAACCTCTGCACAAATTTTTGAACTGAATTATTAGCAATATTTCCAGCAAGTTTTGCCTCATATTCCTTTATAAACTCTTGATTAGAGTAGAGCCTCTTAACAATGTTTCTTGTGTGATCAACTAACGATTTTGCAGATGCAAGAAAGTTATGAAATAGTCTTGAAGCTTCATCAATTAAACTCTCAAGGTTCTCTCTTTGTTCAGAACTGTACATAAACAAAGATTCTCTTGGATTGTTGAGATGATCCAGATGGTATACAAGCTCATCGTAATTTTTATTAAAAACCCGATAACTTGCACTTAAAGCTTGCAAGTTCCGATAAATTTCCATTTCTGGTGAGGCTTGTAACTTATCGAAACGAATACCAAATTCAGTCTTATATTCCATACATTTTTTAAAATCTCGTTACAAATTAAGTAAATTTTAACAGAGGCGACTTCACCCTCCAAAGATGTACAATCAGACTCAAGAAGCTTCAAAGACTAGCATTTTTTTGCTGTAGTAGCCCTCAATCTCGATGCAATCTTTGGCTAGATCAAAATAATCTTTCGCCTTTTTTATATCTTGAGACTGTTTAAAAATTTCTTCTTGCAAAACCGGCCACAATTTTTCAGTGACAAAGTAATACCTTGATTGTGGATGTAATTGAATGTCTGAACCGTTAGTCAAAAATTTTTCTATCTCAGAAGTGTTAGCACTTAATGTCAGATATTGAGTCTCTATATCTTCAATAAACTTTTTGTTCAGCGTTTCATCAATCTTTTCTTCTTCTTTCAAAATCTTCTTTAATTCTTGCAAAATTTCATCATGCTTACGCTCTTTCGTGAACTCTTCAGAAAAATACTTAATTCTGGCAAAATGAATAGATTGAGACATATTTTTAGTTCCTAGCTTGTTTAATGTATTCCACTAACTCAGGTAAGCTATTGACTTTTTCCAAAGCCCTAACAAGGCGATCAACTGAATCACAATCATAATATTGTATGTCTACATTAGGAAATTCTTCCTTAAGCTTTCCTAAAATATTTTTATTGTTATCATCTAGACGATTAACAGGAAAAATATAACGAAACCCGGTTGGCTGCTTCCTTTTTAATAACTTTTTCACGTCACATATCCAGTTTTTAAGACTTCCTTGATTGACAGACCCATCTGCTCGTTCAGGGGAAGATTTACACTCGTAAATAAAATTCCCCTCTACAAAATATGTCATAAGCTTGATTTAAGAAACTATTGAACTTTACTAAGTGTTTATAAGATAAGTTTCGGAAATAGAGAAAATTTCTAGGCTGACTTTCTCAGATCGCGAAAATGAGCGTCAACAGTAAATTCCTTTCCTAGTTTACTGACTTTACTATGTCCTGAAATAGCCACAACCTTACCAGTTAATAATCCTTGAATTAAATCATCTGCATTTTTTGATAATGCTACAAAATCAGTAATCGGTTCATTATCTTTTAAATTATCTACATAATCAACACCTGGCTTCATGTTGAACTGTTTCATCAAATCTTCCAAAAGTGCTTTGAAAGATTTATCAATTACTTTTCCTTTGTCAAGTGGGTTTAATTTTTTCCAGTCTGGTAGATATTCCAATGCTTGACTTAAAGCATTTTTAATAGAACCAAGTCCAAAGTTTGACATTGAAACCTCTACTACAATTGAGTGTGATTACCGATCTAGTAGGTTAGGTTAAAGGAACAAAACCTAACACTAAAAAAAAATATTTTAAATATTGTAGCATAACGACTGCTCAACTGTCAACATTTACCTGCAACCAATAAAAAAATATCATTGCCCCAAATCCACAGACAGAAGGCACACCCCGCACTCTCACAGAACTCAAAATCTACTGGCAACTCCTAGACTGGGAAAAACACCCATCCTCATCTTTTACCAAGACCCCACATCCCCCGCCACCCAAGGTTTGAGCCCTACTTTCCTCGAAGCCCTTACCCGCTTCGACGGTACAATCTGTCTCATCACCGACACGCCTCACCCACCCTTGCAAACCTTCTCGCCCCATGACTCCGATTTAGTTCAAACTGTTGTAAATTGGCTCAAAAGAGTTCATTTAGAGTCTTAAAGAAACCGGGTTTTTGGCCACTTCTATGAGGCGCAGCGAATAATTCTTGAAAAAACCCGGTTTCTAGCCCCGCGAGAAGCAAAGAAACCGGGTTTTTCGCAGTTTTTACGAGGCGCAGCGAATAATTCTTGAAAAAACCCGGTTTCTGGCCACCCCGCAAATCTAAGAAACCGGGTTTTTCGCAGTTTTTACGAGGTGTGGCGAAGTATTCTCGAAAAAACCCGGTTTCTGGCCACCCGTGAACTAAACTTGGCTAAATCTGCACTGTTTTGTGATATAATTAAGGCCTAAAAAAAATAGCACAGAAAAAAGCTATGTCTGAAATTACTCTAGACAAAACTAAGCTTAAAGAATTGCTCAAAGCAGCTATTTTTGAGTTAGTAAAAGAACACAAAGAAGTATTTTCGGAAATTGTAACAGAAGCCCTAGAAGATATAGGGATGGAAAATGCTATCAAAGAAGGCGAAAATACTGAAACAGTCAGTCGCGATCGAATCTTTAAACTTTTGAAGAGACAACACAGTAAATTAGCAGTTCTTTTGGAGTCCTTTAGAACCGATGAACTTTCCTTGGAAACCGTCGCCCAAGAAGTAGAAGCAGTTAGAAGCGAAATTCATGCCAGAAAAACCAACCATTAACCTTCGTGAATTGATTTACATTCCCAAAAGAAATCAGGCCCAACCGTCAAAACTTGTTCTGTTGGCATGAACAATTCCCAATAGGGAAGTCCAGAATCATCTTGCAAATCTGGCTGTAAAATTAGTTGGTAATCACTCTCAAAAACTAGAGTGAGACTAATATTATGAGCATCGATCGCAAAATCAATCAATTCTTTATTTTCCAATTGCTGCAAAACTTTTTTGACAGCATCTATTTCTACCTCATCTATATCTACTGGCAAGGAAGAAGTTAAAATGCGATCGCCTTGCTTAAAAACCCAAGGTGTTGCCCTTGTGCCCAATTGCCAACTACCTTTGCATAGATGTGCTAATTTTGGGTGAGTATAGGCAGACATCTCACCGAAATCTAGCCGTAATTCATCCCCATAACTAAATATAACCTGATGACAAATTTCTCCGATCATCGGTTTAGTAATGACTGAAATAATTTGCTCGATATTTGGCTTCTGATTAGCAATGGATGTTTGAATAGCCATTTAAATATCCTCTAAAAATTCTTTTGCTTTCTGGCGGAGTTGTTCATAAGTAAAATCGCCTCTACGGTTTAAAGTTCCACCATAACCATTTTTCTTTTCTTCCTCAATGAATAAACCAAAAGCAATCCTTAATTCACCTCCCATCTTAAACTCCCTAGCGATTGCATCAACCTGTTTAATATCGCGTTTTCTACCCATTATTATTATCTGCTAAAACCTCTTGTAAAATTTCTGGTGTTAAGCCTCGCTGCTGGGCCCGATCGGAAATTTCTGCCATAACTTTCATTAAAGTTTTATCGACTTCAACTAAATTTTGTCTGTCTTTAAGATTTTCAATAGCTTTCAACAGTTTGGTTTTATTGACTTCCGATTTCAAAAGATATTCGGTTTCATCGCATTCTGAGACAATTATTTCAATCTCTTTATTTCCAAAAGTCGCTTTGATTTGTTCTAAAAAATTAAGATCGAGTTTCCTGGCTTTAAAACGATAAACTGTTGACATCGTTTTTACCTATTTTTGATTGCGATAAAAATTAATATTGCCTTTAAATACAGTAGTTTGAAGTTGACACTAAGGGCTGGCAATTTTGCCAGCCCTTAATTTGTTTTAGCGTTTGACTAACTTCTTAGAAACCTTCCGCAAGCGAATTGATTTCGGTGTTACTTCCACCAATTCATCCTGGCCGATGTACTCCAAAGCACGTTCCAAACTCATATCGACTGGTGCTTGCAATTGCGCCAATTCTTCACCGCCAGATGCGCGGTGGTTTGTCAACTGCTTTGACTTGCAAATATTGAGTTCCATGTCGTCATCTCGGTTGTTTTCTCCGATAATCATCCCTCTGTAAACCTTGGTTCCAGGGGTAATGAAAAATACGCCGCGGTCTTCAGCATTTTTCAGTGAATAAGTAGTTGCAGTTCCTTCTTCAAAGGAAATCAATACTCCGTTGCGACGGGCGACAATTTCTCCACCGAGGGGCCGATAGTCGAGGAAGCTGTGGTTCATAATTCCAGCGCCGCGAGTCAAGCGCATGAATTCGCCTCGGAATCCAATCAAACCACGGGCGGGGACTGAAAATTCGATTTGGGTGCGGCCGGTGCTGCTGACGTGCATATCTTGCATTTCTGCTTTGCGCTGACCAAGGCGTTCGATGCAGCCGCCGACTGCTTCTTCGGGTACGTCTAATACCAAACATTCAAAGGGTTCGCAGGGACGACCGCCGACTTCGCGGAAGATTACTTGCGGCTGAGATACTTGGAATTCGTATCCTTCGCGACGCATATTTTCGATCAGGATGCCGAGGTGGAGTTCGCCACGGCCGGATACGAGGAATTTGTCGGGAGATTCGGTTTCTTCGACGCGCAAGGCGACATTGGTTTGGAGTTCTCGCATTAGCCGATCGCGAATTTGGCGAGATGTTACCAAACTACCTTCTTGACCGCAGAACGGCGAATCGTTCACGGAGAAAGTCATCTGCAAAGTTGGTTCGTCTACCTTGATTAAAGGTAGGGCTTGCGGGTCGTTGGGACAAGTAATTGTCTCGCCAATATAGGCATCAGCAAAACCGGCAACGGCGACAAGATTACCAGCAGAAGATTCTGCAATATCAATCCGCTTCAGGCCTTCAAAGCCCATCAATTTGCTGATTTTTGATTTGACAAGCGCGCCACTTTCGGTGATCAAAACTGCTTGTTGACCGACTCTGATTGTGCCGTTGTGGATGCGGCCGATGACGATACGACCGACGTATTCTGAGTAATCTAAGGTGGTTACTTGCAGTTGTAGTGGCTTGTTGGGGTCGCCTACTGGGGGTGGTACGTGGTCGAGGATTTCTTCAAACAAAGGCTGCATATCTACGCCTTCGTCTTCGAGGGTTTTTTTGGCGTAACCGCTTAAACCGGAACCGAAGAGATAGGGAAATTCGCACTGATCGTCGTCAGCACCGAGTTCGAGGAACAAGTCTAAAACTTTATCGACTGCTTTGTGCGGGTCGGCTCGATCGCGATCGATCTTGTTGACAAATACGATCGGGCGCAAGCCTTTTTCCAGGGCTTTTTTGAGCACGAAGCGGGTTTGCGGCATCGGGCCTTCGTTGGCGTCTACGATCAGCAAACAACCGTCTACCATGCCGAGAACTCGTTCGACTTCACCACCGAAGTCCGCGTGTCCGGGGGTATCGACGATGTTGATCAGGGTTTCTTTGTATCGGACAGCGGTATTTTTGGAAAGGATGGTAATGCCGCGCTCGCGCTCGATGTCGTTGGAGTCCATGACGCAATCTGGGACTTCTTCCCCTTCGCGGAAGACCCCGGACTGTCTGAGGAGAGCGTCCACAAGGGTGGTTTTGCCGTGATCGACGTGAGCAATGATAGCGACGTTGCGAATGGGAAGACTCATAATGCGTCCGAGACGTTAAACGGATTTAACTAAAGATTTCTTAATAATTGTAGCGCATGGAGTCAAGGGGCGATCGGGCGCGACTGTATAATCAAAGCGCTGACCCGCTAAAATTGAAATTATGGAAGCGCAACCCAGAGAGATTAAGCGTTATATTAAACAAAATGGCACAGTTCCATTTGCCGAATGGTTTGGCTCCCTGCGAGATGTTAACGCTAAAATCAGGATTGATAAGAGGCTCGAGCGGGTTAGCAGTGGCAATTTGGGAGACTGTCGCTCAGTTGGCGAAGGAGTTTGCGAACTTAAAATCGACTATGGCCCGGGCTACCGAGTCTACTTTGGACAAGTGGGATCTGCGATCGTGCTTCTGCTGTGCGGTGGGGATAAAAGAAAGGAAAGACGAAGACATTAGCAAAGCTAAAAAATATTGGAGAGATTATGAAAGACGCCAAAATGCCGGCTAGTGATAGCTATCATCCCTTTAAAATTTCCAATCTCAAAGATCCCAATTATTCTGCTGCTTACCTTTCTCTGATCTTTGGAGAAGAGGAAGAGGGAGATTTGGAATTAAAAGTTATGCTCTCAGCTATGAGAGGCTTTGGGCGAACCAAATATGTCCGCTGATGATGCCTCATTGCATTTGGAAAAGTTAGATGCTTTGTTGTCGTCAGAAGGAATTGCGACAATTTATGCTTTGGCCCATTGGCTGAAGGCTTTGGGATTGAAGTTAACGGTTGCTATTGATGCAGGGGATGAGGAAATTTCTGCTAATGTTGCTGAATTGGCGGAAGTTGGTAATGTTTGATGGTGGCCGATCGCCCGTATGATGATGAATGAGTAAGTGCGATCGACTTTATGGAAGTACAAGCCAGGGAAATTCGGCGTTATATTACCCCAGACGGTAGAAATCCTTTTGCAGAGTGGCTTAGTTCCCTGCGGGATTTGAATGCAGTGGTTAAAATTGAGCAAAGGCTTGACCGAGTTCGCTTAGGCAATTTAGGAAACACCAAGTCTGTCGGGGAAGGAGTCTGCGAATTAAAAATTGACTTTGGGCCTGGGTATCGCGTGTACTTCGGACAATTTGGGTCAACAATAGTGCTAATCCTGTGCGGTGGAGATAAAAGCACTCAACAACAAGATATCCGTAAAGCGTATGAGTATTGGAAAGAATATGAAGAACGGGAAAATGCCAACGAGCGATAGTTATCAGGATTATCTGATTGAAGCCCTCAAGGATAAAATGCACGCTGCGGCTTATCTAACAGCGCATTTGGAAGACGAAGAGCCTGAACCAGGTTTGCTTGAACTCGCACTTAGCAATGTATTTGAGAGTTTGGGAAAACCAAATATGTCGGCTGATGAGGCCTCATTGCATTTGGAAAAGTTAGATGCTTTGTCGTCAGAAGGAAGTGCGACAATTTATGCTTTGGCTCATTGGCTGAAGGCTTTGGGATTGAAGTTAACGGTTGCGGTTGATGCAGGGGATGAGGAAATTTCTGCTAATGTTGCTGAGTTGGCAGAAGTTGGTAATGTTTGATGAGGCGCCAACTTCCCAGATATAGCTTTTACAGTCTTTTTTTATTTTAGGGTAGCACTATGTCAGAAACCGAACTAGATTTAGTATCAATAGCCACCAGAGTATTGCAGCTTGAAGAAGAGCAAGTTATTCTAAAAAAATATATAGCCAAACTTAAGCGGCAGTTAGAGGCACAGGAACAGCGATTTAACGATCGCCCTGAACCGCAAATGCTAGAAAGTTTGATGGCTGAAATTGCGTCCCTGCAACAGCCGTGTGATTTGGGAAATGGCCATATGTCTGTCATTGCCGATCGACAGATCGAGCTTGACACCGAGACAGAAAAGCAAAAGTCAGACTTTCAGTATCAGTTAGTATGCGATCGCCCCAACAGTCGCGCTGTGTTGATGGAAGCCCTATCACTAGCTCAAGAGCGGCTGATTATTGTTTGCCCTTGGCTCAATTGTAACAGCATTAATGATGAATTGCTGCAAAAATTTAGGGATTGCTTGAACCGAGGATGTTTGATAAATATTGGCTGGGGTTATTTGGGCGATCGGCAGAAAATCGGCAAGGGATGGCGCTACAATGCTTTAGCAGATTTGCAAGAATTAGCAAGCGAATATCCGGGTCAATTTAGTCTCACTTTATTGGGAACTCACGAAAATTATTTAGTCTGCGATTCCATTTTTGCTATGTTGGGTAGCCATAATTTTCTGACTAACAGCGACCAAAGTGCAGAAAAAGAAGTAGGAATCCGCACGGATGACTGCCAAATTATCAAGGCATTGATTGAGCGATTTGACAGCAGCGAAGTATTAGATGAGGAGGAGATAGAGAGGCGGTTTGTAGCGACTTCGGATTACTTGAATCGAGCGGATTATTTGGAAGGATTAGCGGCGGATTCTGAAGATATTGCTTTAGAGGATAGCTGTGAAGATGTGGAGGATGAGTCTGAGGAATGTCGGGAACCTGTGGTTAGTGTTGAGGAGTTTGTGCGGCGTTACAGTGAGGGAGAAAAGGATTTTACAGGGATTAATTTAGCTGGTGCTGATTTGAGGGGTAAAAACTTAGCTTCTGGTGTTAACTTGAGTAATGCTAATTTGAATAAAGCTAATTTGAACGGTGTAACTTGGCAGGCTGTAAATCTTAGTGGGGCAATTTTGAAGGGAGCAGATATGAGGGAGGCGCGTTTTGATGGCACAAATTTTAGTCTGGCTAATTTATGCGGTGTCAACCTTTATAAGGCTAGTTTATCCAGTGCCAATCTGAATCAAGCAAACTTGGTAAATGCCAACCTTTCTCAGGCTAATTTATCCAGTGCCAATCTGAATCAAGCAAACTTGGTAAATGCCAACCTTTCTCAGGCTAATTTACAATCAGCTAAATTAGAACAAGCCAAATTAAGGAAGGCAATTTTAAGAGCTGCTCAACTACAATATGCAAGTTTCAGTGAGGCTGATTTGAATAGTGCAAACCTCAGCGGATCTAAACTTACTCAACAAACAAAATTCACAACTGCAAACCTCAGTCAAGCTAACTTAAGCGGGCTATACTTAAGGAAAACCGACCTAAACAATGCTGATTTGACAAATGCAAATCTGAGTAATTCTAACCTTTTAGAAGCCAACATCGACCGAGCAAATCTCAAGGGAGTTCAACTTGAAGGAGCGATTTACAATCAAGCAACTTTATTTCCTACTGATTTCGATCCCGTGAAAGCGGGCGCTTGCTTAATTGCTCCTTATGTATCGCTGCAAAATGCCGATCTAACTGGTAGGGACTTGAGCAGTGTTAACTTGATGGGAGCCAATTTACAAGATGCTAATTTGATTTCGGCACAATTGAATAATTCCAATTTAAGAGATGCGAATTTGAGTGGGGCCAAACTTCAGGGAGCAAGGCTAGACGGCTGTAATTTGAGTCGGGCTAATTTGAAGCAGGTCAACTTGAACGATGCAAGATTAGTTAGTGCCGATCTAACTACAGCAGACTTAACTGAAGCTGACTTGCGTCAAGCTGAATTAAACTCTGCAAAACTGCGTGGTGCTGACCTAATTTCAGCAGACCTCCGCGCAGCAAATTTAAGTTATGCAGACTTATCTGGCGCTAACTTAACCGCTGCAAAAATAGGAGGTGCTAACTTGGAAAATGCTAAACTCACTGGTGCAATTATGCCAGATGGATCTACTCACGAATAAAATTAGTTAAGACTTTTGCCAAACTAAAGTCCAATCAAAAAGCCTGAATACAGTCTTTCACAACAACATAACTTTTTCGCAGCCACTCCACTTGCAATGCTGACAACCCGTGCTTAATCTTACCCACCAATTTACCCCAGTTGAAAAGTTCCTCCACACCGCGACACTGCCGAAATTTCCCCTCATAAAACTCTACCCAAAATGCCGGTGCTTGCTGCTGAGTTTTCCGCCAACGGTTCCACCACCGCATACAGTCTTGCAGTGTCGGCGGTTCTACTCCTAAAATTGGCGGCATATCTGCGTAACTCACAAACCTACTAAGCCCAACTCCCACAACGTGGATGATATAGGGCCACAGGCGAATCTCGCGAATCTGTTCTGGCTTGACTTTCAAGACTTTGGCCACTGCTTCTTTTGTGACAAATCGGGCAAGTGGATTTATTTGCTTGGCTTCTGAGTGTTGTGTTGCTATCATAGTGGGTGCATCTGATTGAATGAGTCCATCTGATTGAATGAGTCCATCTGATTGAATGAGTTCGTCTTGAATGAGTTCGTCTTGAATAAGTGCGTCTGATTTAACTAGGTGTGTCTCATTTGATGAGAGTTTGTTTGAAAAAGCGATCGCCCTTTAGTTTCCAAGGCCGGGGGGCGATCGCCCTTTAATATCTATTTACTCTAAGGCAAATACTTGCCCTTTGTCAAGCATGGGATTGGTGAGGTTGCGGATTCGAGAGCTGGCTGCCGAAAACGGCTGGAGTTTGACAGAGGTTGCCGATCGCTCGGGAGTCCACTACAGTACGCTGAAAAATTACGCCCGATCGCCTGGATTAGCAACGGTTGACGTTACTTATCTACAAAAATTAGCTCGAACTTTTGATGTGTTGATTGAAGACTTGTTTGAGGTCGTAGAAGAGTAGGTTGCTCCGAGCGTCTCCTCAGTAGTATATCTAACGTTTATTAATATAAAACAATATAGGTGAGATTTCACCCTTATGTCAAGAGGCGAATTAATAAAATTGCGAATTCGAGAGTTTGCTGCTAGAGAAGGTTGGACGCTAAAGGAAGTAGCCGATCGCTCCGGCGTATCCTACAATACCGTCAAAAGCTACGCCCGATCGCCCGGTATGACAATGGCTGACATCGGTATTTTGCTAAAATTGGCCCGGACGTTTGATGTGTCGATCGAAGAATTGTTAGATTTTGTGGAATAAGTAGCAAATGACACTTAAAATTAATCAGCGCCAACCAATTTGACGAAAACGGACGATCGCCCAAATAACAGATTCCAGAGTTGGCGGATGGGACGGGGCTCCGTCAGGAAGAGATGATATATTCTCAGCGGCAATTGTAGCTGTGCTACCCGCGCGCGATCGATATACAATTTGTAACGTTGAGCCTTATTGAAGTGCAGGAGTGGAGCTGGCTTGGATAACGCTAGTCTGTCGAGAAAAACCCCGCAAGCCTCCGAGCTTGCCGCTGACGAAATTCCAGAAGCAGTACGAGACCACCCATACCTAGAAGCAGGAGCGAGTCAGTCCAAGAAAAAAGGACTGATTTGGAAACTGCTAGGATTGGGCGCAGTCGCCTTTGTGGTCAGCATCTGGCTGCACCTCAACTTTAACTTTTTCCCAGCCACCAGTCGGACACAGCCAACTCAAAAAAACCCAGTAGCAGCGAGTTCGCCGTCGGGATCGGCCGCGAGTCCAGCTAGCAATTCCAAAGCCGCCACCCCAGACAACCTGCTGGGACACTTGCCTTACCCAGAAGCACCAGCCGCCGACTTGGTAAATGTCACCTCCGACGGTAGCGTCAAACTCCGCACTTCAGCAGCAGCAAAATATCAGGAAATGGCCAACGCTGCCGCCGCATCAGGGATCTATTTTGCTCCCATATCCGGCTTTCGATCCGTAGAAGACCAACAGCACGTATTTTTTGACGTAAAAGCCGAACGCAGGCAAAACGCCAGCAAGCGAGCCGAAGTCAGCGCTCCTCCAGGTTACAGCGAACACCATACCGGTTACGCGATCGACCTTGGCGACGGTTCCTCCCCGGATACCAACCTCAGTCCCAGCTTTGAAAATACCCAAGCATTCAAGTGGCTAGAAGCCAACTCCGCCTCCTTCAGCTTTGAAATGTCATTCCCCAAAAACAACCGCCAAGGCGTCAGTTACGAGCCTTGGCACTGGCGGTTTGTGGGCGATCGGCAAAGCCTGGAAACTTTCTACAAAGCTCATTCCATGAAAAAGTAGAAGATAGTTGACAGTGGACAGTTGACCTGTGACAGTGGACAGTTGACCTGTGACAGTTGAGAGTCAGAAGGAAAAAGGAAAAAGGAAGGTTTTCCACATCTCCCCCTCTCCCACTCTCCCTCTCCCCCTCTCCCCCTCCCCCCTCTCCCCCTCTCGCGCAAAACAAGTGATTGCAATCTATCCAGGCAGCTTTGACCCCATTACCTTCGGTCACGCAGATATTATCGAGCGGGGATCTAAACTGTTCGATCGCGTAATTGTTACCGTAGTCAAAAACCCCAGCAAAACTCCTCTGTTCACCGTAGAACAAAGGATCGAGCAGATCCTGCGCTCTACCAAACACCTGCCAAACGTAGAAGTAGACAGTTTTGAGGGTTTGACAGTAAACTAT
Source organism: Oscillatoriales cyanobacterium (assembly GCA_004293365.1). GTDB lineage: Bacteria > Cyanobacteriota > Cyanobacteriia > Cyanobacteriales > Microcoleaceae > Microcoleus. Next base: position 66,164 of record RDYN01000006.1, on the reverse strand, counting down.
GCTAAGATTCGACAAGCCAAAGTGCTGCTGCGGGGAATCCGGGTATTAACAGATTTTGAAATGGAACTCCAGATGGCCCACACCAATAAAACCCTTCTGGGGGAAATTGAAACAGTTTTTTTGGCAACTTCTAACGAGTACAGCTTTTTAAGTAGTAGTGTAGTTAAAGAAATCGCCAAGTTTGGTGGCTCCGTAGATCATCTTGTTCCGAAACACGTCGCCCTAGATATTTACAAATGTTACGCCAGCAGGAACCAAATCGCATCGAACCCGACTCTACCGGACGCAGCACTGAGAACGAATCACCTCAGAACACCGCCGCCTTCGGAGATGAAACCAGAACCGCAGGAGTAGACATCCAGCGGGAATTGAACCGGCTTGAGGAAATTGTTCTCGACAGCCCGCGAATTCCCATGACCAGACGTACTCTGGTGGATGAAGAACAGTTGCTCGATCAGTTAGACTTGGTGAGGCTGAATTTGCCGATCGCCTTTGGGGAAGCCGAAACGGTCATCCGGCACAAAGACGAACTGCTCCAAGAAGCTCAACTCTACGCTCAAGAAGTGATAGAAGCAGCAGAACAGCGAGCGGCAGAACTTTTAAATGATATGGGCCTGCTCCAGCAGGCGAAGATAGAAGCAGATCAGTTGCGACAGCAAGTTTTGCTCGACTGCGAAGCAATTCAGCAGGCGACGCTGGCGGAAGTCGAACAAATTCGCTACCAGGCTCAAGAGGAACTGGAAGAAATGAGAGCCAGGGCGATGGCGGAATGCGAGGAAATTCAAAACGGCGCCGACGATTATGCCGACCAAGTGCTCGATAATATTGAGCACAAGCTGAGCGATATGCTGCGCGTGATCCGCAACGGGCGCGATCAGTTGGATAGTGTTTCTGCGTCGCACATCCATCACAACAACGGTTAATTAACTGCTTTTAATCAAAGCGTGAGTTATCGGTAATTTTGTGAATTTACGGGCTCCGGGGCGATCGAGTGGCAGGGAAACGGTATTCCCGTGTCCGGCCTACTTGGCGCGAAATCGGGCTCAGTAGCAGGGAAACCGCACGGTGGAGTGTTTGATGCAGAACTCTGTGACTGTGAGAATTTTAATAATTGCTATCAGATTGAGAATTGTAGCAATACTTTTTTGAATATTGATAATTTTTGTGAAGATAGGGGCAAATATAACATTTTCTGCTATGGTGAAAATCCATCAGGCACAAAATTTCTGATTTGACCATAATTTTTGCAATCTACTTTTTACCATGCAAAAAGCTTCTAATCGGTTTGCGGAATTTGACTTGATCCGAGCTTTAGCCATAGTCAGTGTCGTGATTACTCATGCTGGGTTTGCCTCATTTCGCGATCGCCGAATTTTGTTTGTCTCTATCGATACATTCCAACTCTTCTGCGTACCAGCTTTTTTACTCCTCAGCGGTTTTTTTCTCACCAACAAACTGGAAAATCAAAATAATCCCGGACAGGTAGTCAAAAAAAGACTGTCAAAAATCATACCACCCTACCTGTTTTGGTCAGTAACTTTGTACATCTTAAATAATTTGGGAAAACTCCCAAACTTTGATTTACTGTCATTGCTCAGAAATATTCTGACAGGCTCCGTGATGCCTCCCTATTACTTCATCGTTGTAATTATTCAATGCTACGGCTGGTGGTGGCTGCTAGTGAGATCGCGATTTTTAGAACCCATCAAAGTTTTGGCATTGGGTTTAACAATTCAAACAATTTTTACCATCTTCTTTTACTTAACCGTTTTCAAATACATATCAATACCTTTACCTTTGATGGAGCGATGGATTTTTAGTTGGATTTTACCATTTTCAACAGGTCTGTTTTTGGGCGCAGCCTATGACAAAATTCAACCAGTTCTCGAAGGCAGAAAAATGCTAGTTTTAGGAGCAACAATCCTCTTTTATCTAGCCAGCATTTGGGAATATTACTGGATGAGCAAAGTTAATTCGGACGGATGGTTTTTGCGATCGTTTTTTAAACTCTATTCTCAAGGATACGCAATTTTGTTCGTCTTGTCGATCCTCGCATTTTCTAAAAATATCGCACTTCCCAGCAGAGTTTCGGGGTTAATCAAACTATTGGCTGCGTATTCATTCCCGATATATCTGCTGGATTCAACTGTCGTGCAATATGTATTGTTAGTGTTTTATAAATTTATCGATCCCGTACATCCGCTGCTGAAGCTCAGCTTTTTAGTGACAGGCACTTTGTGCGGTTGTTTGGCGATTATTTACCTGTTGCAGAAAGTTTTGCCCAAAAAATACAGCCAGTACATTCTGGGAATTTAATCAGATTTTGTGTTTCAGCGAATGTCTTCATAAAACTGCTTGAGATACTTCGCTGGAACGCCAAACCCCCACAATAAACCGATCGCAAGATAGATAGCAGTTGCTTTGACTTCGCCCCATTGCGCCACTCGGCGATCGCTACTTTCAACGACACGATGAACTAACTTAATTTTACCGCATCGCGCTAACTTCAAACACAAATCCGCCTCCTCCATAATTGGTAGCGCCGCATCGAAACCCGCGCATTCCCAAAAATCGGTGCGGCGGCAAAAAATAACTTGATCGCCAAACAGCAATCGCAATCCTTTAACAAACAAATGAGGTCGAAATAACAGCGGCGCGTAATAAGTTTTCAGGTAATTGTGCAGCGAAAAACCCCATCTTGTTTGCTGCGAACCTGTCATTAAAGAAATAAATCCGCCGCCGACAATTTCGGCATCGGATAATGTTTTCTGGATGATTGCTACGATGTCGTCGGGAACTAGAGTATCGGCGTGGAGGAAGCACAAAATTTCGCCTGTGGCGGTTTGGGCACCCAAATTCATTTGCACGGAACGTCCCGGCATACTGCTAAAAATAACACGGGTTGTGGAAGCAAGGGCGATCGCCACTGTTTCGTCTTGACTGCCGCCGTCTACCACCAAAACCTCCCAAGCTGGAGGATTGAGAATGCTGAGTTGGCGGAGGGTGCGTTCCAGACAAGTCGCTTCGTTCAGGGCTGGGATGATAATAGAAACGCGATCCATCTTGTTGAAATTTATGCCAAAACTATTATAATAAAAAACTGTGGCGATTCGCAACTTGAGACAAAATAGAACTTGCGCGCGCTGATTCAGAAACCCGGTTTCTGGCTGGGAACTCGTCACGGAACCTCTGATTTTTCACAGAAACCGGGTTTCTGGGCGTTAGTCCTATAAAATCAAGAAGAACGGGCGGTGGAAACCAGGTTTATACACACTTTCACCGGAGGAGTGCGGGTTGAAAAGTGGCTGGTTAAAATTACGTTATCTTCCCCAGTCTGCGGAGGCAGACTTGCTTTTTGTAGACGCGGTTTCAACCGCTGTCTTATCTGATATTCCACTAACTAATCAGGACTAAAAAAATCGTGCCGACGAAAACAGAAGTAAAAAACGATCTAGAATTTTACGACGAAAATGCTGATAATTGGTGGGACGAAAATGCTAAAATCTATGCTCTCTACCATCTCAACAAACCCAGATTTGAGTTTTTCGACAGACACGCGATTAATTGGCGGGGGCTGAAAACCTTAGATGTCGGGTGCGGCGGCGGTTTTTCCTGCGAGTTTATGGCCGAGAGGGGCGCTGTGGTTTCGGGAATAGATCGATCGCACAAGTGCATTGTAGCAGCTCAAAATCACGCAGTTACCAGCGGTTTTGAGATTGACTACAGACAAGGTTTTGCCGAAAATATGCCCTACGCCGACAATACCTTCGATGTGGTAATCTGCGTAGATGTTTTAGAACACGTTGCCGATTACAAACAAGTTGTGTCAGAGGTTCACAGAATTCTCAAGCCCGGGGGACTGTTCTTTTTCGATACAATAAACCGAACTTTTTCCTCGCAAATTGTGATGATTCGACTCATGGAAAATATCTTGCAGGAAATTAAGCGGGGCGTCCACGATTGGGAAAAGTTTATTACCCCCGAGGAACTGTCTGCGGTAATGCGCGATACGGGCTTTGGCAAGATTGAAATTAAAGGTTTTGATATGTTTGGAGAAATGGGCGCTGTTTTAGGCGAGATGCACGGTTTTTGGCAAAAATTAACAACAGGAAATCAGCTATTTCCTTCCCTTGTAAGTTTCCAACAAATTTCTCAAGTGCTACTCTCTAATATCGCCAACTATGTTGATTACAAAAAATCTGGGTTGTTTAAAATCCAAATTAATGAGGATACATCGATTATGTATGTGGGCGTGGGGGTGAAGAAGCAGTCAGTTAATTGTTGATTTTTCACTGCTGTTATTAGGGGCGGGTATGAGACGGATTTGTGCGATCGAGCAAATCCGCCTCATACCCGCCCAGATTTTTGCAAGCTAATTGCAAATATTTAGCAAGTATTTTAAAAGTAAAGCCATCGCGCCTCGCAGTTCGATCGCCCCTAAATACCGCCATGTATGAATTTGGGGCTGCTATCGCTGCCAGGATCTTTAGTGCAGCAGCCTTTTGTAACAAATCTTAATCTTAAATTCTTGACAATATATCTAAAGTGCATGGTAGCTTATTGAATATTAATTGCAATAACTGCCGGAAGTTAACAGTACCTGGAGGTCAATCACCGTGACAGCAGCAATAGTTTCCGCGTCAGCCTCGCGAATCAGCGACGGACAACCCGCCGACAGCCAAAAACTGATGAGTTTGGGTAAAAATTCCGAAATACCCGACCTCGATAACTCCAAAGATGTCACCATAGCCGTCTTAGAAGGAGTCGGAACTTTCACGGTGGGCGATCGAACAGTCACTTTAACACCGGGAGTATTTGTGTTTGTACCCGCCGGCATCCCGCGCCGACTAAAAGTAGCAACGACGCTGAATTTATTACTAATTGACTGCGAAGCCGACCCCGATATGAGCGAATCAGCTTGGTTGATGAATTTTCAACTTTAAGCAGATGAAAAAACAGTGTCCTTGCTGCCTTGACTCCCTCATTTCTCAGGTTAGCCACAATCGAGTCTACTGGTTTTGTCTGAATTGCAGGCAAGAAATGCCAAGTTATGACTCAAAAAAAAGAAATCTCAAGCACTATCAAATTTCACCTTCGGAGTAAAAATGTCAAAAGCAATTGGTCTTTTCTACGGAACTACAACTGGTAAAACTGAGTCTATCGCTGAAATGGTTCGAGATGAATTTGGTGGCGATATCGTAACCTTGCACGAGATTGGCAGCATTGAAAATGATGATTTCGCCGAATACGAATGTCTGATTATCGCTTCTCCGACATGGAACATCGGCGAACTGCAAAGCGACTGGGAAGGTTTTTTCCCCGAACTGGATGATATAGATTTTAGCGGCAAAAAAGTAGCTTATTTGGGAACGGGCGACCAAGAAGGCTACCCGGATAATTTTATGGATGCAATGGGGATTTTAGCTGAGAAAATCTCGGAACTGGGCGGCGAAACTGTCGGTTATTGGCCGACAGACGGCTATGATTTCAATGAATCTAAAGCTGTAGTTAATGGCAAGTTTTTGGGTCTTGCTATTGATGAAGACAACCAATCCGATCTGACGGAAGCGCGCGTCAAAGCTTGGGTATCTCAACTCAAAAAAGAATTTGGGATATAGGATTAACGGTAGAGCAGTTTGGTAAACTGCAAAATACCTGTATTTTTGGGGCGGATACTCTGAACCCGCCCCACAATCAGCTAACCTAGGAACATCTCTTGCTCTGCGTTCTCTGCGCTCTCTGCGGTTCAAAAAAATAAGTCTTGTTTGCGCCAAAACATCCAGACTTGCTCTCTCGATCTACATATTTATTCAGGGTAATTGGGCAATGCCCGCGCTACATTTCAACGTTATGTCTCCTAAGTTCTAAGTAACTTTATATCCAACTTAAAATTGATGAAATTCAGTTCAGATGACGTGCTTTGGTTAAGTGTAAGTCCGAGTTTGCAATGCTTCGATCGGTCCCTGCTTTCCTACTTAAATGATTCTGTCCCCGTGCAAATATGGGAATACCAACAAACAGAAGACGAAGCTTGCTCTTTAGATATGGCTGTTGAACTTTTGCACGATTTTTTAACAATGCGCGATCGCCCAATTCACCTCCTAGGCCACAGTACCAGCGGATTAGTTGGTTTAATGTATGCGCGCCGCTATCCTCACAAAGTAAGTTCTTTGGGACTTTTAGCTGTGGGTATACCATCTGCGGTTAATTGGCAAGCACATTACTATACCCATCTTTCAGCTTTTCCCTGGAGTAGCAAACAAGTTTTAACTCAAATGGTGAGCGATATGCTGGGATTCCAAAATCCAAGTATCAATCAAAAATTTATACCATATTTTGAGGACGACTTAGCCTGTTCTCCTTGTCCTCACTCCTTATTTAGGATGAGTAATTCCAGCGATGAAGGTGTAGAAGTACCTTTGTTAATATGCAGCAGCAAAACGGATTTTGTGGTATCTCCTATTGTGATGCGCCGCTGGTCAAAATTTCTTAAAAAAGGGGATAGCTTTTGGGAATGTCCAGATGGTAGGCATTTTTTCCATCACTTCTATCCGGAACAAGTCGGGGAAGAAATACTGAATTTTTGGCTATCCCTACACACTCGCCAACGGGTTTTAGATTTTAAATTTTAGGTGTCGCATCCCAAGGATGACAATTATGGAGAAATGTATTAAGATGAGTTAATGAGTCTTATTTGCAATAAGCTGATGAAAAATATTGAACCGGTGGGCGATCGCAAAAACACCTCGGAGCATCCACAGCTATACTCCCAAGCACCGCTGAGCCTCAAAATCATTGTGCCGTTTTTAGGTGTATCCGTCAGCTTATTGCTATTCGTGATGCACACAGTAAAAATCGGATTTAGCAACAATCTCGAAGCAGGGCTACAGAAGGAAGTTGAAAACCAAGCAGCTTTGGCCGTGCGAGACTTCAAAAGTCGATCGACCCAACTGACAATGCAAGCCAAACAGCTAGCAGAACAACCAGAAATTATCCGCGCTATAAAACAGAAAGACACAGACATTTTACGCCAAGATATATTATCTCTACAAAGGAATTTTAAACTAGATTTAGTCAAAGTCGTCAACGCACGCGGCGAAATAGTCGCAGAATTGCGAGAAGAGTCGATCGCAGACAAGAATTTGCTGATTCAGGAATCGATAAAATTAGCACTTAACAGCCTAGAAAAATCAAGTTTCGTCAGCATTGACGGCAAACCGCAAGCCCTGCTAGTTGGATTTGCACCAATTAGAACTAACAACACTCTAATTGGCGGCGTACTTATTGGTTACTTAGTGACAGACGAACAATTACAGCAAATCAGCATTGATATTAACAGTCAGAATTACTTTGCCATCTTTCGATCGGGAAAATTAATTGCTACTAACTTCCCAGAAATTCGCTCAAAATCTTGGCAAGTACCGCAGCGACAAACACAACCTGTTAAAATCGAGTTCGAGCGCCGTTTCTACATGATAAAAACAGTAGCATTGTCAGACACTGGCGACAACGTAACCGCAGCCGTATTTCACCCAATGGCTGATGTCCAAAAAACGCAATTAACTTTATCTAGAAATCTGGATAGTTTTTTAGCTGGAGGAATCATTTTAGCTGCTGTTGTTGGTGCGGTAGTTGCCGGAAAAATAGCTAAACCCATTCTTGAGTTAACTCAAAACGTGAATTGGATGGCAAGAAATCAATATTTTTCTAGTAAATTACCCATTCCTTCCGGTTATGAAGTCGGTCAACTTGCTAAAGCTTTCAACTTTATGATTGAACAAGTAGAAAAGCGCGATGGCGAACTAAACTTGCAGTTGCACCAACTGCAACAAGCACTTCACGACTTAAAAAATGCTCAATCCCAACTAATTCAAGCCGAAAAAATGTCTGGTTTGGGGCTGATGATGGCCGGCATCGCTCACGAAATTAACAACCCAGTCAACTTTATTTATGGCAACCTCTGTCATGCCAATCAGTACACCAAATCTTTGGTCGAACTTGTAGAACTTTATCAAGTAGAATATCCGAATCCCAGCACGTCGATTCAAGACTATATTGAAGAAATTGAACTCGAATTTATAACAGAAGATTTATCAAAATTGCTGTCTTCAATGAAAATGGGAACCGAGAGAATTCAGCAAATTGTCGTGTCGCTACGCAACTTCTCCAGGTTAGACGAAGCCGACATGAAAGCAGTTGACATTCACGAAGGAATAGACAGCACACTGTTAATTTTGAACAGCAAAATTAAAACAAGCATTACTGTGACTAAAAATTACGGAAAACTGCCTTTAGTCGAGTGCTATCCATCGCAACTAAACCAGGTATTTATGAATATCACAGCCAATGCTGCAGATGCGTTGCTGAGCAATACAAATCTGCGGAACAAGCAGATTGAAATTTCCACAGAAATAGCAGGGAAAAATCAAGTAGTTATCAAGATTAGAGATAACGGTGCAGGGATTGACCCCGATGTTATGAACAGGCTATTTGACCCATTCTTTACGACTAAACCCGTAGGGAAAGGGACAGGTTTAGGGTTGTCGATTTCCTACCAAATTATTGATAAGCATCAGGGTAGAATAGAAGTGAATTCGGAAATAGGTCATGGTGCTGAATTTGCCATCTATTTACCAGTAAAACACTCATCAAATAAGGCTCTGGTTGCTGCCGAAGTCGAGAGAGATTCATGAATTTATTGCAATCGTATTTTATTTGTGAATGAGATTTTTTTTTATTAACCGCAGAGGGCGCAGAGGGCGCAGAGCAAGAGAGGAGAGAGCAAGAAATGTGGTACAGCTTATCAATCAGTGCATCTATCATCTATAGCTATTTTCCCAGATGCGTCGCTCGCTCGATTGTCGATCGAATTTAGGGGTTTTCGATGGATCCGCACCCTACGGCTACTATTTTGACCGAAACAGCCGCATCCCATTTGCGGTAACAATTAATGAAGTTCCCGTGTCTGCTAAAACTGCCACGGCTAATCCTACAAACCCAAAGGTTCCCAACAACAAAAACAGCGCTTTTGTTACTAGCGAAAAAATCACATTCTGCTGAATTACAGCTACAGTACGGCGGCTCAAATCGACTGCATAGGCGAGTTTTCTCAAGTCGCTACCAACTAACACCACATCGGCGGTTTCTAGTGCTATATCAATGCCGCCAACTGCAAAGCTGATATCGGCGGCTGCTAAAGCGGGGGCATCGTTAATTCCGTCGCCCACCATTCCTGCGCTTCCCAAGTTTCGCAATTGTTGAATTGCTTGGAGTTTGTCGAATGGCAGCAATTCTGCTTTATACTCAGATAGGTTGAGTTGTTGAGCTATTTGCTGAGCTACAAAAGTGCGATCGCCCGTGAGCATCACTAAATTGTTCAAACCCATCTGTTTCAGCAAATGTACGGCTTCGGCAGCTTCCAGTCGCAAGCCGTCAGCCAAAGCAATCACTCCCAACAAACCGATCCTGCTGCCGACTAAAACAGGAGTTTGCCCTAATTTTTCGATATCATCTAGCAGAGAGACTGCTGATTTTGACAGTTCGATATTTTCGCCGGCAAATAAGCGGCGATTTCCGACAAAATACCGATTATTGCCAAATTTCGCCGCAATACCTTTACCCGGATAAGCCGTAAAGTTTTCAGGAGTTTCTAACTCAATTTCTTCTTGCTTAGCTTTGGTAATAATTGCCTTAGCTAAAGGATGTTCCGATTTTTGTTCCAAAGAAGCTGCAATTAACAATACCGTGCTGGCGCTCAATTCTCCCAAGTCGTAAACCTTTTGCACAACAGGTTTACCTTCAGTCAAAGTACCGGTTTTATCAAAAGCCAGACTCTTGATTTTTCCCGCATTTTCTAAGCCGTTTCCGCCCTTAAATAACACGCCTTGACTGGTGGCTGCACCGATGGCGCTGACAATGGAAACCGGAGTGGAAATTACTAAGGCGCAGGGACAGGCTATGACTAACATTACCAGGGCGCGGTAGCACCAGATGCTGAATGGTTGACCAAAAATTAAGGGCCCAATTACTGTAAGGGCGATCGCGCTTACAATTACAATTGGAGTGTAAATCTCTGCAAACTTGTCCACCCACTGCTGAGTTGGTGCGCGGCTCGATTGCGCTGACTCGACTAAGTGAACAATTTTCGCAACCGTGGTATCATTCGCAGTGTGGGTAACTTGGACTTCCAAAAAGCCAGTTTGATTTAAGGTTCCGGCAAAAACGCGATCGCCCGTTTCCTTATCTTCCGGGATAGATTCTCCCGTAATTGGCGATTGGTCGATCGCCGAATTCCCCGATACAACAACTCCATCTAATGCTACCCTTTGTCCGGGGCGAATTGTCAGAATTTCTCCTACTTGAATTTCCTCAACCCGCAGCGTCACTTCACGGTTATTGTCGCGCTTGACAGTTGCCGTCTGTGGTGTTATGTCCATCAAACTAGCAATAGCATGGCGAGTGCGGCTGAAGGTAAAAGTTTGCAAAGTTGTTCCCAGACTAAACAGGAATACAACTAACGCCGCTTCAAACCAATCGCCTAAAGCTACCGCGCCAATTACCGAAATTGTCATCAACAGATTCATGTCGGCGCGGCGCAACCGCAACTCCATGAGGCCGGCGCGGGCGATCGGATATCCAGCTATAATAATACCGATACCGTAAAACGCCCGCGATATCCAAATTGCCAGGGCTAAATTCTGAGTTAGCAATCCCAGAATCAATCCTATTCCTGCTAAGATTACACTTTGTCCCCGGCGATTGCGAATCCAGAATTTCCAGTTTGTTGGATCGGGTTTTTGAGTTTTCTGGACTGTAGAATGCTGGTGATGATGGTGTTCACCCGAACAACAGTCCTCCTTCGAGGATACTCCTGCGGTGGGCTGTTCGATAGTGTAGCCTAGGTTTTTAATGCGATCGAAAATAGCCTTTTCTGTTACTTGTTCGGGGTCGTAATTTAACCGCAAACTTTCTGTGGCAAAAACTACATTGATGTCAGTAAGTCCGGGCAAATTTTGCAAGCCTGCTTCTACGGTTTTGGCACAGTTGCCGCAGTCCATTCCGCCAATCTTAGTTTGTAGGGTTTTGAGGGAAGGAGTTTGAGTCATTATTCAGTATCCTTTTGAGATTTTAGAATGATTATCACAATCACTGAACATACATTCAGATATTTAATTAAATGGTATCCTAATTTTCTTGAATTTGGCAACAATATTTTTTTTAATTAACCGCATAGGCCGCAGAGGGCGCAGAGTTAGAGAGGATAAGAAAGAGGAAAAGGGAAGGAGAGGGACTGAGGGCGATTGCTGTTCGTAGTGAGGACTTTAGTCCTTATCTTAGGACTAAAGTCCTCACTACGAACCTTGTTGATTCCGGGTAATTGAGCGAACATGAGATTAATGGCAATTTGCAGAAACTGGTTCCTCTACGGGTGCTGATTTATCGGCATTTACCCACACATAAATCTCCGTAGCATCGTCGCTGCAACTGTGACATCCGCCACACTTTTTCGCTTCTGCCATTTTACTGATGCGGCCTTTGCGGATGAGGCGGTTTAGCATTCCGCGCAAAGCATCGCCGTCCATGCGAAAATGGAGTTTCAAATCGGCGAGAGAAGCTCTTTTATTTTCAGCAATAAACTGTTGGATTTCGCTTAAAATCATGGTTTTTATCCTTTCTTGTCGTAAGATGTTGATGTGAATAGTGGTCGGATTGGGGCCAATACGGTTTACTTAAGAGATCCCCCCTTAGCTTGCCCCCTACTCGACCCCTACTCCCCTTCAAAAAGGGGAGTAGGGGGTGGGACAAGAATGCTCTCTTGCGTCCCCCGGGAGGGGGATGCGAGGGGGATCTCCGGCGCATAAATAGTGTTAAGTATTGGGATTGGGGCGGGTTTATGAGATTTTTTGTCTTTTCTGTAGATGGTTGGTGAACCCGCCCCTACAGAATCTTGGGATGTTTTTTTTCTGAATTCATTGGTGAATAATTTTATGGTGTGTAGGGGCGGGTTCACAGACAATTTATGGCAAAAATAAATAATAGTGTAAACCCGCCCCACCCAACAGACAATCAAAATGTACGATATGTACGATTGATTTATTGGTAATATCATTACTGATTTCTTAGGCTCTCTCAGCTAGAACTTCGCTTGTCCGAGTCAATCTATTTTGTAAGGTGCGGATATGTGAGATTGCGATCTTTCTTTAGGAATTTTCGATGTATCCGCACCCTACAACTAATGAATACTAACTATTGACTTATTGCTTCGCGACGCTTGGGGCGTATTGCACCAGCCATTTTTAATCCCACAAGTGTCAGGGCCATAGCTATTACCAATCTCACTACCCAAATAAGTGAAGATTCTGGATGCTCTGCGTATGTCGCAATTTGATAATAGAGCACTGCCGCCCAGTAAGCTAAACCAGTAGTCCAAGCACCGGCGAATATTGTCCAACCTAAATTAGTTTCGCGGTAAAGTGCTGCTGTTGCGGAAACGCAAGGAAAGTACAGCAATACAAACAGCAAGTAGGCAAAGGCGGCTTGATTGGAACCAAACCGTTGAGACATTTGTCCGTAGGTACTGTCAGAAATACCTTGCTCCTCTTCTGCTGCTTTTTGGTCTGTAATATTGGCGGAACTTAAACCGAGGGGATCGAAAAGTTGACCGGGAAGTTTTGCTAGATTCTCTGGAATGCTGAGATATGCTTTGCTCATGCCACCCCAAAAACTAAACTCTTCTACTTTTTCAGGTTCTGCACCTGTTGCTGCTTTTTGTTCGTCTGCTAGTTCTGTGTAGAGGGAGTCTAAGGTGCCGACCATTACTTCTTTGGCAAATACTCCTGTTAGTAAACCGACGGTTGCTGGCCAGTTTTCTTGAGTAATTCCCATCGGAGTAAAGACGGGTGTTACTGTGCGGGAAACTGCACTAAGAATTGAATCTTTGGTGTTTTCTTTGCCAAAGGAACCATCGGTGCCGACGGAGTTCATGAATCCGAGGATAATTACCATAATTACGATCGCAATTCCGGCCTTTTTGATAAAAGCTTGCAATCTGTCCCAAGTCCGCAGCAGCACGCCTTTAAGTTTGGGAATGTGGTAGGGTGGCAATTCCATCACAAAAGGTGCAGCTTCTCCTTGCAAAATGGTGTTTTTTAAGATTAGTCCAGTGAAAACTGCGGCTAAAATTCCTAACAGGTAAAGTCCTAACACCATATTCTGCCCGCCGACTTGGAAGAATGCGCCGCAAAATAAGGCGTAAACTGCTAATCTGGCACTACAAGACATGAATGGATTCATCATAATTGTCATCATGCGATCGCGCTTATTTTCTAATGTCCGCGTCGCCATAATTCCGGGAATATTGCACCCAAAACCCACCATCATCGGCACAAAGGACTTGCCGGGAAGTCCGACAAATCGCATTAATCTGTCCATGACAAAGGCAGCCCGTGCCATGTAGCCGGAGTCTTCGAGGGCAGACAAACATAAGAACATCATCCCAATTTGGGGAATAAAAGTAGCTGTAGTTTGAATACCGCCACCGGCACCTTTGGCCAGCAGTCCGATTAACCATCCGGGGGAATTGATGCTTTCTAAAAGCTTAGCGAAACCATCTACAAAAACTGTCCCAAAAAAGATGTCAAAAAAGTCGATCAACACGCCTCCAACGTTAATCGAAATGGTGAACATTAAGTACATCACTATCAAGAATATTGGAATGCCTGCGAAGCGGTTGAGCACAACTTGGTCGATTTTGTCGGAAACGTTAGTTTTGACTTCCCTGGAACTTTCGGCGACGCCTTGGGTTAGGGTGCGGATGTATGTGTAGCGGCTGTCGGCGATGATAATATCGAGGTCATCATCAAGGGTTTCGTGGACTCGGCGACGGTGGGGAACGACTATTTTTTCGAGTTCTGTATCGGCGAGTTCCGGGGCGACTTCATCCTGGTATTCTAGGAGTTTCAGTGCTGTCCAGCGGGCATCTACACAGCGGTTTGGGCTGTTTTTTTCGATGTGTGGTACTAATTGGGCGATCGCATCTTCGATGACAGCCGGATAAGCTACGTATGCAGATGGTGCGATCGGCTTTTGTAGCGCTTTATTAACAGCATCGCGCAACAGAGGCACTCCGTCATTTGACGAAGCACTCATCGGGACTACAATACAGCCGAGGCGTTCTGCGAATTTGCTAACATTAATTCGGATATCCCGTTCTTTGGCAACATCCATCATGTTTAGCGCTAGTATCATCGGCACCCGCATCTCCAAAATTTGGGTAGTGAGATACAAATTGCGCTCTAAGTTGGAAGCATCAACAATATTAACAATCACATCAGCTTCGCCACCTAGCAAATAATCTCGCGCTACCAATTCGTCAAGGCCAGTATCTCCGTCTTCGGCATCAAGAGAATAAACTCCCGGCAAGTCAACAATAGTAATTGCTAAACCATCGTGAGTGTATTTTCCCTCTTTACGTTCCACTGTTACTCCCGGCCAATTTCCCACTCGCTGGTTAGCACCTGTCAAAGCATTAAATAAGGTGGTTTTGCCACAGTTGGGATTGCCCACCAATCCAATAATTTGCTTGGCCATTATTTCACCTCCTCTACAAATAGGGTTTTTGCTTCATCTTTCCGTAAACTGAGTTTGAAACCCCGGACTAGGATTTCTACGGGATCTCCTAGGGGTGCGTGGCGAGTGACAGTAAATTCAGTTCCCGGCGTCAATCCCATTGCTAACAATTTACCTTTGTAAGCGCGGGCTGTTTTCTCATAGCCAACTACTCTACCGGTGCTGCCAACAGCTAAATCTCCCAGTTGTTTCTTCTCGTTCATTTTTTCAATTGATAATTGGTAATTGGTAATTGGTAATTGGTAATTGGTAATTGGTAATTGGTAATTGGTAATTGGTAATAACTTTTTTTATGTCCAATGACCTGTTTGGCCTTCTTCCCAATGACCTGTTTGGCCTTCTTCCCAATGCCTCCGCTCTCCCAATTCCCCTAATTAGTACACATAATTTTCTGTGCCATACCAGCCCCTAAACCGATGCGGTTGTCGCCCATTGCTACAATCACGGAACCGTCAGAATTGCTGATGATTTGAATTTCGATGCCGGGGACAAATCCCATACCGATGAGGCGGCGCACTGTGCCATCTGAACCCTTGAGTTTGACTATCCGCAGTTTTTCGCCCATGCTTGCCATTGCTAGCGGGAATGATTTACTCTTAGCTGAGTCTGGTTGAGCTTCAATCTGAGCTTCTGTGCTGCTGTCTTCGGTTTTCGAGGCTTCAGGTGTCTCGCCGTAAAAGGTAAAACCCTTGAACTGTGGGGGGTTTGACTCTTGGTTCTGTTGGCTGTATTGTTGTTTCATCTGTTTTAGTGGTCGATCGACTTTAGTAACAAGTTGTTTGGCTTGCTTGTGCGAGAAACTTGAGATTAATTCTCAATACGATCGGCTCGCAGTCGCAGACAGGGCTAAATTCCCCGTTTTAGCGAACTCTTTCCCCTTTAATATTTCCGAGGCCGCTATTCCCCGCGCCCAGACATTAGACGAGTTTTTGGCCGGTTCCTAGTTTTAATCTATCTTGCGCTAGATGCCGATTTGCGCTTTAACCCCAACCAAGCAAGACTTACTGCCCTTAAGTATAGTAGACTAAAAAGAATTATTAGCAACAATTGTCAAATATTTTGACCTCGGGTTAACAAACTCAGCCTTAGCGGGGCAAAGCGATACTAAATAGCGATCGCATTTTAAGCGGTCGATCGCCCTAAATCCTCAAATAGGAGGCGATCGAGCAATATATAATTAAGTGTTAGGGCGATCGCGGGGGCACCGCCACTACGAATTCACAATTTATCAAGAATTATGCCAGCAAGTTTTCTGCCAAAATCGATCGCACAACTGACAGAATCTACCTCAATTGCCTTAGCCCAAAGCATTCAACACGAGGAAATTACAACTCCCCTAACAGAGGGGCCAATTGCCACAAGCTACGTGTGCCAAGGCAGCGGAAATACGCCGATCTTGTTAATTCACGGCTTCGACAGTTCCGTGTTTGAATACCGCCGCCTGTTGCCGCTGCTTGCCGAAAACAATGAGACTTGGGCGCTTGATTTGTTGGGTTTTGGCTTTACAGAAAGAGCGCCGGATTTGCCATTCAGCGCGATGGCCATTGGCACTCACCTATACTATTTCTGGAAAACGCTAATTTCCCAGCCTGTAATCTTAGTCGGTGCCTCGATGGGAGGTGCAGCAGCAATAGATTTCACCCTCGCTCATCCCGAAGCTGTCAAAAAATTAGTCTTAATAGATAGTGCAGGTTTTGCGGTAACATCTAATAAGGGCAAATTTTTAATTCCTCCTTTAGGATATCTGGCAACTTCATTTTTGCGAAACCCTAAAATTCGCCAAAAAATTAGCGTCAATGCTTATTACGACAAAACTTTGGCTTCTGTTGACGCTCAAACTTGCGCTGCTTTGCACTTAGAAATGCCCAACTGGAATCAAGCTTTAATTGCGTTTACCAAAAGCGGCGGTTACGGAGGTTTTGGGGCAAAACTAGCGCAAATTCAGCAGCAGACCTTGATTTTGTGGGGAAAACAAGATAGAATATTGGGGACTGCGGATGCAGAAAAGTTTAAAAGTGCGATCGCAAATTCTCAACTTATTTGGATACCCGACTGCGGACACGTTCCCCACTTAGAAAAACCGCAGATTACCGCGCAGCATATTTTAGAATTCACAGCTAAAGTAGCAGGTTCGTAGTGAGGACTTCAGTCCTCTCTCATTTGAAGAGGACTGAAGTCCTCACTACCAAAGTTAAACTTTCGGCAAATACTTTTGTACGATTGTCCATCCGGTTAACAAAACAATCGCAAATCCCGCAAACAAAACCAAATTAGTGCCAATGTGTAGCGGACGCGCCCAAGGATTTTTAGGGCCAATTTGCAGCCCGCTTCCCACAGAAACCAAAACCAAAGCCACCACAGCTAACCCCGCCGATAAATGAGCCGAGTGACCCAAATTGCCGTAATATCCCAGCGTACCGACTACGCCAATTAAGAGCAGTAAAATTACCAGAGTCGCCATCCCCGCACCAGTCACCAAATGAAAGGGACGCAGCCATTTTGGGCGAGGCTGTTTCGTGCTGCGGGCGGCAAACATCCAGGTTCCAGTAACGGCCAACAACAGGTAAGCCAAAAGCGACGCACCCATTGACCACGCCGCTATTTTCCACAACCACAAGAAAGAAGGCAGATTCATGATTTAAATCCCGAGTTAGGGATTTGCAACAAAGGTTTCTTTCCGATTTTACCGGGAGTTGAAACCAAAAATGAATATTATTGCCAGAAAGTGCGATCGGGCTTTCCACAGCTTCCATCTGTCTGGTCGGAACCGCCTTCCCCTTCTAGCTTCGTGGTTTAACTGTCAACGAAAGGCATTTTATAAAACCCTAATTTTTGTTCTACTATTAATCGGAAAAACGGCAGACCTTCTATCAAATATCTCCTCCACAACCTTCTCGGCTCGCTTAACAGTCGGTACGCCCATTCTATGCCGACTTCGCTCATCCATTTCGGAGATCTTGCTTTGCAACCAGCTTCAAAATCAATGGTTGCACCTACGGCCAAGAAAACTTTCACGTGTGTGAATTTACTCCTGTATTTAACCAGCCACTTCTCTTGCTTCGGCGCTCCCACTCCTATAGCCAAAACTGTAGCTCCTGATTTATTGATCGTGTCAATTATTGCTTCACACTCCTCCTCATTTTTTTCAAACCCAAAAGAAGGAGAAAGTGCTTCAACAACTATTTCTCTACCAATTTTTTGATTGATTTTTTCCTGAGCTTTCCTAGCAATTCCTTCAGCCGCTCCTAGCAAAAATATTTTAACGTCCTCGTTATCCTTGTGATACATATAAAATGCCGGAAACAAGTCAGAACCAGAAATCTTTTCCTTGAGAGGAGTACCCAAAAATTTTGAGGCATACATCAAGATTTGACTGTCGCAGACTCTATAACTAGATGTATTGTAAGCTTCATAAAACTCGCGGTCATATTGCAGCTTAATTAAGTGGTCTACATTGGGTGTAAATACCACACCGCCTTCGTCGTCTAGTTTTTCAAACAACTCTGTAATTGTAAAGTTATCTATCGCTACATTCAATAAATTAACTGTTTTCATTTTGTTATTCCCATCCAGCCTTGATATTCAACTACAACTCAAACCATAAACCCACACTACAGCAACAGTGTTTTCACTACTTGGGGGTGGGGTGAATATACTTTTTTCAGTATATCGCCCTACACCCCACCTGTCCAGTCAGAATGTTTAAAGATTGTGTAAAGAATCTGCTGCTTTTAGGAAAAAATGTATAAAGCTAAGTTGGTTTACAACTCGCAACACAGTTTTAATGAAAACACAATCCCGTGCTAATATTTGAAACCTTGCCAATTAATGCAGTCAATATTTTATTTTTTACATTAATTTTGAGCAAACTGAGAAAGAAATTGCAACTTCCTAACTAGATTTAATACAAAGGTAGTAGATTTTTGAATTTTTGTATCTAGATAATGCAATAGATTTTCAAGCTGTGAGCGCGCTCACAGCTTGAAAATCATCCTGATTTTTGGTGAACCAGCGACTGTCTTCTTGGTGGCGAACTGGTTTTCTTGGCCTTGAGACTTTCTGGAGCTTTTAAAACCAGACCCGATATTCCTCCCGCAATGACTGCAAAAATCGGGTTAGCCATAGCGTTCAAAACACAGTCAAACATATACATAGTTACGGCTACTCCCAGGGCCGCAGCGGGCGCTACTTTCGGATGAGACCAGGTTCTGGCCGGATACTTGAACGTAAATGCGACAACAGGAAGTAAAAATGAAGAAAATAAACTAACTAAACCGACTGCACCGTTGATGCCAAATGCAATAATCCACAAGCTGTCGGTGACCGAGATATCTTTACCGTACCCGTCGTACACGCGGTTTCCGCCACCATCCCCCCAGCCAAAAAGAAATCTTTGTCGCGCTTTATCTCCTAATATCTCTTCCATGTCAAATCTAAACTTCAGAGAGGCGGCCCGTTCTTCACCAAATATGGGATTGATTACACTCATCACGTCTTGGCTGGAAAATTGACCCGATGCAGCTACATACAGATAAAACGCTATATATCCAATTACGAATAGTAGTGGTAAAGAAGTCCGAAACCACTTGGCACAAAATAATATGACCAATGCGAAAAAAAATAAACTATAAGCGCCTGTAGAACGGCACAGAAAAAAAGCGATTGTTAATACAATTGCTAGAGTCTTAATCTTTTTGCCCTGAAACTTTTTGAGCGTCCCAGTTTGCCAGAGCCAAACTGCGATTAAGGCTGCTGTCATCATCCACACGCCCACCATCAAACCGTGCTGCATAAATACTACCGGTCTCCACCCCCCCAAGCGCCTTGCTTGACCCCAGTCCTCAAAGGCGTTGACGCCGTAAACCATTTGGTGCAGAAGTGGGCCCCTAACCCCTTCAAATAAAGTAAAAGGAACGTAGGCTAAACCACCTGCAAAAATCCCGATCGCCAATTGTCGCAGCCCGTCTAAACTACCCATATACAACCGTCCAAAAAAATAAGGCAGACCCCAAGTAACGATTTGGTTGAAAGTCGGAGAAATCGGGCTACCGCCATTAGTAACTTGTGAAACAATTGGAGACAAACATAAAATTACCATTGGCACGTCCAGCCAACCAGGCTTAAATTTGGTGAAGCGCTCAGTATCGTAGATAATAACACCCAGGAAAATGGCGTAGCAAGATGCCGAAACTTTGGTATACGCCGGAAATATGGGGATGGGATAAGAAACTTGTGGTAAAAACAGCCACGCTGCCACAAAAGTGATAATTACCGCCCGCTGAGTCGGAAACCTCACAAACAAGTAAAGAACGATCGGGATCAAACCGAACATCGTAATTGGGATTAATGCAGCCATAGGTTTTTTGTGGCAGTAAAATGCTAGAAAAACTACTTTATTTCCCGGATCTGAATTCTCGCTCTTACGATCGCCTCTTTGCCCGATCTTAGTAAATAGATCTCTATTGGTGCAGCTTGTCCGTTAATTGTGGCTGACGTTCGAGTGCGGTGTACAGTGCAGCCTCGAAGAGATCGGTTGCATCCTCCCAGGTATAATGTATCACCGTGTCCAAAGCAGTCTCCGACATGGCCCGCCATTCGGCATCAGATAACTGACAAATCTGCTCGATCGCGAGTGCCATATCCTTCGGGTCTCCTGGCTTGACAAGTATTCCACCCCCGCCAGCTAGGAGTTCCGGAGCCGCGCCAGCAGGAGTGCCGATGACTGGAGTGCCACAAGCCATCGCTTCTAAAATTGGCAAGCCGAAGCCTTCGGTGCTGCTGGCAAACAGCCAAGCATCGCACTTGCTGTAAAGTTCTTTGAGTTCGTCTTGACTAGGTATCCTATAATACTCAATATTATCCTTCAACAAATCCGGAGGAGCGGTTTCGCCGGAACCAAAGGCAACTAAACGAAGGTTGGGGATTCTTTGGGCCGCTAGCTTGAAAGCTTCAATGGCAAGAGCAAAGCCTTTCCAAGGAGCTAGAGAATAGTACATCCCGACTGTGGGAACTGACTGCTTGCCCCGCCGCTGCCCCGATCGCGAGAGAGGGTCGTAAAACTGTCTGGTGTCTACAGTTGGAGGCACCAGAGATACAGACAAATTCTCAAATTCATCCCTAGCCTTGTCTTCCAGCCACTTAGCGACCGCAATTTTGTGCATCGGCAGCCGCCAAGTTGCATCTACTCGATCTTTTGGTGTGTAGTCAAAAGCCTCGTAGTGTTGAAGAAAATATACTTTCGCTCCTTTGCTCGGGGACAGTTTAGACACCCACTCGGCAGTTTCCCACCAAGTAGCCATGATAATATCGGCATCAGGTACGTCACTGTCGGTAACTGGACGGTAGGTTTCGATCACTCGACTTTCGAGATCCTTTACATTATCAAAATAACACCATTCTTTCACCGGAGCGGGTTCCCAGCCCTTACCTCTGACCACAGAGCGCAATTGTTGCATTAAAGTTGGTCGTCCGTGGGGTGTAGAGACGAGACATATTTTGTGTCCTCGCTGTTGGAGAATTTCTGTGTAGATAGATAAAACCCTCATGCCACCTGTAAGGGCAAGGGTAGGAAGGACAAAAGTAATTTTCATGAGTAGATGCTGAAGATGAACGCTGGTTTATAATAAATCTCCATCACATAACAGATACTTCGCACTTGCGAGCCTGTGGTTGGCTGTTTTGAATGATGCTGCTTGCTGCTGGAGGGTCTCGTCACTTGAGTTCTTGCCTCTCCTACTTTGTCGTCAGGCACTTTTGGCAATTAGAAATTGCCAGATGTGTGAGGAATAGACAAGTCTAACCTGTAACGGCGCTAGCTTTAAAACCTCCCTTGCACTGGGCTGGAGATTTTTGCCTGCGGTAACATTGAACCACTATTATATCCATGCGGTCAGACTTCGTGTCGAGACTGCTGGGTAGAAAACAGGACACGGGCGATTTGAGTTTTGGCAGAAGCACCCCACCAAACGATCATTGAGTTCCTACGGAAAATCCCGCGATCGCTTGGATAGCTAGCGCAGAATTTCAAATTGCTGCTAACACATCAAAGCTTAACTCTTTCCAGCGCCGCTGAGACCTCCGCATAGTGCTGGGGAGCCATAGTAGGGAGAACAGGAAACTATGTTAACTTCACGCTGTTGAGATTTCTCTACAGCAACTTTCAATCCTGCTTCAAAATAATCCGTGGCATCTTCCCAAGTATAATTGGTGACCTTAGCATAGGCAGCTTCGGACATGGCTTGCCACTGGGCATTGGACAACTGACAGATAGATTCTATGGCTTTTGCCATTTCTTCGGGATCTTCTGGTCTTACAAGTATGCCAGTACCGCCACTCAAAATTTCAGGAGCAGCGCCTGCTGGGGTACTGATGACGGGAGTGCGGCACGCCATCGCTTCGATAATTGGCAAGCCGAAGCCTTCAGAGCGACTCGCCAGCAGCCAGGCATCGCATTTACTGTAATAATCTTTGAGTTTGTCTTGGTCTGGTCTAATTACATACTCGGCATTGGCTGGTAGCGGCAATTCCGAGGATGGGGCCTCTGTACCGAAGGCAACCAGACGCAGGTTGGGGATTTTTTCAGCGGCTAGGGAAAAAGCTTTGAGCGCGATGTCGGTTCCTTTCCAGTAAATTGTAGAGTACATCATGCCAATGGTAGGAACCGATTGTTTGTGGCGGGGGCAGGCATAAAATTGCTTGGTGTCAACGCTCGGAGGAGCTGAGGAAACTTGGCGATCGCCGTATTTAGTCCGAGCTAGCTTAACTAACCAGTCAGAGATCGTAATTTTGTGCATGGGCAGCATCCAGGTTGCTTCGACTCTACCTTCAGGTAGATAGTCAAAAACTTCGTGGTGCTGGATAAAATAAGCTTTAGCTCCTTTGCTCGGGGAGAGTTTGGCTACCCACTCGGCGGTTTCCCACCATGTGGCAACTACTACGTCAGCATCAGGTACATCTTTGTCCTCTACCGGCCGGTAGCGATCCGTAATTTTGTGTTCTACACTCAGATTATCGAAAAATGATGGCTCGTTTTCAGGTGTCGAAATCCAACCCCGTCCCCGCAGCAGCGACTTGACTTGCTGGCGCAGACTCGCTTGGGCGTGGGGTACAGAGATGACGAACACGGAGTGTCCTCGTTGTTTCAAAAGTTCTGCGAAAACAGATACTACTCGTATTCCACCAGTCAGACACAGAGTAGGAAGAACAAAGGTGATTTTCATGTTTAACTCCCGCTGGAGAATCCGACTCGGTTTCGACGCTGCGATGAGCGCGCTTTGTGAGAGCCGACAGGAAAGAGGGGCGGGTGAATATTAATTACCGCTTTCCCGGTGTGGACATAGAATCAAACCTAGCGACTGTTCGCAACACCCCATTATCGAGCCACAATTTCGCTGTCATTCAATTTATAGTAATGATGGATCCGAGCCTAAAACAGTTCCGGGAGGGATATTTTTTCCGGTCTGCGAAAGTTACTTCTCAAGACAGATACCCGATCTAACATCAGCTTTTTTCGCGCCACACACGAAGCTCTACAACACTTCCTGCCTAACATAACATCACTTGCCTTACCGAGAGAGAGGTACGGTAAACCGAAACTCACCCAACTTTAGTGTTGGGGAAAGGTAGCCAGCGTCACAATATTTCGGAGATTGACAATCGCCGTCGGGAAAACTTTCTCCTAAAAATTTATTAAATTAAATTATTAGTTATAAAATGTTGATTTCCGATAGCTATCATCCCTAGAAATCAGGAGGTTTTACTCGGGTTTTTAAGTGACTGTACGCTCCGTATAGCTTATTAAAAAATATGGTTTTCTTTCGGGATTCAGAGATGTGATTTGCTCAAATACCTGCACGGACGCGAGCTAATCCAGAAAGGGATCGCGGGAATGACAGTCATGGATAGGCTAATCAGGAAAAACCTGGTTTTTTAACTATTCCTGGCTCTTTGTTGTCGTAAATGTCTGAAAAAACCTTTCGATGCGTCCGGGACTGCTGAAAAAGGTAGGTTTTCCAATCGCTACAGAATATATAGTTTCATTGGTATCAATTTAATTAACTGCCTGAGTTTTGAATTTTTTAAGGGCCGGCGATCGCCTGAAAGTATCCCCAAAAGTGACTGCCACTTCTCCACCGAGTATGTAGCGTGCGGAACTGGTGTCTAAGTAATTACCGTAAAAAACAAGTTCCCCCAATTACCTAATGACCGCGTAAATATCAAATAAATTCTCAGGGTACAGTGATATAGATCGTGGCAACCTTGACTCTTAAGTAGTATGCCGAGCTTAGCGGTATGTATCAAACGAGTTTGCTTACAAAAAAATCCTGTTATGAAAGAATCATTTGTCCTGAGGATCGCGAATTAAATAATTTAGACATATTTGTGGGATGGGCGGGAGAGCCCGTCTTTAAAGGACGGGCCCGACGCCCATCCCACAATCACAATAAAAAAGGTATAGCGGTTTTCAGAAAGATGAGGTATGGCTGACAGCTTATTATAACCACTAAACCAAGAGGGCCCAAGCCCAACTACGTCCGCGAACCTTTTTGAGAAGTGCTATAAGTTATTTAATTTTCATTCCTTAGTTAGCGATTCTGAATCACGATTGGTGTAATTTTGGGAGTTGTGCTGCTGATGGTGACAACGATATAGTTTGCCAGTTTTTACACAGCAAACATTATGCGATCGCCAGCGCAACAAAATCTCTAATTTCAAACAGATGTATTCACACAAAGCATCTCTCGGTGGGAACAAATGAACTTTCAATTGTTGTGCAGCATCAGTTAAAATCCCAGCAGCGTCGAATACGGTTGAGTTAAGAGATCCCCGCAGTCATAACGATGTGAAAAATAGACACGGAGATTGCTTTGGATCCCCATGGCTGCGGACAAAAAGTGTTAGCCCAAGGGTATTGGGCTATAGTTGCTAAAAAAGTGGCTAGTTAAAGAGGATTTGCCAAGCAATAATTGCCAGGGCTAAATCGGCGATCGCATGGCTGATATAACTAGGCCACAGCGAACGGTAAGTTAGATAACAGTGCGACCAAATTATCCCGGCGGTGAAGACGGCGAATGAGCCTAAAATCACAGCGCGCCAGTCGCTGTAGGCTGCGATTACAAAAATGTGGTGGAGGGTGAAAAATAGCGAACTGAGAAATATTGCTGGTTTTCCCGGTGTCAGAATCTGGCATTTGTTGCAGACAAACCACCGCCAAGTAAATTCTTCTATCAGCGAGTTAACTAGCACAAAATATGCTTCAACAATTAAGTAAATATTTTGGCTGTTCGTTCCCAATTGGCGAGCTTTTTCTTTGGCTGCTACAGGGTCGATCCAGTGCTGGCCGAAAAGGCTGTAGATACCCACAATTACCGCAAACATAACTATTCCCCAAATGGCTCCAGCCCGCAATTCTCGGTGCTTGGGGAGGGATAAATGCAGTTTTTGCCGATCGACTAAAACACACCAGGCGATCGGCAAAAGGAGCAACCAAAGTTGACACAAGGCTGATACTGTTTGTCCCCAGCTTCCGGGGGCAATATACAAGCCTGCTATTATACCAATACTCGCAGCGGGGACGAGCAGTGTGAGAGCTAAGAGTGCTGTTTTGCGATCGCCAATTTCCAGCATTTTTGACGCTCCATTAAAAAATTGGATTGAGATCGAAGCTCAAAGCTTGGTAGCTGATGACAGGTGATACCAGTTTCACAAAAAAATGCAACTGTAGGCAAGCCCGAAATCCTTATGCAGTCAGTAATTTCCAATTCTTCAATCTCAAATCGAAAAATGGAAAATCGTTTGTCCGGGTTGCTTGCTCAAATATTGTTGATTGGTGCGGATCCATGAGATTTTCGCTCTTTTTTGAGGATGGTTGATGGCGGCACACCCTACAACTACGGCTTTGGATAAATTTGGGAAATTGGTATAACATCCCAAAATATGCAGTTGCACAAAATTGAATAATCAGCGATTCAAGCCGTTTCGGCAACAACAAAATGTTCGTGCAAGAACATTTTGATTGTATGTTTGCATTTGCTGCTCTAAATATCATAATATGATTTAATCCCTAGTAGCTGTGTATTTTGGCCCAATGGCGATCGCAATCGATTTTGGAACTAGCAACACCGTCGTCGCTCGCTGGAATCAGGCCCTCCAGCAGCCGGAAACTTTGAAATTACCGGGATTGTCGGCAATCTCGGTGCAAAATCCGCCCCTAATTCCCAGTTTGCTCTACGTTGAGGACGCTGCTCAAAGTAAAGTCATACTAGGTCAGCAAGTCCGCGACAAAGGCCTCGATCTGAGTGGAGATTCTCGGTTTTTCCGCAATTTCAAGCGGGGAATTGGCACTTCCGTGCAGGGTTTTGTGCCGGAACTTGACGGGCAAATTGTTGATTTTGAACGAGTCGGCGAGTGGTATTTGAGCCAAATTGTCAGTTCAATTCGCGAACAGCCTTTGTCGGTAGATTCTTTGGTTTTTACTGTGCCGGTAGATAGTTTTGAAGCTTACCGCCATTGGTTGGGTAAAGTTTCTGAATCTCTGCAAGTAGAACAGGTGCGGATGTTGGATGAACCTACGGCTGCTGCTTTGGGTTACGGTTTAGCCGATCGCGAAATTCTGTTAGTGATTGATTTCGGCGGCGGTACTCTCGATATTTCATTGGTGCGCCTCGACGTTAATGCCAACAAAAAGCCTTTGGGGTTTTTGCTGAAATGGGGCGAAAAGTTGTTAGCTGAATCTTCTGCACAAAAGACAAAAGTTGCCAGGGTTTTGGCTAAAGCCGGACAAAATTTAGGCGGTTCTGATATTGATAATTGGTTGGTTGACTATTTTGTTAAAACGAAAAACTTGGCAAAATCTCCGATTACGACGAGATTGGCAGAACGGTTAAAGATTCAGTTATCTTTGCTAAATAAGGCTGTTGAGGTTTATTTTGATGATGAAACTTTTGATAGTTACGAATTAGAATTAGACCGAGATGGCTTTGAATCTATCCTCGCCGAACATCAGTTTTTTGACAACCTCGACGAGTGCATGAATCAAGTATTGCAGCAAGCGCGGCGCCAAGGCTTAGAAATTGGCGACATTAATGCGGTTTTGCTGGTTGGTGGGACTGTCCAAATTCCGGCGGTGCAGCGTTGGGTGCAGCAATATTTCGATCGGGCAAAAATTCGGTGCGACAAGCCCTTTGAGGCGATCGCCCAAGGTGCTCTACAATTAAGTCAAGGCATAGAAATCAAAGATTTTCTCTATCACAGTTACGGCATTCGCTACTGGAACCGCCGCGAAAATTGCCACAGTTGGCACAGTTTAATCAAATCCGGTCAGTCTTATCCGATGACCGAACCGGTAGAATTAGTTTTGGGAGCTTCTTTAGAAAATCAGCCGAGTATAGAATTAATTATCGGCGAATTGGGAGCGGAAACTGGCGGGACGGAGATCTATTTTGACGGCGACAGGTTAATTACTCGCCAACTCGCCGGGGAAAGATCCGTACAGCCGCTAAATGACAAAGACGGAGCTCGCAGTATCGCGCAATTGACGCCGCCTGGGTATCCGGGGAGCGATCGCGTCAAAATTTTCTTCCGCGTTGACGAACAGCGATTTTTGCGGATTACTGTTGAAGATTTGTTGACCAATGAAACGTTGTTAGAGGATAGACCAGTGGTGCAGTTAAGTTAAGGTGTATTTCTAATTATAGGTTCGTAGTGAGGACTTCAGTCCTTTCTTTTCTAAGGTGTATTTCTAATTACAGGTTCGTAGTGAGGACTTCAGTCCTTTCTTTTCTGAGGACTAAAGTCCTCACTACGAACCTATTAGTTAAATCTCCGATTTGTGCACCACTACCGCCGTCCCCACCGAGGCCCAATTGAACAGCCATTTAGCGTGATTTACAGCTACATTTGTGCAGCCGTGAGTGACGGGATTGCCAAACAAATTGTGCCAGTAAGCGCCGTGAATTGCATTGCCGCCGTCGTAATACATTGTATAGGGAACGTCGGGCACGTCGTAGTCATCCCCAGTCATTCTAGTAACGCGATGTTTGGTTTGGATGGCAAAGGTTCCCGTGCGGGTGGGAGTCGATGATTTGCCGCTGGAAATAGTTACCGCATAAACTGGTTTATTTCCTTCCCAAGCTATGAGTTTTTGTCTTGACAAATCAATTTCAATCCAGCGCTGACTGGATTGCTGCAACTGCATGATTCTATTGGCAATTATGTTGCGCTGTTCGCCGGCAAATGCGGTCATTGAACCGCCGCAGAAGGCAGCAACTGTTAGGGCAAAGCCTGCACAGAAAGTTCCTGCGCGGCGCAAGTAAGTTGAGTTGATAATTTTGTTCATTCCTCACACCCAAGACGATTTTAGATTTTAGATTTTAGATTTTAGATTTTAGATTTTAGATTGGTAGACTTTCACACCTTGTTGTACTATTTTAGATTGTAGATTTAAGATTGGAAACAGGGCTTAACAAGTTGTTAAGTTTTGGGTGAGAGTTCGGGCAATTTGGACGATCGCCCCCCAATCTCGATTTTTCACTAAGTGTTTGGGAAATAAGTCTCCGGCTAAACCAACAGCGATCGCCCCAGCGTCAATAAATACCTTGGCATTTTCCAGCGTCACCCCGCCCGTGGGAATCAAAGGAATGTCGCCCAGAGGGCCAGAGAGGCTTTTCAGGTAAGCAGCGCCTCCCAAACCCGCGATCGGAAAAACTTTCACGCAGGTAGCACCTGCTTGCCACGCCGTCATAATTTCTGTGGGAGAAAAAGCACCGGGGACGATCGGCACTCCGGCGTCAACTGCTGTTTTAATCATGGTTACATCCGTGTGGGGAGTAAACAGAAATTGAGCGCCGCAGTCTATTGCTTGGTGCAACTGTTCTAAGTTTAATAAAGTACCGGTGCCAATACTAAAAGTAGGAAATTCGGAGCGGAGTTCGGCAATTAATTCAGCAGCTTTGTGGGTGTTCCAAGTAATTTCAATAAACTGAATTCCGCCTGCTGCTACCGCTGATGCCATCTGCCGAGCGAGTTCCTTTTCGGAGGAACGGATAACTGCGATCGCCCGGTGTTTTTTTAGTAGTGTCAACCATGATTGATGATTCATGCGATTGAAGAATTGAAGAATTGAAGAATTGAAGAATTGAAGAATTGAAGAATTGGAAATCACTAATAATTATTATGGTATGGTTTGGCTCACGCGCGTACAGTTGCCTTTTTTGGGAAATTGGTATCATTCTGACTAGAATATAATTTTAGTACACATTACAAACTTTGATATATGCCAAACTACAATATGCGCGGCGTTCAATTTTTAACCGACATCGGATAATTTCAAATATCGAGAATTGTCGCAGCGACGCACCCTACTATTTACTGATAGCGATGAAACAGGTGCGTCGCTATGAGATTGTCCATCTTTTTTGAGGATTGTCGGTGGCGACGCACCCTACGGCTAAGTTTAACAGCATCTCCACGTTGCTTCTCTCTACAAAAAAAAGTAAACTAATATTGTAGTGTCTGCTGTAGGTGCAGCCTCCTGCGGCAAATTTTCTGGGAGACCTCATGAATAATTCAGATGCAGCTACTCCTCTCAAGTCCCACCGAGTTAGTCGATTATTAATGCAGTTCGCTTGGGCTAACGTATCGTTAAACATTGTTTCCCTGCTTTTAACTTCGCTGACAGCAATTGCACCAACGATGGAAGCGCCGCTTCAAGGTTTGCAGCAGATTTTGTTGATTGTTACAATTCCTGTCGCCTTGATTTTGATCGTGCTTTTGCTAGTCTGGCTCTATCGCCTGCACGTCGATCTCAAGGTTCTTTTCAATGATTATCCTATCACCCCAGGAGGAGCGGTGGCAAGATTTATAATACCTATATACAGCATTTGGGGAATTTGGAATACACTCTCAACATTTGCCAACAGATTTAATCAGGAAGGGGGAGAATCAGCAAAGTGTGCCGAGTATATAAATCCCCTGAACGGAGGGTTATATGCTTTAACTATTACCTCAAATATATTGAACCGCGAATATTCAAGAATCCAGAGGGAGAGTCCAGAAATAGAGCCTTTATGGCTGTTCTTGCTTAACGATTTAGTAGCTCTGGGTTTGTCGTGCTTGTTATTGCTAATGGTAAAAAGTATGAGCAGTGCCGTTGTTGCCAAAGCTCGCCAGCCAAAATAAGGCATGACAATCAATATTTAGTAGGTAGCGGTAGGGTGCGTCGCGATCGCATAATTTCAAATATCGAGAATTGTCGCAGCGACGCACCCTACTATAAAAAATCGGGGCGATTCCAGACAATCCCAGAAACACCCCAATTACCGATTTTCAGGTTTAGATTAAATCTAAAATCCCAAATCCCAAATCTAAAATCAATTAGGCAATTGTCGCCATCTTGACATCGCTGTTAGCTAACAAATTTTGCAATTCATCAGCATCGACAGTTTCCTTGTCAACTAGCATATCTGCCAGGGCGTTCAGCACGTGGCGGTTGCCAACCAGCACGTCTTTAGCGCGCCGATAAGCTTCTTCTACCAACAAGCGGACTTCATCATCGATCGTAGCTGCGGTTTCTTCAGAAAAGTCCCGTTCGGCCATGATATCGCGACCCATGAACATATTCCCTTGCTGGCGACCCAGGGCTACAGGGCCTAGCCGATCGCTCATTCCGAAGCGAGTCACCATTTGCCGCGCTACTCTTGCCACTTGTTGCAAGTCATTGGAAGCGCCAGTCGTGACTTCTTCCTCGCCGAAGACAATCTCTTCAGCAATGCGGCCGCCCAAGGCTACCGCCATTTGATTTTGCAAGTAAGAGCGAGAATACAAGCCAGAATCCATGCGATCTTCGCTAGGTGTGAACCAAGTCAAACCGCCAGCGCGGCCGCGGGGGATAATGCTGATTTTCTGTACGGGGTCGTAGTCGGGCATCAGAGCGCCGACTAAAGCGTGACCGGCTTCGTGGTAAGCTACTAAGGTTTTGCGTTTTTCGCTCATCACGCGGTCTTTCTTTTCCGGGCCGGCGAGCACGCGGTCGATCGCATCGTTGACTTCATCCATCGAGACTTCGGTCAAATTGCGGCGGGCGGCCAAAATTGCTGCTTCGTTGAGCAGGTTTGCCAAATCCGCACCGGTGAAACCCGGTGTCCGGCGGGCGATTTTTTCCAAATCCACGTCTTTCGACAAGGTTTTGCCGCGGGCGTGAACGTTGAGAATTTCGAGGCGGCCTCCGAAGTCGGGGCGATCGACCACAACTTGGCGATCGAAGCGACCCGGACGCAGCAGCGCAGCATCCAGCACGTCGGGGCGGTTCGTAGCAGCAATCAAAATGATGCCAGTATTGCCTTCAAAACCGTCCATTTCGGTCAGCAACTGGTTCAGGGTTTGTTCCCGTTCGTCGTTACCACCGCCCAAACCAGCTCCGCGCTGGCGGCCTACGGCGTCAATTTCATCGATAAATACGATACAAGGAGCGTTTGTTTTAGCTTGTTCAAACAAGTCGCGGACGCGGGAAGCACCCACACCTACGAACATTTCCACAAATTCCGAACCGGAAATGCTGAAGAAAGGAACGCCAGCTTCTCCGGCGACTGCTTTGGCGAGCAAGGTTTTACCTGTTCCGGGAGGGCCGACTAGCAGCACGCCTTTGGGAATTTTTGCTCCGACTGCGGTGAAGCGATCGGCATTTTTCAGGAAGTCCACGACTTCAGCGAGTTCTAGCTTGGCTTGTTCGATGCCGGCTACATCGCCGAAAGTCACCTGAGTTTGAGGCTCCATTTGGACTCTAGCTTTCGATTTGCCGAAGTTCATGGCTTGATTGCCGGGCCCGTTTTGGGCGCGCCGCACCAGGAAAAACAGTCCCACCAAGAGCAGGATCGGGAAGAACAGGCTGCTGAGGGCTTTTACCCAGAAGCCTTCGTCGTTTTGCGGCAGAACTGAAATATCTACCTTATTTTTGGTCAGGATGTTAATCAGTTCGGGGTCGTTAGGCAGGTTGACGATTACCTTGCTGCCGTCCTGAGCGGTTACGAGAGCTTTGCTGCGATCGGAACTGATATTTATTTTGTCTACTCTGTTGCCTTCGACTTCCTGAATGAATTGGCTGTACTTCCAAACTTCCCGACTTGGGGGCTGTTTGTCAAAAAATGCGGTTGCTAAGGCAATGACTACAATAGCCAGCAGTGCGTACAGTCCAGCGTTTCTCCAGCGTTTATCCACCGAGGTCGATCCTCCTAATTATTTAGTCCCTGTGATTTGGGATTTTTTATTTATCTTAATCAATCTTAACGTAATTTTGACAATCCCCCGCCTAAAAGCCAGGGGATTCTTTCGTCAAAGGGAGCGCTACCGCTTTACCCTCAGAAAGCATCTTCACCGTGTGTCCCACGGCTGCAAGCCCTCGAATGAGAACCACTTGAGCGGCTGCGACATCTCTATCCGTCGTGTAGCCGCAATACTGGCATGAGTGAACCCGTTCAGATAATTCCTTTTTACCCGTTTCAGTGAGGCAATTAGGGCATATCTGACTTGTTTTCTTGCTGTCCACATAAAGGAAGAACACCCCGCGCTTACGGCAACACTGCTCTAGTATCTGGAAAAACTGACCCCATCCAGCATCTAGGCAGTGCTTCCCTAAAAAGCCACGCGCCAGTCTCTTCAGGTTTAAGTCTTCTAAAAATATCATCCGCGCCAAGTCACAAAGATTGTGGGCTACAAGCCAGTGATAGTTTTTCCTGACATTGGCAATTCGCTCATGCAATTTACTGACTTTGACCTGAGTTTTTTTACGGTTACTTGAGCCCTTGACCTTTCTTGATACACTCCGTTGCAGCAATTTAAGCTTGCGTTCGAGTTTCTTAAAAGGTCGTGGATTAGGGAACAATATACCGTTAGAAGCCGCAGCAAAATGGCTAATGCCAACATCAACTCCAATGCCTTCACCATGAGGCATGACATCAGGGATTACTACGTCCCACTGCAACGTCAACATGGCAAACCAACCGCTGGCGCGTCGGACTATGCGAACTTGGCGTAGGGTTGCACCATCAGGTATTTCACGGGACTGGCGAAACTTAACCCAGCCAACCATAGGTAGTTTGATAGTGCTGCCCTGAACGACGTTTTTTCGCAACTGGGGAAACACGAAAGAGCGCATAGTTCCCGGCTTCTTAAATCGGGGAAATCCATGTTTTTGCTCCCACATACTCACAAATGCTTTCTCAAGTCTCAAGAGTGTTTGTTGTAGGACTTGAGACTGTACCCGTTGCAAGTTTGAGTTAGTCTTTCGATTAGCGGTTAGCGACTTGCATTGACTTGCATAAGTTGGTCGTTTGGTCTCGGCGGGGATTGTGTATTCAGACCGGAGGGAGCAAGCGTTAATTTGGCAACTACGGGACTTAAACCAATCTTTGCGTTCAGTCAGCGCGTGGTTATAGACACGGCGACACTGTTCAAGCCAGTCCGTGAAAATAAATACTTGCTCTGATGTTGGCTTAAGTTTGAATTCGTAAGTTAGATTAAGCACTTGCATTTCCTCCAACTTCTAGTATATAGCTAGTTTAAGAAATACCAGGATGTTTCTTAAGGTAGCTCAACCTATAAAAGCCGTCTAACAAAGGACGGGACTTTAAACTCTTGTCATTACCCACATTTTTAAATCTGCTAAATTTCTCAAAAAGCAAATTTTGAAACCCCCTATTCTCTCGTTATTCATTGTTTTTTATTATCAATAGTGCTTGACTAATGATAATAGCTGGTCTAATACCTTTACGCTGAAAAGGTTTCAGGAGATGTGGGTAATCACAAGGGCTTTCAACCCATTTTCTCAATAACCTGTTTTTGTGTTGTGAGGAATCCCGGCAAGGGCGATCGCTCCTCTGAGGTCGTGGAAACCGAACGTTCCTTCACTTCGTCAGGAGATGGGAGTGGTGTCCTTAGGAGTTGCATATAGTATAAAGTAAAAATTGTCAAGCCTTTAGTCGAAGTAATCTTGAGGGGGCGGACTCCTGATAATATCTCTGAGTCAGGGCTGCATTGGTGTAGGATGTTCCTGTTTATTCACTCTTCTGTATATATAACGATCGACCCTTGAAAAACCGTCCGAAGATTTCAAGCCTCAGCATTAAAACAGTCTAGCCTAGCGCACTACCATCACTTAGGAATATTAGAGATTGAGTTAAGAGAGAGATATATTCCGCATTCCAAATTCCAATACAGACAGTCACTTGAATAACCTTGTAAATTTAGATAATCAAAATGAAGTGCAATATTTGTGATTCCCCAACAAACAGCTTGGCTGTGGCTACGGTACTAAAAAAATATAACGTTGAGTATTTTCAATGCTCAAATTGCGGATTTGTTCAAACCGAGGAACCGTACTGGCTTGAAGAGGCTTATTCAGAAGCCATAGCTAGCAGCGACGTGGGAATGTTATCGAGAAGTACGATGTTCTCCACCGCAGCCAATAATATTATTTTTAATTTGTTTAATCACCGCGCTAAATTTTTAGACTACGGGGGCGGCTACGGTGTATTTGTGCGGATGATGAGAGATTTAGGATTTGATTTCTTATGGCACGACAAATATTGCAAAAATATATTTTCACAAGGCTTTGAGGCAGACGAGAACAGCAACTATCCCTACGAATTAGTCACAGCATTTGAAGTATTTGAGCATTTTGTTAAGCCGCTGTCGGATATCGAAAAAATCTTCAAATATTCTCGCAATATTTTATTCAGTACCAGACTGCTGCCAGCCAACAATCCCCATCCCAGCGAATGGTGGTACTATGCCCTAGATGAAGGTCAGCACATTTCTATTTATACCAGCAAGGCACTCTCTATAATTGCCGAAAGATTCAATTTAAAATTTTACTCTAACGGCGATTCTTTGCACCTCTTGACAGACAAGGAAATCCCGCATCAACTTTTTCAAAGCTTATCATATTGTCAAGAGCCGGAATTGAAAAAAGCCTCATTACTCCAACAGGATTACGATAAAGCTCTGAGAAAAATTGCAGAGAGAGAAAACCGCAAATCAATGAAAAATCCAGCAGCCCTATCTCCTAAAAATTTAAAAAAGATTGTGATTGACGGCGTATTTTATCAGCTCAACAGTACCGGCATTGGTCGCGTCTGGACATCGCTGCTAGAAAATTGGGCAGAAAATGGTTTTGCTAAACAAATTATAGTTCTTGACAGAGCGGGAACAGCCCCCAAAATTCCCGGCATCCAGTACCAGAATGTCGCCCGCTACGACTACAACAAAACCGATGCAGACCGCCAAATGCTACAGCAAATCTGCGATGAAGAAAATGCAGACTTATTTATTTCTACGTATTATACAACGCCCTTGTCAACGCGATCGGTATTCATGGCCTATGACATGATTCCCGAGTTGATGGGACAAAATATTGCTCATTCTGAGTGGAGAGAAAAGCATTGCGGTATCCGCCACGCCTCAGCCTATATCGCCATTTCAGCAAATACAGCCCGCGATTTAGTTAAGATTTTTCCGCAGATATCCTCAGCTTCTGTCGCTGTAGCGCACTGCGGAATTGACGCCAATTTCTCGCCAGCCGACAGCGAAGAAATCGCAGGTTTTAAGTCAAAGTACAGTATTGCTAAACCCTATTTTCTTTTGGTAGGCGAGAGGGTAGGCTGGCACGGTTACAAGAATGGGATATTATTCTTCAAAGCCTTTTCTCAACTTGCCAATAAGTTTGACTTTGATATAGTCTGCACAGGCGGCAAATCTGTATTAGAACCAGAACTGCAATTGTATTGTTCTGGAATCGCTGTCCGCACGGTGCAACTCAGTGACAGCGAAATGAGAGTTGCTTATTCGGGTGCTGCGGTATTAGTTTATCCGTCGAAATATGAAGGCTTTGGATTGCCAGTCATCGAGGCCATGGCTTGCGGTTGTCCAGTCATCACTTGTCCAAACGGTTCGATTCCAGAAGTAGCAGGACAAGCTGCGGTTTATGTAGGCGGTGATGATGTCACCGGGCTTGTCAATGCTTTGCGGGAAATACAGAAGCCTGCTGTCCGCAACTCATTAATTGCGGCGGGGTTAGAGCAAGCTAAGATGTTTTCCTGGTCGAAAATGGCTGCAACTGTTAGCTCTGTTTTGGTTCAAGTAGCCGATCGTTCCATTCAACCACAAGCTGAAGCAAGCTTGCAGAGCGTATCAGCCAATTATGACGCATTGCAGCCTGTCCAGTCGGTTTTTAAAGTATCTGCGATCGTTTCTACTTACAATTCCGAAAAATTTATTCGCGGCTGCTTGCAAGACTTGGTAGATCAAACGCTGTACAAACAAGGCGAACTGGAAATCATAGTCATTGACAGCGCTTCCCAACAAAATGAACAGTCTGTGGTGCGGGAATTTCAAGCAAAATATCCGAACATTGTGTGCGATCGCACCCCTGAACGCGAGACCTTATATGCCGCCTGGAACAGAGGCATCAAGATGTCGCGCGGAGCTTACATTACTAATGCTAACACCGATGACAGACACCGCCCAGACGCTCTAGAAATCATGGCGAAATACTTGGATGAAAACGCCGAAGTAAGTCTGGTTTATGCTGACCAATTAATTACCGCGGCAGTTAACGATACTTTTGCCAAAACCCAAGCCGAAAAGCGGTGGAATTGGCCGGAATTTTCCTATAGCGAACTGGAACGCCGCTGCATTACAGGTTCTCAACCGATGTGGAGAAAATCGCTGCACGACAAACACGGCTATTTCCGAGCAGAATTGACTGCGGCTGGCGATTACGAATTTTGGCTGCGGATTGGCAAAACCGAAAATATTGTGCGTCTCTCAGATATTCTCGGTTTGTACTGCGCCAATCAACAAGGTTTAGAACACGGTTCAGGGCGATCGCAACAAGAAACGCTTAAGATATGGAATGAATACGGCATCATCCGCCGAGGTATCAAACCCACCACTACCGTCCCCGTTGCAATCTCTCCGTCACAGCTAAACGCCATGCCCTACCGCACCCCCGAACCAGCACTCGTCAGCATCATCATCCCCTGCTACAACCACGCCAATCTACTCAGAGAAGCTGTTGAAAGTGTTGCCAATCAAACCTATCAAAATTGGGAGTGCATCATTGTCAACGACGGCAGCACCGATGATACCAGCAACTTCGCAAATTATTTAATTCAATTGTATTCTCAAAAAGCGCTGCGCCTCATCGACAAACCCAACACGGGGCCCGCTGATTCCAGAAATATTGGTGTTGAAAATTCCTCAGGAAAATTCATTTTATTCCTAGATGCTGACGATAAAATTCATCGCAAGTTTTTAGAGGAGTGCGTAGAAGTTTTATCCGCGAAACCGGAGGTGGGTTTTGTCTATACAGATGTGCAGCACTTCGGAGCAAACTGCGATTTAGTAAACCACGGCGACTTTGAACCCCATAAATTTTTGAGAGACAATCAAGCCCCCGCTACTTCTTTGTTTAGAAGAGAAATTTACGAGCAAGTAGGCGGCTTGAAAAAAGTGATGAAGCTGGGATGCGAAGATTGGGAATTTTGGATTTCTGCCTATGAAAAAGGCTGGCTGGGGCATCGTTTAGCTCAGCCTTATCTCTACTACAGGCAACACGGCGACGGCTCTAGCAGAACCCAAAAAATGGCGGGAGAACGCGCAAAATTAGACTTGATGAGAGCTACAATTGTTCGCCTGCACTCTCAACTTTACAAACCAGAAGAAGTGCATTGGTCAGAACAAATTTTTCAGCAACACGGCAACTTGATTGCTGATGAATTAGCTCAGCTTAATAAACCTGAAGAATTTTTAGCTTCCCTTCCTCAATACTTGGGAGAATACCAAAAAGACCAAACTAATCAAGTTGCTCTCGCTCACATCCGCCACAGCCGCCGACAACTTGCCGATTATTGGCTGAATCTACCCGCAGAACAACTAGAAACTGCCTACTCCGGCGAGGCAGGCAAGGCACATCAAATGCTGCTAAACAGCACTATCAAATATGAAGCAATAACAGATACTGAACAGAGTTTAGTCTGTCAACTAGAAACACATCTATCCCGGGGAATTAAAACTCTGAAAGATGTTGGCTACTTACTAGCAGCCGCTCTCTACCGTCGTGCCGATCAGTTATTGCTAAAGTATGAAAATGCAGCTATACCCAATTGGTTTGTTAACGACTATCTCAAGTTTATGTTTGCCGCGCCGACGCTCTTTCAAGAACTAGGAGAGGCTGACAATTATTGCCGCTACGTGCAGGGATGGGTTAGTTACGTGCACCGCAATATATTCCAAAACCAAAATTCACAAATTTGGCAGGACATCGCCTGGTTTTTCACTCAAACCGCTAACTTTATCCCTTTGTATTTCAATAGCGAAAACCTCAAGCAAGTCTACACCAAACGGGCAGAAATTATTGAATTCGCGATGAAAAATCGCGGGGCTGCCATTGATTGCATTTTTCCGGCAAGGCCTGCAAACAGACAGAAAATTCGCGTCGGAGTTCTGACTAAGCATTTCGGGGCGATGACGGAAACTTTCGCGACTTTGCCTGCTTTTGAATATCTGAATCGAGAACAGTTTGAGATTATTTTGTATGCTATCAATCTGGATGGCAATAAACTAGAACAGTATTGCCAGAGTCGGGCTGACAGGCTGGTGCAATTGCCGAGTGATTTGCCAAGCCAAGTTCAGGCTATCCGCGCTGATGACTTAGATATTCTGTTGGTTGCTACGAATATTACTGCTGTCACTCATCCGATTAGTTTGCTGGCGCTGCATCGATTGGCGCGGGTACAAACTACTTGTTTTAATTCTCCTGTGACTACGGGAATGCGCCACGTTGACTATTATATTGCTGGCAAGTTGATGGAACCTGCTATGGAGGGACGCGCGCATTATCGCGAGGAATTAGCAACTGTTGATGGCTTGGGTTGCTGTTTTAGCTATACCCTCGAACCCTATACTCCTAATGTTCAACTGACTAGAAATAGTCTGGGGATTTCTGAGGAGTCGGTTGTGTTTGTTTCCAGCGCTAATTTGTATAAGTTGCTGCCGGAGTTAAGGGAAACTTGGGCGAAGATTCTGGCGGCGGTTCCTAATTCTCTGCTGTTTTTAATGCCTTTTGGCCCTAGCTGGACTAATTATTATCCAGGGGCGGCTTTTGTGAATAATATGCAAGGAATTTTGGCTAAGTATGGGGTTGAAAGTCAGCGTTTGCGGGTGGTGAAGGCTTTTCCTAACCGTGCGGATGTTAAGGAAGTTTTGAAGTTGGGTGATGTTTATTTGGATTCTTTCCCCTATGCGGGGACTACTTCTCTTGTGGATCCGCTGGAGGTGGGATTGCCAACTGTTGTCAGGGATGGTGATACTTTACGATCGCGCATGGGAGCGGCTGTGGTACGATCGCTCTTGATGCCCGATTTAATCGCCCGTGACGAGGCATCCTACATTCAGCTAGCCGTCAATCTCGCCGCAAACCCGCAACTGCGGCAGCAAAAACGCCAGGAAATTCAGCAAAAAATGCAAGCCAATCCCGCCTGTTTTGACAGTGTTGCATATTCGGGGGCGATCGGCAAATTATTCCAAAAACTCTTTAGCAACTGGCAAACTAGCCACCTAGAAGCCTCCCGCAGCTTGCAGGATAGCATTCCCAAACAGCCAGACTTGGGTGAGAAACTCTTGCATAACGTCCAGCTTTACCAAAGAAACTCATCAAACATCTCAGCAATATCCGAACTCCGCCAAATCCGCAAACAAATCGCTGATTTCTGGCTAAACGTCCCCACCGAAAACCTGGAATCCACCTATAAAAGTGCTGCCGGAAAAAACTATCAAATGCTGCTGCACAGCTACTTTCAACATCAAGCGATGATGGAAGGCGAACAAATATTTTTGCAGCAACTAACCCAGATTAGCAAAGGATTAGTGCATCCTAAAGCTGTCAACGCCTTGCTCGCAGCAATGCTGTATTTCCCGCCGGGAACCATGCGAATTCCCGACGCTCGAAACCGCTTGCCGCACTGGTTAATCGGCGATTACGAACAAGTTTTTGAAACAGAAGATACTGTCGATAATGAGTCAAGTTCTGACTTGCTCGCTAAATACATTCAATCCCCACAATTTGCAAATCAACTATTAGGATGCGTCAATCTTTACCGGATAGATCCGTCGGACGCATCGGTAGTTTTGGAACTCCGCCAAATCCGCAAACAACTGGCTGATTTTTGGCTGATTGTTCCCACAGAAAAACTGGAAAATGTTTACCGAGGGGAAGTTCGCAAAGGATATCAAGCAATACTTAGCTGCGGCTTGCAAGCAGAATCAATGACTGAAATTGAACAAAACTTTTTGCAGCAATTGACCGAAATTAGCAAAGGGTTGGTGCATCCTCAAGCTATCAATGCTCTGTTGGGTGGAATGCTGTATTTTTTCCCTGGAAAAATGCGGGTTTCCGACGCTCGCACCCGCTTGCCGCAGTGGTTGATTGAGGATTACGAAAAGGTGTTTGAAATCCCCTTCGCGGACAATCAACAAACGATTGTCAACCAAGATTATCTGCCGCAGTTTCTCAATCAATTAACTGCCGCCGTGAATCTTTATGAAATTGACCCGACGGCGGAATTGGTAATAGCAGATTTGCAGGAAATTCGCAAGCAAATTGCTGATGTGTGGCTGAGGGTTTCCGGCGAACAACTTGAACTTTTGTACCGGAGCGATTTGGGCAAGGGTTACAAGACAATGCTCGCGAGCGGGTTTATTAACGAGCCGCTGATTGATGCTGAACGTGCTGTTTTGAATTCGTTGGTTGCTGAGTTGAGTAAAGGGTTTGGAATGCCTAAGGCTGTGAATTATTTGTTGGCGGCGAGGCTGTTTTGTCGCGCTGGACAGTTGCAAGTTCAGGATGCGGATAGTTGTTTGCCTGAATGGTTGTTTGAGGATTATGAGGAGTTTGTTGGGGTTAAGGTGGCTGTTGGGTGATTGAGGTCGCAATTTGTGAGATTTGGGATTATGGGTTAATCTCAAATCTCAGGATTTAAATGAACCGCGAAGACGCGAAGGACACGAAGCAAGAGAATAGAAGGGAAGAGAAGAGTAAGAGTTGAGAAATCATTGTCGCTATTGGTAGTAATTCAATTCAATACGAGTTCTGGATGTTGCGGCTCAAATAAGGGGCGTGTTACTTGGCGCAGCAGCACTGTTTCTAAACTGCCTTCTACTACGTCTGCTGCTTCTATTTCTAATTCTCCCCACAAGAATCGATCGCCTTTATTTGGCATTTTACCGAAAGTGTGGATCGCGAATCCGGCGATTGTTTGGTAAGCTTCGTTAATCGGCAGGTTTAACCCGAGTTTTTCGTTGACTGCTGTTACTTCCCAGACGCCGGAAATTAGTGCTGAATGAGCGTCTTTTTCTATCAGAGTTGCTTCGGAAGATGGTAACAGCGGTTCCGACTGTTTACTGGTAATCCAACCTGTCAGCAGCCGCACTGTACCGTTGAGAATTGCTAGCAGCGGCCACAGTATTTTTGAGCAGAGTTCGAGGGCGGGCATCAGCAGCAAAGCGGTGCGTTCTGGGGCGTGGGTTGCTAATACTTTGGGGATGAGTTCTCCTAATACTATCTCGATGTAAGTTACGAAGATGAAAGCTACGGGAACTGCGATCGAGTGCGCCGTCAGCATCGCGGGAAAATGACCGATCGGCAATTTGTCGATCCAGGGCTCGATCCAGTGTACAGTCGCACCCTCGCCCAACCAACCCAACAGCAGACTTCCTGCGGTTGTGCCTGTTTGAGTCACCGACAGGTAATGCGGTATGTTGTTCTGCGCTTGATGGACGAGTTCGGCGGTTTTGGCGGTTTTTGGAGAGTCGGACAACTGGGCGAGTTGGCGGATTTGATGGCGATCGGCTGATACTAATGCTAGTTCTGACGCCACAAAAAACGCGATTAAAAGTGTTAAGCCCAGCAACATTGCTAATCTCAGCAGTGTTTCGGCGACTTCTATTTCCAGACAAGTAAGGTTATTCAAGATAGATATCTAATCTGATAGATGTTTAGGTTAATCATTTCATCTTAGCTTGCAATTCAGATAGATTGACGGCTCCACATATCGGATATCCGCACTACGGGTCTTCGTAAGGTGTGCATTGCACACCCTACAAATAGATAAAACAAGCAATTTGCCATCCATAAATCTATCTTCTGGCCGACGAGAAAAAACTCATAACATATTACGATTCATTGGTGAAAGATAAGTATAAGGAAACCAAATGTCGTGAACTTAAAAACAGTCGTATCGCTGCTAAAACAAACTTTTACTGAATGGCAAGAAGATAAAGCACCAACCCTAGCTGCCGCCCTAGCTTATTACACAGTTTTCTCCCTCGCCCCGCTGCTGATTATCGTAATTGCGATCGTCGGTTTAGTCTTTGGTGCAGACGCAGCCCAAGGTCAAATCGTCGCCCAACTCCAAAGTTTAATCGGCAAAGATGGCGCTCAAACTGTCCAAGAACTAATCCTTAAAGCTTCCGAACCCAAGTCGGGAATGATTGCTACTATAGTTGGTCTCGCTACACTTTTGTGGGGCGCTTCCAACGTATTTACTAACCTCAAAGAAGCTCTCAATACTATTTGGAATGTTTCACCGCCTCCGGGACGCGGCATTTGGGGATTTTTGCAAGACCGCGTATTGTCTTTTGCGATGATTTTAGGCATCGGTTTTTTACTGCTAGTATCTTTAGTCCTTAGCGCCATTTTAGCTGCCGTCAGCTATTGGTTGAACGGCTGGTTGCAGTTACCTGTTGGTATTTGGCAGATTGTGGACTTTGCTATCTCGTTTGGCGTAGTTACGCTGCTTTTTGCCTTAATTTACAAACTTTTGCCCGATGTCGATCTTGCCTGGAATGATGTTTGGATCGGCGCCGCCATCACCTCAATGCTGTTTACGATCGGCAAATCCCTAATTGGAGCTTACCTCGGAGGTAGCGGTATTGCCTCTACCTACGGTGCTGCGGGTTCCTTCGTGATTATCCTGCTTTGGATTAATTATTCGGCTCAAATTCTCTTCTTAGGTGCCGAGTTTACCCAAGTTTGGGCTAACCGATACGGTTCCAGAATGCGAAGTTCGCGAAAGAATCTCCTCAACAGCCAAAACGGGGAATCTTCCGCGCGAAAACATCGAAAAAATTCTTAACATTTGACAATTGGGAAATTTGAGGTTAAAGTCTATCCCCGGCTTTGATAGAAGAAGTCATCAGTCATTAGTCATTAGTCATTAGTCATCAGGAAGGAGGTAGAAGGCGAAAGGCGGAAGGCGGAAGGAAAGAAAAATTTTGAAGGCAATAATTTAGCTTTCTTTTCGCGCACCCTGTAAAATTCTGTCTTTGGGAAGATTTGCTTCTGCTTTCTCCACAGCTAAAACTATTTATCCCGATCGGGAAAATTTTACCTGCGACTGGCGGGATCATCTCGAACAGCAAGCTGAAAGCAGGTTCGAGTTTGATCCCGGCTCAAATCCGGGAAATTCTCTTCACCCTCGTTCATTTCCATTTATTAGATTATCTAGAGTTTTAGCTGCTGCTGGTCTCTGTCAGCAGAAGGAAGTCCTATGTCAATTTTCCCCCTGCAACTTATCCCTGAGGGATGATTTAACCCTCGCGAATTTTGACTTTAATAAAAATTAGCAGTTACCTTGCATTCCCCGCGCAGTAGCCAAAATCGCACATTAATCGGCTGCATTTTTTTAAAATTTTGGTAAACAATCATGATTTCATTAACAAAAAAACCCATGGCCCTGATCTCGGTACACGGCGATCCGGCTGTGGAAATTGGCAAAGAAGAAGCGGGCGGGCAAAATGTTTACGTGCGTCAAGTAGGGGAAGCTCTGGCGCAACAGGGGTGGCAAGTTGATATGTTCACCCGCTCATCCGATCGCGAACAAGCAAGTATTGTCCAGCACAGCCCCAATTGCCGGACAATTCGCCTCGTAGCAGGGCCGCAAGAATTTATTCCCCGCGACGAACTTTACGGATATTTGCCAATTTTTGTTCGCGAATTTCAGAAGTTTCAGTTAGATTCAGGCTTTCAATATCCCTTAGTTCACACGAATTACTGGCTGTCTTCTTGGGTGGGAATGGCGTTAAAAAAATCCCAACCCCTGCGACAAGTTCACACTTATCATTCTTTGGCAGCAGTTAAATACAAGTCGGTTTCGACAATTCCGATGATTGCCAAAACCAGGCTGCACGTGGAAAAAACACTTCTGGAAACAGCCGATCGCGTGGTAGCTACCAGTCCCCAAGAAAAAGAACACATGAGGTCTCTGGTTTCCTCAAAAGGCAATACAGACATCATTCCCTGCGGTACCGACATTCAGCAGTTTGGGTCGATCGCGCGATCGGCCGCCCGCCGCCAGTTGGAAATAGGCCCCGAAACCAAAGTCGTGCTGTACGTCGGCCGTTTTGACCCCCGCAAGGGCATCGAAACCTTAGTCCGCGCCGTCAGTCTGTCAGCGCTGCGGGGTAAAGGCGATTTAAAACTGATAATTGGCGGCGGCTGGCGCGAGGGGGAAAGCGACGGTAAAGAGCGCGATCGAATCGGCAGCATCGTTGAAGAATTAGGCTTGAGCGACATTACCAGCTTTCCCGGCGGCTTGAGCCGAGACATTCTCCCCGCCTACTACGCAGCCGCCGATGTCTGCGTCATTCCCAGCCACTACGAACCCTTCGGTTTAGTCGCCATTGAAGCGATGGCCTGCGGCACGCCCGTAGTCGCCTCCGACGTGGGGGGGCTGAAATATACCGTAGTGCCGCGACAAACCGGTTTGCTGGCGCCGCCGAAAAATGAAGCACTGTTTGCAAGTGCGATCGATCGGCTGTTAGTTGACTCAGTATGGCGCCAGCAACTCGGACAAGCAGGCCGAGTGCGCGTCCAAACCTATTTCAGTTGGGACGGTGTGGCCTCCCAACTCGGTCAACTTTACACTCAACTGCTCGAAAAAGCGGCGATGAAACTTGACCCCGTGAGCGCTTAGTAGTATCACTTAGTATGGTTGAAGCCTGTTTCCCTCGATCCCTATCCATCTCATCTATAAACTGGGAACCTTCAACTAGAAGTGATATGAGGAGGTACTCTTGTACGCATCAGAACATCTGGGAAGCCATCTGCTTCGTATGTCCGACCAAGAGCTAATTCGTCTGTGGGTAAACCGCAAATCTACCCCCAGCAAGCACTTTAGCTGGCAGGCCGCCAACGGTTTTCGGCTGTTTGTAGACAAACCGCTCGCAGAAGTGACTCTGACAGATGTCCAGACTTTCGCCGCAGCAATGAGGGTTCGCAGAGTTCCACCCCGTTTCTA
This sequence comes from Oscillatoriales cyanobacterium, assembly GCA_004293365.1. Taxonomy (GTDB): domain Bacteria; phylum Cyanobacteriota; class Cyanobacteriia; order Cyanobacteriales; family Microcoleaceae; genus Microcoleus. The sequence continues at coordinate 21,189 of RDYN01000006.1, read as the reverse complement.
CAAGCAAACCTTGCTAGCTGTAAAATCGCTGTTCGCCTTCGGCCAGCAAACCGGAATCTTGCCCGCAGTTATCCCCCTGTATGCGTGGCCGGTGCGGCAGCGCAGCAAACAGTCCAAACGCCTCCGTTTAAAGCTGGGGTGGAGTTTGTGCATTTGTTTGTGCTTTTTTTTGGGTAGAATTACCCCGAAACTCTGGAGCCAAACTGTCTCAGCAGAAATCTCGCCGCCTCCAAAACGCCTGACTGCCTCGGCAGAAAGCTCGCCGGCTTCGGCCTCAGAAGCGCTGCCGAAAGTTGCAACTGACGACCCACCAGACAAAGGAAAAAATAACGAGAATCAAGAGGATAACATTGAGCGCGATCGGGTAAAAGCATTTCTCGACACCATAGCCACAGCCGAAGGCACCGCTGGTTCCGACGGCTACCGCACCCAGTACACAGGCACCAAATTTGCCAGTTTCAGCGACCATCCCAGAGAAATGAGATGCGGCCGCCGCTACGGGAAAAAGCTATGTTCCGACGCTGCGGGGCGATATCAGTTTCTCAGCACAACTTGGGATAGATTTGCTAAAAAATTTAGCATCACCGATTTCAGCCCACAAAATCAAGACTTTGTAGCTGTAGAGTTGATCCGAGAAAAAGATGCTTTAGAAGATATAGAAGCGGGTAGATTGGAGCCAGCAATCAGAAAACTCGCCTACATCTGGCCTTCTTTTCGGCGTTTTGGCGGTTCCGTGGACTCGTCGCTGCCCAAACTCGAAGCAATGTATGAGAAGAATTTGGGGATTTACCGCCAAGGGCTGGCTGTTAACAATTAGTCAATAGTCTTTGAACGAGTTGGACTTTGTGATTTTGGATTAAATTTTGAGTTCCAAAATTGAAATTTGGGGAGTTATGGGTGCTGTCTATTTTTGGAAAATTAGAAGTTATTGGTTCTTGGTTATTGGTTATTTGTTATTTATTCTTAGTTATTTATTATATCATGTCATGTCCGCTCGTCGATCGGCAATAATATTATTAGTTTACTAATTCTCAAAAATTATGCAACATTAGCTGTACGGTGCGTCGCGATCGAAAATCCTAAAAAAGCTCGTATCCGCCCAATAAATCTGGGTAAATCGCTCACTGACGAGCCTGAAACATCGCAAAATCGTTCTCAACACGGTAGTCTACCCCGATTTATTGAGCGGATACGATTTTAGGTTGTCCCTCAATTTTAGAAGATTCTCTGGCTGCTATTGTCTCGACGCTGCGGGGGAAATCTGCCCAAGAAACTGGATATGCGGGTGGCAATATTCTAAATTTGCTGCGTCAGTTACAGGTTGATGTTAGTGGCTGCGACTTTTCTCGTCTCACTGTATGGCAAGCTAACCTCCAGGGCATGAATTTACAAGAGGTCAATTTTGCCGATTCTGATTTATCTCGATCGGTGTTTTCTGAGACTTTAGATGAGGTGTGGTCTGTAGCTTTGAGTCAGGACGATCGACTGTTAGCTACGGGGGATAATAATTGCAAAATTTGTCTGTGGCAGTTGCAAACAGGACAGCAACTTTTGAGTTTTCAAGGACACACTAATTGGGTGCGTTCAGTTGCCTTCAATTCCAATGGTGAAACTTTAGTCAGTGGCAGTGCCGATCGCACTGTAAAATTATGGTCGGTGCAAACGGGACAATGCCTCAAAACTTGTACTGGACATGACGGTGAGGTCTACTCAGTTGCTTTTAGTCCTGACGGTCAAACAGTAGTTAGCGGTAGTAGCGACGAAACCATTAAGTTGTGGGATATCAACACAGGTGAATGTCTCAAAACTTTCATCGGACATAGTAAAGAAGTATTTGCGATCGCCCTCAGTCGAGATGGTCAAATCGTAGCTAGTGGTAGTGGCGACCAAACCATTAAGTTGTGGAATATCAATACAGGTCAATGTCTCCACACTTGTACCGGACATACTAATTGGATACTGGCGATCGCTTTTAGTCCCGATGGTCAAACTCTATTTAGTTGTAGTCCCGATCGCCTGGTTAAGCAATGGGAAGTCAGTACGGGTAAATGTCTCAAAACCTTCACCGGACATCAAAATTGGGTGATGTCACTCGCCCTCAGTCGAGATGGTCAAACATTAATTAGTAGCAGCGGCGATCGAACAATCAAGCTGTGGGATGTCGCCACCGGCATCTGTCTCAAAACCTTTGCCGGACACAATCAAGCAATTTGGTCAGTTGCCTTGAGTAGTGACGCTAAAACTATTGTCAGCGGGAGTCCCGATCAAACTGTGAGACTGTGGGATGCTGAAACCGGACAATGCTTCAAAACCCTTGCCGGACATACCAATCGGATCTATTCAGTTCCTTGGAGTCCGATCGATCTGACATCTTGTACCAATGTCAGTAACAGGCAAGATGCCTGTTCCACAAAGAGTGAATTTTCTTGTGAAACAGACATCTTGCCTGTTCATCAAAGGCTTATTGAGAATGGTGCAACATCTCCGATCGATCGCACGATCGCTAGTGGCAGTTTTGATTCAGCGGTGAGGCTGTGGGATGCTGAAACCGGACAATGCCGTCAAATCGTCTCTGGACATACGAAACAGGTTTATGCGATCGCCTGGAGTCCTGATGGACAACTTCTAGCTAGTGGTAGCGGCGATCGCACTGTGAAGCTGTGGGATATGAAGACGGGTCAATGTCTGAGAACTGCGAGCGGACATGAAAATTGGGTCTATGCTGTTGCTTTTAGTCCCGATGGTCAAATTATAGCCAGTGGCAGTGGCGATCGTACGGTAAAGCTGTGGTCTGCGATCGCGGGACAATGCCTGAAAACCCTTGTCGGACATCTGACTTGGATTTGGTCAGTAGCTTGGAGTCCCGACGGACAAATTCTAGCTAGTAGCAGTGGCGATCGTACCGTGAAGCTATGGGATGCCAGTACGGGGGAATGTCTCAAAACCCTCGTCGGACATACCAATCGAGTTTACTCAGTTGCTTTTAGTCCCGATGGTCAAACAATTGCTAGTGGTAGCTTCGATCGTAGGGTAAAACTGTGGGATGTCAGTAGCGGTGAGTGTCTTCAAACCCTCACCGGACACACTAATGGGGTCTATTCAATTGCGTTTAGTCCTCAAGGTAAAACCATTGCTAGTGGCAGCTTAGACCACAAGGTAAAACTGTGGGATGGTCGCAGCGGTGAGTGTATTGGAACTTACACCGGACATACTAATGAGGTACGTTCAGTTGCCTTTAGCCCCGATGGTGAAAGCTTGGTTAGCGGTTCTCAAGACCAAACGGTAAGGTTATGGGATGTCAAAACAGGCGATCGCATCAAAATCTTCAGGGCTACCAGGCTTTATGAAGGGATGAAGATCGCAGGGGTAACAGGATTAACTACAGCCCAAAAAGCTACTTTAGAAATGCTGGGTGCATCTAATAGTTGATAGTTGACAGTTGATAGTTGATAGTTGGCAGTTGGAGTTTGTGCACATGACTTACGCATGGGTGGTCAAAAACCCGGTTTCTAATCTGCTTGCATCCATCCCTCAATAATTGCTACCAAAACATTAACTAGCGGGTTATCGACCGCCTCTTTAAATGCTTCAGTACCTCCTGATTTTAGCGCGCCAATCACTCGTGCTTTCAAACTGGGATTATTCTTTATTTCATCAGCAGCCTTTCCTGCAACTATCATTTTTTCTGTTTCAGTTGTAGTAGGATTAGTTTCTTCTAGTTGCTTCAAAAGCTGTTGAATTTCTGCTGCTGCTTCATCCAGGCTTTGCTTAGATGAATAATCATTTAAAATTCCACCTATCTGTGTTCCTCCATCTCCAGCGAAGCCGCCACCGAACTTTGAACCACGAAGATCGTATTTAGGAGTTTCTGCCATGAGTTTTTGTACCTCTGTTTGCCCTTGAAGTATGTTATGTAGATTATTAATATTTTCTCTTAAAGTTTGAGTTTCCTGCTGATACTGTACGATTTGAGTTTCTTTAACACGAATCTCTGTTCTATATTTTTCTTCTATAGCTTCCCGTATCAATTCATGAACTTTCATAAATTCAGTATGAATTTCCTCCCGATCTACATCAGGAGACATACTCACCTTAACTACATAAATATCCTCCCCTTTCTCTTCTGTGCTCTGGATATCTATTCTAGCGTCTTCGTATTCAGCTTGTATGGCTTTAAATGAGTAAACAAAAGCTTCTATATCAATGGTATTGCAGATAACTATATCAATTGTTTCAAAAGTTTTTTGAAACACTTTGGTAAATTCTCCGGGAGTAAATCTCCTTCCTACGGGATAGGGTTCTCGTCTGTTAGAATCCGAATAAACAAACTCACAAATTACTCCATTGAAATTTGTAGCGTGATTATATTGCCAACCTTCAATACAGGCTCCAGTAAACTTGGCAAAAGCGAATTGAGCATTTGCTGCTTGAGTTTTTGAAAGATTAGCCCTGATCAGATTAGCTCCATAGAATTCAGTCCCGCTAAGATTAGCTCCAGTAAGGTTAGCTCCATGTAGATCGACCCCACTGAGGTTACTCTCAATCACATTAGTATTAATTCCCTCAAAATCATACCCATTGTACCCCAGATCTGCCTTACGGAGGTTAGCCCTGCTGAAGTCAGTTCCACTAAGATTAGCTCCATTGAGGTAAGCTCCACTAAGATTAGCCCCACTAAGATTAGCCTCGATAAGCTCAGCAGATTTTAGGTTAGCCTTACCGAGGTTAGCTTCACGAAGGTCAGTTCCAAGAAGGTAAGCTTCACTGAGATTAGCCCCACTGAGATCGGCATCACGGAAGTTAGCATTACCTAGATGAGCCTTTGTAAGATTAGCTCCCACGAGGTTAGCACCATACAGATTAGCATCGGTAAGGTAAGCTTCGCTAAGGTTAGCCTTGCTTAGATCGGCTTCGCCGAGGTCAGTATCAATGAGTTGAGCTTCGCTAAGGTTAGCTCCGCTGAGGTTAGCACCATTGAAGTTAGCCCTGCTGAGATCTAGCTCGCTCAAGTCAGAACCGCTGAGGTTAACCCCACTAAAGTTAATTCCGCTGAAGTCTTCACTGAAGCTAATCTGGCTGAGATCTACCTCTACATCCAGATTTTTTTCTCGCCAAAAGTTCCAGCTATCTACACCCTGCTCAAGCAGGTCGAGAAATTCCTGTTTTTCCATCTAGAGCTAGACGCATAGTTCTAGTACATACCATAGCACGACTAAAGCTTCTGTTAATCTAATTGCCCAATTACCCATTCCCAATATAAATTTAAGCTAATTTTCCATCTTCCATATGAACGATGCGATCGGCAATATCCAAAATACGGTTATCGTGGGTAACTAACAAAATCGTACAACCTTGTTCTTTGGCAAGTTGCTGCATCAACACCACCACTTCGCGCCCGGATTTGCTGTCTAGGGCTGCTGTCGGTTCGTCAGCCAAAACAATTTGTGGGCGACTAACTAAGGCACGGGCGATCGCAATTCTTTGTTTTTGTCCGCCCGACAAGTCATCGGGATAATAGTTCAGCCTATCTTCTAGTCCTACTAATTCTAGCATTTGCCCAGAGCGATCGCGCATTTCGACACGGGACAAATTGCCGTGAACTTCCAAACCCATTTGGACATTTTGCAGCGCCGTCAAACTGCGGTGCAAGTTGTGGGCTTGGAAAATATAGCCAATGTTACGCCGCGTCTTTACTAATTTATCTTGGCTGGCATTGCACATCTCTTGACCGAGAATTTTCAGACTGCCAGATTGACCCGATCGCAATCCGCCAATCAATGTCAAAAGCGTGGTTTTTCCCGAACCGGAAGGCCCGGTCATCAGGACAATTTCACCTGCATATATTTCTAGGTTGATATCAAAAAGTACCTGTTTTTGCAGTTGACCTTGACCAAAGTAGTGGTCGAGTTTGTGCATGGAAATTACAGGCTCGGAAATCTGTAGGTTGGTGGTTGTGGGGTTAACAAGAGTGGATTTCATAAGTTAAGGATTCGGATTTTTTTAACCACAGAGGGCGCAGAGAACACAGAGAAAGATCAGAGAGAGATGAATAATTGGGATTAAAAAATGTCGGCGGGGTCGGCTGCTTGCAGTTTACGAGTGGCAATAGCTCCTGAAATACTGCACATAACCATGTTCAAAATTAATACTGCTAATGCTCGACCTATGGTCATGTATAAGGGTAAATTTGTAGCTTGACGAGTCACATGATATAGTGCTACAGAGACTCCTACTCCAGGTAAAAAACCGAGGACAGAAAGAATAATAGCTTCTTCAAAAACAATGCCGAGCAAGTAAATATTGCGGTAGCCCATTGCTTTGAAAGTAGCGTATTCTGCCATATGGTCGCTGACATCGGTTGACAGAACTTGATAAACGATAATTACTCCTACTACGAAACCCATCGCTACACCCAAGTTAAAGACAAAGCCGATCGCAGTATTTTTAGCCCAATAATTTTTCTCTAACTCGATAAATTCTTGTTTGGTCAAAACCTTGACATCCGACGGCAAATATGCTTTTAAAACTTGTTGGACTTGCAGCGAGTCAGCACCGGGTTGCAGTTGAATTAATCCGGCATTTACGCTTGCAGAATCCTGTCGGGGAAACAGGCGTAGATAATTTTGATCGCTGGTGATTAAAGCTCCGTCAGCGGCAAAAGATGCTCCAACTGTAAATAAACCGCCGATCGCAATTGTGCGCCGATCGATCTCAGTTTTAACAGATTGTCCCTGATTAATTTGGGCGATAGACCCTTGATAATCTCCCCTTGAAGCTCGGTCAAATAACACAGTATCCGGCAATTTAATCAAGTTCAAATTTTTGTTGACTTCTGGCAGGTCAAATGCAGGGCGATCGGGATTAAATCCCAACACCATAATCGACGTTTCCTGCCTAGTTTCGGGATTTTTCCAGTTGGCAATTTTCACGTAAAGTGGATCGGCTGATTTCACACCATGTACATTCATCGCCTGATATAATCTGCGTCTTGGAAAAGAAGATAAATTCAGCAAATTCCGGCCTTGGGGATTCATCAAAACTAAGTCTGTTTGCAAAGTTTGGTGCAGGCGCGTATTGCTACTGTAAAGCGCATTTTGAAATCCCAACTGCATGAACATCAAAACGTCAGCAAAGGCAATTCCTGCAACTGCAACCGCCATTCGTCCTTTGTCGTGACTCAGTTGCAACCATCCGAGAGGAGTTCTGTTTCTTAACTGTTGTAAAGGTTTAATTAGTCCAATCATATCTCTCTTCTCTTCCTCTGTTTTCTCTGTGTCCTCTGCGCTCTCTGCGGTTAAAAAAATCTTAATTCTTAATTCCCGCCGATCGCAACCTTGACTTGCAAATTGGTCAGTCCCGCTACTTTTTGACTAGAAGCTGCATCTAAACGCACTTTCACTTCCACAATTCGAGCATCAATATTCGCAGAAGGATCGGTGTTAACAATGTTTTGCCGCTGCACCTGCAAACCGATATATTCTACTTTTCCCTGCAATTCCCCCTGGAAAGAATCGCTAGTAATGTTGGCTGGCTGTCCAATCCGTACTTTGTCCACATCGCTTTGATAGATTTCAGCCACCGCCAGCATTTCGCGAGTTTGTCCGAGTTCGACAATGCCATCGTTGCCCACTTTTTCCCCAGGATACGTGTGAATTTTCAGGACTTGAGCATCTCTGGGAGCGCGGATGTAAGCTAGAGCTAGATTGGCTTTCGCTTGTTTGGCGGCGGCTTGGGCGGAACCGACTTCGGCGGCGGCTGCTTCTATGTCAACGGGGCGCACTTCGGCGATGCGATCGAGATTTGCTTCGGCTTCGTCGATTTGCTGCTGTCGAGATTCCTGAATTTGGCTGAGTTTGGCTTGCGCTTCGTTAATTTGTTGTTGGCGAGATTGCTGAATTTGATTCAGTTTGGCTTGGGCTTCGTTAATCTGCTGCTGGCGGGATTGGCGAATTTGGTTGAGTTTTGCCTTTCCTTCGTTGAGTTGCTGTTGGGCTGTTTCGGCGGCGAGGCTTTTGCTGTCGCTAGTTGAGGCAGAAATTGCTCCCTGTTGGTACAGTTGCGAGTAGCGTCGCTGTTCGTTTATGGCGTTGCGGAGTTCGGCTTCTATGCGCGCAATTGCTGCTTGTTGGGTTTGAATTTCCCCTTGCTGTTCAGCTTGCAAGCGCGCAATGGTGGCTTGTTGGGCTGTAATTTCGGTGCTGCGATCGACTTCTAAGCGAGCAACGATCGCCTGTTGCGCTGCGATCTCGTTGCTGCGATCGGCTTCTAAGCGGGCAATACTGGCTTTCTGGGCTTGAATTTCGCCGTTTTTGGCTCCAGCTTTCACTTTTGCTAGATTTGCCTGGGTAACGCGCACTTGTTCTTGTGCTTGCTCAAAGGCTGCTTGCTGGCGATCGCGATTGTCCAAAATTGCGATCGTTTCACCTGTTTTCACCATGTCTCCTTCTTTTACCAGGAGTCGATCGATCCTGTTTCCATCCGCCGCCCCAGATCCCGAAACTTTAATCACTTCTCCCCTCGGTTCCAATCGCCCCAAGGCTGTCACACTGGTTAATTGGGATGCTGTGACGGTGGCGGCTGCGGTGGCTGCGTTGGGATCGGGAATGCGCGATCGCCAGATCGTGTAGCCTGTAGTTCCCCCAGCCGCCAGAGTGAAGAACGCTGCTACAACTAGGAGTTGTTTAACTAAGGGTGAATTGGAGGATAAGCTTTCTGCTGTTAATCGGTGTACCATGACACACCTCATGATTTGGGTAGGTAAAAACTAAACGGTTTAGTTTCTATTTGAATACTAAACCGTTCAGTATAATGATGTCAATACCCGAAGCAAAAATTACAGAAACCAGAGATGGCTAGGACAAAACCAATCGAACCAGACGCAACAGCAGGTGATAAAAGCGAGCAAATCCTCAAAGGTGCGATGCAAGAATTTTTAACCCACGGCTACGCGGGCACGAGTATGGACAAGGTAGCGAAGACGGGGGGAGTTTCCAAAGCCACGGTTTACAGCTACTTTCAAGATAAGGAGGGATTGTTTGCAGCCTTGGTGCAGTGGCTGGCGCGAAAAAAAGTCCATTTTACAATTCTGGATGAAGAACCCGCCGTAGCGCTGCGATTCATTGCCACAACTATATTGGATCAGGCGACGCACGAACCCGAATTTCTCAATTTCGTCAGGCTAGTGATTGCGGAGTCGGGGCGTTTTCCGCAGCTAGCGCAGACTTTTGTGAGAAACTTAGCTAAACCGGGTATCGATCGGCTGACTGAATATTTAACATTGCATCCAGAGTTAAAATTGTCCGATCCGGAGGCGACGGCGCGGATTTTTATTGGCTCTCTGGTATATTTCCAGTTAACCCAGGAGATGATGCACGGTAAAGATATTATGCCCATGGATCGCGATCGAGCGATCGATGCTCTGCTGCACTTGATTTTGCCTGCGGAGTTAAATTCCTAGTGCGATCGAATGTTGATGGGAAGATGGGTGATGGGGTTAATTTTTGAGGTTTTGAGTAGTCGTTTTGGGAGTATCTCAGTTTAGCATTTCATAGTGCGAGCGTCCCCGCTCGCTAGCCTTGCACCGATCGCGAGCGGGGACGCTCGCACTATAATAAAAATGCTTTTTTCAAAAAAGAGATGCTCCCGTCGCTTTCCCTCTCCCTTTCCCCCATCATTTGAGCTTTCAAACTTTGCTGTCAACTGTCAACTGTCAACTGTCAACTGTCAACTGTCAACTGTCAACCAACCTTTCCCTCAATTCAGCATCCGATAACTGTGGCAGTTGTTCTACAAACAATGTCAATTCTGCGATCGGCAAAGCCAATAAATTAGTCACAGCCTGGGGCCGAATCTCCTCCAAGTTAGTAACAAACATTTTTAAGACACTTTCAGCTAACAACTTGACCGCTTCTTCCCGCCCCGATTCATCGACTGTCAGCATCGATATTGCCAGCAACAAAATCGTAAAATCCGCAGCAAACAACTTGGATATTGGAGATAGAAAAACCGTCATTTTCGGGCTTAATTCTCCAAAGCGAACTCGCAGAAAATTTTCCAAGATTAACCGCTGTTGTTCTTGTCTGCCTCGTTCTAGCCCTCGTTCTAGCCCTTGTTCCAGTCCTCGTTCTAGCCCTCGTTCTAGCCCTTGTTCTAATCCTTCTTCCCTAGCTTGTTGCTGTGCAGCTTGTATTTGTTCTCGAAAAAGTGGTGCAATCGCCATAATTAACTCCCGCTCTTCTGGCTCTAATTTCTGTGGGATATCAGCTACTAAATTTGACTGTAACCGATACAATAATTCTAGCGCAGTAATCCGCAACGGATCGTCCGTTGCTAAAACGCTCATTTGGGCGATCGCCCTTTCCTGCACTTTCCCTTTGCCCAAAATCCTCAACCACAGAGTTTCGGGAGTTTCTGGCAACTGGTGAATCACCACAATTGCCGATTCCCAATGCCCCGGCAAAAAATAAATTCCTTCAACCCAATTTTGCGAGTTCGGTATCGCACCAAAACCCTCTACCAATGCTTTCGATGCTGTAGGTGTTAAAATCCACAGTCTGGGCAACTCAGCATCATCAGAGGGAGTATTTTTTCTTTTAGCCCCCCGCTGCAATTCACCTCGCAAATTCCACAGCTTAATGATACAGCTAATCGCCTCGACCACATTTACTGGATTGCGAAACGGTTCAAAAATAGCAGTTGTACCAGCCATTTTTCCCAACAATCCTAGATTTTCGGAGTATTCGGGAATTGGGGTACCAGGAGTGAAGTAAACATCGATTTCTCGGACTTCGCTTGTCACATCGCGACCGACATTCACCGTACCGATCGGCGACAGCAATTCTTCCAGAAATTCTTTAGCAAAGCGATCGTGAATAAATCGCGTCATAGCAATTACGATTAACTTTATCCGTTAATAATAGCAGATGTGCGATATTTATTTAGGTTAATTTTAACTTCAAACACTAAATAATTTCTTCAGCCGTTGCCTCACCCATTCTACAGGATTTTCATCCTCTTCCGCTGCCTCTACTAATTCCATCTCTCGCAATAGTTGCTGTCTCTCGCTTAACTCTTCTTTGTGTTTGACTATTTCTTGGATAATCTGTTCGGATAAATCCGGTCGTTCAGTTAAAACTTTCTGGAAACCTTCCTTATTGATTGCAAACAAAATTGTTTCTTCCAAAGCCCTCACCGAAGCAGTTCTGGGGATTCCCAACATCAAAGAAAGTTCCCCCAAAAACTGACCCGTACCGAGGTTATTTAGGTGTTTGTCAATAGCTTCGACAAAAACTTCGACGGAACCTGAAAGTATCAAGTAAAAAGCATCTCCGGGGTCATTTTCGCGAAACAAGAATTCTTGCGGCCGCAGCCGTTGGCGGTATCCAACTTCTATCAATTGCCGCAATTCTAGATCCGTCAGAGTTTCAAAGTATTGCACCTCTCGCAGCAAACCGCTAAGTGACGGTTGCTTTTTGGCTTCCTCTCCCAGTATTGGCATTTTTGGGCTTTGTTTAGGTATTTTGTTCCTAGCGATTGCAGTTTCCTTTTGATTTAACACCGACAACAAAACCTCGGGATTTTTCAAATAAATTTCTCGGTCGTTGAACGGAAAATCGATTCCCTGCTGGCGGAAATTGTACTCGATCGCAAAATTCAACGAACTTTTAATTACTTCTCTTTCCGTCGGCCGATCGGTCCAAACTAACAGCTCAAATTTAAAACTATCATCCCCAAACTCAACAAACAATACTTTCGGATGCGGTTCGTACAAAACCCCTGCTTCTGCGTAAGCAATATTTAACAAAGTTTCTGTCACTAACAGCGGATTGCTATTCTCCGCTACTTCTATGGATAGTCGCAGACATAGTAGCGGGTTGTCGTAACTCCAGTTAACAATTTTGTTGCTAATCATGGTACTGTTGGGAACTATAACGCTGGAGTCGTCGTTAGTTGTAATAATCGTCGAGCGAATCGATATTTTTTTGACAATTCCCATCAATCCTTCTAATTCCACAAAGTCCCCGACTTTCACAGGCCTGTCTAAAAGCAGCGTTAAGCCGCTGACAAAATTAGTTGTTAAATCCTGTATTCCGAAGCCAATTCCGACTCCCAATCCCCCCGCGACAACTGCCAAAGAAGCGAGGTTAAAGCCGATGCTTTGAATGGCAGCAATAACTCCCAAAGCCACTATCAAATAGCGCAAGATTACGGCAATTGCTTCCCGGTTTCCCTCGTCAATTCCCAATCGCACGAGCAAGCGTTCCTTCAGAAAATCCGTAAAAGCTCGCGATATAACGAGGACAACCACGAACAATACAATCAGTTCCCCAAGTGACCGCAGCGATACAGGATTATCCCCGATTTTAAATAAGGTAGATGTAAAGACTTGGGAGATATTTGTCAGTAATTCTTGGGGGATTGTATTTACAGTCATTTTGTAGTAAATTAAGTAAATATATGGCTGTACCAAAGGCTTTAATATTTCTCGATTATTTCTTGACGAAGTGCAGAAGAAAGGACTGAAGTCCTCACTACGAACTTTTTTGAATTTCTCGCCGATAGCGGGGATGACAGGGTGTTCCCGTGCAAACAAAGCCGGCTGGCATATTTTTAAAGACGCTGCTGCGAGCTCCAATTAAAGCATTTGCACCGATTTCGACACCGGGGCCAATGAAGCAGTCGGCGGCAATCCAAACGCCATGATTAATGATAACAGGTGCTGTGATTAAGCTAAAGGCTGGGTCTTGGGGGTCGTGAGTGCCGGTGCAGAGGTAGCTTTTTTGAGAAATGACGCAGTGTTTGCCGATCGCAATTCGATCCAAACTGTACAATACAACATCATCGCCAATCCAACTGCAATCACCGATTTCAATTTTCCAGGGATAGGTAAAACGAGCCGTAGGGCGAATCACCGCACCGCGACCTATTTTTGCACCAAATAACCGCAGCAAGCCGCTTCTGATGCTATTACAAGGGTGTGGAGTGAGGGGAAATGCGATCGCCTGCACCAACCACCACAGCAAAATTAGCCAACCAGGTCTTCCGCGATCGAAATTTGACTGGTTGTACAGCCGCAAATCAATTAAAGATTCGCCTGTTAAAATATTTGGTTGGTTGTCGCCAATTGGACGATCGTTGATTTCAGGATTTGGGGAATTTGCGATCGGATGCGGCGGTTCCGGGTCGGGACTTGGCGTATAATGAGTCATCTAATGTTTGATTGAAAATCGAGTTTAGCTGTAAGGATTGCTGCATGATATTTCCAGTTGGGGACAATTTTAACCCTGAAAACACCAAGAATCTCGCACAATGCGACAATCCCAATCCCAGAATTGCCAAAGTGCGACTTTTACAAACAGCTTTGGTACTGCTTAGTAGCTTTTTCGTAGCAGAGTTAATCGCCGCCACGAGCTCTCACAGTTTATCCCTATTGGCAGATGCCGGTCATGTTTTGTCTGATGTAGCAGCTTTAGCGATCGCATTAACTGCGACTTGGTATTCGTCACTAAAAAGCAGTAAATCGGTGGATTGTGCGATCGCGCGATCGGCAATTCCTGCACGGGGAGAAATCATAGCAGCCTTAGTTAATAGTATCAGTTTAGTAGCGATCGCGCTTTGGATTGCAGCAGAGTCGATCGCCCGCTTGCTGTCCCCAACCCCGGAAGTAGAAGGACTCCCGATGTTAATTACCGCAATAGTCGGTTTAAGCATCAACTCAATCAATGCTTGCTGCTTGCACTCCTGCTGTCACGGCGACTTGAACCTCAAAAGCGCCTTTTTGCACGCCGTTGCCGATATATTTTCGTCGGCTGGAGTAATTTTAGCTGCGATCGCCGTGGCTTGGCTGCACTGGAATTGGGCGGATGGCTTGATTAGCTTGCTAGTCTCGGTATCAATCATTTTATTAACCCTACCATTGCTAATTGAAAGCATCCAATTGCTGCTGGGAAAAGTATCAGCAATATCCGCAATTCAACAACCTTGCGATTGCGAAATAGTGAGCGCCGAAAAATTGCTCTTTCCATCCCTTGAAGAACTAATCAAATGATGTCTCCTCATCAGCGTTTATCAGCGTTTATCCGCCGACATCTGCGGTTAAGATCCAAAGTATAAAAGATAGGTATATAATGAAAATAGAACAGAGCAAAATCAAAGTTATGTCAACTACACCAAAAACCGAGCAAAAAAGACAATGGATTTAGAGCAAGCAGTTTTAGATAAATTGCGGGAATTACCCCCGAATCAGCAGCAAGAAGTTTTAGACTTTGCTGAATTTCTTCATCAAAAAAACATTCTCAAGCGACCTCTGAAAAGCGTCAAAGGAATGTGGGCTAATTTAGATATGGATATCACCGAAGAAGATATTGCCCAAGCTAGAAAAGAAATGTGGGGAAATTTTCCTAGAGGCGATATTTAATGACAGCCGTTGTCGCCGACACTCATACAATTATCTGGTATTTGCGGGAGAATGCTCGATTATCGCCAGCAGCAATGACTGCTTTGGATACAGCATTAGCAGGAGGGAATTCGATTTATGTGTCCGCAATTTCTGTGGTAGAATTAGGGTATTTAGTGGAAAGATATAGATTGCCCGAAGAGGCATTTGAGCAGTTAATCAATGCCTTATCCGATCCGGGGACTGGTTTAGCCATCGCCCCCTTGGATGTAATAACAGCGCAAACTCTGCGTCAGATTCCCCGCGATGTGGTGCCAGATATGCCAGATAGGATTATTGCAGCCACTGCTTTATCTTTAAGTCTTCCGTTAGTCACCCGCGACGCGAAAATTCAAGCGTTAACCACTATTCAGACAATTTGGTGAGTATGAGTGGAATTTACCATGCAAGAAACTGAGTGGGAGTTTGCGGAAATCTGGGCTGATACTCTGATATCTCCTCCTTATATCCTGATGTTAGTTAAGGAAAAATCAGGGATATTTTGCATCCATAACCCGGCACAAAACTATCAAGTTATTTTTTCTAGTGACAATTACGAATCTGCTAAAATGTGGCTGCTAGAGGATGAGTATGAGCGTTTGAATAGTCGCATTTTGCAAGAAATAAAAACATAGCGAAAAACCCGTTTCTGGCCACTCGCGCACCATCCAAGAAACCGGCTTTTCCCCATCTCTTCGCCTGTCACGAAATATTCTCGCAAGCCGTTGTTTTTTCGTTGAATTTACGTTAGGATATAGTAAAGAGGTGAAACTATGCAAATTACAAATAAAAAATTTAGGTTGCGAAGCGGTGCAAATTGGACATCATTTGAGAAGTTTCGTTTGAAGGGCGCAGAAGCACTGAGTTCGATCGCCAATGGTGTCATTGCTACCCTCCAGACAAAAACAGGACAGTACCGCATTATTGAGGAAAATGACTTTCAAGCAATGTATGGACTAGCTCGTGATGTCGATCGGCTAAGGGGAGGATTGCGTATCGTCATCTTGGCTGTGCGGGCGGCACAAAAACACCCCGATCCAGAGAATCTGAATCTACTTGCTGAAGCAGTTGCGATGCTGGGAGATCTGCCTGAACTTCCAACCCGCAATAGCTTCGATCGATTAGTTCCAGAGAATTTCGACTTGGATGAAGATGATGAAGTGATGCTCGATCCTGATGAAATTGAGCGTCCTCTGGAATCTAAGAATGCGATCGACAATAGGATAGATCGATCGTGATGGCTGTAGCAAATAATGAGCCTAATAATCTCGAAACTCTTGAAAATCAGCTACGCGAACTTTCTCACGATGATCGAGTTTTCACAATTATTCAGGACTTTGCCGATCGACTTGGTAAGACAAAAGACCGTCAGAAAGTTTTCGGAGCAGAGGGAGCGCTGGTGCGTCAGCCCATTGAGTATCGGGATATGCTAGCAAGAGGTTTGGTTGGCGACGATGAGGATGCCTTCGCGCTTTTGCGGGGAGATATTATTAGTAGTGACGCTGGCTACTTCTTGGGAGAACGTATTACTAACATGAAGTTTGCTGTCGCAAGCTCAACCTGTGACCTTGTTCAGGGCCGCCGCGATTATGCCTCACTGCTGCGATTGCAACCAATTTTTTCTGACGATCCTGATGCAAAGCAACTCCTCGGTGAACTGCTAAAGTTCAAATCGACTAAGCGAATGTATCTTCCACCATTACCAGGGGACTCTCGCAATATTGTGGGCAATACTGTCATATTTGATGGCATTATACAGATACGCCTTGATGATTTGCTGTTAGCGACACGGCACGCCAGCCTAAGTCTTGTCGGGTGGAGGATATTTGGTTCTCTTGTTCGGACAATTATGGTGCGAGCTGGTGCGAGCGAAACAGAAATGCGATCGAAAGCCTAACAGCTAAATAGAGTGTTTACAGTATAGAAACTAAGAAAAATATTGACAAGTTGCAATATTTTGTTATCTCTTAGTCCCCGTAGGCAGACTTTGTTTGTGTAGTTTGACCTCGAAAAAAGAGACTGAGTGGAAGTTTGCAGAAATCAGGGCTGATACTTTGAAGGTTATACGCAATGGAAATAGCTATGAACAATGATGCAGCAAATAAAACTTCACAAACCTATTTAGATTTTTGGTTGGAAATCTTACAAGCAATTTTAGAAGGCAATGATACTCCCCAAGGATTTTACCCAATATTAGCAGCAAATCAAGACAAACTAAATGAGGAGTTTAGGATCTTATGGCGAGACTGGACAACAGCAATTATAGACACAGAAGATTATCCAGAAGCTTTAATAATTACTGATATTGTTAGCAATTTTAGTAGCTTAATCAAAGAGTTCCCTTTAGGCAACAGAGCCCAGAACATAGAAATTTCTATTACAGGTCTTGAGATGACGCAAAAAATTTATAGCCGTGAGGTATTTCCTTTAAACTGGGCAAGAAATCAGCATAATTTGGGCAATGCTTATAGGGATAGAATTTTCGGCGATGAAACAGAAAATATCAAACAAGGATTAGCATTTTATCACAATGCCTTAGAAGTTTTCACCCCTGAAGAGTTTCCTGAAGATTGGGCAAGAACTAAAAATAATCTGGCAATGGCTTACGCTCAAAGGATTAGAGGGAAAAAAGCATATAATCAAGAGTTGGCGTTTGCCAATTATCAAGATGCCTTAGAAGTTTATAGCCGTGAGGCATTTCCCCGACAATGGGCAATGATTCAAAATAACTTAGTAGAGAACTCCATAAAAAAATCGAAAAATAAGGCGTATAATGGGGAAATAGCAATTAAATATTGCCAATCTGCCTTACAAGTTGTTACCCGTGAAGAGTTTCCCCTAGATTGGGCAAATATCCAACATAACCTAGCAGCCATTTATCTCTTCATAAGTAATGGTGAAAGACTAGATTACTTAGAAATAGCACTCACTCATAGCCAAGAGGCTTTACAAGTTTTCCTTCGTGAAAAAAATCCTTATGAATGGGCATTTACTCAACGTACTTTAGGATTTATTTACAAAGAAAAGGGTGAAATTAAATCTGCTACTGAATGTTTGCAATTGTCTCTAGAAATTTTCACTCCTGCATTGTTACCCAGAGAATGTTTTGGCTCTGCTCTATTGTTAGGTGACACTGCTTTTATTACTCAAAACTGGACAGTAGCTATACAAGGTTATGAAAAAGCCATAGAAGCAGTAGAAAAACGTCGCGAATGGGCAACCAACGAAGCAGCCCGTCAAGAAATCCAATCGGATGCCATAGATGTCTACATCAAAATGGTGCAAGCCTGCATCAATGACGGACAAATTGAAAAAGCTCTCGAAACCGTCGAACGCAGCAAATCCCGCAACTTAGTCGAACTGCTAGCAAATTCCGAACTTTACCCAAAAGACGCTAGCGATTCACTCAAACAGGAATTACGCAGGCTAAGAAGTACCATTTCATCAATACGGCAATTAGCGCAAGTAGATAATAACAGCACTTTTAATCGCGACAGTTTCCAGGGATTTCGTAGCAGCGAAACATCCAGCTACACCCGCGAGTATATCGCCCAACAGCGCGAACTCCTGCAAGAATATCAGCGTCAACTCGACGTAGTTTTCGCCCAGTGTCAGGAACTAGATCCCGCCTTCACCCTCACTCAAGAAGTCAAACCTATTACCGTTGCCGAAATCCGCGATTTGATTGACTCCCACACCGCTATTTTAGAGTGGTATATCGGCACGGACAGTTTCCAAATTTTCATCGTCACTCAGTCAAGTTTGGAAGTTGTGCAGTTTGACAAAGCAGAATTAGAAAATCTGGAAGTGTGGAATAAACAGTATCTCGAAGCCTTATTTAACAACACCGAAACCTGGCAAGATAATCTTTCCGAGTGGCTGAGTAATCTTTCCCAAATATTGCGCCTTGAGGAAATTCTCAATCATCCCGCCCTAGCCAATTGTGACTCCCTACTTTTAGTTCCCCACCGCTACCTGCATCTATTCCCCCTTCATGCCCTATCTGTTAGCCAACAAACTTGGAAGCGATTTAACCAAGAAACTCCGCATCTCCAACCCCCCGCTAATCCTTGTCTGCTAGATTGCTTCAAAAAAGGCGTGCGATACGCCCCCAGTTGTCAACTCCTGCAACGGGTACAGCAACGACAACGCCCACCCGCCGATACCCGCACCCTCTTTGCTATCCAAAACCCTACCGAAGACCTTAAATACACGGATATAGAAGTAGAAGTCATCAAACGCGACTTTACACCCGCCGACATTTTAAGCAAACAACAAGCCACCAAAACCGCCCTCATCGACAACCTGGAAACCCTCGCCCAAGCGCACTACGTCCACTTTTCCTGTCACGGTTCCTTTGATTTCCAGACACCCCTAATTTCATCCCTAATCTTAGCAGGAGCGATCGAATCAACAGACTCACCCACCCCCACCGGGCAAAAATCCCTCCGATTGCGTTCCGGGGGACAAGCCAACCCCGCCAAATGCCTAACTCTGCAAGACATCTTTGCTACACTGAACTTACCTAAATGTCGCCTCGTCACCCTCTCCGCTTGCGAAACGGGGTTGACAGACACAACAAAGCAGAGTGATGACTGTATTGGCTTGGCTACAGGCTTTTTGTATGCTGGTAGTCAGGGGGTTCTCTCCAGTTTGTGGTCAGTCGATGACTTCGCCACTGCCTATCTAATGATTAAATGCTACGAAAATCTGGCAACCGCTGATATGGCAGTAGCCCTCAATACGGCCCAAATTTGGCTGCGAGATGCTACCCAATCTAAATTACTAGAATGGATTGGCGAATTAAAATTAGATTCAAAGTCAACCCAAGATATCAAAGGTTTCCTTGGAAGTTACGATTCTGACGAAAAACCATTTGAAAGCCCATTTTACTGGGCTGCATTTTGCGCTATAGGAAACTAAAAATTATGACTACAAATCCTCTATTATTAGCTTTTCCAAACTTTGTGAAAAGCGAATCAATTGAAATAGACTGTTTAAGAGAATTGGAGCAAGCCTTAGAATCTGTTAGCAGCGAACCTTCGCAAAATATAGAGGAAACTCTGAATACATGGTTACGAAAACACAAAGATATCAGAGAACAGCTTAGGAACTTTGTACCAAATAACAAAGAAGTTACTAAGGTTAAAGCTCAACAACCTAAAGCAGGAGTCAGTAACGTCTTTCAAGAATTAAGTAAAGAAGTCAAACAAAAACTCAAAGAAATCGAAAAGGGGAAATAGCTTTTATGTCTCCTTCCAAAATCTATGCGCCGAATGTTCATTTGTTTGCATATCATTTGCGAAAAGAATCTGAACCTCAAAAAGATAATCTCAAAGAACTATTTGAGAAAGGCGAAAATATCTTAAAAGAATTCGGGATTAATCAAACAATTGATATCCAAGACAAACCCGGATATCGAGTTGAACTTTCTGCTCAACAAACCGAAGACGATGCCTCCATTTTCTTTGAAAAATGGTCAGATTCCCCGATCGCAGGCATTGCGTATCCCGTCCGAATTCACGACACATTTGCCTTAGCATTAAATGTCCGCCGTCCCGAAAAAAACGAACAGGGAATCAAAACTTCTGACGTAGATATAGACTTTTTTAAACGATTGCATCCCAGCGACTGCTGGATGCCAAGCCAAGTTAATTCTTCTCTCGGTCAAACTTTATTGTTAACTCTTTGGTACACTCCAGAGAAAACTTGGCAATTTTGGAACTCAAGAGAAGACAAAAAAAAGCTGAAATCTTTGGCAGATGGATGTTTGAGAGCTTTTATTCCAGACAAGTTAGACACTCCTCCATTTTACCGATCGGGTGAATTATTTGGTAGTCCCATTTTTGAGTATGGTATTGCCGATGAGTTAGAAAATTATTGTCACGTTTTAGTTTGGATATTCGTGACTCCTGAAACAGACAGAAAATTACAAGAAGAATACCCTAATTTAGTTGATATTTTTTGCTATCGCCATAAAATTACTCAGGCATATAAATTAAGTCGCTCTGTTTATAAAGTCCTATCCAATAGCTATAAAGAAGTAAAAGCAGAAATAGCTATTGTTGAAAGTTTGCCAGATCGTAAAACCTTAGATGCGAGTAATTTAGAAGACTTAAAAAAGGCACTCAACCGCATTCCTAGCCTTAATCTTAGTTACGTTGAGTTAATCAGAAACTTGGATAACTACCGCCTCCCTCTTAAAATCAATCTTCAAAATTATGAAAGAGAGCTAAAGCTGCTCCAAAAAAAATACCCACAAGAAGATTTAAGTTTTCTTGAAATTTTTGCAGATGAAAAAGCTCATATTTTTGCAGAGCAAATTCAAGCAGACTTGGACTATTTTGCCAATGGATCGGATTTACTAGAAAAAGCTTTAAATGCTATCCGAGGACGGGTGGAGATTGAGCAAGCAGAACGCGATCGCTCTTTAGAAAAAACCATTCAAATATTAGGTGCTGGCTTGGGGGCGGGAGGAATTGTCTCCTCTGCGATTACCAATGATATTGACAAACCCCTCGTTATCAAGATACCTCAAAAGGGCGATCGGCTGCATCCAGGCGTAACAAGCTTGTTGTTCAGTCTTTTAGCTGTAATAATTGTGGGCGGATTGGTAGGATGGAAAAATGGTAAATGGAAAATTAATGGTAAGTTTAAATCCCACATTCCGCAGATGTGGGTCGGTTTTTTTATCAGTTGTGAAAACTTGGAATCCAAACGCTTTTGGGCTGAAATTATGCAGTATTAGCGTCACA
>RDYN01000217.1 GCA_004293365.1 Oscillatoriales cyanobacterium | reverse complement strand
TGACCCTCCAACTACTTACGGCTTTGAATTCCAATCTCTGGAAGATACTTTATTTACTGAAATTCTCGATTTCCCTGTGGGTGATGACCAACAATTTACTGTTGCAGTTGTGGTTTGGTACGATGCGACATATTTTGCGGAAGCATAAACAAACTTAATAAGTGCTATTTATTAAGTCGATCGAGCGTCACCCATTTTCCGTATATATGCGGTTGTCAAATTCATATTAAAGTGCGACTTAGTGGTTTTATTGCAGAGGGTCGGGAAACTATCATCTAAAAAATTAGTATTTTTACCGTTTCAACTTTGAGGGAGCAGTCCTAATATATAGTTTTATAGTTAATAAATCACTTTCAGAAAGCAAGGCAGTTTGATGTGATGAAGCACTTTTCCCTATTTTTATTAGTTTTAATTCTTTCCGGCTTAGTGGCATTGAGTCATGTGCCTAAAGAAGTTATGGCGATTGAAGAGGTGGAAAGTGAGAGGGGATATAACTTGACATCTGTAGAATCGACTAACAAGAATGCAGTTGAAATTGATGGCATCCGCTTTGAAATTTTGGTGCCAAATAGAGTATGGTTAATCCCTGAGAATCAACCAGATGTAAATACCTTGATTCAGCTCGCTATTCGGATTACAAACAACTCGCCTTCTCCTATTCGCTTACCTTTTTTCGATCCCCTGCTTGTAATTCCCTTAGAAATAGTGGAAGCCGATGGTAAAGTATTACAAAGCAAAGGAGGTAGAGATAGACTCCTAAACTCTCCGCAACTCGCTTGTCCCTTAATTCAACCAGGAGAACACGCAACTTTTTTCCCGGACACCAAAGTTTTTTGGCAGAAGAATAGTCTGCTAATCGGAGGCTCTGACGGATTGGGGGGGTCGTGGTATTTTGACAACATAAAGCCGGGTGATTATCAAATTAGATTCAGATATATCAGTTCCCGATCTGTAAGACCGTGCTATGACCCTAAAAAAGATGAAGAACACCTAATACGAGAGATTTGGACAGGTGAAGCAACAACGCCCTTTGTCAAGGTTTACGTAGTTTACCCTGGCACATAAATAGCAATTGAGACACAATTTCATATCGATTTCATATCAAGACAGATTTTTATTCCATACCTACCCAGTTAAGGAGTTGTTAAGAATGCGATTACATCAATACCGGATAGTTTTATTAACGTCCCCTTTACTGTTTGTGCTAACAGGTAGGGCCTGTTTCGCTTTTTCTTTCACAATGCCATCGCAAAGACCAGATTCTCCCTGTACCCAAAGCTCTGTTTATTGTTCTTCAATATCTTATACCCAGCAAGGTATTGGCACCGTAACTACTTATACAACTACTGTGTCGCAACTACCAGTCGGCGGAACGGATGCTTTTTTTAACCTGCTGACCTCATCCGTTTGGGCGCAAAACGGTTGGACATTTAACAAAGCGCCATCAGTAGAATCTTTAAAAGGTCGGTTTGATATTGGGGTGTATATTCCTTTTGTTACACCCAATGTGGGAGCAGAAATACAAGTTCTTTACAACCCGGTCGTTGGTCAAGATCCAGTAGGCACTAATGTTCATTTTATTCAAAGGGTAGTTAATAATCATGCCTATATATCTACCCTTCAAGGAGTCATTAAGCAACCTTACGGAACTCTCGAGAACAAAATTGACACTGTAATAGAGCAGACACAACTAAGTTTTTTAGACCCTCAAAACCCACAAAAGCAAACATTTAACCCTTTTTACGATACCTATGGTAAAACGGTAAGATATCCAAATCAAACAATTCTTTTTCGTGATTACCCTGTTCGAGATGATATCTATAATAACAAAGCTTGGGATGCAGAACTTTACTTGGCTGAGGTAAAAGATCCCCTTAATAAACCCAATGAAGTCACGATATATGATGGTATCTCATGGGGTTGGAAAAGCATATTTACTCCTCCTAAAACCACTAAAAAATTTTCCGACAGCCTCGCCTCCGGTTTTGAAGTAGACCGTTTTAACCTCTCTCAACTCACCCCAGGTTCAAAATATATAGCCTGGACAAACAATGACCTCCCCTCCAACCGTTGCAACCCAAACACATTCTTAAGCACTCACAACGACTCAGGTTTTCGGCTA
>RDYN01000152.1 GCA_004293365.1 Oscillatoriales cyanobacterium | reverse complement strand
AAACCTACTGATATGTTCGTAGTGAGGACTTCAGTCCGCATTTTTCAGAGGACTAAAGTCCTCACTACAAACCTACTGATATGTTCGTAGTGAGGACTTTAGTCCGCATTTTTTAGAGGACTAAAGTCCTCACTACAAACTTATTAAAAGGGGCGAATCCTCCAGTTGAGAATTAACCCAAACAGCCGCCGCAACTCCCGATCGCAAAGCAGCTTCAATTTGACCGTCCCCGCACAAATCCCCCGCACAAACCAACGGCAAAATTTCTTGGGCTACCAAACAAGAAACAGGTAAAGGATTGCGACAAAAAGCATAGCGCCAGCGGTGAACCTGCAACCATTGCGGCTGCTTCAGCCAAGGGATTAAATGTTCAGAAGCGCGATCGAGCAATTCCCCACCGACAGTATCCAAATCAGCAGCTTCTAAATAGCGCTGTGCAAAATTAGCGCTGCTGTGCACCACAAACACAGGCTGCTGCGGATCGAGCCGCTTGCTGCTGTCCAAGCCAATCCAAGCTAAATCAGAATCATCGGGAAAAGAAACAGATTTCCACTGCGGATTGAGATTGCTCAAATCAGAATTTCGTTCCGCAGAATAGCCAGCCATAACTGTAATGCAAGGGTCGTACTCTACAGAGCGCAATTTGTCAAGAAAATCAGGCGACAAACCAATTTCTGAATTCAAAAACATTAAAGCTTGAGGAGCAGGAATTGCCACAACCACAGCCCTAGCAATCAATTCTTGAGGCGTCTCTAAATTGTCGTCGGTAACTTCCAGAGAAAGATGCCACATTTGACTGTCTGTACGAGAAATCGCTTTGACTCGGCGGCCGTACCAAATGTCTAAACCCTCTGCGATATACTTACCGACAGCATTCATCCCAGCCGGTGCGACATAACAAGAACTGGGAATAGATGATATTTCTCCTTGTCGGAATTCTCCCACACTATCCGTCCAAAGTTTCAGGATCTGCCGATCGACCAAAACATCAATTAACGCCTGCACCGCATCCCCCTGCGGCTCCAAATAGCGGGCCCCGTGATCGGCCCTGGTGCCCTGTACGCGGCGAGTAGCGACTCGTCCCCCGGGGCCGCGAGATTTCTCGACAACCGCGACAGAATAGCCAGCCAGACGCAACTGTCGAGCACAAATCAGCCCCGCCATCCCCGCACCGATCGCCACAACATCGAACATACTTATAAACTGTCAGGTATTTTGTATTTAGTTATTAGCTTAAAGGCTGCGGAGCAAAAGATGCTCTGTACCACGAGCATAAAAGCCCAAAGCCGTAGCGGGGCGTAAGCCATCGCCCTCCGCCAGGTAGTAAAATAATCGACAGGTAAGATTAGTTAAAAAAATGTAGCGATCGGCAATTTCCAAAGCGCGCTACTCAGGGACAATCTAAAATCTAAAATCTACAATCTAAAATGGTATACGGGAGGGCAAAATCTTGGACGAACTCAGAGCAGCGCTAGAATTGACAACAGAAGAAGAATTGCAGCAACTAACCGAACTTCTGTTCAGCCACAAATTTAACCCTTTAGATTACGTGCAAACCCCCGCACCCATAGACGTACAAAGTCGCGATCGCCAAGCGTGGCTAGACGCCGTAGAACAAAGGTTTCGGTATCTTGCAGCCGACGGGTTGACGGTACTCAGAGGGCGAACAGAACAAGTAACTTACAGACAAGCACTAATTCAAGTTTGCCGCTATCTCAAAATCCCTTATCCCAAACAGTTGTCAACCACCGACTTAGAAGCAGAAGTATTTCTGCATTTAATGGGCCGCACCTGGAAGCGTTTGCCGAAAGACGAACAGCAAGCCCTGACAGTCCGCGTACAGCGAGCAATTGTCGGTGCTAAACTTTCTGAACCGTTGCCAATTTCTGCTGAAAAAGACCCGCTCGGTTTGCTGTTCAAAGGTGGCAGCGCTTTAGCCGTTAGTTCAATTTTAAAACCCATGTTGCTGAAATTGATGGCAAATCAATTTGCACTGCATTTTGCTACTTATGAAATGGCAAAACAAGCAGCGATCGCAGGGACTGCAACCGCAGCAACCCAGTTTCAAAATTATGTCGCAATTCAGACGGCGCGGCGCGGGATGGCCGTGACTGCGGCTCGTTACGGTGCAACGCAGAGCGTGTTTTCATTGCTCGGCCCGGTGATGTGGACTTGGTTTTTAGCGGATTTGGGTTGGCGATCGATTTCTACGAACTACGGGCGGATTATCCCGACCATTTTTGCCTTGGCGCAAATTCGCTTAACGCGATCGGAATGCGCTTGGGAATTAGCATAGCGATTTTGGATTTTGGATTTTGGATTGAAGAATTGGGAGTTTGGGTGAACATCAAAAAAACGTGGAAATTAGCTGCCAAACAGACAGCCAAAAATCTCAAGTCTCGCCTGCAAAAACATCCAGATAGCGGCCTGCAAATTCCTTGGAATTTCGCTCAAATTGGTGTGCTTATTTTTCCGACAATTCCGATTTTAGGAGCTTTAGGAATATTCCTGGGATTAATCGGCACTTGTCAGCAAAAGTTCCGGCAAATTACCCGCCGCCCGCTGAATCGAGGATTCGCAATTCTCAGCGTGCTGCTAGTCATCACGGCGATTTTTGCCAACAACCGCATTGAGGCTTTTTTAGGATTGTGCAATTTCTTACCATTCTTTATATTGTTTGCCGCTTTCAGTCGTTTGATTGAAACTCCAGCTCAATTGCGGCAATTATCTTCGATAATAGCAATTAGTTCAATTCCGGTAATAATTTTAGGTTTGGGACAGCAATTTTTAGGCTGGAGTGGTATCGATTTATTGCAGCCAGTTTTTGGCTGGGTACTCGAACCCACTGGTAATCCTCCTGGTAGGATGGCTTCTGTGTTTATGTACGCTAATATTTTAGCTTGTTATCTAACAATTGCTTTTATTTTAGCTTTGGGATTGTGGATGGAAGGTTTCCGGAGGAAGAAGGAAGCAGGAAGTTCGGCAACGGATTCTGTAACGGATATAACAGATAGTTCGACTTCGCACTTCGACTACTTTTTAAATTTTGTAGTGGTGGGAAATGCTGTTTGTTTAATTTTTACTAATTCTCGTAATGCTTGGGGGCTTGCAGTTTTAGCTAGTGTAGCTTTTGCTGTCTATGCAGGTTGGAAAAAGTTATTAGCTGTAGTTTTTAGTGCTGTTGGTGCAGTGTTTTTGTCGGCTTTTGGCCCGCAACCTGTGCGGCAATATTTACGAACAATTATCCCGGCTTTTTTCTGGGCGAGACTGACGGATGAGATGTTTCCAAATCGGCCTACAGCTACTTTGAGAACGACTCAGTGGCAATTTGCTTGGTCGATGGCTCAGCAGCGCCCTTGGACTGGTTGGGGATTGCGAAATTTTACGCCTCTCTATCAAGATAGAATGCACGAATGGCTCGGTCATCCTCACAGTTTGATCTTGATGCTGACTGCTGAAACGGGGATTCCGGTAACGCTTTGCTTTTTGGGTTTGGTTGGCTGGATTTTGGCTAGAGGTGTTTTGCTATTGATGAATTGGCGATCGCATTTTCCTGTAGATATCCAACAGCAGGAAATAGAGGAAAATGCAATTTCAAATATCACAAATCAAGTAATTTGTCAAGATGTAAATTCGGGCGATCGCCTAATTTTTTTCAGTTATTTATTAGCCTTCGCCGCCTGTACGCTATTTAACACTGTAGACGTGACGCTGTTTGATTTCCGAGTCAATACAATAAGCTGGTTGCTGTTGGCGGCAATTTGGGGAGTGTGCGAAGAGGGAATTGGGCATAGGGAATAGGGCATCGGGCATCGGGCATCGGGCATTGGTTATTGGTTATTAGAACGAACAACCAACAACCAACTAATGACTAATGACTAATGACTAATGACTAATGACTAATGACTTCCCTTATTCCACCGTCACCGACTTCGCCAAATTCCGGGGCTGATCCACATCCAAACCTCGGCGCGCGGCAATGTGATAGGCCAACAATTGCAGCGGAATCACTGTCACAATCGGCGACAACAATTCATCCACCAAAGGCACCGGCAAAACGTGGTCAAAAATATCAGCTTCCGCCGCGCCTTGCTTCGGCGTAACGCCAATTAAACGGGCGTCGCGGGCCTTGGCTTCCTGAGCGTTGGAAAGCACTTTTTCGTAGACGCTTCCGGGCATCGCGATCGCCACTACAGGCACTTTCGCGTCCAAAAGGGCGATCGGGCCGTGTTTCATCTCACCCGCCGGATATCCTTCAGCGTGAATGTAGCTAATTTCCTTCAGTTTCAGCGCCCCTTCCAAAGCAATGGGAAAGTTAATGCCCCGCCCCAAAAAGATAAAATCTTGGGTTTCGGTAAACTGGTGCGACAATTCCTCGACATACTGTTCTTGAATCTCTAAAAACTTCTCAATTTGGGCTGGTAACTGGCGCAAACCAGCAATAATTTCTGCCAATCTCTCGGTGCTGATGGTTTGTCGCTGGTGCGCCAAATCCAAAGCTAAGAAATAGAATGCCATCAACTGCGAGACAAAAGTCTTAGTTGCAGCAACGCCGATTTCTATCCCAGCGTGGGTGTGAATAACGTGCGGTATCATGTGGGCGATCGAACTTTCAGTCCTGTTAGTAATGCCCAACATTCGCGATCGAAATTTATCAGTAAAAGCCGCGCGGCGCTGCTGTTCCATCCCCAAAGCAGCCAGCGTGTCCGCCGTTTCTCCCGACTGAGTTACCCCAATAATTAAAGTATTTGCTGTCAGCGGTGCGGGCGCGTAACGGTACTCAGAAGCGTACTGCACAGCCGTGGGAATATTAGCTAACTGTTCCAACAAATATTTGCCAATTAGCGAGGCGTGCCAGCTCGTTCCGCAGGCGAGAATTGAGATTTGTTCGACATCGGCGCAAAGTTCTTTCGGCAAGTTGAGATTGATGGGAGAGCCTGGATTTCCGGGCTGCCAATCGCTGTCTAAATAAGTTTCCAAACAAGCTCGAACTACAGCCGGCTGTTCGTAAATTTCTTTGTGCATGAAGTGCTTGAAGCCCTGTTTCTCGACAGAAACCGGACTCCAGCCGAGGAGGCGCGGGCTTTTTTTCAGCCTTTCTCCTGCAAAGCTGTAAACTTCTACTCCCATCGGAGTTAGTCTTGCCAATTCGCCATTTTCGAGGGACAAAACGGCGCGGGTGTGAGATATTAACGCAGGCGTGTCAGAAGCGCAGAAAAATTCGCCGGCACCAAAGCCGATCACCAAAGGAGCTTGCTGTCTGGCGACAATGAGTTCGTCGGGAAAGTCGGCACAGATAACGGCGATCGCAAAAGCTCCTTCTAACCGATTTACCGCCTTTAAAACCACTTCCAAAAACGACAAATCTGCAATTATTTCGGCTTTTTTCTCTTCTTCCTTCTTCCTTCTTCCTTCTTCCTTCTTCCTTCTTCCTTCACCCAAAAAATCAGCTATTAAATGAGGAATAACTTCTGTATCGGTGTCTGAGACAAATTTATGTCCCTTGGCTTTCAATTCTTCGCGCAACTCGCGATAATTTTCGACAATTCCATTTTGAACTACGGCAATTCGCCCGCTATTATCCCGGTGAGGGTGAGCGTTGTATTCTTCTGGTTTGCCGTGAGTGGCCCAGCGGGTATGTCCGATGCCGATGGGCGCGGGAGAGTCTATCTCTGCTAGCTTTTCCCGGAGGTTGTGCAATTTGCCTTTTGCTCGGATGCAGGTAATTTCTCCTTCGGAGATGGTAGCGAGGCCTGCTGAATCGTAGCCCCGATATTCCAGTTTCTCCAATCCTGATAGCAAAATCTCGCTTGCTGCTTGCGTGCCGATATAACCAACGATTCCGCACATTTAAGGTAATTCTCCTGCTTAGCGATCGCAATAAAACTCAAGTTTTATCATTTTTACCTTCTTCCGGTTGCAGAATGCAGATTCCGCGACAAAAAGAGAGGGGGCAATTTAATCGCCCCCTCCCTTGTAACGTAACTCGATCGACAATTCGATCGAAATTTAGTAAGCTAGACCCATACTGCGAGTGGTTTCTGCTCCCAGGTAAACCCGGATGCTCAGAAAATCGGTAGGGCAAGCTGTTTCGCAACGTTTGCAACCTACACAGTCTTCGGTGCGGGGAGAAGAGGCAATCTGAGCTGCTTTGCAGCCATCCCAGGGCACCATCTCCAAAACGTCAGTCGGACAAGCGCGGACGCACTGAGTGCAGCCGATGCAGGTATCGTAAATTTTGACTGAATGAGACATTGAATAAAGGCTCCCAACGAGTCACTAAAAATTTGCTGGCTCTGCGAATTAACAGATTTGACGGCGAGGTGCCACCGCTACAGCCTGCACAGAGAATCAAAGGCTAGTCTACCGCAGTGCCTGGAAGCACTTCGCCAAAAAGTGACAAAACTTCACAGTCGTTGGCGGATCTAGTCTGCCGGGGTGGGGGTTGACAAATCTGCGGGGATCTTCTTCGTAACAGCCGTTATTTTTATCGTCGCAATAGGTTTTTGCTAAGGTTTGGGAGGTTCGGGCGATCGATATTTTTCCAAGTTGGCGCATACGATCGGGCATCACAACTGCTAAAACTAGGGTTAGGACTAGAGAACTTGAAACTAAAAATAATAGGCCTGACTTTCTGCATTTCATGGCTTTTTTGTAAGTCCTTCAATTTAGCTATCGCCCTCAAGTCCTGCCTTTTATGCAGATTTTTAGTTTTTTTTACAAAAAAACACACTCACCTCGAAACACAAGAGACCTCTTGCATATAGAGGTCTGTAAGTGCATCAGCTATACTTGAAAAATTAGTTATTAGTTATTAATTAGCGAGAGTCATTAATACGCTGCTGCGCTATAGTCTGCCAAACCTTCACTTCTCGGCTATTGTTAGAGTTCCGGTTCAGGCATTTTTTCCACAGGATTAATGCACCTTTATTATCATCCTTAGCTTCTAAGACTTGTGCCAACAAACAATAAGCATCAGTCCGTTCAGGATTGAGTTTAATTGCCTGCTGCAAATCAGCTTCAGCTTGAGAATAATCATTTTGTACCCAGCGAGCCCAGCCGAGATTTCTGTATAATGCCGATCGCACTTTCGGCTTCTGAGTTTGCTGCAAACCCCGCAAACTCAACTCAATAGCTGCCGCAGCATCTCCATCCAAAATCCGTAACCGAGCTAAATCGCTAAGAGCATTGACAGCAACCGGGCTGTTAGATTGGATGGCAAGTTCGTATTGAACTGTGGCGCGATCGAACTCTCCCGAATCATCGTAAAAACCGCCCAAATTATACCGGGCTACAGGATTTAACGGATTGAGTTTGACAGCTTTTTCGTACTGCAATTGAGCGCAGGCAAAATCTTTAATAGTTTGGCAAATCAATCCGAGGTTGTTGACTATTTTTGAATCTTGAGGATTGAAAGCAAGCGCTTGTTCGTAGTATTTTTTAGCTTCAAATAACTGTTGCGATTGTTGAGCTTTTACACCCAAATCGTAATAATATTGAGCAATTCCTGGAAAAGACAAACGATAAAATATTCCAGCCAATAGCAAAGCAGCAATTGAGACTTTGAACAAAGGAGAATTTAGATTTCGCAAAATGCTTTTGACAAACAGCCCTCTAAGAGTTAAAGACCTCAAAATAACTGCTGTATTTTGCGGGCGATCGAATGGAAAAAATTCTACCATCTCATCAATAAAATCTGCCAGTGGCTGGAAAATTTGCGGCGCTTGCTTTTTCCAAATTAACTTACCTGTACGAGAATCTTTTGGCAGTTCGAGAGGAGATTTGCCAGTCAGCAAATGAATAAAAGTGCGACCCAAAGCATAGAAATCTGATTGGGGAACTGCTTGACTGTCTATTTGTTCTGGCGGAGTGTAGCCGCCCGAAATAATGGCTGTGATTGTTTGTTGTTTTATTTTAGCTAAGTAAGTGTTGGTAATTCCCCTAACGCTGCCAAAATCTATTAATACTAGCCTACCGTCAGGTTTGAGAATAATATTTGATGGTTTAATGTCACGATGAAAAAAATGCTTTTTGTGCAAAACTTCTATAATTTCGATTAATTGTCTCAGCCAATTTAAAGCTATATCTTGAGAAATACGGCCGTGTTCTGTCAACCACTGTTCTAAATTTTTTCCCTCTATTTTTTCCATCGCCAAGCAGTGAATTTCTTGGGTACTGTCCTTGGGGGTAAAAGTGAAGTATCCATCAATTTCTACTTTGGGAATCCCCGGATGATTCAGCAACTGCAAGGTAAATGCTTCTCGGACAAACATTTCGACTAATTGGGTGCTGCTGTCTTTCAAGACTTTAATTACTTTACGAGTCCCTTTTCTATCTTCCGCTTCAAAGATCTCCGTATAGCTCCGCGGATCTAAGGCTCGCAGTGGTTTGAGGAGTTGGTAGCCGCTAATAACCAGCGGAGTACCGCAAGCTTGACAATGCTCAATATGGTTGGGATTTTGACGCTGTTTGCAATCGGGGTTAATACAGTAAATCACATAAATTTCCGGTGTTAATTAACAGATTTAAAAGATGGATCAAAATTTTAAGCAATTTCTCGATCGCTCCCAGAATTAGGCACTTTAATGTTTTTCAAATATTTTCTAATTACAGGCTGTAAAACGAACAAGAATTCATTTGTATTGTTATTTGTAATTTTTTCAATCAAAAAGCGTCTACCTACAGATTCTAACGCTTCTATTAAACTTGAAGTGCTGAATTCTAGTGCCAGTTTTTCTCTCATTTCTTGAAAAGAAATTGGTTTGTCTGCATTGGCTATAGCTTGCATGAGTAGGATTTCAAAACTTGATAATCGTTGGAAATGATTGTCTAAAATATCCCTATAATCGGGGCTAATAGATATTGTGCCCCACTTGAGATATCCCGCCACATTTTTATTGAAAATATTTTCAATGGTTCCAGCAATTAGTTTCAAAGCTAAAGGATTGCCGCGGTAGATCTTAATCAACTCTTCCCACTGTTGTTCCCCAGTCAAACCTTTAGACTGCAAAATTTGGTAGTGCCCTGAAGGAAAGGATCGGAGTAAGCTATAATTAGAGAAGTGTTTCCCATAGCGTGATATGACATTAGAAATTAGTTGCCCTAAT
>RDYN01000151.1 GCA_004293365.1 Oscillatoriales cyanobacterium | reverse complement strand
AATGTCTTTGTCTCCACATAAACTACCTAATTATCAACAAGGCATAAGAGCTAGGAGGCTTATTCTATCAGCGTTATAGGCGACTTGTCACCCCGACAGTGCTTAAATATAAGCCAATACGGTTCACTTAAGATCGATCCCCCCTAACCCCCCTTAATAAGGGGGGGATAAGAAAGCTCTGAAAGTCCCCCGACAATAATCAGGGGGATGCGAGGGGGATCTCCGGGGCATAAATAGTCTTAAGTAAACCGTATTGAAATATAAGCGATCGATTGCTTATTCTGACTTGACCCTTGACTTGTTCTCTCTTCCTGATGACTAATGACCTCTTACAAAACTCTTTTTAATAAAATTTAAGGACGGGATCTCCGGCCCATCCCACAAGAAAAAAAATTGTGGGATGGGCCGGAGATCCCGTCCTAGTTATTTTTGCAATAAATCTAATAACTAATGACCAATGACCTGTTTGACCAATGACCTGTTTGACCTGTTTGACCAATGACTAATGACTAATACCCAATGACCTGTTTGGCCAATGCCCAATGACTAATGACTAATGACTAATTCCCCTCAGTATCTTTGGGAGGTACGGGATCGTAACCCCCTGGATGAAAAGGATGACAGCGCAAAATCCGCTTAACTGCCATTGAGCCGCCGCGGGCAGCCCCAAATCTTTCTATGGCTTCGATCGCGTATTGCGAACAAGTGGGCTGAAATCTACAGGCGTTAGGCAAATAAGGAGAAATCCCCATTTTGTAGCCTCGAATTAATCCGATCAGCAATACTTTCACAATCTTGACCTCAGCGTTTGATTAAATTAATTGCAAAATCTTGTCCCATACCGCTGAAAGCTAGGTTAATCCACAGCATCCCCAAAGGTTCCAACAATCTGGCTTGTTTGAGCGCCCCTGCATCTACAACTTCAAATCCAATATCTTCCGCAAGATTGGTGACAATTTTCTTCGCATCTGCATTGTCTCCGCAAATAAAAGCAGTTGCTGTTTGCGAACCGAACTGCAAATTTTCAAAACAGCTCGCACCAATGTTATTAAAAGCTTTTACAACTTGCGATCCGATCGCCCATTTGGCAATTTCTTCGGCTGCGGAGGTAGTGTGTCCGATTGTCAGTCCAGCAGCAAGTCCAGCAGGTGTCATCTCGATCGGGTTAGTAGCGTCAATTATAATTTTGCCAGTCAAATCTCCCGCAGCGGCGATCGCCTCTTGGGTGCCATTCCAAGGCGTAGCTAAGATCGAAACTTGACCGTGACTTGCAGCTTCCCCAACGCTAGCCGCTCGTGCATTTCCTCCTGTAGCTTCTACAGCAGACTGCACTTTTGCACTCTGCGGATCTCTGACGCCAAATACAATGGAGTGACCTTTTGCTGTTAAAATGCGTCCGAGAGTTCCGCCAACATTTCCCGCGCCAATTATACCTATTTTCATTTTTACCTCTTGGATAGCTAAAACACAATTTGAGGAGACAATATGGTACTTGTTTCGGAGTTTGCTACTTGACCGATACCTAAAAAATTACCATCAGGGTCATAAACTTGCAAGGGATAGGGAGATTCGGGTATTAAGTTTTCGGGGGGATTGTTGCTACTTTTCTCGGCTTCTATCGCCGTTTCGGGAATCGGGAGGCGCTGTCCTTGAAACCAGCGTTTGGTATATTCAGGAGAAAGGACGATCGCGCCTAAGTGTCCCAAAACCGCCGATGGCAAAATCGGGCTGAATGTATTCTCCTGCACTTGCAGTTCTAATTCTGCAAAACTGAGGCTTTGGTCGATCGAGAAACCGCTGCTTTCGGTGCGAGTCAAATTCGCCAAAGTACCGCCGGCATTCAAGAGTGCGCCCAAGTCCCGGGCGATCGCCCGAATGTAAGTACCCGCCCCGCAGGCGATCGACAAATCCAATTCGGGAAAATCCCCGGGCCGCCAATCCAAGATATCCAGCCGAAAAACCTCGACATTCCTAGCAGCAACTTCCACAGTTTGGCCTTTTCTAGCTAACTCGTAAAGCCGTTTTCCTCCCACCTGAACCGCACTAAAACTCGGCGGAAATTGCTGGATTTTGCCGATAAAATTCGGCAGTCCAGCTTGCACTTGTGCCAAACTCAACTCCGGCACCAGTTGAGAATGCAGAATTTCTCCTTCTAAATCGTCCGTAGCGGTAGTTAAGCCAAATCGAATCGTACCTCGGTAAGCTTTGTGGTGTTGGAGGAATTGCAGCAGTCTGGTTGCTCTACCGAGGGCGATCGGCAAAACGCCAGTCACAGCCGGATCGAGGGTTCCTCCGTGTCCGACTCGTTTGAGTTTCAATATTCGGCGCACTCGCCCCACGCAGTCGTGAGATGTCATGCCCGCAGGTTTGTTGAGATTGAGAAAACCGTCAATAGTCATTAGTCAGAAGGAAGAAGGAAGAAGGAAGAAGGAAGAAGGAAGAGGGAAGAAGGAAGAAGGAAGAGGGAAGAAGGAAGAAGGAAGAAGGAAGAGGGAAGAAGGAAGAGGGAAGAAGGAAGAAGGAAGAGGGAAGTTCGGCAACTGATTTGGTAACGGATGTAACGGATGTAACGGATTGAAAAGTCAAGGAATTAGGGAAGAACGAAGAGGGCTATAAAGGCTTTGCTTAGGATGAAAACAGGGAAAAGGGAAGAGGAGAGTAACTGGTTTACTTGATACAATGAATAACGAAATTACTGGTTTAATGGCATAGAAGAAATAAGAAAAAATGAAATTATTTCAAATTACTTCGTTACTTGCAAACCTTGGATATTTTGAGTGAAAAAAATCAACATTCAACAACTTACAACTAACAAGTAGCCGCCAGCCCAATTACCAATTCCCAATTACCCAATCCCAATTACCCATTCCCAATTAAAAAATAAAGTCCGTCCGAGAGATAGTAACTCCCAATACAGTAGCCAGAGTTTCCTTGGTACTTGTAAGCTGAACAATTGTACTCGGCACGGTTCCGGTCCCAGCAGAAATGGTGAGTTCGGCAAAGGTAAGGCCGGCATTCAAACGAATTTTATCCGTACCAACAGTAAAATCTGTAATTACATCCGCATCTGCCAAACGCCCGATCGAAAAAGTATCATTTCCAGCGCCACCAGTTAAAGTATCTCTGCCGCGATCGCCCGATAAACAATCATCGCCGGCGCCACCAACCAGCGAGTCATCGCCGGCACCGCCAAAAAACGTATCATTGCCCGCGCCACCCAACAAAGTATCGCTGTCTTGGTTGCCAAACAGCAAATCATTGCCATCATCCCCGCTTACCGAGTCAGCACCTTTCCCCCCGTAGAAAGTATCGTCGCCCGCGCCGCCCAAAACGCTGTCGCGCCCTGCACCGCCAAACAGCAAATCATTACCAGCGTCGCCCAGGATTGAGTCGTCGCCGTCGCCGCCGTAGAGGCTATCGTTTCCCCCCAAACCTAAAATGCTGTCCGGGCCTCCCAAACCGAAAATCAAGTCAGCGCCGGCAGTACCGCTGAGGGAGTCAGGGCCGCTGGTACCATTGCGAGCGGTAGCAGAGCCTCCGGGCCTAGTACCCGCGCTGGTTGGAGTTGGGGTTGTGATTACGATCTTAACTGGTACTGCTGATGGCATGGTTTTGAAGACTGGTAGAAATTTGCCATTCTAACTTAGCGTAAAAGCGTAAGTTACAGAAAGTGCCGCGAACACCAGGTGTCTTCTGGGAGGGGAAGCGGTAAAAATTCTGTTAGCAGCCTTGCTTGTTTGAGGATAAATTCAAGCAGCGTTTGCCAGCAAGCAATTCTGCATTTAAATTGCATATTTGGGGCGGCGTCTGAGCAACGGCTCACTCATGGTTGGATTATTTCCTGATGTCCAATTTCAGGGGAGAATCTCAGTTTTGCAAAAAACATTTTTATTATAGTGCTGTCCCCCCTCGCGTATCGTATTAATACGCGAGGGGGGACAGCACTATTAAATGCTAAACTGAGATGCTCCCAATTCATTGCTGAGCGAGCCGATCGCCTTTGACGAAGTAAATCTGCCCATCAATAGTTACGATCCTATAGTTTGGCAGTTGGTTCAATACATAAAATGTAGGTATAACCGT
The DNA here is from genome assembly GCA_004293365.1 of Oscillatoriales cyanobacterium. Lineage (GTDB taxonomy): Bacteria > Cyanobacteriota > Cyanobacteriia > Cyanobacteriales > Microcoleaceae > Microcoleus. The sequence goes on along the minus strand of RDYN01000151.1, from coordinate 5,088 downwards.
AAAATTATTCTTAAAAATTACAGTTACAGTAAAATTAAATATATGCAACAAGTAGACTATAGCTTTTAAGAAATAAATGAAAGGCGCGAAAGAATTATTCCTCACCAGCTTGACTGCTATTACTTTGAGTTGGGGATCTGTCACCGTCATTCAGGAGATGCCAGGGGCGATCGCCCAGACAAAGGTTCCGATGAGACTTCAACACGGAGAAGGAACCTATACGCTTACGGTGTCAGAAACGGAGACCACAAAATCTGCCTTTGGGGGTCAATTGCGCCTCTATGACGTGCATATTGCTAAGATGTTTGAGGTGACCTATGCTGATTGTCAGGAGATACCAGGGGCTGGCTTTAGAGATTGGGAGTACAGGGCCGGAAATGGCAGAATTAGCATGGGGACATTCAGAATTACCTGTCAGTTAGCTAGCGATACTGCGAATACCTACGGCTTAGGCAAACCAGAGCGCAGTGCGATCGAATATTCTCAGGAAGAAGCAGGGCTGCCAATATCCAGAACTCGTTCTATCCCTATTTTGGACATTACTGGTAATAAAGTCGATCGCTGGATGAATTTTGTACAGGGTTTTCGACCAATATAAATACAACTTCTAGGAGGGTATAAAAATGACAACCCTATCTAAGGAACAAACAGCGATTATCCGTACAGAAAGAGGACTGACGATCGCAGATAAGTGCATCACTATCTACGACATCATGGACTATGTGACGGCTCAATTGGAACGAAAATACCAAGTGGGAAAATGTTCGAGGTTTAGGCAAAGCTGTTAAAGTGCCAGAAGCGTTAAGGCAACAGTTAGGAATACAGTAGAAACATTTGTCAAGGCTTTGCGTGCGCTTTTTTGAAGTAGCCCGCACTTCCCCAACAAGCAAACCCATAGAAAATTATATCCATCCCATCAGCGTTTATCCGTGTTTATTCGCTGACATCTGCAGTCAAAAATTCCAAACCAACCAACCTGCTTCCCCAATCCTAGGATACCGAAACAACCGGAAACAATAGCAAACGAAGATAAAGTTTTGTGTCTGGCGGGCATCTTACCCGCCCTGCAAAGGCCGATATATCACCTTCGATTCAAGCAGTGACAGGACATTTGGGCGACGATCGCAATAATTCCAAAGCCTGCTGTCTTACCCTACCTTCCATCACCTCTTTTTGCAAAGTAATAAAAGCCTCAAAATCTTCTAAACCGTACTTAGTCATCTGCAACTGCTGTCGCAACAGTTCCTCGGCCTCAACCGTTAAATAACCCGTTTCCAAAGCTTTTCGGACAATTGTACTGATTAAACTCATAGCAATTTCACCCTGAAGACACGCACATTATAAACAATGGAGTTTTATCACTAGACTAACTCTACATTTAGTTTGTTTCATAATGACCTTGAAATAGGGTTAAATCTACCTTAAGGCGTAGTTGAGCATGGTATCTTTTGATACACCAAATTCTATGAACTTTAACTTGAGACGGCGATGAAATAAGTATATTTACTTCGTGTCTAACAACAGTCGCCATTCTCTGACACCAAAAGGAGGAACCAGCAATCCAGTTTCTTTTTCACCTTTCACGGGCAAACTCAACTTTAAAGGTTGATTGCTTTCCAGTTGTGTAATTATTGATTTAAAATCATATTCTCCGACGTTAACCGGCAAATCCGACTCGCTCCAAATATCCTTGGCTTTACCAATTTCGCGATCGCCCGCAGCAACAGTTAGCGCTACAGGATGCTGCAATTCTGTGCCGGGAAATCCTACTAATCTCAGGTTAAAGGAGTTTACCAATCCCGACTGTACTCGCTTATACAAAACAACTTGCCACGCTTTATCATCAGTGTCGCGCAGGCTTTGTACTGAGCGAAACATTACTCTGTCTGCTTTTTCTGGATATTTATGAATTGAGGCGAAGGCGGGCGGACTGATAGCTAAGATTAGATACAAGCACAAGCTAATGATAGTTAAAGTTTTACGCGAAAAATTATGTTTTTTCAACTTCCAATACCTCTCCTTTATTTCCAATCGGTTTCGGCTTGGGATAGCACGTAGGCGGAAACATCGATAATTTGTTGTTCGGACAAACGATCTTTGTAACCGGGCATGATACCTTTACCGTTGGTTACTAAATTTGAAATATTGGCAATCGAGTCCATCTTATATTTTTTTAAGGCTTTTTGTTTCAAGTTTTTGCCGCGCCTGATAATGTTGCTACCGTTGATGTGACAGCCTGCACAGTTGGTGGTGAAGACTTCGGCGGCGGTTGCGGTTGCGGGAGTTGTCGCTGTATCTGCGATCGCACTTTGGGAATTAGTGGCGATTTCTGCAAATGCCAGTGTCAGTAGTAATAGGATGAGGGTGAGGATTTTTTTTAAGTTATTTAGCGAAATCATTTATTTGCAGATTGAAAAATTGTGCTGCATTTGATGATAGCACTAAATACAGATTTATGGTTAATATCAAATCCGGGTTCCCGAGCTCTTTTATTCTTCAGTCGGCGCAGGCAGACTTTGTTTGTATAGCAGCGATTTCAATCGCCGAGTGATACAGCATATTTCACATCAACGATTCATTCTTCCCAGTCGAAGGTGCGGGAAACTGCTTTTTTCCAAAAGCGGTATTTTTGCTCGCGAAGTGCGATCGGCATTTGCGGTTCCCAAATACAATCCACCGCCCAATTATCCCGCAATTCGGCTAGTTTGCTCCAAAAACCCACCGCCAAACCAGCCGCATAAGCCGCCCCGAGTGCAGTAGTTTCCGCTACCGCAGGCCGCACCACAGGCACTCCCAAAACATCGCTCTGAAACTGCATTAGCGTGTGATTTCCCACCATCCCACCGTCTACTTTTAAAGACAAAAGCTGCACCGCCGAATCCTGATTCATCGCATCCAATACTTCCCGTGTTTGCCAAGCTGTCGCTTCCAATACTGCGCGGGCAATGTGTGCCTTAGTCGCGTAGCGAGTTAAACCTGCAATTACTCCCCGGGCGCTGTCTTGCCAATAAGGTGCGTAGAGTCCAGAAAAGGCAGGGACAATGTAAACTCCTGCGCTATCTTCGACTGTATTTGCTAATGTTTCTACTTCCGCAGATGTGTTGATGATGCCCAGGTTGTCGCGCAGCCACTGCACTAATGCTCCGGCGATCGCAATTGAGCCTTCGAGAGCATACACAGCGGGCGATTCTCCCATCTTGTAGGCGACTGTTGTCAGCAACCCGCTTTTTGAAGGGACGATCGCCTCACCAGTATTCAGCAGCATAAAACAGCCCGTACCGTAGGTATTTTTCGCCTCCCCAACATTGAAACAAGTTTGCCCGACAAGAGCCGCCTGCTGATCTCCCAAAGCAGCAGCAATTGGAACACCATCTAACAATCCTTTCGCAGTGCCAAAAACGTGACTTGAAGGGCGAATTTCTGGCAGCATCCGGCGGGGAATTCCCATGATTTCCAAAGTTTCGGCATCCCAATCGAGGGTTTGCAAATTCATCAGCATCGTGCGGCTGGCGTTGGTAACATCGGTAACGTGCGCGCCGCCTGTGAGGTGCCAAATTAGAAAAGAATCGACATTGCCAAAAATCGCATCGCCTCGATTTGCAGCTTCCCGCAATCCTGCAATATTGTCCAGCATCCACTTAATTTTCGGCCCGCTGAAATAAGTTGTTAGCGGCAAACCGCAGCGCTCTCGAAATCGATCTTTGCCGTCAACTTCTGCTAAGCTAGTACAAATTTGGTGAGTGCGGGTATCTTGCCACACAATCGCATTCCCGTAGGATTTTCCCGTGTTTTTGTCCCAAACAATTGCAGTCTCGCGCTGGTTGGTAATGCCGAGAGCCGCAATATCTTTCACATCGATATTGCCGATTTCGAGCGCATTTTTAATCACGCTTTGAGTGCGCTGCCAAATTTCCTCGGGATTGTGTTCCACCCATCCCGGTTGTGGATAAATCTGCTGGTGTTCTTGTTGGTTGCTGCAAATTATCTGTCCCAGGCGATCGAATATGATAAATCTGGTGCTGGTGGTTCCTTGATCTATTGCAGCTACGTATTTTTTTGTCAAGTGTTTAAAACCTTTTTAAGTAGAAGGAAGTTCGGCAACGGATTTTGTAACGGATGTAACGGATGTAATGAATAAGGAAGAAGGAAGAAGAAGAAGAAGAAGAAGAAGAAGAAGAAGGCTCTTCGGCTTCGCGAGCGGGTAAAAAGAAGAAAGAAGAAGGAAGAAGAAAGACATACACAGCAAGTTTGAGCGCGAGCCTTCTTTTACGTTTAATTAAGTGGATTTACTTATGGTTCGAGTCTGTAACATCTATGATAATATGTCAAAGTCCAATTTATCTAAAAATTTTTAGTTTAGGGAAGTCCAAAATTTGAAACTGGCAGAATTACTCAGGCTCGATCGCACAATTAAGGTTATCGGCTTTGACGACGCACCCTTTTCTCGTAGCAGCGGCCGCCCAGTATCGATCGCCGGAGTAGTCTGCGGGGGGACTAGATTTGAAGGAATGGTCTGGGGACAAGTCCTCCCGGACGGATTAGACGCCACTGAGGCGATTTGTCAGCTACTGCTCGGAGGCAAATTTTTGCCGCAATTGCATCTGGTTTTGCTTGACGGAATTGCTTTCGGCGGTTTCAATATTATTGACCTTCCTGAGTTAGCATCGCGGCTGCAAATTCCGTGCGTTGCTGTCATGCGCCACCAACCAGATTTAGCTGCTATTGAAAAAGCCCTCGGCCATGTACCTGACTCGGAATACCGTTTAGAATTGTTGCACCGCGCTGGGAAAATTTACGCTTTTGAACCTTTCTTTTTTCAAGTGTGCGGCGAACAACCGGAAGTAATTGCGCTGGTACTCCAGCGTTTGACTGATACTGGTAAGGTTCCTGAAGCTTTGCGTTTGGCTCATTTGATTGGTGCGGCTGTTATTACTGGTGTTAGTGGTAGTTCTGCTTGAATTTATTATTTGTAACTTAATTTGCCACCATCAAAAAGGTTCGTAGTGAGGACTTTAGTCCGCATCCTTTCTTAGAGGACTAAAGTCCTTACTACGAACCAATTGGGATAGGGGATTTTAGTTTTCTTTG
>RDYN01000150.1 GCA_004293365.1 Oscillatoriales cyanobacterium | reverse complement strand
GAATGAACCCTGCGGTCTTCCTGGTTTTAAGCCTGATACTGATGTCGATAAGGTCAATCTTTATGTAAGCGTTTTTCCGCAAGGGAAGGGCTTGTTGCCGGGCGATCGATGGTCGGGTTTAGAGAATCCGACTGCCGGGCAGGATTACAATCCAAATCGGGTTTTGACTGCTCGATGGAACAACGGTAATTGGACTTGGAATGGTGTCAGTCAAGCGGGTTCTCCTGAGGAGTTTACTCTTTCTAATGACCGAATGTTGACGGCCGGCCAGGAATATCATTGGGCTGTGGAAGCTGTGACGAATAAAGGGGATAAAAAAGTTGTTACCGACAAGTTTAAGACTTTACTGCCGGCTCCGATGGATGGTGGCAATACTTTCAGCAGCGTTACGGTGTTAACGCGAGGTTTGGAGCCTGAAGGTAAAGTTAAAACGGAACACAACCGACTAATTGACAACCAAATTAACGGAGTTGCCAAGCACATTTACGATGCAGGCGGTGCCGTTAAGAAATACAACGCCGCAACAAATAAGTGGCAGTCAGTTAGTCCCCAAGGAAACGATTGGGAATTTAATAGTGCGGCCCCATCTCCCTCAACGGGCAAGCCCTTAGTGCTGCTGGCAGATTGGCTGGGAGAAATCGAACCGAAACAACTTTATAATTCAGGGTTTGCTGAGGCGGCGGCCGATTCTTTATTTGCCTCGCTGGTACAACTGGATTTGGAAAAAGGCGGTTCTGTCGGCAGCCCGATCGGTCTTTATGACAGTACGGGTAAGTTAATCCGCACTCAAGGAAGTGTTTTCAACTCGCCGTTACATTTTGTTGGTTTCGGTCAGGGGGCAGTTGTTAATAGCGAAATCGTTCAGCGTTTGGGTACGTTTTTCCCACTTGCTGGGGGAACTAGCAAGGATAACCGCGACCTTCAAATGACGACTGTTGACCCTTACGATTACGATGATAATTCTTTTTCTGGGCCTTACCGTAACATTCTCGACCCGGAAATACGGGTGTGGAATAATGTTACTTATGCTGACAATTACTACCAAAAAAATGGTAGCGGTAACACTCTTAACGGGAGAGAACTTTTGGGAACTAATTGGAAAGCGGATTGGAATGTTTCCTTGGGAAATCGAGCTGGATTTGAACCGGATAATGGGCAAGGTGCTTCCCATCGGGATGCTTTGACCTGGTATGCGGGAACTGCGAACCTTTCGGGCAGCAAACTTCCGGAGGAGAATGGCGAAACAATTTACCGCCGGTTGGGCGATTTGGAGCCAAATAATATCACCGATGCGGCGGAAACTTGGTACACTCCCGACCACATAAACGCTAATTTTTCTCACGGCAACGCTCGGGCTCCTTGGGAAGGGATTGGTACTGGTTGGTTCCACTCTATTTTAGGGGGAGGTTTTGAGTTAAGACCTTATTTTGATGGTGGCAAGAAAGGTCAAAGTGAGTTGGGTGATTTTGAAGCTTACCTGACAAATAATCGGGTTTCAGTTTACGAGAATAATACCTACACAGCAAGGCTGCGGGGGGACTATGCGGTTCCGACCTTGTTTAATGGAAATTTTGATGCGATCGCTGCTGGAATTGGTTCGCAATCCATTCCCGGTTGGTCTTTCTACAATCGCGAAAATGGCATCAATAAGGACGCATCACAAAATTATTTGATTGATGTAAACCAGATATCCCAGACAGACAATCCCAGCTTGTACGAACACCTAGAAAAACTGAGGACTGACCGTACTCAACCCAATTATGCCCTCAAACTGGGAGGCACTGGTGGGCTTACTGAAATTTTACATAACCCCTTTGTTGTACCTGATTGGGGAGTATTGCGATTTGACCTTCATACTCTCAATCCCAACGGTGGTGAGGTTAAGGTTTCCATAAAAGGGAGTGAACCAGGCGATAATTGGCAATATTTAAGCGCAATCAAATCTCAAAATGCCACAGGTGTTGAATTGAGATATGGGGTTGAGCTGGTTGGAGGCAGCAATCCCACTCAGTCTGGTTTTGAATTTAATCAAATAGGTTACGGAACGCAAGGTTTTGAGACGTTCAATTTGGATGTGCCAGATGCACTGCGTGGCAAATCAGCGAAACTCCGGTTTGAAATTACAGGAAATACCGAAGTCTATCTGGATGATGTTTTTTTTAAAAGCAAGCATCTCTTACTTGGAAACCCTGATGAAGCTAGGTTTACCAGAGACTCCAACCCTAATCCCCAAAATTTTCTCATAGAGAGGCCACAGTAGACTTTGTCTTACAACGATGGGAATAAAACTCCTAATTGGGCAAGTTGGCAACTCAATAACACATGGATTGCTAGCGGTCGGAAAGATACATTTCATAAAGATGATACCCTACCTGCTAATTGGGATAGAGTTCCCGACGCTTCTTTTCCTGGCATTTGGAGACGGGGACACTTAACCCCTAACGCAGACCGCAATAGGAACCTTAAGGATATGGATTCTACTTTCTTCATGACAAACATGATTCCACAGCACTCGAGTAACAATAGTGGGGTTTGGGCAAATGTCGAAAAGTTCGGTAGAGACATTGTGCAAGATAAAGATAAAGAACTTTACATCATCGCTGGTAGTTATGGCTCTCAGGGGACTTTTACCCGAACCCGTGATGATGGCACAACCTTTGATGTCAATATCCCTGACCGAGTATGGAAGATCATGGTAGTTTTAGATCGACCAGGCCAGAGACTAGCAGATATTAACGCGAACACGCAAATTATCGCTGTTGATTTTCCCAATAGTACAGTCCCAGATGGACCAGGGAGGCCTAAGTGGACAAACTATATAGTTGATATTGCAACCATTGAACGCAACTTGGCTGGAGCTGGCATGAATTATGATTTGCTATCGAATGTTCCTGAAGACGTTAAACGCAGTCTCAAAACTCAACAATTTACATTTACAGGAGACCAGCCTATAAATGGTATCCGCTAGCTAAAGTGTGGGAGTATTAAGAGATTAATTTGAACTTCCCCTCGTGTGGGAAGTTCAGATTAACAGCTAATGGCTGGCAGCACTGCCATCAGTGATAATGGCTAATTTCTAACACTTCCATCTGGCATTATGGTATTGCCAAAAATTGCCTCATTGAGGTTAGCGTCCTTCAGGTTAGCATCTCTCAGGTCAGTATTTCTCAGGTCGGCATTTCTCAGGTTTGTCCCGTGCAGGTCAGCCCCTCTTAAATTTGCATCACTCAGGTTAACGCGGCTCAGGTCAAGACAGGTTAACCGAACTCCATGTAAATCAACATGGCTCAAGTTTACTCCTGGCGCAATTAAAATAGCACAAGAAAGGTCAATTTCATCAGAAAAACCAGTTTCTGAGCTGTAAAGCGCACCGCGCAGGTTGGTACCGCGCAGGTTGGCACCACTGAGGTCAGCACGAATTAGGTTGGCACCACTGAAGTTGACATTACTCAAGTTAGCATCGCTTAAGCTAGTACCTTCCAGCCAAGCACCGCTGAGGTCGGCTCCACTCAAGTCAGCATCAGGCAGGTAAAATTCAGACAAGACTGCTTCCTTAAGGTTTGCCTGACTTAAATTGAGAGTAATCTCAGCGGTACATTGGCTGAAATACGCACCGCTCAGGTTGGCTGCTCTCAAAGTAGTACCATTTAAATTGGTTTCAAACATTTGGGCTTGGCTGAGGTTAGCTTCAGTTAAATCGGCGCGATCTAGGCAACCCGCAACCATAGCACCACTGAGATCGGCTTTTGTCAAGTTAGCGTTACTTAGATCAATACCCTCTAGAATAGTGTTTGTTAAGTTTGTTTCTGTCAAGTTAGCATTAGCTAGATTAACGCTTGTAAGGTTGGCATTGCTTAGGTTGGCTCCTGCCAAATTAGCATTACTTAGGTTTGCGGATCTTAGCTTGGCCCTTTCTAGATTGGCACTTGCCAAGTCAACATTAGTAAAATCCTTCTCTCCAGCGGCGTATCTTCGGAGCAACTCCTTAGCATCCATAACTTTTCTCCCTAATTCATTTATTACGCTATCAACTGAGGTCAATATCACTTAAACTAACATAGCTCAGTCTTGTATATTGCTTCAACTGAAGTCTTCCAAAAAATTTTCTAGGACAGGCTCAGCGTGAAAAAGCGGTATTTAGATTAGAATCGCGGCAGTAGGTCTAGTTCTTCTAATGAAGTTTATTTTGATGCTTGGCGAGCGGAGCCATTTAAGTCGCTCTCAATCAAGTATTTACCTTGGATAACAATTCCTTCTAAATTCATCCCGGAAAAGTCTCTCCATCCATCTTTGTAGAGAGCGATTGCATCCCAACCTTGCATCTCTGGGTGATGCTCGTTGAGAGACGGAAGCAGAATAAATTCTTCGGTTTCTTCTTCCCACTCGAAATCTTCTTCATTGTTCATAACTTTTCTGTGAAAATATTTACCTTCAAGAACGCTTGCTCTATATGTATGATATTGTATCGCAGCCGATTGCTCTTGCGACCGATTCTTGGTAACAAAGGGATGCACGATCGCTGCCAATCAAAACTGGGTGGAATTAACCGGGCCTATTGGCGATAGTTCGAGTGACAGCAAGCCTCTCAATCCTAAATTTAGCTGGAATATTAAGGGGGGGGATGAAGAGTGCGGTATTCCCGATCTTAATGCCGCTACAGATATCGATGAGGTCAATCTTTATGTCAGCGTGTTTCCCAAGGGTGAGGGTTTGTTACCGGGCGATCGATGGTCGGGTTTAGAAAATCCGACTGCTGGGCAGGATTACAATCCAAATCGAGTTCTGACTGCTCGATGGAACAACGGTAATTGGACTTGGAATGGTGTCAGTCAAGCGGGTTCTCCTGAGGAGTTTACACTTCCTAATAACCGCATATTGACTGCCGATCAGAAATATCACTGGGCTGTGGAAGCAGTGACGGATAAAGGGGAAAAGACAACTGAAAAAGGCGATTTTAAAACCTTACTTTCCGCTCCGATAGCTGGTGCGAATAACTTCAGCAGCGTTACTATTTTAACGCGGGGTATCGAACCAGGAAATCCCGAACGCAGCAAACTTATTGATGGCAAACTTAATGCAATAGCCAAACACATTCAAGAAGCTGGCGGCTCGGTTATGAAGTATGACTCTCCAACTGGTACATGGCGGTTTGGTACTTATAACGGCAATAACTGGGTGTATAACAACAGTCAACTTCCCGGTTATAACAAGCCATTGGTGCTGCTGGCAGACTGGATAGGGAATAAGGAACCCCACAAACTTTACAACACTGGCTTTGCTGAAGCGGGGGCCGATGCTTTATTTACATCGCTGGTACGGTTGGATCGAAACTACGGTGGTGGAGTAGGAAATGCAGGTCAGCTTTATGACGAGCGAGGCCATCAGATTCGCACTCAGGGCGGTGTTTTCAATTCACCGTTACATTTTGTTGGTTTCGGGCAGGGGGCTGTAGTTAACAGCGAAATCGTTCAACGTTTGGGTACATTTTTCCCTAATGCTGGCGGTACGAGTCCTGCAAATCGCGATTTGCAGGTGACGACTGTTGACCCTTACAATTACAAGTCTATTTCTTTAGAAGGAACTTACCGTAACATTCTCGACCCGGAAATCAGAGTATGGAATAATGTCACCTATGCTGACAATTACTACCAAACTAATGGTATCGGGAATACTCTTAACGGGCGGGTACTTTCTGGAACGAATTGGAAGTCAGATTGGAATGTTTCGCTTAACAATCTGGCTGGTTTTACGGATAACGGGGCCGGTGCTTCCCATCGGGCGGCAGGGGCTTGGTATGCGGGAACGGCTAATCTCAATGAAAGTCGGTTGCCATCAGAAAATGGCGATCGAATTTACCGCCGCTTGGGAGATTTGTCAGCAAATAATATCACCGATGCGACTAAGACTTGGTATACCCCCGACCATACCAATGCTAATTTTACTGGCGGTAATGGCGATACTAACGCACCTTGGGAAGGAATCGGTACGGGTTGGTTTCATTCGGTTTTAGGGGGAGGTTCTCAACTGCGTCCCTACGATTTTGGGGGCAAGAAAGGTAAAAATGAGTTAGGTATTTTTGAGAATTACCTGAACAATAATCGGGCTGCTGTTTACGAGGATAATACCTACACAGATATCACTAAGTCCTTCGGAACTCGGATGCGGGGGGACTATGCGGTTCCGACTTTGTTTAACGGGAATTTTGATGCGATTGCTTTTAGAAAGTCGGATCATACTATCCCAGGTTGGTCTTTATTTAATGGTTCATCTGAGGATGTTTTACAATCCCACTTAGTCGATTGGTACACTATCGGAGAAGAAGTTGCAAAGAATAGGGCAATACCAGGCTTAGAAAACTTAAAAGACTTAATAAGTACCGGTTACTTAGATGCCATAAGCTACGATGTAGATCGACCTAATTTTGCCCTGAGAATGGGAGATGGTGGGACAAAACAAATCGTACACAACTATTTTGTGATGCCAGAATGGGGAGATTTGCGATTTAATCTCCACGCACCGTTTGGGAAAGGAAAGCTTAAAGTCTTGTTGGAAACTAAACTAAATACCGACCCGCAAGGGCGACCAATAATTGGCAGTGGTACTCATCTTCTCAAAGAGATAGATCTGGCAGCAACAACAGGAGATGAACTAAAGACATACGCAAGCGATATTGACAAAATTGGTTTTGGCAGAGGAGGGTTTGAAACATTTCATGTTGGAAGCAATCAGCTAGATAAGTTTCGAGGTCAGAGCGTTAAATTGAGGTTTGAAGTTGAGGGAAACACCAGAGTTTATTTAGATGATGTTTTCTTTAAGAGTAATCACCTTAAATTTGGCAATCCATCTGAAGCTAGGTACAGTCCTGAAGAACCACAAAATAACCTCTATCGCGCAAACTTGCTACTGGAGAAGCCTCAGTACGCAGTATCTTACAATCGCACAACTAAAACCCCCAACTGGGTAAGTTGGCAGGTAAATAAATCATGGATTGGTGGAAAACGCCAAGCTGATGAGTTCATCGCCGATCCTACATTACCTAATGGCTGGCCTCAAATTAGTGGTAGCAGTTATGAAAATAATAACGGGGCCAGTCTTGGCTTTAACAAAGGACATATAATTCCTTCAGGAGATCGGACAAGACATCCCAAAGACAACCTAGCCACTTTTTTGGGAACCAACTTAATCCCGCAAAACGCTGACAATAATCTGTTTTTTAGCAGTCCTAATAATCCCGCAGAAGCCTCTGCGTGGTACAATATAGAACAGTTAGTAACAGGTATGGCTGAAAATAGTAAGCAAGTTTACGTTGTTGCGGGTAGCTATGGCACAAATTGGGAACCACAGAAAAAGAGTAATGCTCTCCCCAACGATTCTAGGTATCAAGGGTTTACCAATTCTGAGGCTTTTCAACAACAAGGAATTAACATTCCTACCTGGACATGGAAAACAAATCTGGTTCTAGAGCATCCTAGTCAAGGGATACCAGATGTTAATCACGACACCAAAATTTACACGTTTCTTACACCTAACAGAGCCGAACCATCAGCCCTAGACTGGGATAATGCTGGGGAGCAAGGAATAGTCCACCCATTTTATGAAATTGGAGAGCAGCTGCAATTAAATCGAGTTTTATCTCCAATCAAAAATGTGACTGAATGGCGATCTCCGAACACTTGGTTAGTTAGTATCGAAGAACTTGAAAACTTACTTAAAGGTAAAAATGTTAACCTGTTTTCAAATATTCCTGGAGATATTCGAGATGTTCTCAAGCGAAATATAAACTTGCCACTTTCATGATTTATAGAAATCAAATTCATGGCAAGTAGACATCTCCAATAATCAGTGTGGAACAGGCAGGATGCCTGTTCGACCCAGGCTTTTTTGTAGATGTCTAATAGAACCCTACCTTTTCCAATTAGAAGCATATTCACTAGGACCAATAACAACTTCTCCGTTGGGCAAGGTAGTGTTACGAAAAAATGCAGATTCCACGAACAGAAGCTCAGCCCCACTCAGGTTGGCTTCTGTAAAATCTACACCATACATTTCTGCATATAAGTTGGCATTTTTCAAATTGGTGTAGCTTAAATTTGCTCCTCTCAAGTTAGCAATGCACAGATTAACACCGCTCAAATTTGCCCCCCTAAAATTAACTCTCGTCAAGCAGGACTCTTTCAAATTGGCACCGCTTAAGTTAGCATCAGCTAAGTGAGCATTAGGCATAATTATGTTATGTAAATCGACACCTCTAAGGTCAGCCCGATATAAAACTATGCCCTCAAACCTTCTTTCTCCAGCAGCGTAGCGCCGAAGCAATTCCTGAGTTTCCATGACTCTAACTGGATCGCTTTTATGGCTACCATCTGGCATAATAGTATGACAAAATAACGCAGCGTCAGTGTTAATATTCTCCCATTTAGCAGCGCTAAAATTTGTGCCAATTAAGTTGGTATTAGACAGGTTTGCATTGTTTAAGTTAGCATTTTCCAAATTAGCATCGCTCAGGTCAGCATTCCATAAATTAACATTAGCCAGATTTGCATTGCTAAGATTTGCCCCTACTAAACAAACGCTACTCAAGTGAGCATTTTCAAGATTCGCGTTACTCAAATTAGCACCGCTCAGATCGCACCCCTTCAAAATACTTGAGTGTAAATCAGAGCCACTTAGGTCGATCTCAATTAGGTATTCATGCTCGATGAGAGTTCCTTCTAAATTGATCGAGGAATAGTCTCTCCATCCATCTTTATATAAATCGACCACCTCCCTACCAGCCATCTCTGGGTGATGGTTGTTGAGAGATAGAAGCGGAATAACTTCTTCGGCTTCTTCTTCCCATTCGAGATATTCTTCGTTATTCATAACCTTTTTCTGAAGATATTTACATATTAATAATAGCAGATCGTGAGCCAGACAAGATTACAATCGGAATCGTATCCTGACTGCTCAATGGAAGAATAGTACCTGGACTTGGAATGGAGGTAGTAAGGCTGGTTCTTCTGAGGAGTTTACTCTTCCTAATGACCGACCATCGGGCTGCTTTGGCTTGGTATGCGGGAACTGCTAATCTCAATGAAAGTCAGTTTCCTTCGGAGAATGGCGAAACAATTTACCGTCGCTTAGGTGATTTGACTGAAAATAATATTGCTGATGTTACTAAGACTTGGTACACTCCTGATCACACGAATGCCAGTTTAACTCATGGCGATACTAAAGCTCCTTGGGAAGGAATTG
>RDYN01000149.1 GCA_004293365.1 Oscillatoriales cyanobacterium | reverse complement strand
CCAAGGACAAGAAAAAGAAGTTTTGGAATGTCCGACAGAACTTTCAGGAGAAGATATTTTGCCCGGTTTCGTGCTAAACTTGCAAGCAGTCTGGGGGTAAGACGATTTGGGCTTTTTGATTTGTGATTTGAGATTGATTTGTGGGATAATAGTTGAGAGATTGGTATCAACAACCAGGCTAAAACCATTTTTATATCTGCTTTCTATCCAAGGCCAGATCCCCCTAAATCCCCCTTAAGAAGGGGGACTTTGAGATATTCCGGTTCCCCCCTTCTTAAGGGGGTTAGGGGGGATCTGGCCTCAATCGTCAAACAGCAGTATTTGACTACATTTGACCTTAAGTTGACACCAATGGGGTTGGGAGATTCCCTACAGTTGCATTATTTTGGAAAAATGGTATAAGTAACTAGACATCATACATCTATCAGCGTTGATTTGCGTTCATCTGCGGTTAAAATAAATATCATGGAAATGAATACAGAAACAACTACGACGACGGGCTTAACAGCCGAACAGCACAAACAAAAAATGCAGCGCCGACAAGAAGTTCAGGCGCAGCGAATTGCTAATGCTGCTGAAGATAAAGGTTTGATAATTGTCAATACGGGTAACGGTAAAGGCAAAACTACGGCGGCTTTGGGAATGGTTTTGCGATCGCTCGGTCACGGCTACCGCGTCGCCATAGTACAATTTATCAAAGGGGCTTGGGAACCCGCAGAGAAAGCCGTTTTTGAACTCTGGGAAAATCAGCTAGAATTTCATGCCATGGGTGAAGGCTTTACTTGGGATACGCAGGATCGCGATCGAGATATCGCAACAGCTCAAAAAGCCTGGGATAAAGCTGTAAGTTTTATCTGCAATCCTGAATTTAAGTTGGTTTTGTTAGATGAAGTCAATATAGCATTAAAGCTGGGTTATTTGCAAGTCGAGCAAGTGCTTGCAGGTTTAGACCAAAAACCCGAAGACTCTCATGTTATTCTAACAGGCCGAGGCGCGCCACCCGAATTAATTGAGCGCGCCGATTTGGTGACTGAAATGACTTTGGTTAAGCATCCATTCCGAGAACAAGGTATTAAGGCTCAAGCTGGTATTGAGTATTAATCTTGATGGTTAGATTTTCAATTTTTTCAAGAATTGCAAATCTTGCCACGCTTGAATGACGTTGCCTTGCATTAAAGCGGCTAAACCGTTTAAAATTCTAATTTCCGGCAGGTTGGGGTTGAGGGCGAGGGCTGGTTTTAAGGCTGTTTCAGCGGCTTTGGGATGCCATCCGTAAATCTGGACGAAGGCGAGATAAGCGTAAGCGTAGGGGTTTTGAGAGTCGAGTTGGGTGACTTTTTCTAAAGCTGCGATCGCACTTTCGACATTCTGCTGCAATACTCTAGAAAATGCCAAAGCATAGGCGAATTCTAGATTGTTCGGTTCCTGCTTCAGTCGATATTCTAACGATTGTTCCGCTTGCAGGGTGTAATCTTGAATTGGATCGTACTGATTGATCCGTCCAATCTGCTCGAAAACTGGTTCTAAACCGGGCAATCCTTTGGGTAAATTAACCGCCATCGCCCGCAATTGAGTTACCAAATCTAACTCCGGCTGCTCCTCGTTCCCAGGCCGATCGTCGGCGATTTTGAACTTTTTCTCATCTTCGTTCTTCGGAACAGCTTGGGAACGGATATTAAGAGGATCTGCATCGATTTTAAGCGTTACCTGCGGCACTTTCATCGGATAAGTTTCGCCGGTTTTGCGATCGAGATAAGTCGCTTGCAGATTGTAACTTCCCGGTGCAATATTAGCAGGAGTTAGCATCGCCGTGCGATCGACAACTCGAAATCCCACAGCAAATTGATCGGCTTCCAGCATCCCCGGATGCAAAGTTGCTTGCCCGATCGCGCGATCGTGTAAAATCCTGAAAGTCTGTCCCGCTGAAATATCGTCAGACTGCTGATTTTGCCACGTTAACAACACTAAACCAGACTGCAACTGCTGCCAAGGCCCAGACCAAATATAAGTCACCGGTAGCGCCACACCGGGAACCGGTTTTGCCAAAACAGTCACTTGCTCTAATTGTACTTGCGATCGCGCTTCAGGCAACGGCTGTATTTCCACCGCGTGCAACTGCTTGCGGTAAAGATTCAAATTAGTATTGTCAGGCAAAACCCAACTTTTTTGCAAGTTAAATTTACCGCCAGTCTCAATCGCCGCCACTGCAGCATTTTGAGCTTTTTTAATCCGTTCCCGAATCGAACCTTGGGGGCCAGTTTTAGTTAAAAACCAAGAAAGCGATCGCACATCTTGCGGCACTTCTTTTAAATTCGTTCCCACCTGCCGCCCGTAAACCTGAAAATTCGCCAAAGCACCGTAATAATTCAAATTGTGCTGGTTAATTTGTGGCGTCGAAGGCAACACGCCCAAAGTCGATTGCAAATAAGGTTCCGTATCAATAATTTCGGCAATTACTTCTCGGTGCGGCCACTCTTTCCCCAAGTAAGGATAGCTGGAATTGCCGGGGCTGACAGCTTGAACAAAGCTATGTCCAAAAGCACCGCCCAGCGGCCACATATGGAACAGCATCGCTAGGATTCCTAAGCCAATTGTTGCCCAGCGAATTTGCTTTTCCCAGCGCTGCGGCCACAGGGTTAAAAAATAGGCTAAAAAGATTGCTAGTATTGGTAAATAAGGTATCACATATCGGTCATCTTTGTTGATATTTAGCGAATTAATTAAATAAGCTCCTATCCAAAATACCGCCAGCCACCGACAGGAGTTAAGGTGCAAGATTGACTGACTATCGGCTCGATTTCGCCAATAATAAAGTATAAATCCGACTAAGGGAATCAGTAACAGAGGCCAAGAAACGTGTTCTGGTAAGTGCTGAATATAGTAAATCCAAGCACCGATTGTATTCAAGCCCGGATCTCCTTCGGCGATCGCAGAATCCAGCGTTGCCCGTTTTCCCCCGGTCAAAATTAACAGCCAATTGGTTTTAGCCCAGGGCCCAAACACCGCCGCCGACAGCAACAAAGCACCAGCTAATTGAGCTAATCTTCCCCAAGCTTTTTGGCGCACTGCACCAACTGCCAACCACAGAATTGGTGTAAACAAAAATAATACTGTAGTGTGTTTAACTAATATTGATAAGCCGAGAGAAATTCCAAAGGCGATCGCCCAAAAGAAAGAAGAGGCGGAGAGGGTATGTAGGGGCGGTGGATGGTGCGTGCCCGCCCCCGAGGGGGAGAATTTATGCTTCTTTTTGGTTCTTTTATCCAACTTCAGTCTATCCGCTACATCCGCTACATCCGCTACATCCGTTACAAAATCCGCTGCCGAACCTTCTTTCCACATTGTCAGACAATAGAAACAAAAAGTAATCGCAGCAGTTAGGGGAAAATCAAGTAAAAATTGCAAGCGGAATCGATAAAGCCCCGGTAATAAAATACAAATTGCAGCAGCCCACAAACCAACTTGTCGATTAAATAATTTGGTGCCCAAACTGTAGACTGAGGCGAGGAGAATTGCACTAAATAATAAATGAACGAGGGTTGCCCGATCGCCCCCTGTACCAAAAATATGCAGAAACGGCACCGTCAAGATGTACGCCAAGGGCGGAATCTTCGTCGAAAGCAGCCAGAAATTTGTCCACCACTCGCCGGAAAACCACTGAGGATCCTGCAACGCCTGCAAGTAATTCAGCGTGCTAGTGAGGTATTCTGCTTGATCCCAGGCGGGTACAGATCGATCGCACGCAAACCAGAGGCGATCGCTAATTGCCCCCAGCAGCCAAATTATGCCTAAAATCAGCATACTTTTGCCCCGGCTGTCTCGATGTTGCAGTGCCATTGCGATTGTTGGAATCTAAGTTGCAGTTTTTAGCTTATATCATGTCCGATCGATTGACCCCAATAAGCAAGGTTTGATCGTTTGGACTTCAGTCCGCTTTATGCTAGGTTTGATCGTTTGGACTTCAGTCCGCTTATGCTGCGGACTTAAGTCCGCACTGGAAGGTTTGATCGTTTGGACTTCAGTCCGCTTATGCTGCGGACTGAAGTCCAAACGATCAAACTGGCGCTTTGGGGCGATCGGCTAAAATATCGGGCGATCGACTAAATTAACTTTTTGATGCCTCCGTATCCCCGCTTTTATAAAGTTTTGTAACAAAAATTCCAGATTTGCATAAAAAAATAGAAATTGCGCCGATAGCTTAAATAGAGACAAGGAAATGGCGATCGAAACTAATAGAGTATGTCAATTCAACCAGAAAGCACCGAAACCTTGGTAAGCCGTCTTTTTTTTCAAAATCGACAATCGGTTTGGCGAGACTTGGCAAGAAACAGTCCACAGAAGTCAGAATATCGAGAGCGAAAAAATTAGCTTAACCAAAATTAAAGTAATTATCCCAAGTTCTACTCGCTGCCGATATATAATATGTCGTAACCATATAAATGAATTGGTTTCCAAGTCTATGCTGTAGCATTAGCTGAAAACTTATTCACTGTTTAATTACCACTCAAATCTATTTTAGTTAAGGGTGCGATGCTCGGGAAATGGAAACAGGAAAACCAGGGATAGCTACACACCTACTCCCACAATTTGCCGTTTCAAAAAAATCCAGTGCTAGGGCATTTTTGTTCGATTCCTAAATCAACCTCAGTGCAAATAAAATATGAAATTTCTACCAGAAGATAGGACCTTCAGTTTGTCAATAGGCGAATTACTTGAAGGCGAGCCGCAGGCAGATTGGGCCAGAGAGTCGATCGGGCTTTTAGCCGCACCCACAGCCAGCAACAGCCTAAATCAGCCGAAAACAGCAGAAAAACACATCATCTTCATCGACTCGCGCGTAGAAAACTGGCAACAACTCGCCAGCGGAGTCACAGCAGGAACAGAAGCAATTATCCTCAACCCGACGGGCGACGGAATAACGCAAATCACCCAAACTTTAGCCAAGCGCAGCGGGTTTGACAGCATCCAAATAGTCGCCCACGGCAAAAGAGCCAGCCTGCAACTCGGAGCAGCCAACCTAGACAGCAACAGCATAGAAAACTACAGCAGCCAATTGCAGCAGTGGCAAAAATCTTTAATTAAAAACGGAGACATTCTGCTGGTATCTTGCAGCGCAGCAGCAGGAGAAATCGGCCAGACTTTCGTGCAGCGGCTGCGGGAAATTACGGGTGCAAATATTGCCGCTTCCGCTAATTTGACCGGAAGTGCAGAACTCGGCGGTGACTGGGAATTAGAAGTAGTTGCAGGACAAATCGCAGCCGGTTTAGCATTTCAAAAAGAAGTGCTGGAAACTTACAGTTTTGTCCTCGGTACCTTAATTAACCAAACTTTTAGGAACTCCACAGTCACGGGGCCTTGGATTTACGGAGGACAAAACGGCAGGGTATTTGACCCCAACCCAGGCTTTACGGCCAGCCAGCAAAATATTCCCGGTATCACCGGAGGAAGTTCATCTGGAATACTTGCAGGCTTGGGTGGCGATGTACCGGGTTCTGGGGCCTTGAGATTGACCAGCAACGGTGTGGCACTCCCAGCCTTTGTTCTCTACGACAACGCCATACCCTCCACAGAGGGTCTGAAAATGACCTTCGATTTCTTTGCTTACAACGGCGTTAATGCTGCTGGCGCAGGCCCTTTTATCACCCCACAGCCGGGAGACGGTATTAGCTTCTTCTTGATTGACGGGACAGCCAGCCCGACAGCAGCAGGAGGCTTTGGCGGTTCTCTGGGCTATGCCAACAACGCCACTAGCAACGGATTGGTGGGAGGTTATTTGGGCATTGGATTGGACGAGTATGGGAATTTTTCTGCTAATACCGAAGGGCGTTCTGGGCCAGTTCCACCGAATATTCCCGGTTCTAGTGTCACTGATTACAGACCGGATTCAATTACCCTCAGAGGCAGTCAAGCAGGCGGTTATGCGTTTTTAACAAATGCCATTTCTCCCATCGGCATTGACAACATCCCCAAAAGTATTAACTTTACAGGCCCTTTTGACTTCGACAATAGTGTTACTGTCAGTCGCGATGCAGCAAAAAGAAGCATTCAAATTACCCTAAATCCGCCTAATTCTGCAACGCCAAACCGTCTCACAGTTGCCTTGGATGTGAATAACGACGGTTTGTTCGCGGGCGCGGGCGAAACTTTGATTGACATTCCCAATCTAGCAGTTCTAAACGGAGCGATACCTGCTAATTTCAAATTTGGTTTTGCCAGTTCCACGGGAATTGCTACTAACTTCCACGAAATTCGCAACCTCAAAATTGAGACAGTCAATCCTGTTCCCACCAGTCAAGCTGACGTTGTTACCACCAAAAGCGGCCCATCAATTGTCAAAGCTGGCGGCAGCGTTACCTACACAATTACTACTACCAATCAGGGGCCGCAAGCTGCTCAACAAGTTTTGGTTCAAGACCAAATACCCGACCAATTACTGCCTGCTTTTCCAGCAAATCCCACTGTAATTGCTAGCAGCGGCGGTACTTACTCAAGCACTACGCGGAACGTCACCTGGCCGAAAATTCCCCTTCTCAATCCCGGCCAGTCTGTCACCTACACCCTGACAGTCGCTGCACCTCCAGGTTTAGCTGTAGGCCGCACCTTCAGCAACGCGGCATCCAGCAGTGCAGCCACTTTTGACCCCGACCTTACGAATAACAGCGGTTCAAATGCAGCAAGTGCAGTCAGTACCACAGTTGTTGCGGCTGCGGCCGACCTCCTTACTACCAAAAGCGGCCCGGTTACTGCGACTGCTGGGTCAGCTATTGCTTACACCCTGACTACGGCAAATAACGGGCCAGACTCCGCAGCCAATGTCACGATTACTGACAGCATAGTTCCGGGCTTGACGGGAGTCAGTGCATCCGACGGTGGCGCTTACGATCCGGTTACGGGTATTGTCAGCTTCCCGCCGATCGCATCCCTAGCCGTCAGTACAGTTACCCGTACCGTCAGTTTTGTCGCTCCAGCGACCCTTACAAGCGTCACCAACACGGCTCGGAGCAGCTCGGCAACCCCCGACCCTGTACTCACCAACAACGACGGCAGCAG
The DNA here is from genome assembly GCA_004293365.1 of Oscillatoriales cyanobacterium. GTDB lineage: Bacteria > Cyanobacteriota > Cyanobacteriia > Cyanobacteriales > Microcoleaceae > Microcoleus. Next base: position 6,137 of record RDYN01000149.1, on the reverse strand, counting down.
CACGAATTCTTCTATGACCACGACGATCGCCTCGATCGCAGACCTCGTTACTACCAAAACCGGGCCGACAGCCGCCAATCCAGGCGCTACGCTTAGCTACACAATTACCACAGCCAACAACGGCCCGAGTTCTGCGATCGGCGTGACGATTACTGATAGCATCGTTCCGGGTTTGACGGGAGTTACGGCATCCGATGGCGGCACTTACAACGCAGCTACGGGGATTGTGACTTTTCCGGCGATCGCCCTCAATAACGCTACTACGGTAACAAGGACGATCGGCTTTGTAGCACCTGCGAGCGGCACCATCAGCAGCACAGCAAAAAGCATTTCCGCTACTCCCGACCCCAATATTACAAATAACAGCGGTGCGACTGTGACCACTACGATCGCCCCCAACGCTGATGTTGTCACCCTCAAAACCGCCCCGGCCACTCTCAATCCAGGCCAAATACTCACCTACACAATTACATCCCAAAATAACGGCCCGAATCCCGCAGCCAACCTAGCCATCACCGACAGCCTGATTCCCGGTTTAACTGGAGTCACCGTCTCCGATGGCGGTACTTACAATCCGGCTACAGGCGTTATCAGCTTCCCGGCGATCGCCAGTTTAGCAACCGCTACTAGCGTGACTCGGACGATCGGCTTTGTGCCCCCAGCCACTCTCACTAGCATCACCAACATCGTCCGCAGTACCTCCGATACTCCCGATCCCAACGTGAGTAACAACGATGGCTCGACATCTGCCGCGCCCAACCAGCCGGGAGGCAGAGTCACCACGGTGATTGGCAGTGCAGCGGACGTTTCCACCACCAAGAGCGGCCCCACATCCGCCATTCCGGGGGGGACTGTTACTTATACAATTACGACTGCCAATTTGGGCCCCAGCGCTGCTAGCAATGTGGTGGTGAGTGACAGCATTGTCCCCGGTTTGACGGGAGTTTTGGCTTCCGACGGCGGCAATTACGACCCGATTACAGGGGTGGTGACTTGGACGCCGATCGCCAATTTGGCCAATGGTGCTACCGTAACGCGCACTGTCAGTTTAGTGCCTCCGACGATCGGCAGTATCACCAATACTTCCCGCAGCACCTCAACCACGGGCGATCCGAACCCCAGCAATAATGACGGTTCTGCTGCTAGCGCGATCGTTACAACTGCGATCGTCCCACCGCCAACTCCCACACCAACTCCCACACCAACTCCCACACCAACTCCCACACCAACGCCTTCCGGGACGCCCACGCCGACTCCCCCGCCAACGCCACCGCTACCGCCTGTGGAGACGCCCACGCCGACTCCCCCGACAACGATACCGCCTGTGGGGACTCCTACCCCCACAACGATACCGCCTGTGGGAATTCCTACCCCGACACCGGCGCCGGCACCAACTCCCACGCCACCGCCTGTGAGGACTCCTACCCCAATCGCGCCACCAACTCCCGCGCCGACACCAAACAATCTCAACAACCCGCCGGTAGTAAATGTAGAATTGCCTTTCTTGTTGGTGAGAAACTCATTGCCGTTCCAAATTACTTTGCCGCAAAATACATTTATCGATCGAGATCCCGGAGACACTCTCACCTACAAAGCGACGCAAACCACTGGTTTACCGCTGCCAAGTTGGCTGACATTCGATCCGAATACTCTTACCTTTAGCGGTCAAAATTCTGGACTGCAATTTGTGCCAATTCAATTAACAGCAACAGACAAGGCTGGTGCAACTGCAAACAATTTTATAAATTTGATAACTTTTGCCACTGGTCAAGTGATTGATGGTTACATTGCTGGTGCAACTTTGTTCTTTGATGCCAACAAAAATGGAGTTCTAGATAATAACGAACCGTCTACTATCACAGGTTCGACGGGGGAATACGAACTCAATATTCCCTTCGAGACTTTTGATACGAATAAGAACGGCGAACTCGAACAGTCAGAAGGCAATATTGTTGCTTTTGGTGGCATCGATACAGCAACGGGACTGCCGTTGGAAACGCCTGTTTCTGCGCCGCCGGATTCCACCGTCGTGACTCTGTTAACGAGTTTAATAGTAGATTTAGCCGATCGCGGAATTAATGTCGAGCAAGCCCAATCCCTTGTCAAATCGGCGCTGGGGATTCCGTCTGGCGTTGACATCACCAGCTTAGATCCGATCGAGGCAGTCAACAGCGGGCGATCGGGCGGAGTGGCAGTTTTGAGAGCAATGAGCAAGCTGCAAAACTTCATTACCCAAACCACAAGTTTAATTGATGGAGTCTCAAATGCTGCAAATACCGTCATTGTTAAAAATGTCATCGCAGCAGTTAGCGATCGAATTCAAATTGGCAACAATCTGGATTTTACCAATCCAACACGGTTAAGTGCGATCGTCCAGGAAGCCGTCACTAAAACCAAGCAAATTGACCCCAGTTTAAACATTCAAACAGTCTTAGACATTGCTCCGCAAGCTGTGCAATTGATGGTAGAAGCCAATCAGCGCATAGATACCGCAGCATCTAACAATTCCGGTGCATTGCTAAACACAGCAATTGCCCGCATCCAAAAGGTAGCTTTAGGGGAAACTGCCAAAGACTTCAAAGAAGTTACGGCGGGAAACAAGACAATTGTGGAAGTAGTTGCTGAAAATACAGGCGCTGCTTTAACTTCACAGATTCAAACAGCCACAGTACCCAATGCACCCGCTGTTCCAGTTATCGAGGGCGGTGTGGAAATAATTAGCATTGCGCCCAATCAAATTACGGGTACCAATGGCAATGATGCGATCGCGGGTACTAGCGGCAGCGATACCATCAGCGGCCAGCGGGGAAATGACCAAATCTTAGGTCTTGAAGGTAACGATTGGATTAACGGCAATCAAGACAAAGATACCGTTGACGGAGGAATAGGAGACGACACTATTTATGGAGGCAAAGGAGATGATTCTCTAGTCGGTTTTAACGGCCAAGATGTCCTGTTTGGCAACCGAGGTTCTGATAAGATCGACGGCGACGACGGGAACGATTCTCTCTACGGTGGCAAGGGTAACGATCTCCTGACTGGCGGTTTGGGTAACGATTTACTTGTCGGTCAAATTGGTGAAGATACTCTGACTGGCGGTTTGGGTAACGATGTATTTCTGTTAGCACCCTTCGAGGGGATTGACACGATTCTTGATTTTGAGAAAGGTCAAGATTTAATTGGGTTATCGGGAGGTTTAACCTTCAATGAACTCAGCTTTACTTCTGCCAATAATGCAACTTTGATTAGTGTTACTAGCAGCGGTCAAGTCTTGGCTTCTCTTAAGGGAGTTACACCCAATTGGTTGGGGATTGATGATTTTACCCAGCGTTTAATCTAAATCATCGCAAAAAGGGCGATCGGGTTTACGCGATCGTCCGACAGTGCGATCGTCCGATCGTCCGACAGGGGTTTTTAACCCCTGTCGAGAGAGCGAAAGTCCTCTCAAAGAGGACTCAAGAGGAATAAAATTGAGCGCGCTGGCGATCGGACTACCAGTCGGTTTCAACCGAATTCAGCTATGAGGCAGGGGTTTAAACCCCTGTCGGACGATCGGGCTAAGAGCGAATCTGGCGATCGCCAGTTGCAGCTTTTAGCTTGCAGGTTGGCGCTTTGGGGCGATCGAAAAATTATTTATCAAAAGTGCTTGCTAAATTCTGTATGTGTCTGCTAAGATAGTAAAGGGCGAAAAAACAAGCCGGGATAGCTCAGTTGGTAGAGCAGTGGACTGAAAATCCACGTGTCACGAGTTCAAGTCTCGTTCCTGGCACTCAAACCCCTTGTTTTGCAAGGGGTTTTCTTTTGGGCGGTTTTGCCGATTGCAGCAATTGATGTGCAGTGATTTGCAATTGATGTGCAATTGATGTGCAGACTCTTGAGAGCCTTGAATTGGCACAGCGTGGTGGATTACTGGCACAGCGTGGTGGATTGCGTGGTGGCTGAAAGTATTGGATGTGGTGGATGTGGTGGATGTGGTGGGTATTTTTAAAATAAAGTAAATTTAAAAATATTTGTTAGATTTCAGATTTTAGATTTGAAATTTTAGATTTTTTAGGGCTGTTTACCACCACGCCTTTGTTTGCGGCTCATGTATCCCTTGCGCTGCAAGCTTCCTGAGCTGTGGTGGATTGATTGTCAAAAAAAAAGCCGCAGTAGGAACTGCGGCTTTGGCTTGTGGGCGGTGGGTCACTGCGGCACATCTTCTGTAGCTATCAGACCTGCGTAGTGTTCCCAGATCGTGCGGGGTGAATTACCCACCCAGAGAGCGACTTGCCGCACCTGTACCCCTTTGGCTAGGCAGGTAGATATAAATGTGTGCCGGCAGTTGTAGAGAGGTCGCTGCCTGATACCAAGGATTTCGAGGATTGGTTTCCATTGTCGGTTGGCTAAATTGTGCTCGTCGGCAATTAGCCCTGTTTTGCTGGGGAAAACTAGCGACTCGCTGTCGGCTGCTACTGGCTTGATAGAAGATAAGAGCGATCGCAGTTTTGGGTTGATTGGGAAAATGCGCGATTTGCTTGTTTTGGTGTCTTTCGCTACCCCGTAAACAAACGCCTCGCAAAAAGTTATTTGGGATAGATTTGTGTCGATATGCTTCCACCGGAGGGCAATCGCTTCGCTGGGTCTGCACCCGGTAAGAAATAAAAATTCAATTAATGGGGCCTGGAACTCCTCTGTCTGTCGGAAGGCGTCAATTATACGATCGCGCTCCTCTTCCGTAAATGGCTGGATGTCAGCGGGCGGTTTCCTTGCCTTGATTTTAATTTTTTCAAACGGGTTCGCTTCTATCAACCCAAATTCTGCTGCCCAGGCGCAGCAGGCATTGATCTGCATGAGCGATTTTTTTGCCGATCGGATTGTTGTAATTTCGATTAGCTCTAGTCGGATTTTTGACGCCTGGTTTAGGTCGCCGCAGGTTTTGGCGATGTGACGAGAGACGACCGCAAAATCCTGTTTGATTGTGGTCGCCGCTAGATGCTGGGCTTTGTGAGCCGTGTATTTTTCCCAGAGGTCGCCCAAGGTGAGCGCGTACTTTGTTTTTGGTTTTGGCAGACTTGCGGTGGGTTGGTATTTTTGAAGCGAAACATCAAACTTATCGAAGGCGATATCGGCGGCGATCGCCCTTTGCCTTCTCCTCTGCCGCCGATCGATTGATCGGTGTATCGGGCAAGCCTAGGTAAAGATATTTTTGCCGCCCTCCGAACAGGTGGCGGGGTAGTCGCAGCCTGAGCATTCCTCTAAGCTCGCAAGTGACTACAGAACCTTTCTGATTTCTAGTAGTCATAATTGAGTTCCCCTTGGTCTGTATCAAAGATTGCCAGCAGCTTGCGCCGCTCCTCAGGGGTTAGAAGCGCCTTGGCCACCCACCGAACCTCCTCCCTTGTCCACCTTCCTCGTAGGGCCTCTAAATCCTTGCGGCATTTAGCGGAAGCGATCGCCTTTTTTAGTTGGTTCTTGCAGGCTAGGGCTTTATTTCGCCTGGTCTCCAGAGAGTCGGCTTTTGCACTGAGAAAAGTTTCCCAAGTCGGGCCGGGAGTTGGTGTCGCGGTCTGTACTGGCTTGGGTATCGGGGCAGGGCGAACGCATCTAAATTTAATGTTAACAGAATATGGTATATTGGAGAAGAATTATTGAGTAACCACAAAACATTTAATTAGGGTTCACCTGTATGAAACTCAAACCTAAAATTACCATTGCCGACCATTTTTATGATTGAGAAGACCCAAGAGTCGAGCGGACGAGACATCATCAATTAATTGATATTATCACCCTCTCAATTTGTGCCGTGATTTGCGGTGCTGATACATGGATATCGAAAGTTACGGTCGAGCTAAATACGAAGGGTTAAAAAAAAATTAGAATTGCCGAAGGGCATACCGACCCATGACACAATTGCACGAGTATTTTCTCGCCTCAATTCGGAACAATTTCAGAAATGTTTTTTAAGTTGGATTCAATCTATTAGCTGCTTAAATTCAGGAGAAGTAATTGCACTTGATGGAAAAACTCTTCGCCATTCTTACGATGGAAGAGGAAACAAAAAAGCAATTCATATGGTCAGTGCTTGGGCGACCAGTCAAAGATTAGTTTTAGGACAAGTTAAAGTTGACAAAAAATCGAATGAGATCGCGGCTATT
>RDYN01000148.1 GCA_004293365.1 Oscillatoriales cyanobacterium | reverse complement strand
GTTTGTGCATCATTACAATGCTAATTTACAACTCTAAATGCCTACTTTTCTTTGACGTGAGTTTTATTCTCTCGATCCTTTCCTTCAGGGCACTACCGATTTTGCGATTGTCGCCTGCGGTTGGTTTCATTACTGCAAGCGATTTCGATCTAGGTGGGCGATCGGCTGCGGTGGGTTTCATTGCCGCAAGTGGTTTCGACGCACCTAGGGCGATCGGTGAAACCCTGATTCTTTCGTTGAGGTGCGTCGATTGTCTTTGTAGTCTGGGGTTGAGTGTTTTCAATCCTATGCTTGTTGAAGATGACCCCCCATCTATTGAGAGTAAAAAAACAGTGCGTCGATTTGGCGTCTGGAACGCTTTCTGGGTAAGGGTTTGTAGCCGAACTCTTTCCCAAACACCTCCCCCGCAAGGGGATTGAAACAATTTGAATTGCCACGGTTTAAAACCTCTGTGAACTAATTGCTTTCCCAAACAACTCCCCCGCAAGGGGATTGAAACTCTTGTTCCGGCAAAACCGGTGGAACTGTAGCAGTCCTTTCCCAAACAACTCCCCCGCAAGGGGATTAAAACACCAGAAGGTAAAACATACTTGACCGAACCGAGATTGACTTTCCCAAACAACTCCCCCGCAAGGGGATTGAAACCTTACTTGATCTCCAGTAAATGCCGATATCACAATCCTTTCCCAAACAACTCCCCCGCAAGGGGATTGAAACCATTTTATATTTGTGTTTGTTGGTGGTTTCGCCTTCGCATAACTTTCCCAAACAACTCCCCCGCAAGGGGATTGAAACATTTGGCTTGCCTTGTTCAATGGATTGCCCAACCCTTTCCCAAACAACTCCCCCGCAAGGGGATTGAAACTCTATAGCATTCGCCACTAATCCGTGATGCTAAGTGGTAGGCTTTCCCAAACAACTCCCCCGCAAGGGGATTGAAACGGGGTATTCCCACCTTTTCCCGGTGTTGGACTTGAGTTTGCTTTCCCAAACAACTCCCCCGCAAGGGGATTGAAACTTACTGTAGAATCGTAGGTTGTATCAAATTCTGTTTTACTTTCCCAAACAACTCCCCCGCAAGGGGATTGAAACTCTTTGCTCTTTGATACCGCCTCTTTCGCAGTCTGACCTTTCCCAAACAACTCCCCCGCAAGGGGATTGAAACTCGGGGTAGGCTTGTGCCGTGTCGTATAAATTTGACTTTCCCAAACAACTCCCCCGCAAGGGGATTGAAACGGACGCTGGGGGTCCTTCCCAGCAATCTGAGGAGCAGAACTTTCCCAAACAACTCCCCCGCAAGGGGATTGAAACTCAAATTCCTTGAAGCAAATTTCAACTCTTAAGCTTTCCCAAACAACTCCCCCGCAAGGGGATTGAAACTTTTATTTTAGCCAACAGACCATTCAAGTCCATATAACTTTCCCAAACAACTCCCCCGCAAGGGGATTGAAACACTATTGGCAACGGCAAGCGTTACACCAAGCACAGCCTTTCCCAAACAACTCCCCCGCAAGGGGATTGAAACTTCAGAGCCTCCACCACAAAGCGAACCTACACTTTCCCAAACAACTCCCCCGCAAGGGGATTGAAATATTAAACTATTAAAAGCTTTTAAAGCATACTTGCTCTTTCCCACAAAACTTTATCAAATCATTTCCCCGTCAGGGGATTAAAATAGGAATTTAGGGCGGTGGATTGCAGGCATGGATTCAGCTTGACCCGAAAGACCGCCAGGGACTCAAGTCCCTGTCTAATAGCGAAAGTCCTCTTCAGAGGACTGAAAAGCACTTATGATTTGAGTTACTTCAGTTTGCATTCATCGCCACACAAGGAATTTTTTTTAGGAACTCATCAGCAATACTTCGGACAGTTTTAGATCCGATCGAGTGTCCGAAACCCTTACTGGCTATATAGTAGGCTATTTTTTTAAGGTTTAAGTAAGCGCCCTAAGTTTCCTAAAATGCGTTAAAAATGGCAGGGTTTCCTCGCCATCGGCTTGCATGAGCGTTAAAAAACTGTCCGAAGTATTGATCAGTCCTCTTCAGAGGACTTACACTATTAGGCAGGGGTTTAAACCCCTGCTGGACTGTAGGTTTTACGCGCTTGTTAATATCAATGACCTTTGCTTCGATCGCACTTCAATGCAACTCACCCACCGCTAACCCACCCTACCAAAAACTACGAAGCTCGCAACAACCGACGTATTTCCAGCTTATAAGCCGCATTATTCAAACCTTCACCGCTAGCCAAATCCGGATCTATAGCCTGGGAAATCGCAGCAATTCGATCGCTAGTCGCCGGGTGAGTGCTCAAAATACTTGGTGGAGAAGGCTTATTTAGCAACTTCTTCATAAAATCAACCATCCCAGATTGAGCGTAGCCCGATCGCCCCATAGTTTGCAAACCCAACTGATCCGCCTCATACTCAGCTTGACGGCTGTGCGGGCGGCGCAAAGCCAACTCCACCCCTATCTGCACCGCCCGAGAACCATCCAGCCCAGCCGCCGAAGCAACACCAGATGCGATCGCCATTTGACGCATTTGCTTAATAGAATGGCGAGCACTAATATGCCCGATTTCGTGCGCGATGACGCTTGCTAACTCCGCCTCATTATCCGCCGCCGCCATCAAACCCTTATTCACATAAACAAAACCGCCCATCGTCGCAAAAGCATTAATATTGTCGTCGTCAATCACCTGAAAAGTATAAGGAATATCCGGGCGATCGCTTTCTTGGGCCAGCCGCTGACCGATGCGGTTGATGTATGCTGTAGTAGCCCGATCGCGATCGATCCTAAACTCCCTACTCGTCAACTGCTGATTGATTTGTCGGCCAACCGTCACCTCCTGGCGATCGGACATATTCGACAATTGAATAACTTGAATCCCCCGGAAAATCAGTTCCGGCAAAGAAAATGCTTGAGTCGGTTGTGGGGAAATCACGCAGATACCCGCAGCCACAATCACCGACAAAAATAGATAAATTCCCCCGCCACAACTGCGCCGACAAGTCAACCAAAAACTTTTTAACATGATTTATACGCCCTAAAAGAAGTCAGTAGTCATTAGTCAGTAGTCATTAGTCAGTAGTCATTAGTCATCAGGAAGAAGGAGATAAGACTGCGGTTGAAACCGCATCTACAAAAACAAATTCCCTCTCTAAGAGACCGAAGAGAATAATGTAATTTTAACCCTCCGTTCTTCAACCTGCGGAGGCAGGTTTTGTCTTTATCGACGCGGTTTCAACCGCCCGGTATTCTTTTTTTAGGAAAAACTCAAAAAGTCACTAAACCCGCAGACGAAATATAACGCTGCTTAGTTGCTATTTTAACTTGTTGCCAATTTTTAACCACTCTCCCCATCTCCCGACTCTCCAAGTCCTGCGGATTTTGGGCGATCGTTGTGGTAATATCTTTTGGCTTGTACAGATACTCCTGTCGCTCTGCGTTTATAGGCGATTTATGAAAATTTTAGATTCTCAAGGCCGGTTGTTCGGCAAACTCAGCATTCTAGACATAGGTGCAGCAATGATTGTGCTGCTAGTTGCAGTCGGCATCTTCTTCTTTCCCGGTACTTCCGGCGGTTCCGTCGCCCAAGTCGGCGGCGCTGGCGTCAAAACCGTAGAAATGGACGCAATTGCGATCGGACTCAAAGGCACAAACTTTCAAGAGTTGTTCAAAGCCGGCGATAAAATCAACGTAGTAATTCGCAACCAGCCCTCCGGTCAGATTACAATCAAAGAGGTAAAAACCATAACTAGAACCCTCGCAGTTCCTCAGCCCAACGGCACATTAAAAGCTGTCCCAGATCCTAGAGAAGAAGAATCTTTCAGTAGAAATATGAGATTTACTCTAGAGGGGAAAGGTCAAATTACTGAAAACGGCCCGGTTTTAGGAAATATGAAAGTCAAAATCGGAACTACTCTCGAACTTGAAGGCAAAAAATACATTTTCAACGCTAGCGTCATTGACGTGCGAGTTAAAGAATAGTTAGTTAACAGTTAAATAGGTACGTAGTTGGGCTTGGGCCCTCTTTCTCTATAAGTGTAAAGGAGGCTCAAGCCCAACTACGTACCTTGACATCGGTCAAATCCGTTACAGAATTGGTTGCCGAACTTCTTTACTCTTAAGAAAACAACCTTAAATACTGCCGAATTAAACCAATAGTGACAGCCGGAACTTCCAACTGCGGAGTCAAACCCACATTTTCCAGAGTTTGAAAAACCTTAATTGCTTCCGGATTGAGATTAGCCAACCGCTGGCCAATCTCGGGGCTAGTAAACTGAGATTTTTCACCCCAAATAATCGCAGTCGGGGTTGTTAGCTGAGTGATATAAAGTGACAAATCAAAACACAAATCTCCCCGCACAAAAGACAAGGCTGCATATTCTGCATTTGGTTCTAAAGCAGATTGCAGATAAGCATCGACAATTTCTTGGTACACTCGACGGGAATCAGCAAATTGGCGCTCTTCTAAAAAGCTGCGAATCCCACCGTCGGTGGCGATGCCGGTACTGTACAGCAAGCGGTCTAAAATTGGCGTATTGACAAGCTTAGCGAAGAAACTGCTGCCGTAATCTTGTCCGAAGTCGGACAAACCGCTGGGAATCGTCAAAATCAGCGATTTGAACAGATCCGGGCGGGCGATCGCAGCTCGAATGGCGATCGCCCCAGTCAGCGAAGAAGCTATCACATCCGTAGGACTTCCGCAAGTTTTTTCTATAAATTGGATCGTAGATGTGATATAATCTTCAACCTGATAATTTTTTTGCGGATGTTCCGATCGCCCCCAACCGATTAAATCCGGTGCTAAGACTCGATATTCCGCTGCAAAAGCCGGATAAACTTTCGACCATTCGTAGGCACTCGACCCGCCCCCAAAACCGTGAAAAAATACCAAATTCGGTAGATTTTCCGAATTTGAGTTCGGCAATCCGATCCAAGGCATTTTTTCAGCAGTGTAATATACCATTCTGCCGAGAGAAGTAACTATCGATCGCTGACCGAAGCCGAGAGGAACAAGCATAAATAAGCCTCAATCGCTGTGAGATTGTAGAGTTTCGCGCGCCGCCCGGTCTTTATTTAAAAAGATTGCAAAGCTGGCGTGGTTTTTGTAAAGATTCAGTATTGATTTCTATCTATTTTAGTATAAGTCAAACCTGAAACTACAGACAGCAACTAAGTTTTGTGATTTGCGCGCTGCCGCTGTGCAGTTATCCTCACCCTTGCAAACTACTCGCGATCGGAGATAATAACAAATGATGGGTAAGACCCCTCAACACAATAAAGTCGGTTCGCCGACCCCGAAAGCAGGCACTCGGAAAGCAGGAGTATTAGATATCCCTTATAAGCACGGCAGGTTTACAGCCGAGAGCCAATGACGAATAATTAATCACCATATTTTACGGAGCAGTGGCTTTTAACGTCGAAGGTTTCTGTTGAAAGGCGGGCGATGGGTTTTCGATACTTCTGATTGCAGAGAATGAAATCACCAGTCTCGCCGTTATCAATTCCAACACACAATAAACAACTAATATCAGGGAGGTTCAAAAAAATGCAACTGCTTAGGAAACGGGATCGCGAGGGTTTTATGGTTGATGCAAAAAGTCTTCTAGCTGACGGGTTTGCAGAGTTTGATACTGCCTGTCGAAGTATGGATTCAAACGGCAAACAGACCTTTGTCGCTACTCCAGAACGATCGGGTTCAGGGTTAGATGTGCGATCGCGCGTTAGCGCACCGGGAATGGTTCGCCTAGCTTTAGAAGAATTGAAATGCTTTGAAGTAGTAGAAAACCAGTTTGCCCATTGGGGAGTGACTTTTAGCAATGCCGTCGCCATCCAACCTTCAAACCCAGCATTCCTCACGGTTTCTGGCTCAACAGTGTTAATGGGCGCTCCAAAAAGCGGACTGATAGAAGTAAGTTTCAAGTATCCAGTTCGCAGCGTAGCAGGACTTGTCACCAGTTCGCGGCGAACGGTTTTATCTGCTTGCGACATCGACGGCAACCCGATCGTTCAAGATGAAATGCCAGCACCAAATCTGGCAGGGTCTAATTCTCCGATCGCCCCTAACACACCCCTGCGCGTCAAAGCCCCGAATATTCATCGCATTACATTTTACGCTTTTGACGGTCAGCTAATAGTCGATGACTTTATTTTTGGTTTCTAAAACAATGCCATAAGTATCGTCCCAAGTCTGCAAACCTTCAAGAAGGGCATTGCGGACTAGAGCTTCGGGTTCCTGACTCAACATCAGGCGAAAGCACTCAGCAGCCAGGGAACGGGCGCTCCAACTTTTGACAGAAGTCACGCGGTTAAACCCACCCCGATTCATCAAATCGGTCATTTGCCGCACTGCAATCAAACGCTTCACAGGGTCAGCATCAGTCAAATCTCCCAAGATCCGATCGAGCGCTGCTTCATCTTTTGAGGCTCCCACACTCAGCGCTTGGCGCAGCAACAGCCCTGCCATCGCGATCGTGCCAAAATTTTGCAAAATCAGGCTCAAAGCTACCCAGTGGCTATCGGAGTCCGCCCAAATGGCCAAACTCATGTAAGCGCCCAAGGTAGCAATCCCGCCGGCGCCCACGGCTAAAACCAACCGGCGGTTCGGGCCCTCCCAAAATTCCTCGGCTTTCGATCGCAGCAATTGCCATTCCCCGGACTGCCCTCGGTAAACCAGCATCATCGCTGCGATTCCCAGCCCTGTGGAAAGCAATAACTGACTGTTCCACCATCCCCAAACTGCTGCTAGGGTGAAAGCCGCCAGCCCACCTTTCGATCGGCTCAAACGCGCTAGCAGCCACTTGAGAAAGGCGCTAGAAACCACAGGCGATCGAGCTCTATTGGTCTTCCCATCAACCGAACGGCGTTTTTTTTCGGTTCTCTCTGGGGTTTCCTGCGGGCGATCGTCTAGATTGCTAAATGTCCTCAAAGCTCCAGCATCAGTCATTTCCAAGGACAGGTCGATGGATGGTCGCTGACCGAGTTCCCAAGTGCGATCGGATTCTTTCGCTACCGTTTGATTCAGCTTGGCTGTAGTTTTTTTTAATTGATTCATACTTACTTTTTTCACAAATAACTTAAAGTTATTCAGGCGTCTTTTGCACAGATTTTGTTTTTTTCAAAACAAGAGTATGAGATTTTATAATACCAGAAATTCCAACTTTTGGTGAGTGCCACAAATGAGTCAATTTCCGAGAAATCATTACTCGCAAAAGAGTGATTGAAGATAGCTTGGAAAAGCACAACAGGTAGCGCGCGAATATTTTTGATTCAATCTTGAGTTCAAAGGCGATCGGAGTTGGGTGCCGGCAAAAGAAACAAAAATTAAAAAATCATAAAATTTCTGGTATTTTGATTGCTGGAATTTGCCCTCCGAGAACCTCGCGACGAAAATATAGCCTTTTGTTAAGAGTTTGGGAGTTCGCTATGCCCGGTGTCATACCATTTTCGATTTTAGATTAAATAATTGAAAAATTGGGAATAACTGACTGCGATCGCGGTTGGGATCGCGGGCATACAGTTGAGGAATGCTACTGCGATTCATCAAATAATACTTTTTGGATGCTGTGCCCGGCACCTAGGGCTGTCCGTCCAGCTAGCTTTCAGGCTGTGAACAGTTTCAAACCAGCCTCATTTGCTAAGATTTTTGAACAAAATGTCGATCGCCCGGACAAACAAGAACAAAAGTTGAGTAGGGGTCGATCGTTACCAACAAACAGATGCCTTGCCATCAGCTATAATTTTTTCAGGTAGGACATTAAGTTGCCACGACCGAATCCCATTCCTCGGCAGAACCTCGATCGAGTACGACCGCACAGGATTTCCTGTTTATTTTAGGGAGCGATCGCGAACAGCAGTGCCTCATGGTTGGGGCAGGGGTTTGATGGGTCGATCGTCTCAAGTCGGTTAAAATTAGCTGTAATTATTGTAGGGGCCCGCAGTCACGCTCGATCGGCAATATCTGCCAAATATGGGCGCAAACGCGCCCCCGTATTAGATATTACGGTCGATCGACCTGAGTAGATATCAAGCAGCAGCCCCAACAACCGACCGCGCTAGCGCGATTGGGAAGTGCACACACCCGAAAACAGTGGCTACCAGATCGGAATCAGGTAAAACTGCTGACTCAAAGTGTGTCTGCGGAGGTTACGCTAGTGACAAGAGAAAAAGAATAGTTACGATCGAGACTTTATCAGTCTACCTTGTAATTTATTCCTCATTTGTCAAGCCCAACAGTTTTGCATTTTGTCAGAAGCGAGACTCTTGGCACTTCCAACAAGTGGAAACTAGACCGTCAAAAAGCTTGGGTTTGATGGAAAACCCCTTACCAAAGAAATGGGTTTAAAGCCCCGTCCTTATAGGACGGCTTTAATTATCTCTAAATTTTGCTAATTTTATCAGCAAAACCTAGTATGTATGATAGAACAAGTAAACAACAGAAAAAAATGAAAGCAAGGTATCGGTACAGATTCTACCCAACCGACCAACAAAAACAGAGCGCTTCTCAGTTGTTTGGTTGCCTTCGCGTAGTCTGGAATGATGCTCTTGCACTGTGCAAACAGTCTGAGAAAAAGCTCAAATCGGCAGCAATTCAGAAAGTAGTAATAACTGGGGCAAAACAGACTGAAGAAAGAGCTTGGTTAAGTGGAGTTTCGGCAATCCCACTACAACAGTCTGTAGCCGATCTGGAAACAGCTTTCAAGAACTTCTTCGACTCCTGTAAAGGTAAAAGAAAAGGGCGTAAAGTCGGCTATTCCAAGTTCAAAAAACGCACAAACAGTCAGTCGGCAAGGCTAACCCGTGGTGGTTTTTCCTTAAAAGATAATGGCGGTGTTTATATAGCCAAGATTGGAATCGTCAACCCTATATGGTCTAGGGCGTTACCATCTGAACCTAGCTCGGTCACAATAATTAAGGATTGCGCTAATCGCTATTTCCTGAGTTTTGTTGTAGAGATTGAACCCGTTCGAGTCGATGCTAAAAACCACAGCATCGGCATCGATTTGGGAATCAAAACTTTCGCGCTCGACGAGCAATGGAGAGAAAGTCAAAGTCCTAGCTATAAAAAGCTAGACCGAAAAATCCGCAAACTTCAAAAAAAGTTAGCCCGCCAGCAAAAAGATTCCAAAGGCAGGAATAGAAACCGCGTTCGGATTGCTAAATTGCACAACCAAATTGCCGACAGCCGCAAAGATTTTCTGCACAAATTGTCAACCAAAATAGTCAAGGAAAACCAAGTAATTGTTTTGGAAGACTTGAACCTGTCGGGCATGGTCAAAAACCGCAAG
>RDYN01000021.1 GCA_004293365.1 Oscillatoriales cyanobacterium | reverse complement strand
TCATATGGTCAGTGCTTGGGCGACCAGTCAAAGATTAGTTTTAGGACAAGTTAAAGTTGACAAAAAATCGAATGAGATCGCGGCTATTCCGGCTTTACTCAAAGTATTAAAATTAAACGGAAGCATTGTCACGATTGATGCTAGGGGTTGTCAGAAGTCAATTGTGAAGTCAATAGTCGAACAAGAAGGAGATTATGTAATCACCTTAAAAAAGAACCAACTATCCCTGTATGCCAGAGTAGAAGAGTTGTTTAAACAAGCAATTAAACAAGGATTTTCGGGATTTACACATACAGCTTATTCAAGGAAGAAAGAGACTAATCACGGGCGCTCAGAAATCCGACATCATTTAATGTTAAGTGACATAAAAGACCTAATTGACCCGACAATCAATGGGAGAAACTTCATAGTACAGGCATGATAGAATCTGTGAGAATAGTGAAAGGAAAAACAAGTATTGAAACTCGTTATTACATTAGTAGTTTACAAAATAATGCTCGAAAGTTTGGTGAATCAGTCCGCAGCCATTGGGGAATTGAAAATCGTTTACATTGGGTGTTAGATGTGGGCTTTCGTGAAGATGATTGTCGAATCAGGAAAGATAATGCTCCGCAAAACTTTGCCATCCTTAGACACATTTTGCTCAATCTTTTAACCAGAAAAAAAACCTCAAAAACAGGAGTAAAGAATAAGCGACTCCGAGCCGGGTGGGATGATGACTATTTGACCAATATCCTCGCTGTTGCAGCCAACTAAATTTTCACAAATAACTCATCACTAAATATTATACAACTTGTAAATAGTAGTTGTAATATTTTTATTGTCTCAAAAATAGGACAGGCATAAAAACCACCATTGATCAGTTACTGTTTTCTTATAAAAGTCATTACAAAGCGTATCTGCAGCCTCTAAAAATGGTGAATTTATCTCAAAATATACTCACCACTGGCGAAGATTGTTCAATAAGATGCGTTCCCCCTGGTGATACCGATCCTATCTCGAAACGGGCGGCTGCAAAACTTCAGCCTCCTTTGCTATTTCCGCCACTTCCAGAATCTCCTCTAAAACCGGAGGAGGAATCGGCACTTCCTCAACTACCTGATGCTTTTCCAAAGTCAAACGAGACTGCAACGAACCAGACAATCTTTTCAACAATTTCGGTGTAGGATCGTAAAGTAAATAAATAATGCGATCGCCCGCTTGCCAAATCTCTGTCGCCGACACTACTTGTAAATATCCCTGTCTTTCCAGCAGCAGCGGTGCCAACTCCCCAGCTTGAACCAAAGCCTGTAAGTGAGCAATCTGAAACTGCAATCCCTCACTTTTTAACTCAGTTTCCCCCAATTTTACTTCGCCGTCGCTCAAATATTCGTTCCAATCCTTCAGCGACAAATCGGAGACAAAAGCTTGATTAATTTTACTATTATTTACAGGCGCATTTGCTTGCGGATCTTTGGGAAATATTGCCAAAACCCTCGGCGGCGAAAACTCTTCGGCTGCTCGTTGAGCTAACACTAAGTTTACCTCGCCGTTGTTAGTCATTGCCAAAAATGTTCCCATCGAATCGAGTCCGGCTTCTTCTAACACGCTATGGTCGAGAGCGCTGCTCAAAAACACTCGCAAACCTTCTCTTTCTGCTTGCGCGCAAGCTTCCGGATTGGTGTCGATAATTGCGACTGATTCTCCGCGTTCTTGAAATAAGCGAGCAATTAATCTACTTAAAGGATTTGACCCGACAATTGCTGCACCAGTTGCTGATTTTGAGGTGACTCCTAACAGTTGAGCTATCCATCCCGCCGTCAGTCCTTGGACGAAAACTGTCATGATAATTGTCAGGAAAACTAAGGCTTTAATTGAGTCGCCGCCGTTGATGCCGCGCTGGGTAAGCAAAATGGCAAATAAAGAGGCGATCGACGCTGAGACAATTCCTCTCGGGGCTACCCAGCAAGCAAATAATTTTTGTCGCCAATTTAGCCCGCTGTTCCAAGTACACAGCCACACGTTGACTGGCCGCACTACCCACATTAAGGCTAAAACTGTAAACAAACTTCCCCAACCGAGGGCGACCACACTAGCGAGGGATAAATCGGCCGCCAGCAGCACGAACAGCACGGAGATAGCCAGGACTGTGAGTTGACCTTTAAACCTCCTCAGCAGCCTTTCTTCCGGCACAGCAGCGGCTCTGAGGACGATGCCGGAGAGGACTGTTGCCATCAGCCCGGATTCGCTGCGGAGTTCTTCTGATAAGCCGAACAATCCCCACAAACTGGCTAAAACTACTAAGTTTTTCAAGTCTTCTGAGAGAAATTGCGATCGCTTGAGAATGAATCCCAGCAGCCAACCTCCGGCAACTCCGACGACTGTGCCGACGAACAGCCGCACGATTAAATCTCGGAACAAGACCAATAAATCAGCATTGCCATTTAAGATAATATTTAGTACCAATACTGCCAAAATTGCCCCGACTGGATCGATTAAAACACCTTCTGCTTCTAGTAAAGCGGCGACTTGTTTGTCAACGGATACTTGTTTGAGCAAAGGGCCGATGACTGTCGGGCCTGTGACGACTACTAGAGAAGCATACAGAAATGCGATCGGCCAGGGAAATTCCCCCAACCAGTGTGCAGCCATTCCGCCGCCAATGAGCGTAATTAAAGTCCCGAAAGTAACTAAATTGCGGATGCTGCCGGAAACTTTGCCTAAATCTCGCAATTCCAAATTCAAGCCGCCTTCAAACAAAATTAAGGCTACTGAAAGAGACACCATAACTTCCAAACCGCTGCCCAACAGATTGGGGTGCAACAGTCCGAGGCAATCCGGGCCTGCTAAAATACCGAATAGCAGCAAAAATACGATCGCCGGAACTTTCAGATAAGCGGCCAGAACTTGAGCGCTGATACCGCAGGTGACGGTCATGACCATCAACAGGGTGATGTTAAAGGGGATTTCCATAGATACAATTGTTGCAGGCTGCCCGCTCAGATTTATAAAGTGCGATCGCGGGTAATGGGATTGCAGGCGCTATATTTGGCGCTGGTACAAACTCGGCACGGCCCTGGTTTTTTGCCAATAAGATTAAAAAACATTGATATTGGCTATAACTTTATCAGATAATTCTCTAAGCGTCAAAGATGGTAGCCACCCATTCTCAAGCTAGAAGCTAGAAGCTAAAAGCTAAGTAGAAGTGATTAGTCAGCAGTCATTAGTCATCAGTCATCAGGTAGAAGGTAGAAGACACAGCAAGCTTGAGCGTAATCTCTATTTTACGTTTAATTAAGTGGATATACTTAGAGCGATTTTAGCCAGAAGGGTAAAAGCTCAATTACCAATTAAGCTGTTGCGGCATTTAAATTGCATATCAAAAAAAATGAGATTCTTGTGGGATGGGCGTCCCGCCCGTCCTAAATATGCAATGTTTATTGGTGCAACAGCTTACTAATTACCAATCTGTACCCCATACAAATAAGATTGGTTGGTAGTGAGGACTTCAGTCCTCTTAAAAACTTTGAGGACTGAAGTCCTCACTACCAACCCGACAATGGTTATTTTACCGGAAATAATATTACTTGCCGTCACCGCCAGCATTCTGCCATCGGCGAAGAAACTCCGAGAGAATTCTCGGCGAAATTTTCCCTTCCAGCCAATCTAAAGCCTGGTTTTGATTAGGTGCAGCCCGATAAAACTTGCACGCATCTATCAGCCGAATCGGAGAAATTGGGACAGTAGATTGAGCGCGCCACTTTTGTGCAAACTCGGCAATAACAGCCGGCGAAATTTGTTTTTGCAGCCAATCTAAAGCTTGGTCTTGTTCTGCCAAACCGCGATAAAATTTGCCGACATCTATCAATCGCAAATTAGTATCTTGAGGTGCGGCAGTTGTCCGCCACTTTTGAGCAAATTCTCCTAAAACAGAGGTAGAAACTTGACTTTGCAGCCAAATCAAGGCAGTATCTTGGCTAGCGCTAGCTTGATAAGATGAGAATAGCTCAGTCAGCCGCGCGGCTGATATGGGAGTTGGTGTCGGAGTTGGTTTGGGAGTTGGTGTCGGAGTTGGAGGGGGGACAATTACTTTGGGAGATTTTCTCATCAACGCAGCCCAGGTTTTGATGCCTGCCAGGCCGTCTGCATTGAGATTTTGAGATTTTTGAAACGAGATGAGAGCGGCTGTGGTGGTAGCTCCAAATTTGCCGTCCATCGCGCCTTGATAGAAGCCTTTAGTTCTTAATTGCTTCTGGATGTCTGCAACTTTATAATTGATGGCACCTTCTCGGACACTTTCAAAAATATTGGCATCTACATTGCCCGAAACTCCCGATACGGTGCTGGTGTCGCTGTACTGCCAAAAAGTCCAAGTCTTCCAGCCCCCGGGTACCCAAGGTTCCTCGGCACTGGTATAGTGAGCAATCCACAGCGGGTAATCTGCCAACCGCTGTGTCCCGAGGTTGTCCCAGAAACCGGGGTAGGTGTAGATAATTGGTCGCATCAAGGTGGCTTTTTCGACTGCTTCTAGCCAAGTTGTGGCGCGATCGCACAACTCGTCCCCGCTTAAACCGCCTGTAGTTTCCACATCCAAGACTGCCGGCAAATCCCCCGCTTCGAGTTTGACAGTTTTCAAGAACAAATCTATCTGTCCTTGGATGCTGCTTGCCGGTCGAAAAAAGTGGTAAGCACCGCGTTGAATCCCCGCAGCTTTCATTCCCGTCCAATTCCGGGCGAAAGTTTGGGAAACTAACGTTGCACCTTCGGTGGATTTGACAAATGCGAAGAGAATGCCTCCCTTGGCAACTGCTTGCCAATTGACGTTGGGCTGGTAGTCGGAAACATCTATACCGCGAATGCTCATATGATGGAGAGTTGAAGAAAGCTGGTGATTGCCTGAAGTAGCGACTAGACTAAGGGTACATTAAATTGTCACGATAAGTCGCTAATTGTTTTTGGAGGAGAGATTGTGCAAGTGAAGTTCGATCGCATAGAGCCAGGCCCCGGTCAAGAGTCTGTTTGGGATTATCCGCGTCCCCCTCGCCTGGAGGAATCGACCAAACACGTAGAGATAATTTTTAATGAAATGACGATCGCCGACACGCGCCGCGCTCAGCGGGTATTGGAAACAAGTCACCCTCCTGCCTACTATATCTCTCCCGAGGACATCCAAATGGAATATTTGCATAAAACTTCACGGGGATCTTGGTGCGAGTGGAAGGGACAAGCGGGTTATTACACTGTGACGGTAGGGTCGAAGGAAGTTGTAAATGCTGCTTGGTTTTATCCTCATCCCAATCAGGTTTTTGCAGCTATTAAAGATTATGTAGCTTTTTATCCGAGCCTGATGGATGCTTGTTATGTGGACGGGGAATTAGTAGAATCTCAACCGGGGGATTTTTACGGAGGCTGGATTACCAAAGATATTGTCGGCCCTTTTAAGGGAGGAATCGGAACTTGGGGTTGGTGAGGGAATTGTGAAATTGCTGTCAGCATAGCTGCTACTCTCTTCTCTCTCTCTCTCTTTTCTTCTCTTCCTCTGCGTCAATATCGTCCTCTGCGGTTCATAAAAAAAGTCTCGTTCACAAACCAGCAGAGGATTGCCGTACTAACGGCAGATAAATTTGCCCGTCGGAAATTGGGAGAGTTGGGTTTGCATTGCGGGCCCTGTTCCAATTTGTTAAGCTCGATTTGAGATTTAAAATTTTGAATAGCGATGTTAGAACGCATAACAGTTATTGAAGGCGATATTACAAAGCAAGAGGTGGATGCGATCGTCAATGCAGCCAACGAAACTCTTTTGGGAGGCGGCGGTGTTGACGGAGCCATTCACCGGGCGGCCGGCCGCGGTTTGTTGGAAGAATGCAGAAAATTGAATGGCTGTGCGACTGGTGAGGCTAAGATTACTGGCGGTTACAGCCTTCCTTGTCGCTGGGTAATTCACACCGTCGGCCCCGTTTGGAAAATTGGCCCCGTCTCGGAAATTGGTACTCGTCGAGAGGATGAGCTGTTAGCTCGATGTTACCGCAACAGTTTGACTTTGGCCGAGCAGTACAAAATCCGCACAATTGCTTTTCCGGCTATCAGTACGGGCCTGTTTTGTTTCCCCATAGACCGGGCTGCCAAAATTGCTGTGTCTGAAGTTAAGCAGTTTCTCGCCAACAATAGCTCGATCGACCAAGTGCTTTTGGTTTGTTTCGGACGATCGGTCTGTGAGTGTTATTTGAATGCCCTCCAGGAAATAGTTTAGATTGTTTAGGTCGATCGAACTCCTGCATTTGGCAGCTTTCATACAACATATTCAAATCGGATACATCTTTATAATTAAACACCAACAGTAAAAGCCAACAGTAAAAAATCGAGTAATAATTCAACAAATCCATAATTAAGTGAGGATGAATCAATGCAATGCAGCCACTGCCGAAGTTAACGAATCAGCCGCTCCTCAAACAAACACTGTAGTCAAGAATACAGCCAATGCTCATCAATAAATGTTAAGATAATTTAAGAGCTGACACTAGATTTGTTGCTGCTGTATTGTTCATTCGGATATGCGCTGTGTCTGTGGAATTTATCGCGCCATCTAACTTCCCTGAAAAACCACCCGAAAATTTAACTTTAGAGTCTACTCTTAAGGATTTGGCTGTCTTTGATTTTCAGATTGAAGCTTCATTCCTAGCCAAAGAAGTAGCTCGGTTGTTTCAATCTCACCCCCTGCTTCCGGGAGTTATCTTGACCGTAAATGGAGATTTTTTAGGAATGATATCGCGCAGGCGATTTATGGAAAGGATGAGTCGCCCATACGGAGTAGATATATTTGCTTGCAGACCAATTCTGGCTTTGTATCAAATAGCTCAAACCGATACTTTGATTTTACCAGAAGTAGCCTTAATTGTCATGGCTGCTCAGCGAGCCGTGCAGCGGCCGCCGGAACTACTTTACGAGCCGATTGTTGTGCAGTTAGCACCTCAAGTTTACCGACTGTTAGACGTGCATCAAGTATTGGTAGCTTTAGCTCAAATTCACCAACAAGCTACTTGGTATATTAGCGAGCTTTATTACAATTTATCGGTAATACAATCTGAACTAGAAGCAGCTAATTCTCAATTAAAAACAGCTAATTCCGAATTGTATCGCCTTGCTAACTCCGATGGTTTAACTTTGGTAGCAAACCGCCGCTGTTTTAACGAATATTTAGATAAAACATGGCAGAGATTGGGACAAGAAGCAGCAGAAATATCTTTGATTTTATGTGATATTGACTTTTTTAAGAAATACAACGATAGTTACGGACATCAGGCGGGAGATGCTTGTTTGCAGCAGGTAGCACAAAAAATTGTTGAGGCGGTAAATGACTCGGCAGGCGAAGTTTCGGAGGAAATGCTGGTGGCTCGTTACGGAGGTGAAGAATTTGCGGTAATTTTGCCTCGAACTTCACCAAAGATTGCTGTCTCGATTGCAGAACATATTAGAGTCTCGGTGAAAAAACTGGCAATTGAAAATATTAACTCACCAGTGTCTGCTTGTGTTACACTGAGTTTGGGAGTAGCGAGTACGGTTCCTGGACCGACAATCTCAAAAAAAGATTTGATTGCAGCAGCCGACTGTTCGCTTTATCAAGCTAAAGACAGAGGGCGCGATCGGGTAATCTTCGGTACTATAAAGTTAGATTGAGTAGATAAGCGGCAAAAACTGGTTTGTAGTAAGGACTTTAGTCCTCCTCAAAATTTCAAAAGTCGATCGAGCAGACAAGCGGCAAAAATTGGTTCGTAGTAAGGACTTTAGTCCTCCTCCAAATTTCAAAAGTCGATCGAGCAGATAAGCGGCAAAAATTGGTTCGTAGTAAGGACTTTAGTCCTCCTCCAAATTTGCCAAGTAGATGGAGACAAGCGGCAAAAATTGGTTCGTAGTAAGGACTTTAGTCCTCCTCCAAATTTCAAAAGTCGATCGAGCAGACAAGCGGCAAAAATTGGTTCGTAGTAAGGACTTTAGTCCTCCTGAAAATTTGAGGACTAAAGTCCTCACTACGAACAACTTTCATGGGATAGGAGATAATTCTGGAGCGAGTAGGAAAAATTTAGTTCGATCGCACAATCCACACTTTACATCCAAGCGCGCTCGGCCGTCCAATGCCTGTCCGAAGATTCATAAATCCTCAACCCATGCAATCCGGCATTTTGCATCATCGTCTCAACTTCATCCAGCGTAAAAGCCGCTTGCAGCGAATCGCCGAACAATTGTTTCTGATGCGAATTGCAATCTGCGGCGTACATCTGAACTAAATTATCCCTGGTTATCTCATCGAGAGGCCTCAGTAAATCCCGCAAAAATATTGCTCCGTTCGGTTTCAACACTCGCTTGACTTCCTGGAAAAACGGCAGCGGGTCGGGCAAATGGTGGATAATGCTGTTGGAAATCACCATGTCAAAATAGCGATCGGGATAAGGCATGGCTTTAGCATCAACTAATTCTAGATTAATTTGCGATCGAACTCCCGCTTTTTCCACATTTTCCAGTCCTAGCTTCAGCATATTTGCCGACAAATCGATGCAAGTCAACTCCCAAGCCGGACGCATTTGAGCAAGGGCGATCGGGATTCTCGCCGTACCAGTCCCAGCATCCAAGATTTTCCCACACATCGGCCCGAGAGATCTCGCACTTTTAGCAAAAGCAGCATTCACCTCAGTAAAATCCATCGAGTCGTACTCGACAGCTTCTTCCCAAGTATCCATAACCTCCGGTTCTAGAACGCGCTGCATAAAATTCGTCTGATTATCGGACATTTCCAGATACGGACTCAGTTTCGCCTGCAAAATCTCGACCAACTCGGGTTCCATATATCTGTAATTATCGGGGATTTGCAGGCAAATAACCTTCTTGCCTTTAAGACTGTCGGGAAATTTGCTGCCAAGTCGATCGCTGTGCTTCTTTTCCATCACAAATATTAGATCTGCCCAGCCAATCAAACCCTCAGTTACTCTAATTCTCGCACCTTTTTCCGTTCCAGCCGATCGCACGCTGTACCCTCTAATTTTCTGGCATATTTTCTCGGCAGTCAAACTCCTCCACTTATTCTGGCTGCACACAAACAATATCTTGGTTTTATCCATCAGACACAAGTACAAAATTCTCTGTTAATTGTGGCACGGGCGTCCCGCCTGTGCGATGGATCGGTTAGTCTTTTCGACGCGGAGGAATTCCTATGATTGAACCGCGAAGACGCGAAGAACACGAAGAAGAAGAAGAAGAAGAAGTAGTAGTAGATAATCTTCTGCTGGGAAGAAAGTAAAAATCTCGATCGCATTTTTCCCCGATCGCGCATTACATATCACAAACACTGTTTTTTGTCAAATTAACCCAAATTTACGTTACAATTCTTAAACCGTAAAATGCGTATTTCGCATAAAAAATTGTAGATATTACATTTACAAAATTGATAATTTTACGGTTTTAAAGGGTTTCAGGCTTAAAATCAAAAATTAGTCATAGCACCCCTTGAGTATCGGAATTGTATAATAGCTCAAACGGCGCAAATTCGTCAAGCAAATGAGAATGGAATCAATAGTGAAGGGGGGTAATTTTGGGGGTTTTGGGAAATTGATTGAACATTTAAAATAAAATTAGTTTTAGTATCATTTTTGCTTATCAAACTAGCTTTAATTGTCCCGATCGCCCTCATTCCCTGAAAAATAGTAGATACACTCGATCGCACCATCGCATCAACCTAAGTGAAAAAAAAGAATGCAACTGTAAGCAAGCTGCAAACCCATACAAAATCAATCATTGCCAGTCTAAAGTCTAAAATCTAAAATCTAAAATCTAAAATCGTATAGCCTCAAGCTTTAAATCTGCTACAATAAATTAAACGAAGTCGTTATGAGTTCAGCTAAATAGCTATGACCAAGGAAACCGTAGAAAACCTAGTAATTATCGGCTCTGGCCCAGCAGGCTACACAGCAGCCATCTACGCCGGGAGAGCCAACCTGAAACCCATAGTCTTTGAAGGCTACCAAACCGGAGGCATCCCCGGCGGTCAACTGATGACCACCACAGAAGTCGAAAACTTCCCCGGCTTTCCCGAAGGCATCACCGGGCCGCAACTGATGGATCGGATGAAAGCTCAAGCAGTGCGCTGGGGTGCGGAGTTATACACGGAAGATGTAACTTACGTCGATTTGAGCCAGCGTCCGTTTACAGTGCGATCGGAAGACCGAGAAATCAAAACCCACGCCATAGTAATCGCTACAGGCGCGACTGCCAAAAGGTTGGGTTTGCCTAGCGAGCACGTATTTTGGAGTCACGGCATTTCTGCCTGTGCGATTTGCGACGGCGCTACCCCAATTTTTAAAGGAGTAGATTTAGCTGTCATCGGCGCGGGCGATACGGCAGCGGAAGAATCTATTTATCTGACAAAATACGGCTCTCACGTCCACATGCTGGTGCGGCGCGATCGGATGCGCGCTAGCAAAGCCATGCAAGACCGAGTGCTGAGCAATCCTAAAATTACCGTCCACTGGAACACCGAAGCCGTGGATATTTTGGGAGTGCCGGGAGGCAAAATGGACGGGGTGAGACTGAGAAATATTGAAACCGGTGCCGAGAGCGATTTGCTGGTGAAGGGTTTGTTTTACGCGATCGGTCACACTCCCAACACTCAACTGTTCCAAGGTCAACTAGAACTCGACGAAGTAGGCTATATTGCCACCAAACACGGTTCGGTAGAAACCAGCGTCGAGGGAGTTTACGCCGTGGGCGACGTGCAAGACCACGAGTTTCGCCAAGCCATCACTGCGGCCGGCAGCGGCTGTATGGGGGCGATGCTCGCAGAGCGCTGGCTGTCGTCCAACGGTTTAATGCAAGAATTTCATCAAGCCGAGGAATCCGATCGACCACCCGCCGCGCCGGAAGCTCCCAAAGTCCGCAAAACCAGCGAGAATTTTGATATCAACGACACCCGCCACGAAGGAGGTTTTGCTCTGCGGAAGTTGTTCCACGAGAGCGATCGGCTGATTGTGGTCAAATACTCGGCTCCGAGTTGCGGCCCCTGCCACAGTCTCAAACCGATTTTGAGCAAAGTAGTAGACGAGTTCGATGGCAAAATTCACTATGTGGAAATTGACATCGAAGAAGATCCGGAAATTGCTGAAAATGCTGGCGTGATTGGTACGCCGACGATTCAGTATTTTAAAGATAAGGCTTTGGTGACTGAGCTCAAGGGAGTTAAGCCGAAAAGCCAGTACCGCGAGTTAATTGCCAGCAATTTGTAAGATTGTGTCTGTAGAGAATGACCGCAATCGCATTGGCTCGTAGTCAGGACTTCAGTCCGCGCTTTCGGAAGGACTAAAGTCCTGACTACGAACCTGAAGGACTAAAGTCCTGACTACGAACCTGAAGGACTAAAGTCCTGACTACGAACCTGAAGGACTAAAGTCCTCACTACGAACCTGAAGGACTAAAGTCCTCACTACGAACCTGGTCGATCGCCTGCGATGATGTTTGATAAAATTAGAGTGACGCCGTTTTGGCGTTGCTGATTTACGGTAGGAAAGGCTAAATATACCAGTCATGGAAACCAGTATCGACAAAGCTTGGGGATTTTCAACTTGTTTTTTTCATACCCCGATTAAGCAACGCCGTTTTTACTTTAGCAGGGCGATCGCTCCAAAATAAAGACTATGAAACAACCGTGTTACTTTGTCAGCGAGGTCTAGAATGGTGTCCCAACTATCCTCCCCTAAATTATATAGCTGGCATGACATTAATTAATTTAGGATTTCCGTTAGGTGCCGTTGCTTACTTTGAGAATTGCCTGAAACTGGGCAAAGATAGCAGCTACTATAAAGGAGAACCTTTCGAGCCAAGTTTCACTACCACCGACCCGGCTTGCTGTTTGGGTCTAGCTTATATTAACCTGAAGCGCTGGTCGGATGCAGTATCGGCATTTGAACTAGCGCTGACTTTCGATGAAAACTGTACAGCAGCCCAGGAAAATTTAGCAAAAATTAGACTAATGTTCGCTGAGTAAATAGCTAAAAATGACACTAACCAAAATTCAGTTACCGCGATTTCTCAACATTGCCTCACCGTCAAGCCTGTCAATGAAAATGATGTGGGCGGGTTTGGCAATAACTGCCTTATTTATCATAGTAGCAACCTTGTCTCCGGCAATGCAAGCTTGGGGATGGCTGCAAAATCCTACCGATGCTTTGATTAACCCGATTCACGAACCGCCGTCGGCGAATTATTGGTTTGGTACCAGCCGCAGCGGCTACGATGTTTTTTCGCGCACGCTGTTTGCTTCGCGGGCGGCTTGGCAAGTCGTGATTTTAGCGACAGCGTTGAGTTTGTTTGTCGGAGTGCCGCTGGGTTTGGTTAGCGGTTATTTGGGCGGAAAGCTCGATCGCGCGCTGTTATTTTTAATGGATACAATTTATACGTTGCCGGGATTGCTGCTTTCCTTAACTTTAGCATTTGTCGTGGGAAAAGGAGTATTGAATGCTGCGATCGCCCTGAGCATTTCCTACATCCCTCAATACTACCGCGTCGTCAGGAATCACACCGCCAGCGTCAAAACCGAATTATTTGTCGAAGCCGCCCGCGCCATGGGTGCAGACACTTGGACAGTGCTGTCGCGCTACTTATTTCTCAACGTGATTCAGAGCGTACCGGTGCTGTTCGCGCTCAACGCCGCCGATGCCATTTTAACATTAGGAGGTTTAGGATTTCTCGGTTTAGGACTTCCCGAAGAAACCCCCGAATGGGGACACGATTTGCGCTTAGCTTTAGACGCCCTACCTACCGGTATTTGGTGGACAGCTTTGTTTCCCGGTTTAGCCATGACTTTAATGGTAGTCGGACTGTCTTTGGTGGGAGAAGGATTGAACGAATTTGTCAATCCCCGCCTCCGCAACCAACAGTAATACGAAAGATTGGTTCGTAGTGAGGACTTCAGTCCTTTCTTCTCTCATGAATCGATCGCTAAAAAAGGTTCGTAGTAAGGACTTCAGTCCTTTCTTTCCCGAGGACTTTATCTCCTAAAAAAGGTTCGTAGTAAGGACTTCAGTCCTTTCTTTCCCGAGGACTTTATCTCCTAAAAAAGGTTCGTAGTGAGGACTTCAGTCCTTTCTTTCCTCAGGAATTTAGCTCTAAAAAAGGTTCGTAGTAAGGACTTCAGTCCTTTCTTCTCTCATGAATCGAGTGCTAAAAAAGGTTCGTAGTAAGGACTTCAGTCCTTTCTTCTCTCATGAATCGAGCGCTAAAAAAGGTTCGTAGTAAGGACTTCAGTCCTTTCTTCTCTCATGAATCGAGCGCTAAAAAAGGTTCGTAGTGAGGACTTCAGTCCTTTCTTCCCTCAGGAATTTAGCTCTAAAAAAGGTTCGTAGTAAGGACTTCAGTCCTTTCTTTTATGAGGACTAAAGTCCTCACTACGAACCATTTAAGAACCAAACGCAAAAGATGGAATACCAAAGATTTCTCGAACAAATATCCGAGTTGTACAATAACTGGGGACAACCGCAAGCCGAACCAAAGTCCCATCAATTTCAGCAAATAATCAACTCACTTCAAACCACAACGACAGCCAATGCAATGCAGTTGCTAAATTGGGCTGTCGAATGTATGTCTCCCGATGAAATTTACTGCGAAATCGGCTGCTTTCAAGGCGGAAGCTTAATCGGTACGCTGCTAAATCATGCAGAAATAACAGCTTGTGCCGTTGATGACTTTTCGGAATTTGATACTTTTGGCGACAGCAGCGATAATTTAGGACAAAACTTAGCCAATTTTAATATATCAGAACAAGTTTTCTTTTGCAATCAAAATTTTGAGGAATTTTTCTGGGATTTGCGGGAAATACAATCACCCGATCGCATTGGTGTATTATTTTATGATGCCGCTCATGATTATCGATCGCACTTACTAGCTTTACTGTTATCCAAACCGTTTTTAGCAGACTCGGCACTGATTGTCGTCAGCAATAGCAATTGGGAAACTCCGCGTCAAGCCAACTGGGATTTTGTCGTCGCTAATCCTCAATGCCAACTGCTGCTAGATTTTTCAGCGCCTGAATTTAGCAATGCTTGGAATGGCTTGCAGGTTTTCAGTTGGGATGTCAATACATCCGGCAATTACGAGCGGTCAACTTTTCAGCAATTGCGAAATCGAGATGCGATTCAATCAATTTACGATTTGCAGCAATCCGACCGGAAAAATATCGCACAAGAACTGTACAGTCAAGCTTTAAACCTGCACCAAGCCGGACAATTTATCGCAGCAGAGGAGAAGTACAAGCAAGTTTTGCAGTACGATCCAAATCAAGTAGATGCTTGGCAAAATCTCGGTATACTTTATTATGCCACAGACCGGTATCGAGAAGCGCAACAGGTGCTGAGCGAATGTTTGGCAGTGGATTCCTCCGTAGCTGGCACTCATTACAGCTTGGGTTTGGTCTTGGAAAAAACCGGGGATGTTATCGGTGCCGTCACAGCTTATCGAGAGGCGATCGCCCTCGAACCCAACTGCATTGATGCTTATAATAATTTAGGTAATATTTTAGGACAAATCGGTAATATTAATCAAGCTGAGTCAATTTACCGTCAAGCGATCGCACTTAATCCCGCTCATTTTGGCAGCTACCTGAATCTGGGCAATTTGCTGCTGTCGCAAACCGAAGTCGATCGCGCGATCGAGCTTTACGAAACTGCCCTGCAATTGCAGCCCGATGCTGCTGAAGTTGTCGCCAATCTCGAATTTGCCCGCCGTCTCAAAAATGACCCAATTCAAGCATACCTTTATTTTGGCAGCGATTGCTACGGGCGCGGCGAATACCAACAAGCCGTTATCGAGTACAGGAAATTTTTAGAAGTTCAAACAGGCGACCTTCAATTATACTTAAATTTGGCTGAGTGTTACCAACATTTAGAGGAATATGCAGCCGCCATTCAAGTTTGCCGGGAGGCGATCGAGCTTTATCCAGCAGGCGCCAGTCTTTACCGCAATTTAGTCTTGGCCTCTCTGGCATCCGGGAGAACTTCAGAAGCGATCGCAGTTGCGGTTGATGGGTCGAGTTTATTTCCCGAAGACTGCTTTTTTAATCCGGGACAGTATTTAATTCTGCCGGTGATTTATGAAAGTGTAGAGGAAATAGCTGTTTATCGCGATCGGTTCGAGACGGGAATCAAACAGTTAATCCAACAAACCAACCTCGATACAGATGCAGGCAAACAAAAAGCTTTAACAATTATCAGTCAGCACACCAACTTTTTTCTAGCTTATCAAGGCGGCAACGACTTAGATATCCAGAAACAGTACGGGCAATTTGTTCGCAAAGTCATGGCTGCAAACTATCGGCAGTGGGCAAAGGATTTACCGCTACCTCCCCCCAGCAAAAGCGGCAAAATTCGCATCGGCTACATCTCTGGCTGCTTGTGGGGACATACAGTGGGCAAATTAACCCTCGGCTGGCTGCAACAGGGCAGCAGCGAATTTGAAATCTATTGCTATCAAATTACCGAGACGCAAGACAACTTTACTCAACAGTTCCGATTTTACAGCGATACCTTCCACTACATCCCCGGCAACTTAGAATTAATCTGCCAACAAATTATTGCTGACCAATTACACGTACTGGTATTCCTCGATATTGGGCTGCAACCGCAAATAACTCAACTTGCCGCCTTGCGCCTTGCTCCCATTCAGTGTACCTCTTGGGCGCACCCGGTGACTTCAGGATTGCCCACGGTCGATTACTTCCTCTCCAGCGATTTGATGGAACCGGAAAATGCAGTTTTGCATTATTCAGAAAAATTAATTCGCTTGCCGAATATTGGCATTTCTTACCCGCAGCCAGTGATTCCTGCAGCAACGGCCACCCGTGCAAATTTTGGCCTGCGGGAGAAGGCTGTTGTTTACCTCTGCTGTCAAACTCTCTGCAAATACCTGCCGCAACACGACTATATTTTCGCGGAAATTGCCCGACAGGTTCCTCAAGCTCAGTTTGCTTTTATATCGCGTCCGAATGTTGATATTGGTAAACTGTTTCAGCAGCGCCTCCAGCGGACTTTTGCTAAGTACGGTTTGGATAGCGCTGATTTTTGCGCGATTTTACCTAAAATGGATGAGAAAGCTTATTGGAATCTTCAACTTTTGTCTGATGTTTTTCTCGACAGTTTCGGTTGGTCTGGAGGCCACACGACTTTGGAAGCGATCGCGTGCAATTTACCTGTTGTCACTTGTCCGGGAGAATTTATGCGGGGCCGCCATTCCTCTGGGATTTTGCAAATGCTGGGAGTGACCGAAACAGTTGCTCAAACCGCAGCAGAATACGTAGAAATAGCTGTGAGGCTGGGGTTAGAATCGGAATGGAGGCAGAGTATTGCCGATCGAATTTCGCAACGACAAGGGCGTCTGTACGGCGACAAAACTTGCGTCGCAGCCCTTGAAGCTTTTTATTATGGTGCAGTTGAGGCAGTTTAATTATTCGATCGCGGTTGTCGGAGATTTCGACTCGCCCAGGGGTGATTGACTGCGGAACAGGAGTGGCGATCGCGATCGGTTGCACAGTTGTTTTTAATAGGGTAATGTTGAGGGCCAATTTTTTGTCCTTGGCGCCAGCCTTTATACTTAAGCCCGAGCCTGGTTTTGCCGCTCTTTGTTTCCCAACAGAATACAACTGTTTTGTCCGATCCCAGCGCCGATCCCATGAATCATTCCCATGCCCAATCCCCAATCTTTCATCTAAAATAGTATGAGTTGGCTTTAAATATAGCAGGTCGTTCCGTAATATTACTTAGAATTGTGGAGAAAGGCTTCATGGCGTCTTTATATTGCAGCGGATATTTTTTAAGCAAGTATAAAGTTGCACGTCTTTTCAACAACCAGGTCAGACAATTTTCGATTTGAGATTTTCGATGGAATCAGCTATATCATAATGGTTGGGATTGCGGGTATACTGTCGCATTTTTTGAGGGAACAGGTGTCGGTAGAACGGCTAGCTGCTCTCTTGGGCTTGGAGTTTCTCAAATCCATCGAGTGCAGCGCCATCAAGGCGATCGCCGATCGGGAAGATCTACCTTGGCGAGATCGAGCTAAACTTAGTAATATTCGACTTAAGTTGTTTGTGAGATTAAAATGAATGTAGATATTAGCTAAAGAGACGAGCAATACCTGAGCAGTTCGCTGCGTAACAATTACCGCACGAGGGAACTCTTAGCAAACTGTCTCATTCTGGCTGTTATCGCTCAGACAGCAAAGCTCACACGCAAGCTTAAATGAGAATGTGACGTTACGAACTTAATGTGATGTAATGTCAAAAGCAGGCCCAATTTTTCAAAATTGAGCTAACTTAACAAAGACAGCCCCTGTTGCACTACTAAACCCGCAACGCTTCATTGGGGGCGATCGTCGGTCTCTCATCCAGAGTTGCCGGCTTACAACTAAAGCTCGCAAGCTTTATTCAATCGCAGATTGCGTATGATTCTATTCAGGGAAACAGGGTAAAGATGGGTGCACCTACACGGATTGTATTGGTCTCAATTCCGGCAAGTCAAAAATTGTCTGCTAACTCTTTGGCAGACTGCGCCGCAGCTTTTAACCCAGATATCCACACAAAACAGCGCCGTTCGATCGCGCCCAAGTTTTTCCGGGCCGTTCTCAGGATTTAGCTGAGCAAGACATGAGTCAGTATTGTCAAGCTAAGCTGACAAAGTTTTCTAGGTTCTTGACAAAAAACGGAAAATAGCTTCCATTTTTTGTGAGAACGGCTACAATCATAAGGGTCTTTGCAAGATCCGATTCTCACAGTGTGGTGCTTCGACTCTCTGCTGTTAAATTTGACGCAGCAGAACCGCATCCAAGGTGGCGAAAATTTGCCGTGCAACTGTGATGTCTGACGACCAGAGTAAAGCAGCAAGCAAATCAAAATTTGGACACCCATAACATAAAAGTTAGAGGGTTCCGTGCCAGAAAACTTGTACGGGTAAAACATCGAAGTACCGAGTAAAAAAGCCAGTATTTTTTGAGGTGCGATCGCATCTCCGGGTTTTCTATTCTGGGCTAGGTATCGCAGATAATGCGTTAACTCGCCCAAACAAGAAAAAGCCGCACGCTCAATCCGAGGTTGCGACGTTAAAGTATGCGATCGAGTGAATGCGCTGGCTACTTCTTTCCCAGAACTCGAACTTTGACTCATAAAATTGGTGCAGTTTCGGTCACTGCTTCATTTAGCAGACCGAAAATCCCACGATTTCTTCCTGCGTCCATGTCAATACTGGCTAACTTGTCTAAACTACAAACAGACACTATTCCACTGTTATTTATTCTTTAATTCAGGAGCATGAGGAAGGCGGCATGATCCAGGCTAACACCGTACTCGAAACCAAAATTACACCCACAATGGAAACAATCGAGTTGCTTAGGAACGCCGAAAGCGTTCTACCGGAAAGCGAGTTGGAACTCTTTATCGACGAAGAAGACGATCGAGAAGATTTTCTAGACTCTCAATCTGAGGAGGACGACACTAAAGCTGGCAAAGGCGCGAAAGCCCGCCGTCGGGCTCAGGCAAAGAAAAAGCATTATACTGAAGACTCTATTCGTCTTTACCTGCAAGAAATCGGTCGGATTCGACTGTTGCGAGCTGACGAAGAGATTGAACTCGCCCGCAAGATTGCAGATTTGCTGGAATTAGAGCGAGTTCGAGAACAACTTCTCGAAGAGTTGGACCGCGAACCCAAAGACAACGAATGGGCTACTGCTGTAGAGATGGCACTACCTGCTTTCCGTCACCGACTCCACGTCGGGCGGCGCGCCAAGGAGAAGATGGTGCAATCAAACCTGCGTTTGGTGGTGTCGATCGCCAAAAAGTACATGAATCGCGGTTTGTCTTTCCAAGATTTGATTCAAGAAGGCTCTTTGGGTCTGATCCGGGCCGCTGAAAAATTCGATCACGAAAAAGGCTACAAGTTTTCCACCTACGCAACTTGGTGGATACGTCAAGCCATCACCAGAGCAATCGCCGATCAATCCCGGACTATCCGCCTCCCGGTTCACCTTTACGAAACCATCTCGCGGATCAAGAAAACTACCAAGCTGCTTTCTCAGGAAATGGGCCGCAAGCCTACGGAAGAAGAAATCGCCACCAAAATGGAGATGACGATCGAGAAATTGCGCTTTATTGCTAAATCTGCACAGTTGCCAATTTCTTTAGAAACTCCGATCGGCAAAGAGGAAGACTCGCGCCTGGGAGACTTTATTGAATCTGACGGGGAAACGCCAGAAGATCAAGTCTCAAAGAACTTGCTCAGGGAAGATTTGGAAAGCGTTTTGGATACTCTCAGCCCCCGAGAACGGGATGTACTGAGGCTGCGTTACGGCTTAGACGACGGACGGATGAAGACCTTGGAGGAAATTGGTCAAATCTTTAACGTCACTCGCGAGAGGATTCGCCAAATCGAAGCTAAAGCCCTGCGGAAGTTGCGCCATCCCAATCGCAACAGCATCTTAAAAGAATATATCCGCTAGAGCATTTCTGTCGCATCACCCAAAAGAGTGATTTACTCTTTTGGGGTGGAACCCCCTATCCCAAAAAGACCGCTCGCTGTTAAACATTGTACTGCTCAATGCACGGCTGCAATTCGCTATTTGCTGCGAGTCGATCGCCGTGCCAAAATTGGGCTGCTTAAATCGCTTGGGCAAAATTTTGGGAGTCCCTGATGGAACTCCCAACCTTTGCAGTGTCTGAAAATCTTAACTAGAAAATTAGATCAGACCCCAGAAGTGAAGCAAGCCTTGACCGGAAACCAATTCAATGATGACAGCGGCAGAGAAACCAATCATTGCTAAACGACCGTTCCAATTTTCAGCTCCTTCGCTGAAGCCCCAGTTCCAAGCGTTGCGTTTTTGTTCTTGCATAGTATGAACTCTCTTCGTTAACTTTTGTAAGGCTTATGTAAATTAATATAACAGTCACTTGAAAAAAAAGCAAGTTTGTGGAATGTGATTTCGGTAACAACGATCGCTGTGATTTTACCTACCGAGGAAAAATCGCCAATTCGGTATCAGGATCGAACAGGTGAATTTTATCATGGGCGATCGCCAGCCAAAGCTCCTCACCAACACGGATCGATCGCTCAGGAGGAACCCGCACCTGCATCCGCACAGCCGGATCCTCAGTCAAACACACCCGCAAATAAGTTTCGTGTCCCAAAGCCTCCACAATTTCCACTTGTACCGACAGATTTTTGGTAGCAGGAGGGTGAATGCTCAGATGTTCCGGGCGGATGCCCAAAATGAGGCCTCGCCCGTCATATTTTTGTAGATTTTTCGCCCAAATATCGGGCAAAGTAAAGCGAAATTGCGGGTGAGAAATCAACAGCGGGGCGGTAAACTGCACCTGCAAAAAATTCATCGGCGGAGAACCGATAAACTCAGCCACAAACAGATTCGCCGGCTTGTTGTAAAGCTCTAGAGGCTTAGCGACTTGCTGAAGCTGGCCAGCATTCATAATCGCAATGCGATCGCCCATAGTCATCGCCTCAGTTTGGTCGTGAGTCACATAAATAGTGGTAGTGCCCAATTGCCGCTGTAACTGCACAATTTGCGATCGAGTTTCCGCTCTCAACTTCGCATCAAGATTTGATAGCGGTTCGTCCATCAAAAACACTGCGGGATTTCGAGCCATCGCCCTACCCAAAGCCACCCGCTGCTTTTGTCCTCCCGAAAGTTGTTTCGGTAAGCGATTTAAAAGCGGTTCTATTTGCAATAATTGAGCTACCGCCCGGACTCGTTCTCCTACCGCCTTTTCCCGTTCCGACAAATAGCGCAAACCGAGAGGAAGCTTGCGAGTTGTTCCCACTAAAAAGTCCTCCCCTAAAGTATATATTCGCTCGTTGTTTACAGTATGAGAAGCTAAATAATTAATCACCTCTTTTACTTGATTCCTAATTTTTTCTACCTTCTCCCTGCTTGTTTTTTCTGCGTCTTTCTCTTCTCCCGACTTCCCTCTTCCTTCTTCCCTCTTCCTTCTTCCCTCTTCCTTCTTCCCTCTTCCTTCTTCCCTCTTCCTTCTATCCGTTACATCCGTTACAAAAGAAGCGGACGTACCTTCTTCCTTCTGTGAGCGGCGCAATCCAAAGGCGAGATTATCGTAGACTGTTAAGTGAGGGTAGAGAGCATAATTTTGAAATACCATAGCGATATCTCGGTCTTTAGGAGGCAAATCGTTAACGAGCCGATCGCCAATCCAGATATTACCGGCTGTCAAAACTTCCAAACCAGCGATCGATCGCAGCAAAGTGCTTTTTCCGCAGCCAGAAGGCCCCACCAACACCATGAATTCCCCGTCTTTGACGGTCAGGTTAATCCGCCGCAAAACAGTGTTAGACGAAGAGCTAGGAGTCTCTGTTGAGACGCTTGGGGCGATGTTGTTTGCTACTTTTTCCTGTTCTCCTTGGCCCAGGGGAAAACTTTTGTAGATATTTTCTAATACAACTTGCGCCATCAGACGATTTTAGATTTTAGAACTTATGCACAACCGACCTATGTAGGGTGCGCAATGCGCACCTTACCGCTATAATTCGCGCGTCAAACCTCTTTTTACATCCAGGACTAATTTGGTAATTGGCAATTGGCATATTGAAGGAGGAAGTTCGGTAACGAGCAGTGTACAGAATTGAAATCATTTAACGGATGGATGTTGAAGTCAGAAGTCAGATTAATTCCCCCATGCCCACGGAGCCCCATGCCCACGGAGCCCCATGCCCACGGAGCCCCATGCCCCATACCCAAGGACTACTGACTGCTGATAACCTTGATAATTCTTTCACCAGGATTGAGGTCAAAAACCCGATCGCCCGGAGCATCCTTCCCCCAAAAAGCTATAGCATCAGCCTGCGATCGCAGCAGGCGGCCAGAATTAGTAAAAAGTTTAACATCCGTACCCGCAACAGCCCGCAGCAATCCAACCAAAGCATCCTTAGGCTCAGCAAAGCGAAAAGCTTGAGTGCCAATTTCGCCGCGGTTAGTAAGCCTGACAGAACCCGCAGGCATTCGTTTAGCCCAACCCAACTCCGAAAATAGCACCAGACTGTCCTCCGGGTCGATCGTAATACAACCCACCAACTGTTCCTGCTTCCGCAACCTGGTGACTTGAGAACCCTGGGCGGTGCGGCCCATGGGCGGCAGTTGTTCGTCATCGACATCAAAGCGGAGGACTCGGCCTCCCGAAGTTGCGACGACCACTTGATCGCCAACTTTGCTTAGACTAGCATTGCGGAGTCGATCGTCCTCCTTGAGTTTAACAACAGTCACGCCGCGATTAGTCAACTCAGCAAATTCCTGCATCGGCAAGCGCTTTATTTTGCCTTGTTGAGTCAGAGTTACTAAATCCGCAGCCTCCGAATTTTCCGGCAAAATAAAGTGTGCAACTGTGATTTCCGAAAAAGCGCGACCGGCACTTTCTTTAGTAGCACTGGGCGACAACAAACCGACAATCGGCGTTCCCCGGTCTTTTTGGCTGCTACTAGGAATATCGGCGACTTTCAGCGGATAAGCTTTGCCGTTAGGAGTTAAGACGACCAAAGTGCGATCGGTTTTTGTGAGGTTTGCCGTCACAATAAAATCTTCATTTTTTTCTAAAGCCGAAACCGATTTTTCGCGACTTTTCGAGCGCGGACGTTCCCCAGCGGGCAAGCGTCGCACGTACTGCTTGTGCGAAAATTCAACAATAGTTTCCTCCGGTTCAATATCGGGCAATAAATTAGGCGAAATTATTGCCGGCAACAAAGGCTTCACACCAGCATTTTTCTTGCCAGCAGGTTGTGTTTGGGCGGTTTTCGCGCGTCCGGTTCCATTGGCAAATTTAGTGCGGCGTTCGTCAGCATACTTGCGTTTGAGCGATCGCAATTCCTTCTTCAAAGCCTTCAAAAATTCGCGCCTGTCGCTCAACAACCGCTGCAATTCTTGAATTTTACCCGTCAGCTCATCCAACTCAGACTGCAAATTTTCTCTTTCCAAACCAGTCAGCCGGCGCATCGGCATCGCCAAAATCGCATCAGATTGACTTTCGCTCAAATTGAGTCGAACTTGGAAAGTTTGCTTAGCCGTAGAACCGTCAGGAGCATTTCTGAGAATGTCGATCGTCGTATCGAGATTTGTCAAAGCCAACATTAAGCCTTGGACAATGTGACAGCGGCGTTCTGCTGCCTGCAACTCGTAATTGTAGCGGCGGGTAAGAGTTAATTCTCGGAAATCCAGAAATTCCTGCAACAATTGTCTGAGGGTCAACTGTCGGGGTTGACCGTTGACAATTGCCAGCAAAATCGCGCCAAAATTTGTTTGCAGGTCAGTTTGTTGGTAAAGACGAGCCAGAACTGCTTCAGGAGTAAATTCTCGCTTGAGCTCAATTACAACTCGAATGCCTTCGCGATCGCTCTCATCGCGCAAATCAGAAATACCATCCAAGCGGCCGGCATTCACCAACTCCGCCACCTTTTCAATCCAAGCCGCCTTATTTACCTGAAACGGAAACTCCGTCACGACGATCGCCGTTTTAGTCCGTACCTTGCGATTCCCAGGCACTTCTTCCACCCCAGCCACACCCCTGACCGCAATGCTACCTCGACCCTTAGTGTAGGCATCAATAATGCCCTCTGTAGAGACGATTTCCCCTCCGGTTGGGAAATCCGGGCCCGGAATTAGTTCGATCAACTTCTCGTCCGAGATCTCCGGATTTTCAATCAAAGCAATTAAACCGTCTACCACCTCGCCCAAATTGTGCGGCGGGATATTAGTAGCCATGCCCACAGCAATGCCAGTACAGCCGTTGAGCAGCAGAAACGGCAACTGAGCAGGTAGCGCCGTCGGTTCCTGCTGCGAATTGTCAAAGTTGCCAGTAAAATCAACAGTTGCATCGCCGACTTGGGTTAACATGGCTTCGTGGGCGATCGATGCCAGCCTCGTTTCCGTGTAGCGCATCGCAGCAGCCGGGTCATTGTCCACCGAACCGAAATTGCCGTGACCCGCAAGCAAAGGATAGCGGCTCGAAAACTCCTGAACCATGCGTACCAGAGCGTCGTAAACCGATTGGTCGCCGTGGGGGTGATATTTTCCCAAAACATCTCCAACCACCCGGGCGCACTTGCGGTAAGGTCGGTCTGGTGTTAAACCGAGTTCGTGCATCGCGTACAAAATTCGACGGTGCACCGGTTTTAAACCGTCGCGGACATCAGGCAAAGCTCGCCCGACGATCACACTCATGGCATATTCGAGGTACGATTGCTGCATCTCGGCGTGCAGAGGCGTAGAAATTACTTGCCCGGAAAGTAGGTTTAGTTGTTTAGCCATGAGTCCTTATGTCCGTTAATTCCTGAGTGAAGACAGCCTCTGTCAGTCGATTTTAGATTTTAGATTTTAGATTTTAGATTTTAGATTTACTCGCAGCTTTGAATCAGGGAGTAGGAACTACGATCTAAAATTTTGGGATCTCCACGACGATTGTGGGGGGCACGGTACCCGTTTTTGGGCGGGGTCAATCATGCTCAGGTTGCCTGTATCGAATGAAAAGCGTTTGCTGGTGCAGCGAACCGAAAGTTCGACCAAACCGCGAGCGCGAGAGGAGAAAAATAAATTTAACAGGTGAAAGCACTGGTGAGAGTGCCGAAGACGGGCAACACTTGCCTCTTACTCTCTACTCTTACACTAACGTCTATGTTGCCTACCTTTGCGCCTACCTGTCGATTTACCGCCCGCCGCGAGAAGGTTGATTCGCGGTCATGCTTTTCCTTATAATCGCTCACAAAGGCCGATCGTTCAGAATTGGGCGCCGTCAAAATCTCTCCGGGCGAACTCTCAAGCCTCTGACACTAGCTCGATCGCGACCAAAGAGTCTATCTTTTAAGCAGTCTCCAGCGGTCAAAACCCAGAATGGCGAATCCTCAACCATCCCCGTTATATTCGTCACTCCGAATGCGGGGGCCCGAGTAGGTCAATAAACATTGCTTGACTCTAAGAGCAAGAAAGAAAATAATTGTCAAGGCTCCGGGACTCTCATAGCAGTTACCAAAAAGTAATGCAGCAGCAGTCAACCCCAGTCCACCTCCAAACCCCTATCCGATCGATCGCGGCCAGTCTAAAATCTAAAATCTAAAATCTAAAAAGGTACAAGTCGGAGCCTTGACCCAAAGACAGGATAAGCAGCAGCAACCCCGAGATTGTCTGTTATGTTCGACAGGGAGAGGGAGATTCTTAGTCCTGGGGGGAAAATGCGATCGTGAAGGGGAATAGAAAATTCAAATATGCAATTTAAATCGACAACAGGTTACTAAAAACTTGCTACCGGGGAATCATGAGAGGAGCGTCAGTGTCAGGTCTAGTTCTAAAAAACAACTAAACACTCTATCCAAGGTAGACAATTATTTGGAATATTCTAGTAGACTGTGATAGATTGTAGTAATATCAATAGGTTAACCCTATTATACGTTGAAGCATTTCCGCATCTAAGCGCGGATGTATTGTAGCAGACCTGACTGAAAAATATACATCTAAAACCTGTTCAAAGTATGGACAGAACCACAAAAAGTTAGAAGGCTAACTCACAGTTTGTCCTTCTTGCGGTCATGGCATCGGGCGCGATATAAATGGCACTTTTAGCATTTTGTTAAAGGCTGTGACAGATCCGCGACACAAAGGCGTAAGATTGCATCTTACCAAATTGTGCCATACACAGTAGAGGTTGATTTTCAGCTTCTACCGGGTTAAATGTATCTGTCTCTATGTCAATACTTCGGACAGTTTTTTAACGACTCTGTAAGCGTTACAGCGTAAGCCCTTGCATTTTTAATGATTTTTTGAAACTCAGGCGCTTACTTAAAGATTGAAAAAATAGTCATCCCTATAGCCATCAAGGGTTTGAGATCCTCGATTAGATCTAAAACTGTCCGAAGTATTGTCTATGTAGTAGTCTAATTGATGGTAATGGATGCTTCTGGGCATCTGTACACCCTCTCACGGT
This sequence comes from Oscillatoriales cyanobacterium, assembly GCA_004293365.1. Lineage (GTDB taxonomy): Bacteria > Cyanobacteriota > Cyanobacteriia > Cyanobacteriales > Microcoleaceae > Microcoleus. The sequence goes on along the minus strand of RDYN01000021.1, from coordinate 31,124 downwards.
AGTCGCTCAAGGAATATATGCGGGTTTTGCAGGGTTCCCGGCTGATGGCGCTAAAAACTCTGCATTTTTGACGGGGAATCTAGTCCCCGTGCCGTGTTCCTCTTTGGACTCATGTCGCAAAGTTTGCATACTTCCCATATTTATTTATGAAAACCGTTCTGATTGTAGAGGACGATTTGGTCAATGCTCGGGTTTTTTCCAAAATACTGACTAAGCGGGGGGGCTTAGCTGTCAAGCACACGGAAAATGTAGAAGAGGTGATGCAGATTGCTGCTGCTGGCCTTGCTGATTTGATTTTAATGGACGTGTCTCTTTCGCGCAGCGTGTACCAGGGAAAATCTGTTGACGGCATTAAGATTACTCAACTGCTGAAAGCTGACCCGCAAACGGCCTCGCTGCCAATTATATTGGTGACGGCTCACGCGATGGCCGGTGATAGAGAAACTTTTCTGGATCAAAGCGGTGCCGACGGTTACATCTCTAAACCTGTAGTAGACCATCAAGAGTTTGTCGATCGGATTAAAGCCTTGCTCCCTGAGTGAGCGCACCATATTTGAAGCAGGAAGTTCAGCAACGGATTCCTCATCGTAAGAGTGTAACTAATGTAACGGAGGGAAGCCGCGAAGTTTGTAGTTCAATACGCTTGGGTTAGCGGTATTTTACCGAAAACTTGGCGTCTTCGCCCCTTATTCAGTGGCCGGCTTTTATTCGATCGACTTTTTGAGAAACGTCTTGATATTTCTTAAAGACCTAGTGTTCAATCTAACCTAGGAATTCGTACTTAAATCTACATCTGAACAAATAGTTATTTTCGCAGACTGGCTTGAAAAATGCCACCGTGTTTATAATAGCATTTTGACAAAAAATTGCAGCACACTAAATGTTGTGTTTGTTTGTAAGAGCATTGCGGCCAGGTGCCGATCGGTCAAATTGTCGGTATGCAGCTATGAATTTTTCGTGGCTCCACACCCTACAACTACTGTTGCATAAATTTTAAAATTGGTATTACAAGGAAGAAATAATTTTAATTGTCGGTTAATTCAAACAATTAAAATTTTTAAATTTCAAGTTTTATTGAATTCAGATTCATGCCTGCGGCTGAATATCTTCTGCCTTCTTTTTTCTAGCGATTATATCGTGTCCGCTCGATCTACCCGCATAAGATAGTACGCACGTGTGGAATGCGAGTCCGCAAAAAGAGCGGACTCGCATTCCACACTACAAACCGTTTTTATTACTGGTAATCGACCGTACATGATATTAGATGTGCCGATCGCACTTTCGGCTGTGAATTTTGAGTTTTAAGTTTTGAGACCAAAAATTTAAGATCCTCCGAACCAACGCTGGCGCCTGTTGGTTCGGAGGATTTCTCAAAAATTGCCGCGCACTTCAGGCTCGCTGGCTGCGCGGCAATCTATCTCAAAACACTCGTTTTAGTCTTCGTCCTCATCGAAGTCGTAACCGATATCATCATCATCCTCATCGACGATCGCCCCTAAGGAATCATCATCAGTATCAGGGACAAAATCGTCCTCATCAACCTCAACTTCCTCAAAATCGTCCTCGGAGTCAACATCAGAACTGCGGCCAACATCAAAAGGACTCTCGATCGTATACTTGCGGCGCGCAGTGCGATCGTCCAACACCACATCCTCCTGCAAATCCTGGATGTCGTCGTCAAACACGGCACCGTCAAAACCCGCATCCTGAACGCTGGCATCCTCGTAGGCGTTGAACCCAGTACCCGCAGGAATCAGGCGGCCGATGATCACGTTTTCCTTGAGGCCGCGCAGCCAGTCGGACTTGCCCTCGATCGCAGCCTCAGTCAGCACCCGCGTCGTTTCTTGGAAGGAAGCAGCAGATATGAAGCTGTCGGTATTGAGCGAAGCCTTGGTAATCCCCAGCAGCACCGGAGTGTAGTCCGCCGGCGCCCCGCCGGTAATCGACATCGCCTCGTTCACCTGTTCCACCTGCCGCAGTTCCACCAACTCGCCCGGGAGCATGGTGGTGTCGCCGCCGTCCTCCATCCGCACTTTGTTGGTCATCTGGCGGACGATCACTTCGATGTGCTTGTCGGATATGTCCACGCCCTGAGACTGGTAAACCGACTGCACTTCGTTGACGAGGAAAGTCTGCACCTGCTGGAAACTCTCCAAAGCAGCCTCGAAGGTGGGCTGGCGCTCTTTGAGGACTTGGAAAAATACTTCGAGAATCTCGTGGGGGTTGGCGGGCCCGTCGGTCAAAGCTTCGGCGACGCCGACGCGCTGTCCGTCGGAGACGATCGGGTTTTGGCCAGGTAACAAAGGATACTGCTCGATCCGGCCGTCGTCTTCTACTACGGCGAGTTCGACCACATCGTCGTCGGCGACCACTTGAGCCGTTCCCGGGCGCTTGGCCAGGATGCAAGCCTCCTTCGGTTTCCGCCCTTCCAGCAGTTCCTCAATCCGGGGCAAACCTTGAATGATGTCCCCAGTTTTGGCCCGCTCAAACACCAGGATGACTAAGTTGTCGCCGCGCTGCACCAAGTCGCCGTCGTCTACGTGGAGCACTGCACCGCCCGAGACGCGGTAAGGGCGGGCTACCCGCAAAACTATTTTGGCTTGTTCTCCGGTACCGTCGGCAGGTATAACTTTCACGACTTGACCGGACTCTTCCAGAATCACTCCTGGCGCTACTTCTGTACCGGCTACGAGCAATTGACCGGGGCTCACCTCCGGCGTACCCGCTACTGAAACTGTGACAGAATCGGCATCGCGCATGACTAACAACCGGCGGATGGGTTCGCCCTGCCCTTCGCGGATGCCCCGGACGATCCCCGCTTCTTTGCAGAGAATCTCGGTACGGGCGACTACTGCACCGGCGGCGATCGACTGTCCGTCTTCTACCAGCAGCCTGGTGTGGGTGCTGCCTTGGGTCGGATCTGCCGATACGTCCCGCCGAATTACCAGCGATTCCAAAATCACTAGCTGCAAGCGGAAAATCCGAGAAGGAGCTGGAACTTCTTCGCCTTCGACTAAAGTTAGTTCTTGGGAGGCTGCGTTCGCCCCTGTGTCGCCCCAAGCCGGGCCGGAACCGTCGGCTCCAAAAGCTAAGGCGTCTTCCTCATCGGGCAGGAGTTCGATATCTGCTGCCAGTTGCGGCGCCCCGGAACCGATTTCTAGGATGAGCTGAGTCCGCAGCAGTTCGAGTCCTTCGACGGATTTGACGCGCTCTCCGTCTTTGTAGGGGAGGCGCTGGACTGCTTTGAGGGCGATCGACTCGTTGAGGGCGGTTTGGCTCGGTACGGGCGGTTTGTCGGGTACGGGGAATTCGATGACGGGGCGCAGCAGCAAGGCCGGGCCTTCGGGGGTTTCGATGTATTCGGCATAGCCCAATTCTTCGGCAATCAAGCCGGGGAAGATTTCTTGACCCGCGCTGACTATTTGACCTTCGCCCAAGGTGAGCGGCGGGCGATCGACCGAGTGCAGGGTTCCCGGCTTGATCACAATTTCCCGGAGGATGTCGTTTTTCTGGGTAACTTCTACCGCGCCGCTGGTTTGGCAGAAAATATCTTTGACGACTTCGGTTCCGGCTTCGACGTACTGGCCGTCTTCTACTAGCAGCAGGGAGATGTCTTTGTTGACTTCGTGGCATTCTTCGGGAATCCACAGCAGGGTGCCGCCTTTGACGACTTCGTAGCCGAGTTTGGCTTTGCCGCGCTTGTGGACTTCGACTCCGGCGTATTTGACTATGCCTCCGGTGGCGGTGCGGTAGCTGTCGTCGAGCAGTTCGGCTACGACTTCGCCGTTGATGACTTTGCTCCCGGGCGCTGTTTTGAGGGAAAACCGCTGGTTTGAGGCGGTTTCGATGATGTAGTGGTCGCGGCCGCCGGCGCTTTCGGCGCGGACGATCGCTTGGTCTAGCAGCACTTGAGCGGTGATGATTTCGATTTCTCGTTCGTCGGCGATGCGGACTACGCCGCCGTGTTCGGAGATCAGTTTGGTTTCGGCGATGACGCTGTTGGCTGCAATCTTCGATCCGTTTTTGACGGCAGGTTCCGCGCCCGGGAGCAAGTTGTACACCTCGCCCGAAAGTATCCAAATCAGCCCGCCCCTGCTGGCGGTGCGGGTGGTATTGCCTTGGCGGTCGGTTTTTTCTTCCGGCACCAAGTCGGCAAATTTGGCTTCTCCGGCTAAGTCGGAGGCTACGTCCGTCGTGACTTTTTCGGTGGTTTTGCGGGCGGCGCGCCCGACGATCGGCACTTCTGCCAAAACTTGTCCGGGGACGGCGCGCTGTCCGTCTTTGACCATCAGGGTGGAACCTTGGACGATCGCGAATTCTACTTTCAGCTTCTGATTTTTAGCTCCCGATTTGCCTTCTTCGTAGCCCTCGCCCTCGAATACGAGTTTGCCGTTGTTTTCGGCGACGAGGGCTTCTTCGCCGTGTCTGGTGCGGAAGGGGCGGGTACGCAAGTTCTTGAATTTGGCGGTGCCGGGAAAGGGTGCCCGTTCTTGTTTGGCGACTTCTCCAGTAAACACCCCGCCCGTGTGAAAAGTACGCATGGTGAGTTGGGTTCCCGGTTCGCCGATCGACTGGGCGGCAATAATCCCGATCGCTTCTCCCATGTCCACCATTTGCAGGTGGGCGAGGCTCCAGCCGTAGCAGCACTGGCAAACGGAACGGGTGGCTTCGCAGGTTAGGGGCGATCGCAAATAAACTTCCGGCACTCCCGACTTGCCGATTTCCCCTGCCAGCTCCTCGGTAATCGGCTGGTTGCGGACAGCTCTTTCGCTGCCGTAAGTCACGATTTCTTTGGTTTTGGGATCCACCACATCTTTGGCCAAAACCCGCCCCAGCAGACGATCTTTCAGGGGAATCAGCACGGTAGCGCCGTCGGTCATGGGGCGGACGCGAATTCCCCGCTGAGTTCCGCAGTCTACTTCGCGGACGATTACGTCTTGGGATACGTCTACTAAGCGGCGAGTTAGGTAGCCCGAGTCGGCGGTGCGGAGGGCGGTATCTACTAAGCCTTTGCGCGCTCCGTAGGAGGAAATGATGTACTCGGTAACGGTCAAGCCTTCTCGGAAGTTGGTTTTAATTGGCAAGTCGATGATTTCCCCTTGGGGGTCTGCCATCAATCCGCGCATTCCGACGAGCTGCCGCACTTGGGAGATGTTCCCGCGCGCCCCGGAGAAGGCCATCATGTACACCGAGTTGAGGGGGTCTGTGGCTCGGAAGTTCTTGACTACTTCGTCTTTGAGGTCTTCTGAGGTGCTGTTCCAGGTGTCGATTACTTTCTGGAAGCGTTCGACTTCGGTGATTTCGCCTCTGGTGTATTTCTGTTCAGTTACCCGGATTTCTTCTTCGGCTGCTTCGAGCAGTTGCCGTTTGATTGGCGGTACTTGCAGGTCGTCTACACTAATTGAAACTCCCGCTCTGGTCGCAAACCGAAAACCCAAGTCTTTGAGTTTGTCGGCCATTTGCGCCGTGCGGGCCGTTCCATAGTTCATGAACGACCAAGAGATTAATTTTTTGAGCTGACCTTTGTCAACAACTCGATTGCGAAAAACAATTTCCTTATTTTCCTTATTTTCTGTCATTTTTCTGCTGTTAGTAATTTAGTCATTGGTCATTGGTCATTGGTTATTGGTAACTGGTAACTGGTAACTGGTAACTGGTAATTGGTACAGAATTTACGTCGCATAACATTTATATGTAGGGTGCGCAATGCGCACCTTACTTATATGTAGGGTACGCAATGCGCACCTTACCGCTGTCTAGCACATCCAAGCATTTTTTTCGTCCAAGACTGACCCATTACCTATTACCTATTACCTATTACCCAATTCCTAATTGTTAATTACCGATTCGATCGTTTGGTGATAAATAATCCTGCCCGGAGTAGTCCGAATAAACTGATTGATCCTCTTACCCTCTGCATCTTCCCGAACGCGGCGGAACTTGTATTCTTTCGTCACAGTACCGTCAGTCGATCGCTCCACTTTCAGCGGTTCACCTTCGGGTTCTGTATTTTCGATCGCGCCTTGAAACCGCACCCACACGTAGGAATGCAAGTCCACGACTCCTTGTTCGTAAGCTACAACCGCATCGGTAAGGTTGGAGAAATAATTACCTGCTCCTTTTTGACCGTTAGGATTTTCGGCTGTCAAGTAATAGCAACCGAGCACCATATCTTGAGAAGGAGTGACGATCGGTCTTCCGGTTGCCGGCGACATAATGTTGTTAGAAGCCAACATCAGCAAGCGCGCTTCCGCCTGAGATTCCAGAGACAAAGGCACGTGTACCGCCATTTGGTCCCCGTCAAAGTCAGCGTTAAAAGCCGGACAGACTAGCGGGTGAAGCTGAATCGCCCTCCCGTCCACCAAAATCGGTTCAAAGGCTTGAATCCCCAAACGGTGCAGCGTAGGAGCCCGGTTCAGCATGACGGGGTGTCCTTCAATCACCTCTTGCAGCACGTCCCAAACGCTGGGATCGTTGCGTTGAATCAGTTTTTTGGCTGCTTTGATGTTATTGACCAATCCTTGGCGGATGAGGCGGTGGATGACGAAAGGCTGGAAAAGCTCGATCGCCATTTCCCTCGGCAAACCGCACTGATGAATTTTCAGTTTCGGCCCCACCACAATCACCGAACGTCCAGAATAGTCAACCCGTTTCCCCAGCAAGTTTTGCCGGAAACGACCTTGTTTCCCCTCAATAATGTCCGACAGCGACTTCAGCGGACGGTTGTTTGCGCCCACCACAGTCCGGCCCCGGCGGCCGTTATCAATCAGCGCATCCACAGCCTCTTGTAACATCCGCTTTTCGTTGCGAATAATAATCTCCGGCGCCAAAATTTCTTGCAGTCTCGCCAATCGGTTGTTGCGGTTGATGACTCTCCGATAAAGGTCGTTGAGGTCGCTCGTTGCAAAACGCCCGCCGTCTAGCTGCACCATCGGCCGCAAGTCCGGAGGAATCACCGGAATCACACTGAGAACCATCCAATCGGGATGAGAACCCGTAGCGATAAAGTTGTCAATTACCCGCAAGCGTTTAATTAACTTCGCCCGTTTTTGGCCTTTAGCATTAGCAATATCTTCCCGCAGCTTTTCCGCTTCGCTTTCTAGCGGAATATTTTGCAGCAAAACTTGTAAAGCTTCAGCACCAATTCCTACTTCTACCCCCGTCAGAGTGGAATCTTCGCTGTAAAGTTCATCTTCTATTTCCAGCCAAGCATCTTCAGTGAGCAATTGCTTGTATTGGAGCTTTTCAGCATTACCAGCATTCAGCACAACATAGGCATTGAAATAGACAATTTGTTCGACATCTCGCAGGGGCATATCTAACAGAATTGCCATGTAACTGGGGATGCCTTTGAGATACCAAACGTGAGCTACTGGAGCTGCTAATTTAATGAATCCCATGCGGTGGCGGCGGACGCGAGATTCAGTAACTTCAACACCGCATCTCTCGCAAACAATGCCTCTATGACGCACTCTTTTGTACTTACCACAATGACATTCCCAATCTTTTGCAGGCCCAAAAATGCGCTCGCAAAACAACCCGTCCATTTCCGGTTTTAATGTTCTGTAATTTATGGTTTCTGGTTTCACGATTTCGCCTGTAAGCTGACCATTGGGTAAAGTTCTCTCTCCCCATTGTCGAATTCTTTCTGGTGAAGCTAACCCAATCTTTACGTAATCAAATCGTTGTTCTATCTTAGCCATTCTAGACTCCAATCGATGATTTACTTGAAATTATTTGCTCTAATTAATCTGTTTTGATTGATTGTTTGCCAATTACATCAATATCAGACTCCTTTATATGTGGCATTAGTTTTAATGTCATAAATGACATTTTTGGACACTCCCAATTCGCGAGAAATTTTAGCAAGAGATTCTCCAGCTTTAATTCTTTCTCGCACATCCTGTGCTTGAGCAAAAGTCAGCTTGCGATCGAGATATCCACCCATACGAGGAATCGGAACCTCTTCGCCTGCTTCCTTCCAAGTGATGTGATACTTAATATTGTGTATAGTTATCGGATTTACGCTGTATGCTTCAGCTAGATCCTTCATTCTTTCTCCTGCTGCTAGTTTTTGCCGGATTTCTCGCACTTTTTCCCAGTCTAATTTGGCATTGGAAAGGGGATGACTTTTTCCTTGGGTGCGTCCTTTTTGGGAAGCATCTAATAAATTCTGAGAACGAGTACCAGCCCAGAGGTGTTCTGGATTAATACAACTGGGAGTATCGCAAGTATGACAAGCATCCATATAAGTTGGAAGTTCACATCCTAATTTCTCTGCTAAAACAGCACGAGTCACTGTTGCCTGTTTCCCATCTTTTGTTAAATACCTGCCATAGCCGGCACCGTCTTTTGCGCCTTGGAAAATTATGCAGCCGTTATCTTGAATTTCTCCTACAAAGCGTGGGGAAACTGTGGTGAAATTATCGGGGATATTTGCCTGAATTATCTTAGTAATAGTTTCATGTTGTACCCCATACTCTTTTGCTAGGTGGTTCTTTGCTGTTCCAGATAAATATTTAGTCTGAATTTCCCGCAGTTGTTGGATAGACAATTTACCACTTCCCGGAATACTTTTGCGTCTGGGAGTTTTGCGATCGCGCCCCATCATCTGTCCGGTATTCTCAGCAGCAGACCCCGCTACGAGATGTTCCGGGTTGATGCAGCCTGGATTGTCGCAGGTGTGGCAAGCAAAATAACTGGAATCGAGGAATCCTGCTATTTTCGATTCGAGGACTAATCGGTGGACTAATACCGTTTTGCCATCGATCCACTTGCGTCCGTAACCGTTACCAAACTTACTGCCTTGCCAATTAATACAGCCTGTCTCCAGGTCTAATGCTCCTTCAATTCCAGGGATAACTGTTACAATAGTCATGTCAGCGTCTCTCCTCTTAAGAGCGTTGATTCGCCTCAACAGTGGTACGAACACTGCTGAGGCATTTTTATTTGAGATTGTCGATTTTAAATTTTAGATTGAATACTGTCAAACAATTCTTCAATCTAAATTCTAAAATCCCTAATCTTCGTCGAGTTCGTCGCGAGAAAGCGATTCGTAGGTGGGCCTGGAGGGCGATCGCCTGCCGCCGGCATCCGCCATCAAATCGACTTCAACGTGCTCGCTGCCTTCGTCGTTAGTATTCACCTTGTGCACGGCAATGTCGAGACACAAAGATTGCAACTCCCGCATCAGCACTTTGAACGATTCCGGCGTACCGGGGCGCGGAATGGCTTTGCCCTTGACGATCGCATTCAAAGCCTCATTTCTACCCTGCATATCGTCCGACTTGACAGTCAGCAACTCTTGCAAAGTATAAGCTGCGCCGAACGCTTCGAGAGCCCAAACTTCCATTTCTCCGAACCGCTGACCCCCCTGCTGCGCTTTGCCGCCCAAAGGCTGCTGCGTTACCAGCGAGTAAGGGCCTGTACTCCGGGCGTGGATTTTGTCGTCTACCAAGTGGACGAGTTTGAGCATATAGGCGATGCCGACTGTGACGGGGCGATCGAACGGTTCGCCGGTGCGGCCGTCGTAAACTATAGTTTTGCCCGGGTGATTTTCGTTAAATACCCAAGGCTTGCCTGTTTTTTCGCGCGCCTCCTCCAACTTGCCGTGAACGGTTTCCCGCGACTTTTCAGCCCCGTGCATTTCGTCAAACGGCACCATCTTGAACCGCATCGACAAATTTTCGCCCGCCCAGCCCAGCAAGCACTCGAAAATCTGACCGACATTCATCCGCGACGGTACGCCCAAGGGATTGAGCACGATGTCAACCGGAGTTCCGTCTGGCAAATAAGGCATATCTTCCATCGGCAGAATCCGGGAGACGATACCTTTGTTGCCGTGGCGGCCGGCCATTTTGTCGCCGACTTGAATCTTGCGCTTCTGGGCTACGTAGACGCGGACGACCATGTTAGCGCCGGGGGGCAGTTCGTCGCCCTGTTCCCGGGTAAAAACCCGCACGTCCACCACGCGGCCTTTTTCGCCGTTGGGTACGCGCAGGGAGTTGTCGCGCACGTCTCGGGCTTTTTCCCCGAAAATTGCCCGCAGCAGTTTTTCTTCCGGCGGTTGGTCGGATTCGCCTTTGGGCGTGACTTTCCCAACGAGAATGTCGCTGGCTTCTACCCAAGCGCCTTTGCGGATGATGCCCTGTTCGTCTAGCTGGCGCAGGGCGTCTTCGCCGACGTTGGGAATTTCGCGGGTGATTTCTTCGGGGCCGAGTTTGGTTTGGCGGGCTTCGATTTCGTATTTCTCGATGTGGATCGAAGTGTATACGTCTTCGTACACCAAGCGCTCGCTAATTAGCATGGCGTCTTCGTAGTTGTATCCCTCCCAGGGCATATATGCTACGAGGATGTTGTGGCCCAGGGCTAGTTCGGCGCCTTCGGTGGAGGAACCGTCTGCTAGCACTTGGCCGGCTACGACGCGATCGCCCTCATAGATCAGCGGGCGCTGGTTCAAACAGGTATCTTGGTTCGATCGCTGATATTTTTGCAGTTCGTGTTCGATGCAGCCGGCATATTTTTGCTTCCAAACCGAAGGCTGCTTGGCTTTGAGGTCGTCGTATTCGCGAATCATGAAATGTTCTTCGCTGGAATTCGACTCGGCATCTACCGCCATGGGCTTGACAATAATCCGGGTTGCGTCGATGTAAATCACCTCGCCGTCGATCCGGGAAACTACCACCATCCCGGAATCTCGGGCGGCCTGAGCTTCTAGGCCGGTACCGACTAGGGGACGTTCTGGTTTGAGAAGCGGCACGGCTTGCCGCTGCATATTGGAGCCCATGAGAGCTCGGTTGGCGTCGTCGTGTTCCAAGAACGGGATCAGCGATGTTGCCACAGAGACGATTTGGACTGGCGAAATCGCCATGTAGTCCACCTGCATCGGGGTGGTGGTGGTGAATTCTTGGCGGTAGCGCACGGCTACGGTTTCGCCCAAGAGGTTGTTGTTTTCGTCGAGGCTGATGTCTCCGGGGGCGACGCGCAAGTCGTCTTCTTCGTCGGCTGTCATGTATACGGGGGCTTTGTCCCGCAATACTTGTCCTTTTTCGACTGGATAAAAAGGTGTTTCGATGAAGCCGTAGGGGTTGACGCGGGCGTGGGTTGCTAGGGAACCGATCAGTCCGGCGTTGGGGCCTTCTGGTGTTTCAATGGGGCAAATCCGGCCGTAGTGGGACGGGTGAATGTCCCGCACTGCAAATCCGGCGCGTTCGCGGGTCAAGCCTCCGGGGCCGAGGGCGGACAGCCGGCGTTTGTGGGTGAGTTCTGCTAGGGGGTTTGTCTGATCCATGAACTGGGATAGCTGGGAGGAACCGAAGAATTCCTTGATTGCTGCTACCAGCGGTTTGGGGTTGACTAGGGAGGCGGGGCTGAGGGAGTCGGCGTCGGATACTGTCATCCGTTCGCGGATAATCCGTTCTAGGCGGTTCAATCCGACTCTGACTTGGTTTTGCAGCAGTTCGCCGACGCTGCGGACGCGGCGGTTCCCTAAGTGGTCGATGTCGTCGGTGGAGCCGATGTCGAATTCCAGGTTGATCAAATAGTCGATCGCCGTCAAGATATCTTGGGATGTCAGTACCCGCATCGTATCGGGGACTGTCAACCGCAGTTTTTTGTTGAGTTTGTACCGACCTACCCGGCCCAAATCGTAGCGTTTGGGGTCGAAAAAGCGCGAGTTGAGGAGCTGTTCGCCGCCGGCTACGGTGGGGGGTTCGCCCGGTCGCAGTTTGCGGTAGAGTTCCATCAAAGCTTCTTCTTCGCCGAATTGTCCTTCTTTTTCGATCGTTTTTTGGAAGTATTCGGGATGGCGCAGGCTGTCGTAGATTTCGCCGTCTGTCAGGCCTAGGGCTTTGAGCAGAACTTGGGCTGACAGCTTGCGGGTTTTGTCGATTCTCACCCAGACTAAATCGTTTTTGTCGGTCTCGAACTTGAGCCACGCGCCGCGGTTGGGGATCAGGCTGGCGTTGTAGGAACGGCGACCGTTTTTGTCGGTTTCCGATTTGTAGTATACGCCGGGCGATCGCACGATTTGGTTGACGATTACTCGTTCCGCCCCGTTGATGATGAAAGTGCCGCGTTCGGTCATCAACGGCAAATCGCCGATGAAGACTTCTTGCTCTTTGATTTCGCCTGTTTCTTTGTTAATCAAGCGGGTGGGGACGTACATTTGCACCGAGTAGGTGCTGTCCCGGCGCTTGGCTTCGTCTACGTCGTATTTCGGGCGCTTTAGTTTGAAGTCTTTACCGATGAAGTGGAGTTCCAGCTTTCCCGTGTAGTCTGTAATCGGGGAGAAGCTGTCGAGTTCTTCGATCAGTCCGGCTTCTAGGAACCAGCGAAAACTTGCCCGCTGGATTTCGATCAAATCGGGCAAGGTGAAGGCGAATTCTGTGTAATCTTTAGTGGTCATGGGTGTCCTTTTTCCGCAGTGGCTCTAGCTTTTTACATGGCGCCAAGGCTGGGCTTTTTTACCTTGTTGCGTTTTTTTGATGGATTGTGTGAGAGAATTTATATGATGTTTTCGATCGCCTACCAACTGCTGCAACGGTTATTTTTATTGGTTGCTCGCATTTTTTTTGTGCGGGTTCTGGCTGCGATCGAGATTTTTTTAGCTCCGATCTCTTGGTACTCCAGGATAAATACCCTACACATTTGACTCCTAAAATTGACTGGACAGCTATTGCCAAATTGCTGAATTTCCAAGTTGCTTTTGATGTGTAAAATTGAGTGTAAGTTTGAGGTATTGCTTGAGGTTTTTGTCTGCCCGGAAGGTTGGTTAGCGCAGCCTAAGCTAGCTGTTTGGTGACTGCGATGGGGCCCGATCGCCAGCGATCGCCCGATCGGTCGGTTCTTTTTATTATAGGACGCAAATCCGATCGCACTACGGCAACTCCCAAAGAATCTGAGATTAAGGATGAATCCGGTTTTTGTATCAGGATATAGATGGGATTTTTCCTATCTTTTCCCCCGAACTCCACCTGTTTTCCTCGTTTCTCTATGCGCTAGTAGCTAAAGTGACAACCCGAATAGCTGACAGGCATTTTCGGTTGTCTGCTGGGACAAAGTCAAGAGAGAAACTCCTCTCAATTTAGCAACTTGCTCGGCTACGTAGTAGACGTAAGCTGGTTCGTTGCGTTTTCCCCGCTGGGGTACGGGCGCGAGAAAAGGACAATCTGTCTCGACTAGGATGCGATCGCTATTTACCATACAAGCTGATTCTTGTATTTGCAAGGCTTTTTTAAAGGTGACTGTGCCGCTAAAACTGATGTAGAAACCCAGATCTAAAAACCACTGGGTTTCTTCGGGCGTACCTCCCCAGCAGTGCATCACCCCGCGCACGGGCCCGCGTTTTTGCCAAAAGTTCCGCAGCATTTCGGCCATCGGGGCAGCGGCGTCGCGGCAGTGGATAATCACTGGTTTGTCAAGTTCCCGGGCAATTTCAAGCTGTGCCTCAAACACTTTAAACTGCTGTTGGCGATCGTCAGCCTTAAAAAAGTCTAGTCCAGTTTCGCCGATCGCCACTACCCGAGAGTCAGAACTTGCTAATTCCCTAATCAGGCTTGCAGTTTCGTCTTTCCACTTGGTGGCATCTAGGGGATGGAGCCCCACCGCAAAAGAGACTTCTGCAAACTGATTGGCAATTGCTTGAATTCCAGCAAACTCTTCGGGTTCTACACAAGAATGAACCAATCGAACCACACCAGCTTCGCGCCAGCGTTCTCGAATGGCTTCTAACTCCGACTTGAAAGTCTGAAAGTTGATATGAACGTGAGTATCGATGAGCTGCATGGGCGAATGAGAGAGAGAGGGGGAGAGGGGGAGAGGGAGAGGGGGAGAGGGGGGAGAGGGGGAAAATCTTCTCTCTTCCTTGTTTCCTGCTACTTTTTTCCTTCTTCCTTACTTCCTGCTGCTTTTTTCCTTCTTCCGACTTCCATCCGTTACATCCGTTACATCCGTTACCGAACTTCTTCCTTCTTCCGACATCCATCGGACTTCCATCCGTTACATCCGTTACAAAATCCGTTGCCGAACTTCCTTCTTCTGTCTTAGGATGCTACTTGTGTTTCGTGGGGCTTGAGGGTTCTTGCCAAGCGGGACTTTTTGCGAGCGCCGTTGTTGCGGTGCAGTACACCTTTTTTCACAGCTTTGTCAATTTTGCTGTAGGCCTCAGACATCCGCTGCTGGACTTCTTGCATTAATTCTGGTGTCGGAGCTGCTGCGTATTTCTCAACGGCTGCAAAATACTTTTTCATCAAAGTTTTTACCGCTGACTTGTAGGACTTGTTGTACAAGCGGTTGCGCTCGGCGATTTTGACTCGTTTGACGGCGGACTTAATATTTGCCATAGTTCAGTTTGTGGAAGTAGGTATTGATTGATACATCACAGTCTCAAGATAGTCTCAAGACACGGAGTTTTTGAGGGACAATCTTTTCGGGTGCGAGCCGCAAAAAGCTTGATTTTTTTTAAAGCTGAGTCAGCCATGAGCCGATCGCTCAGATTCAAGCTGAGCCTCCAGCTACTTTTTCAAGGGCGATCGCGCAATAATTTTTAATTGACTCATTTAACGGCCTTTTTTTTACCTGTGACGATACCCAAAGGTATGACAAGGTTGCGATCGAGGCGTTTTGCGAGGTTTCCACCGTCACGAGTTAAAGTCACGGTTTATTGCGCGCAATTTTCAAGTATACAATAACTTGGCGTTTTTTTTATAAAAAATTATCAGGTGTTGAAAAAACTAATATAGCATCAATTCGGCTCAAAATCCCATTCCCGGAAAAATCCAAGTTAAGCTATAACAAAGAGTACGGGTTATTTGGGCTTCGTCGAAGGAAGAGGGAAGAAGGGAAAAATGAAGAAGGAAGAAGGCAGAAGGAAGAATGAAGAGGGAAGAAGGCAGAAGGCAGAGGGCAGAAGATTTTTCCCCTCTCCCTCCGCACCTTCTCCCCCTCTCCCCCTCTCGCCCTCTCCCCCTCTCCCTCCCTCTATCCCTCCGCACCAGATGCTCTGGCGAGCAATTCCTAGAAAAGCTCTCAGTGTTGCAAAATCATCGACAGAGATTTACAACGCTGCACTGAAGCGGTTGAAACTGCCGCGAATCTCGCGGTTGAAGCTTGTGGACTGGTGGTGGCTGACTTATCCAGGAGATAGTCACAAAAATCCCCAATTGTCAAGCAAATGTTAGTGAATTATTGACGGCATTCCTAATCTCCATGCTGCGAATTATTACTCAGTGGGTTGAGGCACAAGCTGAACTGCGACGAATCTGCGATCGCACCCACGACGAACTTGTTATTCACAAAGAAGCCACCGTGCGGGAGGTGCTGCAAGCTGTAAGGCGCAAAGGCGATCAGGCTGTGCTGCAATATACTGCTGAATTTGACCGCATGACTCTAAATGCGACGGATTTGCGCGTGAGTGGCGCCGAATTGGATGCTGCTTACCAGCAAATATCGAAAGAATTATTAAATGCGATCCGCTTGGCTTGCAAACAGGTAGAAGCGTTTCACCGACAGCGCGTCCCCAAGTCTTGGGTGCAGTTTGGTGATGATGAGGTTGTTTTGGGCAAGCGCTACACTGCGGTCGATCGCGCGGGAATTTACATCCCTGGCGGTCAGGCGTCCTATCCGAGTTCGGTGATCATGAATGCGGTGCCTGCCAAGGTCGCCAAGGTGCCGAAACTGGTGATGTGTACTCCCCCCGGACAGGAGAAGAAAATGAATCCTGCGGTGCTGGTAGCGGCTCAGGAAGCGGGAGTTGATGAGATTTATCGGGTAGGCGGGGCGCAGGCGATCGCAGCTTTGGCCTACGGTACAGAAACTATTCCCAAGGTAGATTTAATTACCGGGCCGGGGAATATTTACGTAACGCTGGCGAAAAAGCTGGTTTACGGAACAGTCGGGATCGATTCTCTGGCGGGGCCCTCGGAGGTGCTGATTATTGCTGATGCTTCGGCGAATCCCGTACACGTAGCTGCGGATATGTTGGCTCAAGCCGAGCACGATTCGATGGCGTCGGCGATTTTGCTGACGGCGGATTCGGTGTTGGCTAGAAAAGTCGTGGCTGAGGTTGACAGACAATTGGTAAATCACCCGCGCCGGACTTTGACTGAAAAGGCGATCGCCAATTACGGTTTAGTAGTAGTAGTTGAGTCCCTGAAGGCGGCGGCGGAACTCTCTAACGAGTTTGCTCCCGAACACTTGGAATTGCAAGTGGCAGATCCCTGGGCTTTGCTCGACCAAATTCGGCACGCTGGGGCGATTTTCTTGGGCTTATCGACGCCGGAAGCTGTGGGCGATTATTTGGCTGGCCCGAATCATACTTTGCCGACTTCTGGAGCTCCGCGCTATGCTTCGCCGCTGGGTGTGGAAACTTTTATGAAGCATTCGAGTTTGATTCAATATTCGCCGGCTGCACTGAAAAAGGTGGGTAGGGCGATTAATGTGTTAGCGGAAGCTGAGGGTTTACCTTCTCATGCTGATTCGGTGCGCTTGCGGACTGATAAAGAGGGAGGGTGATTTTTTGATGGTAGAGTTGAGGTTGGCGATCGAGATTTACGCACTTCGGGCTTAAGAAACCCGGTTTCTTCCAATATCTTGCTTAAATTACGCAATTATGTTAAGAAACCGGGTTTCTGTGTAGTTAATGATAATGTTGGTGGGAAGCGCTAAATTGTGGAAAGTAGGCGACTATCAATGAGAAGTTTAAAGTTTAATATCTGAGATTTAAAGGTGCATTATATTGAATACTGTTTTGGTGGCGATCGACAATTCTGAGTTTGCAGCACAGGTTTTGCAAGCTGTGGGGCAGTTTAAACTAGAACCTACGGCGAAGGTGATTTTAGTTCATGTTGTGAGTTCTGATACGCTGGATTTTGATGCGGTGGTCGATCGACCTCACGCTCAGGGAAATGAGATTGCTTACCGAGAAGTAGAGAAGTTGTTGCAATCTTATCAGGAAATGTTGCCTTGCCAGAGTGAGTTGGAGATTGTTGCGGGGGAACCGGCCGAGGAGATTTTGCGTTTGGCGAATATTCATAAAGTAGACTTAATTGCGATCGGCTGTCGGGGTTTGACTGGTTTGAAGCGGATTTTGGAGGGTTCGGTGAGTGCTGAGGTTGTGGCTGAGGCTCCTTGTTCGGTGTTGGTGGTGCGGGCTAGGTAGGTAGGGGGAATTGAACCGCAGAGGTTGACAGTGCGATCGGCTGATTGATATTTTACTAAATTTCTTTCTGGCTCAAGCCTTCCATAGAATAATTATGAGCGTGACTCTTAACATCCCTACAATCAATGATAATCTGAACGATTTTGACAATCTGTTTCAGCTTTCGGAGCAACTAAATGAGGATTGCTCAGAAGTAATTATTGACTTTTCTAAATGTTTTTTTCTCAGACAAAATGCCGTAGCTTTTCTGGGAGGATTGATTCGTATCATTCAATCCCGCTCGATAAAATTAAACATTAATTGGGATAGTATTCATAAGAACATAAAAATGAATCTTGAACAAAACGGATTCATGTATGCTTTTTGTGAGAATAAAGAATCTTGGCAGGGTAATTCTATCCCTTATCGAGAAGATAAAAAACAAGATAAAGATGGCTTGGTTGACTACCTAGGAGAAAAATGGCTAGGACGAGACTGGGTTGATATAAGTCAAAAATTGCAAAACGTCATCGTAGGAACCGTTTGGGAGATCTACGCTAACGCCTTTGAGCATGGTCAAACAGAAATCGGAGTCTTTAGCTGTGGACAGCACTACCCTAAAAAAAAGGAACTCAAACTCACTGTGGTTGACTTCGGTGTTGGGATTCCCAAAAATGTCCGCCTATTCCAAAATCTCCCTGATTTACCAGCAGACAAAGCCCTAAAATGGGCATTTGAAGCCGGAAATACCACCAGACGCGGTAATGTAACTGGGGGCGTTGGACTTGACTATCTGAAAAGATTTGTAAAGATGAATAGAGGAAAGTTGGAGTTTTTCAGTCACAATGGGTATGTCCTGATTAACAAAGATGAGGAAACTTACCAAAATCGCCCAACCTTTTTCGGAGGGACACTGGTTAACATTACTCTCCAATGTGATGAAGCCATTTATGTGCTGGCTTCTGACACCGACGGCGACGCCCCACTTTTCTGAGGGAACTTCTGAAATATGAAATCTTACAAGATTGGCACTTTGATTGGGAAAACTTGCATGACACCCGATGACGGTATGAAGGTGTATGAGTTGACATACCCCGAACTACGGGCAGAGCACGCTGTGGAGCTTGACTTTGCTGGTGTAGAGATTTTTGCATCTCCGTTCTTCAATTTTGCCATTGGACAGCTACTTAGGGATATCTCCCCAGACACTTTAAACCGTCTGCTGACATTTTCTCATCTTAATAGTGTAGGCAATCAAATACTCAAACAGGTGATTAAGAACTCAAAGCGCTACTATGCAGCAGATGATGCAACCCGCAATGCAATCAATGAAATTGTCAGCCAACAGGTGGGAAATGTATAATGGCAATCCAATATACAGTCAATGCCGAGGTAGTTGATATCGGGTCTGACATACCTCAAAAGGATGACATTTTTCTGGTAGATACTAATGTATGGTACTGGCTGACATACACTCCAGCCAGTACCTCTGCGAGGAGCTATCAAATAAATGATTATCCTGCTTATTTAACAAAAATTCTTTCTGCTCAAGGATTGCTTTTATATTGTGGGCTTTCTTTGGCAGAGTTAGCACATAATATTGAACAAGCGGAACGAGCAATTTTTTCGACTACATTAAAACCAAAAGAATATCGCCATAACGAGCCAACAGAGAGAGCTAACGTAGTAGCTGAAGTTATAGCGGCTTGGGGTCAGGTAACATCTATTGCTGTATCGACTGATGTAACTATTGATGAAACTACAACTAACGCATCTTTAATTAGATTTCAAACTCAACTTTTAGATGGCTACGATCTTCTAATTCTCGAAGCAATGGATAAAGCAGGGGTAGTTCAAGTAATTACTGATGATGGTGATTATGTGACTGTTCCTGGTATCAAAGTTTTTACTGCTAACCACAATGTAATTACGGCCGCAAGAAATCAAGGTAAGCTAATTACTAGATAAGAAATAAGACCAAATGCTTCATCAGTAATCAACACGCGATCGCAGCAGATATACTGTCTCTATTAAGCTTGCCAATTCGTCAGCGGCAATTAAGGCTACATTTTCGCCGTCAGAGCGGGTGATGATGATGATGGATTTGATTCATCCCATTTGTGCTGAGTCGATCGGGCGATCGATTTCCCTAGCCCTACTTCCCCTTCCCCTTCCCCGCCAAAAACTCCCGCAAACGCAACAAACTAGCGGTTTGTCCCAAATTCAGCGGTAGCAGCGACACTCCCTCCAACCGAGACTGCACCCAACCGTCGCCCCAATACCACTCGTGAAACCCGTCAATTCCCTGACTCAACAACAGTCGCAGACAATTTGACTCGGCAATATCAACATAGTGCTGCACCGCTACCGGGCCTATCCAACTCGTGAATGTCAATTCTCGATCGAGCATTTCCGGCAAACCCTGAGAAAACTGCTGAGGCCACAGCCACTGCTGCAACTGCACGGGACGCAGCAAACTGTCCCGAATCGCAGTCTCCGAAGCTTCAACCTCAATCCGCAGTTGGCTTTGTTGAAAATTACCTAGCATAGCAATTTGAAATTTTATATAGGAGCTTTACTTAACTTAAATGTAACGTAATTGCACCCAGTTCGATCGGGCTTAAGGTCAAACCCGCAGTCCGGCAGGGGTTTAAACCCCTGCCTCATAGCGAAAGTCCTCTTTAGAGGACTGAGCACTAATGAGTTCTTCAGTCCTCTTCAGAGGACTTTCGCTATTAGACAGGGACTTCAGTCCCTGGCGGTCTTTTGGGCTTAAGTTAACACGGCTTTGGCCCGTTTCCCTAAAGTAATTCATTCGATCGCACATCAGCGTCAATCCGCATTCATCTACCATGAAAAATTTAAGATTTTGCATAGAAACCAGCATCAAAAACCCCATTTTTGTATCCAATTGTTAAGCTCTGTTGCATTTCATTTAAATCTCCCATTCTCACCCCACAGCACAGAAACTCCGTGATACCATCACATCTGACTGGGTAAAGACTTATAGAAAAAATTGGGAGAAAAGCTTTGACACTACGGGTTGCAGTTGTTGGATCGGGACCAGCGGGTTCTTGCGCCGCCGAAACATTGGTAAAAGCAGGCATCGAAACTTATTTATTTGAACGCAAATTAGACAACGCTAAACCCTGCGGCGGGGCAATTCCTCTGTGCATGGTCGAAGAATTTGACTTGCCACAAAGCATTATCGATCGCCAAGTCAGAAAAATGAAAATGATTTCCCCCTCCAATGTAGAGGTGGACATCAACATCGAAAACGAACACGAATATATCGGTATGTGCCGCCGCGAAGTGCTCGATGGCTTTTTGCGCGATCGCGCCGCTTCCTTAGGTGCCAAACTAATTAACGGTACCGTCCACACATTAGAAATTCCTGCCAACAACACTGACCCCTACATTCTCCACTACGCCGACCACTCCAACGGCACCGCTGTGGGAACTCAGAAAACTCTGAAAGTGGATTTGGTAATCGGCGCTGACGGCGCTAACTCCCGCGTAGCCAAGGCGATTGATGCTGGCGACTACAATTATGCGATCGCCTTCCAAGAACGCATCCGCCTGCCAGAAGATAAAATGGCTTACTACGAAGGTCTAGCCGAAATGTACGTCGGCGATGATGTTTCCACCGACTTCTACGCCTGGGTGTTCCCCAAATACGACCACGTAGCTGTCGGTACCGGCACGATGAAAGTCAATCAAGCCGATATCAAAAAGCTGCAAGCAGGAGTCCGCGCCCGCGCTGCCAAAAAACTCCTCGGCGGTGAAATCATTAAAGTGGAAGCCCACCCCATCCCCGAACATCCGCGTCCCCGCCGGGTTGTCGGCCGAGTTGCTCTCGTCGGTGACGCCGCCGGTTATGTTACCAAGTCTTCGGGCGAAGGTATCTATTTTGCTGCTAAGTCTGGACGGATGTGCGCTGAAACTATTGTGGAGATTTCCAATAAGGGCGCGCGGATTCCGACTGAACAAGAAATTAAGCTCTACCTCAAGCGGTGGGATAAGGCTTACGGTATTACTTACAAGGTGCTTGACATTTTGCAGCGCGTGTTCTACCGTTCCGATGCTACTCGCGAAGCTTTTGTGGAAATGTGTGCCGATCGCGATGTGCAGAAACTCACATTCGATAGCTACTTGTATAAGACTGTAGTACCGGCTAATCCCTTGATTCAAATGAAGATTACTGCGAAAACCATTGGTAGCTTGTTGCGCGGTAGTGCTTTAGCTCCTTAATTTTCGGGGGTTCATCGCACTTTGTATAAAAAAGCGGGCAGTTCAAAACACTGCTCGCTTTTTTTGATCTGGTTTGTAGTAAGGACTTTAGTCCTTCTTGATTAAGAGAAGAAGGACTGAAGTCCTCACTACGAACCTGAAGGACTGAAGTCCTCACTACGAACCTGGTTTGTAGTAAGGACTTTAGTCCTTCTTGATTAAGAGAAGAAGGACTGAAGTCCTCACTACGAACCTGTTGTTAATTCAAGTTGAACTGGACTAAGGTGTCGGGGGCGAGGAAGTGGGAAATGTGATAAGCTCGCTCTTCTGTTTTTAGCAGGATTTTTTCGTAGAGGTAGCGCGTAGCTCGATCGCCCAAACTTTCTGCTTGCCCTGCTTGACGGCGCAGCAAACCTATAATTGCTTGCTCTGCTGTCAAATCGTGTTCCAGCATTTGGCGGCACGAATACACGCCGTCGGCTTCCGGCTCGAAACAGCACATCTCGGCTAATTTGCTAAAGCTAGCTGCAGGTATGCCGCCCAATCCGTTCAAGCGCTCGCCCAATTCGTGGACGCTATCTTGAGCTTCTCCGTAGCTTTCTTCAAAGAATTTGTGCAAGGAGTAAAATTCTGCCCCTTCCACCACAAAATGATGTTTTTGATATTGCAGGTATAGAGCCTGAAAACTGGCCAGCAGCGCGTTCATCCCTTCACAAATCGGTGCTGTGACTGAATGTTCCAGTAGAACAGGGTTTTCGGCTATGTGGCCAAACGGTCTCAATGCACTCTGACTCTGGGCCATGTGTGTTTTCCTCTCAATAGGCAGTTTTGTTGCCAATAGAGTTAGTTTAGCATCCCAGATTTGCCCGTCAAGCAGGGTCTGCCTCGATAGTGGAAGATTTTGTAGAGTAGAAAAATTTTTTTGTAAACCTATTGAGAATAATTAGCAGTTGGGTTATGCTTGGAAAAGATGCTCGTTCTGAATGCTTCCTGAAAGTGGGGCAAATCTTCAGAAGGCAGAAAGCAGCAGGCAAAAGGCAGAATTTTTCAGAAAGGGCTTTTGACAATCCCTGATTTTCTTCGGAAATCTGGTTTTTAACTTCTGCCCGCGATCGGTCCGGCTAAAAATTAATGCAAATTATTACTGTTGTTAAAAAATGAATCCAGCAGATCCAGAATTAGAAGTTTGTGAGATTGTGCAAGTTAGTTGGCTAGACAGGTGGCAAGTTTACAAACGCTTGCAAGAACTCGAAATTCCCTGCTGGTGTGCGGTCGATCAACCTTTGCGGGCAAAAGTCAATACTGTCAGACAAGCTGCTCAGCTCCGAAGCGTGTTGAGACAAGTTAGTGCCCCTCGGCGCGAATTGGTGCAGTTGCTGGAGTGCTGCTGGCAAATCGGGTAAAGCCTGAAGGAAGTTCGGCAACGGATGGGGTAACGGATGTAACGGATGTAACGGATGTAAAGGAGTTATGACAATGTATCAGTCTGGTAAGCAACTTTCGGAATTCAGTTTAGAAGGCGAAATCCTCAGCCTGATTATTGAAGATGGTTATAAACTTAAATATTTGCGGATTGGCACCGATCGCAAAATAGAATATCTGGTTAAACTTGCCAAGGAATTACGATCGTTTTTAGCGCCTGTTTTGACTCCTGGGTTGAGAGTAAAAGTGGCAGGTGAGAAAGAACTTAATTTGAAAAACGGTAAAATAAAACTTAAAGCTCGCAGTCTGACTCTGGCTCGATCGCCCGAACAAATCGACTCTACCAGTGTACCTGCTGGGGTATTGATAGAGGATAGCGCGATCGGCAAAACCGAAGTCACCAGTCCCACAGCAGTTCAGACTGTCAAAGCTAGGGCAAAAACTCAAACCAAAATATTAGTATGTCAAAAATCTGACTGCCAGAAGCGGGGCGGCGCAGCAGTCTGTAAAGCTTTAGAAAAGGCTTTGAATGCGAGGGGTTTAGAAGAGCAAGTGACTGTTCAGGGCACCGGATGTCTCAAACAGTGCAAAGCAGGGCCAAATATAGTTGTGATGCCGGACAAAACTCGCTACAGTCGCATCAAACCTGCGGAAGTTCCAGCAATTGTTGACAAACATTTTGCAGTTGTTAAAGTTTAGCCGATCGCGCGCAATGTCCGAATGTCCGAGTGTCCGAGTCGGAGAATTTTGCTTGTGACTCCTGACCAATGCCCCATCCCTCCGCTTCGCTCCGCCCTGTTTGGCCAACGCCCAATGCCCCATGCCCTCTCTGCCCAATGACCAATGCCCCATGCCCCATGCCCCATGCCCAATGACCAATGACTTCCTTATAGAGAATATATAAGGATAGACTGTATCTGAGACTCTGTGACTATTGGGACAAAAAGCCATGTCAGAAGCTGATCTTCGAGCCAGTCAGCACCAACCGCACCCTGCTGTTCAATCCGACAACGAACGATTGCAGTCAAATTTTGCTGCTGCTGGGGGTTTTGAGCCGATCGCCCCCCATCCGATAGATACTCCCGCAAGGGTGCCCCAACAGCCAGAAGAAGACTGGCAAACAGTAGATTTTCCCAACGCGATCAGCGTAGATGCAATTCCCACAACACCCTCGGCGAACAATTTGCCATCTCAGACACAGCCGCCATATGCGGGATCGCCCGCGATTTCAGACAATCTCAAAAATCTGCTCGGCAATGCCGAACAGCGTCAGAGCAAAGGATCGACCCCAGTCACCCTCATGCAAGCGCTGCACGAATGCAACCGCGACCTTTTGCAGCGCATCGCTCAGCTAGAGACGGCTCTTGAAGAGTCCCATAAAAACTTGGAGAATCGCGAAGTTTTGCTAGAACAGCGGACTGCTGAACTAGAAAACACTCAAGAACAATTGACGCGGCTGTTTGGGAAAGTGGAAGTTTCCCATCAAACTCTGCAAAATCAAGAAATTTTAGTGGAGAGTTTAAGCAGTCAGTTAGCCACCAGCCAAACCAGGTTAGCGGTTGTTGAGCGAGAATGTGCGTCTACTGTGCAGCGCTACAACGAACAGTTTCACCAGCTAGTAGCTACAGAAAATGTTTGCAGGGAATTGCGATCGCGCTTGCACCGCCAGCAGCGCCACACCCTGCAATTCAAAGCGGCTTTGGAAAAAAGTCTGGAAAGGCCACAGAAATCTCCAATTATTGAGCCGCCTCATGATGCGGAGGAGAGCGCCCACAAGCAATTAGAATCCTTGCTCGCAGCGGTAAGAAGCTCTCATAGTCGGGTGCCACCAGCCTTCAACGCTTCTCCTGTCGAAGCTTGGTCAGATCCCGAAGAGCATCTAGAGGCAGCGCTGACTGAATATGCGATCGACCCTGAATCGATCGCAAATATGGAACTTAACAAATTAGCCCAAGCATCCGGAATTCAATTGCATCCGAGCGAAACCGACCAGCCGTTTGAGCCAGAAACCGAGTCGCCCGTTGCGGTTGCGGAACCTCAACTGCCGGTGGCTGAACCTGAACCAGAAACTGCTGCGGCCAAATTAGGCAGCCCAGAATTGGGCAGGGCTGTTCAAATTTTGAATTCTGTTGAAACCTTTGGCCTTCAGGAAGTGCGATCGATCCCGGTCAAACCGACAGCAGTCGGACAACCAGACTGGCTGAGCTTGATTTCCAATCCGCTGCGGGCTTCTAAAAAACGCCGATCGCTAGCTGAAATTGAATTGCCGAGTTTTCGATAGGTTGACCGTTGACCGTTGACCGTTGACCGTTGACAATCATAAGTCCGAGGATTGGAGTAATGAATCGTCTTCTTTTAATTTCTCCCGATCGGGGTTCCGGCTTTAAACCAATTCTTTATGGTAATTGGTAATTGCTCAAATTTACCAATTACCAAAAATACCGATCGTCGTTTGCGTTTTGACCGGAAAAATATTATTTTGAGTGCAGTGCGAGCGTCTCGCTCGCGTGTTCAACGTCAGCGAGATCCTCCCGTGTTCAAGGCGATCGAGACGGCACTCAGCTATCAACTCAAAACTCTTTTTTCCCCTTTCCCATGCCGTAGGTGAGAGCATAGCTGGTAGCCAACAGCCACAGCCAAACACCCGGATATCGGGGCTCCAACCAAGGCTGTACCTTGCGGGCGAAGCTGGGCAGCCATCCAAACAGCCAACTAGCTAAAGCCAGTAGAGTAAAAGTCAAGTAACTACCCAACCAGCGCCAAACATCGCCCAAGGTGACAAAATCTAAAATCCACAGCAGGAGAGAAGGATTTTTTCCGGCGGCTTCAATCGCCAATCTATTGAAAGTTAGCCAATCGACTCTATCTTTGATAAAAGTTTCTGCTACAGTGAGTTCTTGTTCTGCCAAAATACCGAAAAATGTATTGAGAATTGAATTAATTCTTTGGGGCGGCAAACTGCGGCCGGTGGGAACCATCATCCCTTTAGAAAACAGCCAAGTTACTGACACGTTGCTCTGGTAAGCGCGAATTTGGTTTAAGTGATTGGCACTTAATAAATCGTGTTTTAATGCTGTATCCAAAAGGTCAGTTAAACGGAAAAGATTGCGGACGAGGGAGCCGAAACCGGTGAATACTAAGGGAGATTGCAGGGATGCTGCGTCGCCGATCGCAATTAGGCGATCGACTGCCACGGCGCGATCGCTGCTGTTGCTGCTAAAATGCCCCGGAATATAACCAAAAGTCGGCTTTTTCCACACCAATTTGTCGGGATCGCAGCGGCGGTACTCAGGCAAAATAGCGAAAAAGTCCTCGTACAGTTCCAGCAAAGAACCGGGATTTTCGGGATGTACTTGGTGGTAGTGAAAAAGATAAACTGTGAGTTCTCCACCAGCAGCGGGAAACAGTTCCCAAATAAGCTGGCGCCCCCGGGAGATATCGCCGTGACTGTAGAGGACATCCCCGTACTCAGAATCCCAAACCCCAGGCTCAAATCCTCCGTCAATGACAGCTCCGACGGTGGGACAAACGCTGTCAAACGCCCGTCCTCCGTTCAATTGCCAAGCGATGGGAGAGGCTGAACCCATGGCATCCACGAGCAGTCTGGCGGAGGTTGTGCGATCGGCTTTTGTGGGCAAGTGGCTGGCTTGAACCACTACTTTTTTCGCTTCAACATCGGCTCTGATAAACTCAGTTTCATCCCAAATTTCCCCGCCAGCTTCTGTTAGCTTAACTCCCGCCAAATACAGCAATTTCTCGCCATCTAAAGCTATATTCAGCACCTTTGGCGTGTGCAGAATTGGGGAGCGAGCAACGGTTGGATTGTTAGCATCAAAAAACTTGTTGTAGCCATCTTTGTATTCTCTAGCAATCAAAGTTTCGATTTCCGCAGCAGTAAACAAACCCAAATCAATTAAGCTTTGAATTTCATCCCGCGAAATATTCCACTCACGATTCATCCGCCCGAAAGGCATTCTTTCCAGCAGCAGCACTCGGTAGCCCAATCTCGCCATAACCGCGGCGTGAATTACCCCCAAAGCCCCGCCAATATAAATCAAGTCGTAAACACTATCGCCAACATCCGACACCGAAACTGTACCTTCTTTCTTCTCCTTAACATCCGTTACATCCGCTACATCCGTTACATGATCCGTTGCCGAACCTTCTTCCCTCTCCCCTCTTCCTTCTTCCTTCTTCCCTCTTCCTTCTTCCTTCAAGAACACTACTTGCTTTGGCTTTTGAGGATTGCGAGTGCCTTCGCGCCAGCGCTGCTCCCACCAGTAGACGCGCTGAAGGTCGTATTCGCCTTTGGGCATTTTTTGGAAGTATTTGACGGTGAGGGGGTAATAGGGGGCAAGAGCGTCAAAAATTGACTGTTTGGAGAGGTCTATGAGGGGGGGTTCCGGGTATCGTTCTGGAAACTTGTTTCTGACAGCCTGATTCAGAGTTTCCAGGAACTTTCTTTCTCCAGCGGGCGCGTCTTCTAGACGAAAGACTTTTAAATAAGTTGTGCGCTGGACTGACCAGACAAAGGTGGAAAGTTCTGTCGATCGCGAATTATGATTTTCTGACTTAGTATCAGCGAATGTCGGTTTTAGATTAGCATTTTGAGATCCAGATTTGACCAATTCGGCTGCTGTTACGTTGGAAAGCAGGCGAAAACCGTCAGGAGTAATAATTTTTTCTCCGATTCCGGGATCGAATTCCTGTTGCAACCAAGTGCAGACGGCTGCTGTATCCGGTGTCGGGACTTCTAAATAAAGAATTTCTTGCATTTTACGGTCTCAATTCTCAATAAATTCATAAAGATGGGGGAGTTGACAAGGGAGCAAAGTAAGCTATACTCCCAAATACTTATTTAGTTTTAAATAAGTTTACATTGTTCTCAGACTTTTAGCTAATTGGCTGGAAGCCCCGCAGTGGCTGAATATCTACTTTCTTCGGTATGCAATCTCATGAATTATCCCATTCCTACGAATCCTCAAGAAATGATTGCTTTGCGACAGCAGCCGCTGAATGAAGAATTGGTGGCATCTGCGATCGCGGGTGTGATTCAAATAGCCCGATCGCGATCGCAGTCTTTGGATGAGTTAAAGGCTGAGGTACTCGCCGACGACAATCTGCTCGATTTGGCTCAAAGGCGCTGGCTGAGTGAGATTGTGGCTCAAGCTTGGGAAAATTTGCCCTAATCATTGTGAAAATCTGAAGAAGACACCGCGGTTGAAGAAAAAGACACGGCGAAGGTCCTTCGCGTCTGTACAAACAAAACCCGCTTGTATAGCGGGTTGAAAACCGGACGATTAAAATTACGCGATCTTCTTGAGTTGGCGTCCGGCGGACTTCATTTGTGTAGTCGCGAATGACCTTCGCCGTCTTATCTTATCAAATATTTTAATATGCCAATAATTTGACTAATATTATCAATAAAATAATCATTTAAATCGACTTCCATAATTTGATTGCTAAGTCGTAAAAATTTCCAGTTGGTTCCGGTTGTGACCACTCCATATATTTCGGAAATATTATTGTTTCGTCTTTCATTAAAAATTTGAGCTGCAATCATTTCTGCCATACATTGTGGCAATCCAGCTTGGATATTATCATTTTTAGCTTCTACTAAGGCGACAACCGGGGCTTTAATTAAAAGTTGTTCTGGAGAACGACTAATTAGAAAATCACAAAAACCCGTCAATCCTTTTTCTAAATCTACATTAAACTCTTTTCCTGAGAAAAAGCTAATTTGAGAATTAAACTGCTTTCTAAGTTCCACTAAAATAGGTGTAACTATTAATTCAGATCGACTTTTTTCGGTATTAATTGCTAAAGCTAAAGAAATATTTTCTTGCAGGGTTTGACTGAGAAGGTCGCTATACTCGGATTTGGGTAAATTGGCAAAAATACCAACTTGGTCGGCAATGGTGATGCCAAAGTTGGTTTCAATCATTTCTAGGTTGGTGAATTGACTGTATGACATTGTTAAGGTGTTGTGCATTGAGTTTTGACTTTTAGGGGCGGGCTAGAAGCAACGCCCACAAAAATTTAAATTAACCAGGACTCACTTAAATGTCTCGTCGCTTTCCAATCAGGAAAAGCATCTGCGTTAATCTGTGTTAATCTGCCTTAAATCTGCGGTAGCTCAATCTAGCAAAGATTTATGTAACCTTGTCTATTGTATAACTTAGCCGCTAACGCAATTCAACTTCTCGCTTGACTTCTGCTAAAACCCGATCGCCCCGCGTCAGCCGGTATTCGGCGCGCCACACTCCGGGAGTGAGGGGAGAATTTGTGCTGTTTCTTTTGCCGGCATAAGGCAACCAAGTGCGGCTGGGGGCGGGAATTTCCTTGCTGTCGTTGACGATAGTTTTGCCATCGGGTGCAAATATTTTGTATTGTTCGCGATCGCCCTTAAGGACTCCGTAACTCTGCACCCAAAACAGTAAAACCGGGCTATTTACAGGTAGTGCAGTCTCAGAAAATTGTCCCGCCCAGACAGTGTTCTCATCCGGCTGCTTGGGGGCAAAACCGGCGCGAATTAAACCGGTGGGAACATAGTCGATCGGCTTGTCCCAAATTGGATTGCGGGCGGTGTTGCAGCCTATTTTGGCATCGGGGCCAACAAACGGATCTACGGGCTTACCTTGATAGCGAAAAGTGACGTGTACGTGGGGGAAAGATGCCTCGCCGGAGTTTCCTACCATGCCCAAAACAGTGCCTTTTTGTACCTGCATTCCCGGTTTGACAACCACGCTGTTTTGCCGGAGGTGGCAATATTGGGCTTCCCAGCCGGCGCCGTGATCGATTACCATGCCGTTGCCACATTCTGTACCTGCGACGCTGGTTTTGTCTGTCTGGTTTTGCAAGCGCCGATCGACTACACCATCTCGCACTCGCAAAACTTTGCCCGCAGCCGAAGCGACAACTGGTACTCCTTTCGCCATTGCTTTGGCGTCGGGAATCGCAAAATCTATGCCGTCGTGCCCGTCGTAGGTTTGCCGCCCGCAGCCGAATTCAACGGCGGCGGGGCTTGGATCGCGATCGAAGTAGTGCATGACAAAACAGTCTTTTCCTAGGGTACAGGCGATCGGCTGACCGAATTTGGGGCTGTTGGGCTGTTGGGCGACTGCTGAGGAGACGAGGCGTTGGGCGATCGAGTTGGCTTGGGCGATCGGCGCACTTACTCCGGTATCTTTTGCACAGCTAGAAAGATTTGTCAACCCCAAGGCCAACAAAATTGCAAAAATCTGTTTTTTTGATAGTAAAATCATTCGCCGGTGGGATGTAAAGCCGAGGTGGGTAGTGAAAAATCAATTAATCATTCAAAATACAGTTGCTCAGGAATCTAGACGATCGATCGGGCGTTTTCGTTTCCTAGATTTGTTGTAAGTAGAAGGAAGAAGGAAGAAGGAAGTCGGAAGAAGAGATACACAGCAAGCCTTTTAGCGATCGGGATTTGACGCTTAATTAGGTATATTTACTTTTTGTTCCCTGTTTTTCGTTGTTAATTGTTAATTAATTAAAAAATGCTCTCTAAAATTCGATCGCTAATTTCGACAATTCGGCTTGGTGGCCTGGCTGTTGCTGCTTTGGCGATGTGGGCCTTTGCCACCATTGCCCATGAGGTTTTGGAAAAGGAAACCTACGCTTTCGATAAATCAATTTTACTATATCTGAGGATCCTGCACACTCCGGTGCGCGATCGCATCATGCTCGCCTTGACATTTTTGGGGGAACCCAATTTGCTGCTGATGCTGAGCGTGAGTTTGGGTATTATGTTGTGGGTGCGCCAACATCGATCGGAAGCTACAACGATCGCAATTACGGGCGCTGGGGCGATCGGTTTAAATATGCTCTTAAAACAACTGTTTGCGCGCGATCGACCTCAACTTTGGGAGCGCGCGGTTGAGGTAAAGTTTTACAGTTTTCCTAGCGGACACGCAATGATTTCAATGGTTGTTTACGGTTTGCTAGGATATTTTTTGGGTGCGCGCTTTCCGAGACAGCGCTGGTTGATTTACGGCTTGACAGTTGTATTAATTGCTGGTATTGGTTCGAGCCGGCTTTATCTCGGAGTTCACTGGCCTACCGATGTTATTGCTGGTTATATTGCGGGTTTTGTGTGGCTGCTTGCTTGCATTTTAAGTTTAGAAGTATGGAAGCAGTTTCATGATTCTCGTGCTGTTCCTGAAGAAAAATTTTTGTCGCCTGAATCTCAAAACATGACCGATAAATAATCATAAACAAGGTTAGTAGTGCGGACTTCAGTCCGCAATCAGAAGGACTAAAGTCCTCACTACGAACCAGGAAGAACAAGGTTAGTAGTGCGGACTTCAGTCCG
>RDYN01000147.1 GCA_004293365.1 Oscillatoriales cyanobacterium | reverse complement strand
CCATGGCTTCGGTTGTCAATCGTAATAAATTATTGTATTCATCTATGTTTGTTAAATTTTGTTTTTGCGTCAATGAAAGAATATTTATATCGATTTTTGAGTGATAAGTTTCGAGTATTTTTGTGGTCAAAATACGCAAAGCACGTATTTTTGCCATTTCCATAAAATAATTTTCATTGATATTGATACCAATTTGACAATTTGAAATTTTTTTTTCTGAATTATTTTTTTCTGTGAAAATATCCAAACTTTCCACCCAAGCCGATAACCCAAACGCTAAACTTTGAACCGCATTTGCTCCTTTATTTCCCCAAAAATTTCCCTCGATAATTCTGACACCAATATTTTTATAAGGGCTAATTATTTCTATACTTTCTCTGAAATCTTTACTATTTTCTGTGTCAATAATTATTTTTATCCAAGGAAAAGCAGTATCAATTTTAGTTAAAAATTTTTCTTCTAATTGATTTTTTTGTGCTAAAATTTTTGCTTTTGCTTTTTTTCTCAACGTAATATCTTGCACAGTCAAAGCAATTCCTGTGATGTTATTTTCGTTGCCAATCAAAGGAATGTACTCAATTTCTAACCAAACTTCTCCTACATATTTTTGTTGAATTTTATGTTCAAAAGAAATTTTTTGACCATTTGATGCTTTTGAAAAATACTCGTTGGCATTGCTCAAATGGAAAATTTCTGCGAATTTTAGATGGTCAATATTTTCCCAAGTATCTGTTTTTAAGCCATAATTTTTAGCATATTCTTTTCCTAAATTATTGACACTTGACCTAATGCTTACAGAATATTATGGAATGTGGGTTGAAAACAGCCAACAAGCAACTTACAGAATGGGATGCAGAACTGAATCAGTTACATGAGCGCAACGGCGATTTGGTGCTGAAGGTTCAGATGCTGGAGCAAGAACTCAAGGAAGTGCGACGCGATCGGGGGGGAAATAAAAACTCAGCTCCGACCGTGGCAGAATTCCCAGAGCCGGCCGACCTGCTCAACCAGTTGAAAGCGCGGCGCAAAAAAACGAGGGCGGACATGGCTGATATGGAAACTGTGCTGGAAATACTGGGAGACGTGGATGACTTGGACTGAGTACAGGTCTAGAGCGTCTCAAAATTGGATACAATTTTGTATCCAATTTGTATCCAATTTAGGGTCAACAAGGGCGATCGGTAGTCAATTTGTATCCAATTTGTATCCAATTCTAGTCAACCCAACCCTTGATTCAGCCGTATTTTCGCCAATAAAAAACCTCAAACCGTTGATTTAGCGTTGGTTTGAGGTCTTAATTGTAGTAAGCGGGCAGCGGGAATCGAACCCGCATAGTTAGCTTGGAAGGCTAAAGTTTTACCACTAAACTATGCCCGCGCACACACAGAAACTAAACATACCACAAGCTTCTGAGAATTGCAATAGGTCTGTGCAAAATTTCTCAAGTTCTCCCTGAAAGTGGTTGAATAGGGACTTGTAGCCAGATCGCCTCCCAAATCCCCCTCCCACGCTACAAAGGCTTTACGGATGGAAATAATCGTAAATTTGCTGCGCCAGACGCGGGCCAATTCCAGAAACTTCCGCCAACTGTTCGGGAGTTGCTAAACGCAGGTAGTCGATCGACCGAAAATGCGCTAACAGTAGTTTTTGTCGGTGGTGTCCCAACCCGGGAATCTCATCAAGGCGCGATCGCTTCATTCTCTGACTTCTTCGATCTCGGTGAAAACTCACAGCAAACCTGTGCGCCTCATCCCGCACCCGCCGCAGTAATTGTACACCCGGTTGCTCAGAATTAGTTGGCACAGGCAAAGATTCCCCCGGCAAAAATATCTCCTCTCGCTGCTTCGCCAAACTCACAACCCGCAACTCATCTAACAAATTCATCTCCCGCAAAACAGCCACAACTGCTGACAGTTGACCTTTGCCACCATCTATCATAATCAAATCCGGTTTGTCAGAAATAGTATGAGAAACCGAAGAAAAACTACTGATTTCTTCCGCTTCTCCTAAATTACTCAATTCATCTTCCTTTCTTTTATCCGTTAAATCCGCTACCCCATCCGTTGCCGAACTTGATTCTTCCTTCTTATTGCGGAATCTTCTGCCGATAACTTCTGCTAAACTAGCAAAGTCGTCAGAATGACCGGATTTAATTTCAGGATTCTTGATTTTGTAGTGGCGGTAGTGTTGATTCGCCGGCAAACCGTCGATAAATACGACGCGGGAAGCTACCGCATCCGAACCTTGAATGTGAGAAATATCATAACCTTCTATGCGGTGCGGAACTTCTGGCAAATCCAGAATTTCTGCTAAATCTTGCATGGCTTGAGAATTGCGATCGCTCAATCGTTGCATTCTCGCCAATTCGTACTCAGCGTTGCGTTCCACCATCTCAATTAACTCCGCCTTAGTTTGGCGCTGCGGCGTCAAAATTGTAACTTTTCGCCCCTTGCGGTTGCTCAACCAATCTGCTAATATTTCCGCTTCCGGTAAGTCGTACTGCACGGAAATTTCGGTGGGAATTTCTACGGATTCGACATTTTGATAATGTTCTTCCAAAACTCGCTGCAAAATCGCCCCGGCTTCTACCCCCCCTCGTTCCCCCCCTTTCCAAGGAGGGGAGGAAAGAGAAAGTTGAGATAAATCTTGCTCCCCATTTTGCAAAGATTGAGATAATTCTTGCTCCCCATTTTGCAAAGATTGAGATAATTCTTGCCCACCCTTGGTAAGGGGGGGTTGGGGGGGTATCTCTGCCATAAAGCCCAGTCTGCCGACTAATTGACCGGCGCGAATCTGGAACAATTGAACGCAGGCGTGCTGGGTGTCTGCTGCCAGGGCGATCGCATCCCTGGAAACGGTATCATTAGGTAAAGACACTTTTTGACCAGCACCTAAAGACTCCAAACCCTTAATTTGATCGCGAATCCGCGCCGCTGTTTCAAAGTTCAAATCTTCGGCTGCTTGTTCCATTTGCGGTTCCAGAATATCCAGCAATTCTTGAGTCCTTCCCTGGAAAATCATCGCCACTTTTTGGATGATTTTTTGGTAATCTTCCGCAGGCATTAATCCTTGACAAACGCCGACGCAACGCCCGATGTCGTAATTCAAGCAGGGACGGTCTTTAAACAAAGGCTGAGGGCGCTGTCTCAGGGGAAAAATCCGCTTAATTAAATGCAGCGTACTCCGCAGCGCCCCTGTATCGACGTAGGGGCCGTAGTAGCGGTCTTTGGCATTACCGGCGCGGCGTTTGCGGGTGATGAAAATGCGCGGGTATTTCTCCGACCAAGTTATGCACAAATAAGGATATTTTTTATCATCTTTGAGGAGCACATTAAAGTGAGGTTGGTGCTGTTTTACGAGGTTGGCTTCTAAGGCCAAAGCTTCGGCTTCTGTGTCGGTGGCGATGAATTCGATTTCGCGCACTTGCTGCACCATCATCGCGATGCGGGGACTGAGGTTTTGGCTTTCGCGGAAGTAGGAACGGACGCGGTTTCGGAGTTTTTTGGACTTGCCGATGTACAGGATGCGATCGCTCTCGTCGCGCATTAAGTATACACCGGGAACTGCCGGAATTTCTTTGAGGCGGCTTTCTAGGCGTTCTGCATCTTTAACCAGCGGCAGCGTTTTTGTGGACGGCATATAAATTTGAGATTTTATGGCTTATATCTACTATTCTAACGCTGTTATCTGGGTCAAGCGAATCAATCACAAATAATGGTTCGATCGTTCGGACTTTAGTCCTCTGATCTTAGGCGGACTGAAGTCCTCACTACGAACCTGTCAAGGGAATGAATCACAAATAACGGTTCGATCGTTCGGACTTTAGTCTTCTGATATTATGCGGACTAAAGTTCTCACTACGAACCTATTAATGTTTTTAATGATGAGTTTAGTCTTCGGATTGGATCCGGACTAAAGTCCTCACTACGAAGCTCACTCTCTGGTTTGTAATAATGAGTTTAGTCTTCGGATTGGATGCGGACTAAAGTCCTCACTACAAACCTATAATGACGTAAGTTCAGTTTACAATATCTGTGAGAGAAACTTGCGCGTGCGTTCTTCCTTCGGATTCTGGAAAAACTCTTCCGGCCCGGCTTCTTCTACTAAAACTCCGCCGTCCATCAATACAATGCGATCGGCAACTTCGCGCGCAAATCCGACTTCGTGAGTCACTACTACCATTGTAATTCCAGTTTTAGCTAAATTTCGCATGACATCTAAAACTTCCCGCACCATTTCCGGATCTAATGCTGATGTCGGTTCGTCAAATAGCATGATTTTAGGCTGCATTGCTAGGGAACGTGCGATCGCAACTCGCTGCTGCTGTCCGCCAGATAACTGTCCGGGATATTTTTGGGCTTGGGACAAAATTCCTACTCTTTCTAACAGTTGCATCGCTACTTCTTCGGCTTTTTTCTTCGGCCAGCGGCGCACCCATACGGGCGCTAGCATGACGTTTTGCAGGACTGATAGGTGGGGAAATAGGTTGAATTGCTGAAACACCATTCCTACTTCCTGGCGAATTTTCTCGATGTTTCGCAAGTCGTGGGAAAGTTCGATTCCGTCGATCGTGATTTTACCCTGTTGATATGCCTCTAAAGCGTTGAAAGTGCGAATAAACGTCGATTTACCCGAGCCTGAAGGGCCCATCACGACGACCACTTCACCCCGGTTGACGTTCATGCTGACGCCTCGCAGTACGTGAAATTGTCCGTACCATTTGTGGACGTTTTCTGCGACGATTACTGTTTCGGGAACTGTTAGTTTATCTTGCATAGTTTTGTCCTTTAAATAATGACGGATAATTATTGTCTGATGACTGTTGACTGCTTCAGCGGAGAGGGGTTTATATATATTTGGGTTGGGAGGGGCGGGTTTATATATATTTGGATTGGGAGTTCTATTTTGTTGGTGAACCCGCCCCTACAGACTGCGGATTAATGACTTTTTTCTAGACTTCGCTCTATTTTGCGGCTGGCGAGGGACATTGAGTAGCAAAATACCCAGTAAATGAGGCCGACAAATATGTAAACTTCGGCGTATCTACCGATGTAGGATGGATTTGCTAAAACTGCGCGGGATATGCCGATTAATTCTAACATTCCGAATAGGGAGAGCAGGGATGTGTCCATGAATAATCCGATGAATTGACCTCCGATCGCCGGAATGACTGTTCGCAGTGCTTGAGGTAGTACAATCAGAATGGTCAGTAGGGGTGTGTTTAGCCCGATCGCCCTTGCTGCTTCTATTTGCCCTCTCGGTACGGCCTGCAAGCCTCCGCGCACGTTTTCCGCCAGGTATGCTGCACTAAATAATGTTAATCCGGCGATCGCCCGAATCACTCTATCTAATTTGGGATATTCGGGCGGCAAGAATAATTGCAGCATCACTTGACCTAAAAACAAAATGCCAATTAAGGGCAAGCCGCGCACTATTTCAATGTACAATGTTGAAAGCAGTTTGACGACTGGCAAAGAACTTTGTCTCCCGAGGGCTAGCAATACTCCCAAGGGAAATGAAAGCACAATGCTAATAATTGCTAAAAACAGCGTCAGCACTAAACCGCCCCAATCATTTGTCGAGACTTCTGTCAAACCCAACCCGCCTTTAATTAGCCACAGAATCAGCGGGAAAGAAATAGCCCAAATTCCGGGAATCCAGCTAACCCCCCCTCGCCCCCCCTTAGTAAGGGGGGGTTGGGGGGGGTTGGGGTTGATGTGTCTCGCGGCGACATAGCTGGCGGCGGCTGCGATAATAATTCCTAAGAGGTAGAGGCGAGAGGTAAGGTCGATCGGCGTAATGACTGCACCAACAACGGCAGCACCGAGTAAAATCAGTGTAGGCGGATTCCAAAGACGTTCTTCCCGCTGAATATTTCCCCAAGTTAAACCTCCCAACAAGGCAATTATCGCTGCTACTATCCACAGCCGCCAGTAGGATTCGCTGGGAAATCTGCCCACAAAAAATAGCGGCAAGTTGGCTTCTAACACGCGCCATTTAGCTTTTGTAGTTGCCCAAACGATAATTCCTTTAACTGTTTGGAAGGCGACAATTATGCAAACTACTGTCAGAATGCTGTTGTACCAGGTACTAAATAGGTTTTTGCGCGCCCAATTCCAAGGGGTGGGCGATTCGGTGGCTGGAGGCGGCAGTACGGGGGTTGTTTCCATAAATTGTTAGTTGTTATTTGTTAATTTCTAATTGCACTGGCTAAAATCCCCAAGATTTTATTGACATCTATTAGGTAATATTCTGTCAGGTCAATTTCAATTACTTGTTCTTTGAGTCTTAAGAATCTCCAGTTAGTCCCGCTAGTAACACATCCATAAATTGTCGCAATCTGGTTGCCTTCGCGTTCATTAAATATTCTAGCTGCCAACATTTCTGCTACGCACTGTCCCAAGCCACCATTAATATTTTCTTTTTTCGCTTCTACAATGATCATCACTGGTGCGGTAAGAACTAATAATTCTGGAGAACGACTAATCATAAAATCGCAATTTCCATTTAATCCTTTTTCGGCATCGACTGTAAAATCTATTCCCGAAAAAAAGCTAATCTCAGAATTCAACTGTTTTCTAAGTTCTATTAGGATAGGTGCTATAATCATTTCGGAACGAGATTTTTCAGTATTACTGCTAATAGCTAACGGCACACTATATTGAAGAGTTTCCTCTAAAAAACTACTGCTTTCTAACTCTGATATGGCAGAGAACATATTAATTCGATCTAAAATATTTAATTCAAATATTTTAGATACTTTTGCCAAACTAAAATCACTGTATGCCATTTAAAATCTCCTTTACTCCTAACTGTGGAATTTCAAATTGTCATCGTTTACCTTTCCTTGATTTGTACCGTGTGATTGTACCAATTCATGAACAGAGAAACTATCAAACTAATTGTTAGGTATGTTACCATGATAATTAGCATTGTTTCGATCGCCCTTCCGGTCTGATTCAACGTCGGAGATCCCACCACAAAGTAAACGTCGGGATAAGCCACCGCCACGGCTAAACTTGAATTCTTCGCTAAATTCAGATACTGACTGGTTAACGGCGGCACAATTACCCGCAAAGCTTGCGGCAAAATTACCATCCGCATCAGGGTTCCAGACTTCAGCCCCAAAGATTTTCCTGCTTCCCACTGGCCTCGCGAGACTGACTGAATTCCGGCGCGGACAATTTCTGCAATGTAACTGCCAGTATACAAGCTCAGTCCTGTTACCAGGGCTGCAAATTCTGGAGTTAATTTTAATCCTCCTTCGAGTTGCAATGCTGGTGTCAGGCGCGGAAAATCGAGACGGAAAGGCAGATTTTGGGTGATAATGAAAGCTAAGATTGCACTCAGGACGATCGCACCTCCAGCCCAAAACAACTGTCTTCCCGGCTTCGCTTCTTCCAGCATCACCCGCCCCCGCCACATCCACAGCCCCGCAGCCGCCAAAACTCCCACAGTTAGCAAAATTAACCAAATTTCAAAACCTGGCAAAGGCGCAGGCCAAGGTACAGCAATACCGCGATTTGTCAAGTAAATCGGGCCGCGCATCTGTTGATTGTCTTCCAGTTTTGGCAGGGAAATGAACACTGCAAAATACCAGAAAAATAATTGCAGCAATAACGGCGTATTCCTCAAAATCTCCACATACAATGCAGCTAAATTCCGAAGCAGCCAGTTGTCGGAAAGACGGGCTATTCCTACAGTCAAACCTGCAATTGTTGAGAAAACAATCCCCAAGCCCATTACCCGCAGCGTGTTGATTAATCCGACAAAATAAGCTTGTATGTAACTGTTTTCGGGACTGTAGGGAATCACGCTTTCGCCGATGTCGAAGGATGCTTGGGAATTGAGAAAGTCAAATCCAAATGCAATCCCCAGTTGCGCGTAATTGGCGGTGAGGTTGTCCCAAAGAATGGCGATGACTGTGATTACCAAAATTAGGGCGATCGCCTGTCCGGCTATTTTCCAGAAGCGATCGTCCCGCAGCAGTGTTGATATATCTTTAATTTTGGATGATTTCTGAGATTTGCCCGGTTGAGGTTCTGGATTCATAATTGTTTAATGTAAATCGAACTAATTATGTAGGGTAAGCGCGAAGTCTAAAATATCTTGTAGGGTGCGCAGTGCGCACCTTACGACTCACAGTCAACAATTAACTATGTAGGGTAAGCGCGAAGTCTAAAATATCTTGTAGGGTGCAGTGCGCACCTTACGACTCATAGTCAACAATTAACTATGTAGGGTAAGCGCGAAGTCTAAAATATCTTGTAGGGTGCGCAGTGCGCACCTTACGACTCACAGTCAACAATTAACAGTTAACAAAAATTAGCGGAAGGGCGGCGAGTACAGCAAACCGCCATCTTTCCAGAGTTTGTTTTGACCTCGGTCTAACTTAAGTGTACTTTTTGGGCCGAGGTTGCGATCGTACATTTCCCCGTAATTTCCCACTTTCTTAACAATGCGAAGAGCGTAATCGTTCGGGAGTCCGAAACCTTTACCTAAATCTCCTTCTTTTCCTAGCAAACGTTTGACGTTCGGGTCTGTAGTGCTGGCGACAGTTTGGTCTACATTGCCAGAATTAATTCCCAAATCTTCCGCTTCAATCGCCGCAAAAACGATCCACCTCACCGCATCCGACCATTTAGGATCGCCGCTTTTCACCGCTGGGGCTAGCGGTTCTTTTGACATCACGATCGGCAAAACAACATTATTCTCGGGAGTCGGTAGAGTTGTGCGCTTCGACACGAGTTGCGATCGATCGGCAGTAACGCCTTGACAGCGACCTTCTTGATACGTCGCAAAGGTAGCATTCACATCTTCAAACACCACAGGAGTGTATTTAATTCCTAATTTTCGCATTTGGTCGGACAAATTTTGTTCGGTGCTCGTACCTGTCTGCACGCAGATCGATTTGCCAGCAAAATCTTTTAAACTTTTGATGCCGCTGTCTTTTTTGACCATGATGCTTTGAGAGTCATAAAAGATCACCGGGGCAAATTCTAGTCCGGTAGTGCTGTCGCGGCTTGCCGTGTAGGTGGTATTTCGGCTGAGAATATCGATTTCTCCGGCCTGCAAAACTGTAAACCTATCTTTGGCGTTGAGCTTTCGGTATTCTACTTTTTCGGGATCGTCAAATATAGCCGCCGCGATCGCCCTGCAAACATCCACATCCAAGCCGGAATATTTGCCCTTTTCGTCTACAAAGCTAAAACCCGGCAGTTCGCCGCTGACGCCGCAAATCAATTTGCCGCGGCTGACAATTGTATCTATGCGGCTCGGGCCTTGTTGCGATTTGCCTTCTGTAGTATTTGCGGCTGGTGTTTGGCCGACTTGTGCCGATCGATCCCTACAAGATGCCAGCGGTGTCACAAATAACACACTTGCCAGCAACATCCATCCCCATTTACGCATACATTTTACCAGTAGAACACTTTCTCAACGATCCTAACTTGTCGGTGTCGAGAACTGTTGCGATCGGCAATCTAGAACACTCCACTGTTTCAAATTAAGCATTCTCAACCCGGTGTCGCACCCTGACAAGTGTACCGGTTCACCGCCTATTATTTTTTTGCCCGCTGCGGACGATCGATCTTGCCTACAATCTTGCCTACAATCTTTATCCTATTTTGATTTAATGAGCTCAGAACCGCTCTGGTGCTAGGCGCTGCTCGGCTAAATCGCGGATTAGAGACAGCCGAGACTCGATGTACTCGTTCAACAAATCTGTTTCGTTGCCATTGAGCGCAGAGTTCATCTTCAACTGTTTCAGCAGCCACTGTACCAGGGTGGCATCGTCCAAAGTAACTAACAGAGTCGCTTGGGTGGTTTCAATTAATGACCAGAGTTGGCGTAACATGACTGGAGTCATAAAACCTCGTTGAGCGTAAATACGCACTTAGTGGGCTGGCTGGGCGATGGGTTGGTCTTAGTGTTTCAAGCCGATAGACGAAAAGTAGCCGTCTTGTCATCGGCTTAATGATTATTTTATATTTGACCACAATAACTTAATATAGTAGTGTCAAAAGCTACAACATACAAGATGTTATAAGAATTTCCAATCTCGTTACATACAGATAAATATCTTGATAAAAAATTAAAAATCTTTACACGCGATCGCTTCCATGGGCTTCTAGGAGCCGTGGGGCGATCGGGTAGGTATGTTGGCTTAAGCGCTCTTTATATATGAAAGAGCGCTCAAGCGCAACAACATACCTTTATTTAATGGAGCCTATCACTGACTGACCGCCAACTTTTGAACTCCCGCCAGAATTATTTCTAATTCAGCGATGATTTTTGTGGCCCCCTCCAAATCGTTGGATTCGGCCAGCCTTTGAAGCTCAGCAGCCATCTGGGGCATTAACCGCACCGCCGCCGTGGCGCTGACACCTTTAATTTGATGCGCGCGGCGGGCGAGTGTCTCCATATCTCCCGAGGCGATCGCACTTTTAGCAGATTCTAAATAACTGCTAGTATCCACCACAAAAGCTTGCAATATTTCCCGCTCAAAATCTAAATCAGTGCCCGCAATTTCGTGCAAGCGTGCCATATCAACTACGCATTCTAGATCCGAAGCAGAGTTTTGGACTTCCTCACCCTTAAACTGAGGAATTTCAACTTTTAACTGTACCGACCAATTTTCTAGTACAGATTTTAACTTTTCGATCGAAATAGGTTTGCTAATATAATCATCCATGCCCGCCGCCAGACACTTTTCCCGATCGCCCTTCAAAGCATTTGCCGTCATCGCAATCACCACCGTCTTGCGATCGGGCTCCATCTTGCCAGCAGCAGCGCCTGTCGCTTCCATGCGGCGCAATTCCCGGGTAGCTTCGTAACCGTCCAAAACCGGCATCTGACAGTCCATCAGCACAATGTCATACTTTTTGATAGCCACCATCGATAGCGCCTCAGCGCCGTTATTTGCCACATCCGCCGCGCATCCCAAAACTTTGAGTTGATTCAGACCAACTTTTTGATTGATCGGAGTATCTTCAACTAACAAAATCTTTAAGCTAGCTAACTCCTGGTTGTCAATAGAGGAGTCTCGATTTGCCGTTGGATTTGGCAGCGGCGAGTCAACCACTGCGCCCGGGGCGATCGCATTCACCAAGCAATCAAACAGTCGGTGAGCCTTAACAGGCTTAGTTAAATAGCCGCTAAAACCGATATCTACCAAACGTTTCGCCTCAGATATCTGAGTCATGGAAGTCAGCACCACCCAGTGCGTCTGCTGCATTGCCGACTCAGCAATCATCAAACGTTCCAGACTTCCCGCCACCATTTCCGGCAACTGAATATCAACCAAAACAATATCGTAAGGGGATTTTATGCTGACAGCTTTGTACAGAGATGCGATCGCCATCCAACCATTCTCAACCTCATCAACTTCCATCCCCCACAAAACAGCCATTCTCAGCAGCACTTTTCGCACTGTGGGCTTGTCGCTAGCAACTAACATTTTCCGCCCCGCCAGCACCGTTTGCAAATTCACTGCACACGCTGTCCCAGCCGCAGTTAAATTCTCCTTAAGTGCCGGCACAGTAAACCAAAAAATCGAGCCTTTACCCGGGGTACTTTCCACACCAATTTTACCCCCGAGTAGCTCCACCAACTGCTTAGAAATAGCCAGACCCAAACCAGTACCACCGTACTTTCTAGTAGTAGAAGCATCAACTTGAGTAAAAGATTGAAACAGCTTTTTTTGGTCTTCGGCAGCAATCCCAATCCCTGTATCTGTGACCTTAAACAGCAGGAACAGCGAGCGATTGCTTCCGAGTTTTAACGGTTGGATACTCTCTAATTGTTTCTGGTCATCGCTAGCTGCCAATATTCCAGGAATCCTGCCAGTGGAAACCTCAATTACTATTTCTCCAGCTTCCGTGAACTTAATCGCATTGTTAATCAAATTAGTGAGAATTTGTCGGAGTCGCGCTGCATCCCCTTTGATTTGCAGCGGCACATCGGAATCAATCAGCGCCACCAATTCTATACCTTTATTTTGTGCGGGAGTTGCCAACAAATCCAGCACTTGATCCAGACAGATACTGAGGTCAAATTCGATCGTTTCTAAGCGCATTTCTCCAGCTTCCAGTTTGGAAAGGTCAAGAATATCGTTAATGATGGACAGCAAATTTTGGCCGCTGAGTTTCAGCGTCTGCACAAAGTCTAGCTGTTCGGGAGTAAGATTTGTTTTCAGCAGCAAATCTGTCATCCCCATCACTCCATTCATCGGAGTGCGGATTTCGTGACTCATATTTGCTAAAAATAGTGACTTCATTCGAGACGCTTCCAGAGCGGCTTCTCGGGCTTGCTGCGCTTGCTCAAACAGAGTAGATTGCTGAATGGCGATCGCCAACTGCACGCTCAACCTTCCCAGCAAATCCACCTCAGAATCACTCCAAGCGCGCGGCCCGCTGCACTGATGGGCAACCAGCAACCCCCACAACCGATTTTGACGCTTGTCCAAACTCCCTATCGGCGACCCAATTGGGAAAGTTGACGGCGAATCTTCTATTGCCAACTCCTGACTTTCATCACCGATAAAAATTGGTACAACTAAATTAGCCCTTACCTGCAAACTAGCAAGTAAATTGCGGTGCATTTTGCTCAAATCAGCCGTATCAATATCTTCAATTGCTTGAATTTTTCCAGCGCGATACATCAATATATAACTTTCCCCAAAAGATGTTTCCTGAAGTTTTCTGCCCAGCATCGGTATCCAATCAGATCCTACAGATTCGACTACAACAATCCCTGTTTCATCGGAATCAAAACGATAAATTACGGTGCGGTCAGTTGCCAGCAATTGTCGCACTTCTTGTACGGCCGTACTCAGAGTTTGAGTGAGGTTGAGAGACTGTCGCACTCGCTGGGCGATCGCCGAAACCAGCCGTTCCTGTTCAGCTTGTTCCTGCAACATTTTCTCAGCTTGCTTGCGTTCTGTAATATCGCGAATTACCGCAGCAAAGCACAGTGGTTCGCTCGTTTGAGGGTGCTTGACCAGAAAAGCATTCATCACCACATCAATGTTTTTTCCAGTACGCAAGTGCTGCATTTGACCTTCTCCTTGCCACTGGCCGTAACTGATAATTCTTGGCAAAATATCTTGACTAAATTCCTCTTTAAAAGTTTCGCCTATATAATCCCATATCTCCGTATCAAGCACTTCCGAAATATCCTCAATCCCCACCATTTTTTGACCTGCTTCGTTAACAAACAGCGTTTGACCTTCCAGAGTAGCCATACCGATAAAATCGCTGCTGTTTTCAATCAGAGAAACA
This sequence comes from Oscillatoriales cyanobacterium, assembly GCA_004293365.1. Lineage (GTDB taxonomy): Bacteria > Cyanobacteriota > Cyanobacteriia > Cyanobacteriales > Microcoleaceae > Microcoleus. The sequence continues at coordinate 35,511 of RDYN01000147.1, read as the reverse complement.
AATTTTTGTCGTTCTTCTTCACCTTTTTTCCGTTCGGTAATATCGCGCTTAACGCAGACGTGACAAATTATATCGCCGCTGTTGTTAATCACAGAGTAGGCCGCCACCTCGATCGCCAGCGTGCGACCTTTTTTAGTAAAGTTAGTAATTTCGCCCCGAAAAGTTCCAGTTTTCGCTAAACTTTTGGAAATCGCAGAAAAGCGTTCCCCCGCCACCAGCGGCGGCGTTTCTATTTCTAATTCGGCGTCTGTATATTCTAATAGCGATTGGTGAGCGCGATTTTGTTCCAGGAAAAACCCATCAGCATCGATAATCACCATCGCATCGTTGGAGTTTAAAAATATTTCTCGGTAAAGTTTGAATTTTTCCTCAGCTTGCTTGCGTTCGGTGATATCCCTTTTGACGCTGACGTAACAAACTACTTCCCCAGCATCATTGAGAACCGCAAAAGCCGAAAGTTCCACCTCAAAGATTCCCCCTTGCAAATCCTTAACACAGGTCATTTCGCCTCGGTAACTCCCTGTTGCGACCAAGATTTGCAGCACCGATGCAAATGTCTCTTCTCCCGTATGAATTGCAGGAGTTTTACCCCACAATTTTGATTCACTGTAACCCAGCAAAGCCGTGTGAGCTTGATTTGTTTCCAAATAATAGCCTTGCGGGTCTAAAATGGCGATCGCATCATTGGACTTTAAAAATATTTCTTGATAAAGTTGCAGTTTTAACTCAGCTTGTTTGCGATCGCTAATATCCGTGAACAAGCCATAATAAACTATCTCTCCCGAGCCTTGCATTTCCGGTTGCGCGGCCCCTTGAATCCATTTAAGTTTTCCAGAGGGGGTGATAATTCTACCTTCCCACCGCCAAGGCTGCAAATTTTCCGCAGTCAGCCTTACCGAGTTCCGAAAATCATCTCTATCTTCGGGATGAATCATGTCAACAATTGCACGAATATCCTGCTGAGCTGCCTCCGGTTCTATTTCATACAATTCTCGACAGCCGGCGCTCACAAACGAGAAGGCTATCGAACCATCTAGATGCAAGTCAACTTGATATACTGTACCGGGTACGCTAGCAGTAATTTTTTGCAGTTTGGCTTGGCTTTGATTCCGGGCTTCATCTGTCGCCTGCCATTGAGCAATCTCGCGAGAAATGCCCAAAATCGCAAATATATTGCCATCCGCATCGCGCAGGGGCAGTTTTTGCGTGTCAAAGATGTGCTGTTTACCACCTGCAAAGGCGATCGCCTGGTAGGGATTGCGAACCGTCTCCCCCCCCAGCACGGCTCGATCGTCCTCGCGGATGCCCCTAATTGAGCCGTGGCGATCGCCAAATACTGCTGGTTCACAGAAACCTAATTCGATATCATCTTTGCCAATAATTTCTTCAACCTTTTTCCCCAAATATGCAGCAAAACTTTGATTGACAAAAATGTATCTAAAATTTCGATCTTTCGCAAAAACTCTATCCGGCGCACCGTCCATTAAAGCCCGCAACAAGAGTTCTTGGCTTGGAGCATCTAGAGCAAAATTATTTTGAGCATTTCCCTTGACATTCGTCTGTTTGGCTGCTAAAGTAATTAACGATTTAACACAGATTTGAGCGACAGTGTGGAGCAAACAAAGGTGTTCAAAATTAAAAGCAGTTGCCTGCTCTGCACCGATGAAGAATATTCCCAACAATTCATCACTGTCATCCGGGTTAGCCGGTGCCATCAACACCGAGTTAAACTGAGCAATTGGCCCGCCAGCGATGTTGTACGCCCATTCTCGACTTCCGGCCAGCCATTGGGCGCGAGTAGCTTGCAAGCAGGCTGCTATTTCAGATTTGACCGATTCAGTTAACGGGTGCAACTGTTGCAGGTAGATGCGATCGTCCGGTAGAGTTAAAAGTGCGATCGTAGAAGCAGGAATCAGGCGCCCGAGATGTGCCAGACAAGCAGACCAAATTTCATCAGCAACCGCAGCAAGTTGTACATTTTCCGTAAGTTCGTTGAGAACTTGCAGTTCCAAGGTACGCTGGCGGACTTTGGCCTTGAGGCTGGCGGCTAGGATTTGCATAGTGCTCACCACACTGGTTTCCTTATATTATAATTATTGATTATCAAACTTTTTTAAACAATCATTTTAAAATACATCGCGCCAAAAGACAACTTTTTTATATTTATATTACATTCAATTGCTAAAAAATACTGGCGCGATCGGGAGCGAAGCAACACCGCAAGGCACCAGCTTCGCTCCAGCAGCGACGTTTAAAGGAGAAACTACCCCATTAAAATCACGTTATCGATGACGTGGATGACACCGTTGTCAGCTTCGATATCGGCCGCGACAACAGTAGCATTCTTCACCTCAAAACCGTCTGAACAATCAATTTTAATCGGCGAACCTTCTAAGGAAGTAACAAAACCGAGTTTTGCCAAATCTGCCTTCATAAACTTGCCGGAGACGACGTGAAACATCAAAATCCTGCTCAGTTGGGGAACGTTCTGCACTAGGGTGGTGATAGTTCCCGGCGGCAATTTCGCAAAAGCATCGTCAGTAGGTGCAAAGACAGTGAAAGGGCCCGGACTTTTGAGCGCATCTACTAAATTAGCTACTTGCACGGCCGTTACCAGGGTTTGGAACGAACCCGCACCTACGGCAATATCAACAATATCAGGCATTTTGTCTTACCTCATTTGGCAAAAAAGTTCTATTAAGTATCGTAAACTGATGCGGGCAACAATACCTACTGTATTTGTTTAAAAATTGATAATTTGTTCGTAGTGAGGACTTCAGTCCTCTCTTTTTTGCGGGCTGAAGTCCTCACTACGAACCTTTTCTAACCAGGTTCGTAGTAAGGACTTCAGTCCTCTCTTTTTTTGCGGACTGAAGTCCTCACTACTAACCTTTTTTTTTTGCGGACTGAAGTCCTCACTACTAACCTTTTCTAACCAGGTTTGTAGTAAGGACTTCAGTCCTCTCTTTTTTTGCGGACTGAAGTCCTCACTACGAACCTCATAATAGTTATATTACACATAAAATTACTAACCGATTTGCACTTTAACGGCGCGATACTTTTAAATTGCTACAAGACTGCGGTTGCTTGTGATACTAAAACCTCTGTGGCTAAATTTGTTATTTCAGAATTTAGGTCTTCTCCCTTATGAATACAGAAACTGCCATACAGAATTGAAATTTCAAAAATATCCGTATGGATTAAAGCTGCTTTTCGGTGCGCGTCTTCCCCCAAATGAATGCCAATCAAATCAGCTTCTGGATCTTGTACATCTTCTGGATGGAAAACCTCCCAACTGATATCTCGGCAGTCATGAAATACGATAGTATAAGGCAATCGCTCCCCTGTAGGATCGTAAATACATTCAAATACAATTTCATTTCCCCAGAAAGAGACATTGACATTGGTTACTAGGGATGTCAGTTCACCTAAATTAAGCAAGTTGTAGTCATCCGGCATATTAATCCCTCACTTTTTCTCCCGTATTGTGTGTCCCCAGAATTTGGTTGCCAAACTCATCGCGTGTTTTGACCAAGCTGCCGTCTTTATCAAGACGTAAACCTTTGTTTATTTTTCTTCCATCTGAACCGTATCTAGGCGCTGGGGTTCGTATAACTTCACCATCAGTACGAATATTGACTCGCGAACGATCGGCAAACTCGTATTCAAGATAACCACCTTTAGTCGGCCTGATTTCTGCACCCAATCCGCGCAAAAAGTCATCGACTTGTTCGCGAGTCATCCCGGTTAAGTCTCCAAACTCAGATGCAGTTCCATTTTCTCCCACTCCCTGATTCGGCAGTGCCAAGTTTCCTCACCAACCATTGCTGGTTTTAGTTTAGCACGGTTGGAGAATCTGCCGCCCGACCCGCCAAAGCAAATAGGGCGCGCACCGCACGCCCTATCAGCAATTAGCCGACAATTATTGATTAGCCGAGTTCAACTTTCACTACGCGGTTCTTTTCCGCTTCCGCTTTAGGCAAAGTCAGGTTTAAAACCCCATTTTTGTACTCAGCTTGTACGCTGTCATTTTGAACTCGTGCGGGTAGGGGAATTACCCGGCGGAAGGAACCGTAGCGGAACTCTGAGCGAGTTATGCCTTTATCTTCGGTCTTGGTTTGCGATCGCCTTTCGCCACTAATCGCAACAGCTTCTGCGGTTACTTGTACGTCCAAATCCTTAGCTTCCATGCCCGGAATTTCTAACTTAAGGTGGATGGCTTCGGGGGTGTCATCGAGTTCGGCGGGGGGTACAAAAGCCACACCGTTAGATGCGCGATCGGTAGTCGGCGTCAAGCTATCAAACAACCGATTCATTTCTCGCTGCAAGGAGTCCATTTCCCGCAAAGGTTCCCAACGAATAAGTGCCATAATTGATACCTCAAATCTCTTCTGTTTCTAAAGGTTGAGAAACACTTGATTCAACCTGTATCTAATATATTCAATATCCCGAAACAGGGGGATTCGGTTTTCTGGAATTTGCCGATCGCATTTCCGAACATTTGCGATGGTTAATGCTGAGGCAGCCAAAGGATTTGAGCTTTGAGCTTTGAGAATTAACAAGGGCTGATGAATCAAAGGAGGAGGAACTTCGATCGAGAATTTTTCGCTGGAGGTGGCGCGATTCGATGCACAGCAACCAAAAATTTGAGATTTTAGATGCGATCGAGAATTACCGACCTAAAATCTCAAATCCCAGATATAAAATCGAAACACAATTAACCCCACCGGGAATGCTGATAAGCAGCGTAGGTATCAAACAAAGCACCCACCAAACCAAAAGCTAGACCAATCACCAAAAATCCCTGGAGAGGACAGCCGCTGCCAAAAGTGGCTAAGAACTGCAAAATCTGGTCTTCTCCAGAACGACCGACTGCTTGCAGAGCAGGCACAAGAGCGATTAACGAAAAGCTAGTCAATCCCGCGCCGATTAACAATAAGGGAGCGACAAAGCTCAAGAGGCCCGTCAGCAGTAAAGAGCGAAGAAAATTAGGAAATATGCTCATCAGAAAAATGGGTTTGAAACCCCGTCCTTCTAGGACGGCTTTACAATTTAATTCGCAATACGCCACGAGTTGTAGGACAAAAATTTACAATCACAAGGCGATGTGTTTTGAGTTAAACGCTTGTCAGTTTTTAACTCGTGCAAGCTAATTCTTTTTCGGTACGGGTCTTTTTTTGTTGGCGACTCTTGCCAGCCTCCAACGTAACAGAACCCATGTTTAGGGTGTTTAACGATTGAACCGCGTTTAAACCCCGCACTCATAGTTCCGCCATATCGACTCCGAATATGACCGATAGAATGTTGCAAGCGATGGAGTTGTCTGCGATGAAATTCAAGGGGGACAATCTCAATTAGCGATGAGTTATCGGGTTGAATATGTCCTGCCGCGTACCAATTAGCTAATACCCAAGAATCAACACAATGTGCTGAAAACTTGTTTGATAGCTTCTGTTTGGATTTCTTGAGTCCTAAATCTTGACGCAGTTCGTAAGTATCGTTTCCCGATCTAATTTCAAGATGGGCAATCTTTCTGAGTTGGTCGTAAAACCAGTGCTTGCCCACTTCCAAAGGACTAAACGATACGTTCCACTTACGTCCGTTTTTCCAGGTTGGCACTTTGATGTCCTCCACAACAAATGTTGATAACGGAAACATTAACGCCAACCAATTAACTATCCTTAACTTCCACTGCCATCTCGACTTAGTAGATGGGGGAATTCTATTTTTGTTAACCAACCTGTTAGCTCGACTTTGACGGCATGGCGTGTTCCGAAACCGACGAGAGCGTCGCATATTTCGCCTTACTTCAACTCGGTATTTTACCCAATCAACGGCATGAGTTTGGATGTTTAAGTAGGTATGCGATTTGGATTTTACGGTAAACCCTTCGCGCTTGCTACCTGGATCGATTCCTACCCCAATGGGCTGATAGTTGTGGTTTGAAGGTTCTGCATTTAGTCGGACGCAAAATACTCCCTTTTTCCAGAATGACGTTGCCTTACCCGACTTAATCCAACGCTTGGCACGGGCGTTGGTAGTCGGCATTAACGGTCTATTATCACTGTTGACAACAGGTACAAACATTTACGGTAAGTCCTATTTCTAGGTATATATTTCCCTTCGCCACTGGCACATCGGAGAGGTTAAAAACTAGGGAGGCATTATTAACGTCTGGTGGGATACCACTCCCAGATGGCTCAGTTTGTCTTAAAAACGCAGGCTAGACACTGTTTTAGTCTTGAATTAAGAAGGCGGTGAATCTTCCTCTTTCAAGCCCCATGCCTTCAGGCTGGGGTTAGTGACAACAGTCAGTAAATTCAGCTAAACTGCCGAAAGGTGCAAGTAAAATAAACTTGTCCTTTTCTACGATAGGCAGCGATCGCCCTCAGTGGCCAATTCTGTCAGAAATCTTAAATCTTAGAGAAGAAACTTGTTTAAGATTTGTAGATAGATTTCATTTTTGCAGTTGTTCTACAGTCAAAGTCCCTTGAGCACAACTACACCATCGAGCCTCAGTTTGTGGAGTCAGCGGTTACTGGCAGCCATTTTATTGGGCGGCCAAGTCATGCTGCACTTGCTGAGAGGCAAAATTCACCGCCGCAACACCCTAGATCAAATGGCAGCAGTCGGCCCGGAATCGCTGCTGATTGCTTTGCTGACAGCGGGTTTTGTCGGCATGGTATTTACGGTTCAGGTAGCGAGGGAGTTTATTAACCTGGGTGCGGGCAATGTTGTCGGCGGGGTTTTGGCTTTGTCTTTGACTCGCGAACTCGGCCCGGTGTTAACAGCCGTAATCGTGACAGGACGGGTCGGTTCGGCTTTTGCGGCGGAAATCGGCACGATGCAAGTCACAGAGCAGATAGATGCCATGCTGATGCTCAGAACAGACCCGATCGACTATTTAGTAATTCCCCGCGTTTTAGCTTGCTGCTTGATGCTGCCAATTCTGACAATATTGTCCCTCGTCACGGGCATCGCCGGCGGGCTGCTGATTGCGACGACAATGTACGGCATCTCTCAAAATGTGTTTTTAGAATCAGTCCGCCATTTCCTGACTCTGTGGGACATTTGCAGCGCTGCTATTAAGGCTTTTGCGTTCGGTGGTTTGATTGCTGTCATCGGCACTAGCTGGGGTTTGACGACTACCGGCGGGGCCAAAGGCGTGGGACAATCTACTACCACGGCGGTGGTAACTTCTTTGCTGGCTATTTTTATTGTTAACTTTTTTCTGACTTGGCTGATGTTTCAGGGTACTGGCTCTAGCGTGCTCAAAGGCCTGTAAGCTAGGAAACGGATAAAATATAAATAATTGGCAACATTACTTTATCTACCCCTGATTTAAACCCGTGACTACAACTACCTCTGGGACTGCGCCCACAGATACGATCGAACTCGCCCCGAGTTATGCGATTCCCCTCGTCTTGGTACTGGCGGCTGTACCGCTGCTGTTCGTGCAGAAGTGGGTGAGTTTGCCCCTGGCGCTGTTCGGCTTGTTTCTGATGTACCAAGCGGCCACGATCCGACTACAGTTTACTCCAACGGATTTGGACATTTATCGATCGCAAAACTTAATCCGCAAGTTTCCTTTCCGAGAATGGCAAAATTGGCGGATATTTTGGCCCGCTGTGCCGATTTTGTTCTACTTCAAAGAAATTAACAGCATTCACTTTCTGCCGGTTCTGTTCGATCCTAAAATGCTACAGACCTGCTTAGAACAGCGCTGTCCCCGTCAAGACCAAACAAGTTGTTAATTTTTAATTTTTAACTTCTTCTGTGCCCCACGCCGAATAAATTTCCCATGAATTCAGACGAATTTCCCACCCAAAAACCGCGATCGCAACCAGCCGCTGACGGCGAAGCAACTTTACCCGTGAATGAGACGGAAAACCAATTGCCATCTCAAATACGGGAATTGTCGATCGCCCAAAACGAGCTCACATCCCAAATTCTGCCCGAAACAGACCCCTGGGGCGAGGAAAATCCCCAAATTACCCCTGTGGTGGACGAACCGGGCGATATCGCTCAAATAGAGCCAGAAACAGACGGTGGCGATTCTGAAAGTGCGATCGAGCAAAGTTCGCCAGAAACAGACTCGCAGCCCACAACAACCGCAGAAACGGTAACGCCCGTACCAGAAAATGTTACCGAAAATTTGGCAGAGCGAGTCAAAGCATTGCAGCAGCAAGAACAAGATTTGACCGCAAGAATTGCCAGCTTGGAAGCCGACAAAGCTAAGGCGCAGGAAGCATTGGGCTCCGCTCAAGCATCGATCGGGCGTTTGGTACAAGACGGCTTGATACAGCTAGATCATCGCAAACAAGCGCTGCAAATTGAAGTAGAAAAACTCGAACGCAGGCGCGATCGAATTCAAAAGGAAATGCGAACTACTTTCGCCGGAGTTTCCCAAGATTTAGCAATCAGAGTTCAAGGTTTCAAAGACTATCTAGTCGGCAGTTTGCAGGATTTAGCAGCTACCGCCGAACTCTTAGATATGACGCCGCCGGTGCAAGAAACTTCCAAGCAAATCTCTGTTGAGGAGTCTCAATCCTCTTCCCCGGTAAATCCCAGATTTGCCGAACAAGGATTTCAAGAACAAGCCAAACAAATTCGCCGCACCCTAGACCAATATCGCACTCTCCCCGACTATTACGGCCCGCCTTGGCAACTCCGGCGCACCTTTGAACCCATCCACGCGGAACGAGTTTCTAACTGGTTTTTCACCCAAGGAGGAAGGGGCGCATTGCGGACTATGGGTTCGCGGTTGCAAAATATCTTGATTAGTTCAACCATTATTTCTGTACTCAGAAGCGTCTACGGCGGACGGGTGCGGACATTGGTGCTGGCGAACAGTCCCGAACGTTTGGGAGAGTGGCGCCGGGGTTTGCAGGATTGTTTGGGGATTACTCGCACCGATTTTGGCCCGGAAGGTGGCATTATTATGTTTGAGTCTGCGGAGGCTTTGGCTCAAAAAGCCGATCGACTGGTGAGAGATGGCAAGTTGCCGTTAATTTTGATTGATGAAACTGAGGATTTAATTAGTTTGTCGATGCTGCAATTTCCGCTGTGGCTGGCCTTTGCTCCCGATCCGCAAAGTTTGATGAGTCCTAAGGATTTTTGAGATTAAATCAGGCTTTATTTAATACCATGAATTCCCGGCGAATAGAATTCGCGGCTATACAAACAAAGTCCGCCTGCGCGGACTGAAGAAATTAAGGTGTAAATTAACCGAATTTGATAGGAATTGATGATAGGTAATTGGTAGTAGTAAGGTGCGCAATGCGCACCCTAGTAGTAAGGTGCGCAATGCGCACCCTACAAGTAGTGTTTCTGCGTCCAGGTATGAAACAGTGACAAACTTTCAAAGTACAACAAATCTCAAATCAAAATATGGCTAGCTGGATAGTTTTAAATGGCGCATTGTTAATCGCAGCTTACTTGCTGGGTTCGATTCCGACTGGGTATGCCTTCGGTAAATGGATGCTGGGGATTGATATTCGGGAAGTAGGTTCTGGTTCGACGGGGGCGACTAATGTACTCAGGACTTTGGGAAAGGGGCCGGGGTTGGCGGTGTTGCTGGTTGATGTGTTGAAGGGCGTAAGTGCGATCGTCCTGATCCGCTACATCTACTCTCTAGATTTTACCAGTCAGCTAGCGATCGCCGCCGGTGTAGAAAATACTGCAACAATCATCCCTTGGATGGCAACTTTAGCAGGTTTGTGTGCTGTTTTGGGACACAGCAAATCTATCTGGCTGGGGTTTACCGGCGGTAAATCTGTCGCTACAAGTTTGGGAGTTTTGCTCGGTTTGTACTGGCCAGTTGGTTTGGGAACTTTCGGGATTTTTGGAATAGTTTTTGCGGTGTCGCGAATTGTTTCTTTAAGCTCGATTATCGGAGCAATTAGCGTTTCTGGATTGATGTTTGCATTACATCAGCCGCTGGCTTATGTATTGTTTGGACTTGCGGGCGGTGTATTTGTGATTGTGCGGCATCGCAGCAACATTCAGCGTTTGTTGAACGGTACGGAACCGAGACTGGGGGAGAAATTGGAAACAGCAGCTAGCGATTGATCTCAATTCCGATTACAACTTCCTTACTGCTCTCTCGTAGCTAAGGTGATAAGTAATGCTTAGCAGATAATACATTCATTAATCAAGTGTAAATTTTAAATAATAAATTATAATTCTCTTGAATAACCAAAAACAGTAACATTCTGCAAATTCAATAAATTATCTAGATTAAAATCCATATCTAGTCAGAGGAGTATAATGTAGCGATAGGTACATTATACCCCAAGTTGTCGGAAGAGCTGCCTGTAAAAGGCAGGCAAGATACCCGCCCCACAAGAGTTATTGGAGATGTCTATTGAACTTCTTGTAAAAGCTTCAGCACATCAGCTTCTTCCTCTGTACTATTCGTTACCCGAAAGACCATAACTGCCTTCTGAAAAACTTCAATCGCCTTATCATGTTGAGACATCGAGAGATAAGTATGACCAAGATTTTTTAATACCCAACCCTCTCGAATAAGTGTTCCTTCTAATTGAGAAACAGTAATCGCATTTTGGTAAGCTTCTACAGCTTTGTCGTACTGATTAAGGTTCTTATAGGCTGTACCGATGTTGTTCAATACCCAGACTTCCTGACGCCTATCTCTCATCTCTCTGAACAGATTGAGTCCTAAATGATAAAACTCAATGGCTCTGAGATATTGATTTAGGAAAGCATGAATAGCACCAATATTTGTGAATGCAGTAGCTTCAAAATCGCGATCGCCTATCAATTGGGCATTTGCTAAGTGGGTCTGCCATATTTGTAATTCGGCTTGGTAATCATTACTTTGGCTCATCAGGATCTCCTCAATTTCATCCGATCAGAAATTCATCGGTATCTTTTCAACACGTGCGTAGATAACCTGTCAAGCAAAAGGTTTCCCAATGTACCTCTTCCGCTTGCATCCGGTTATAGGGCATGGTCTCCTTAAAAACATAATGTCCATCTGTTTGAGAAGATATTAAACGAGGACAGACTCTAACCTTAACCATTTCCCTTCTAGGTGCAAGAAGTGTAACACTCCTCTCACAGTTCACAATTCTCACCTGAGATTTTGTTGATCCAATATAAATCTCTACCAAATCAGGTAATTGATCTCCAAATAGCCACTCTACTTTGATTTGAGAGTATACTTCTTCACCAAAACTTTCCTGTATGATGTCGTAGCTTTGGATGTACACCACAAGTTTCTCCTTGCTCGCTAATAATTTCATCCGATGTCAACATCATTAAATGAATTACTCTCAAAGTCAATTCATAATATTCATTAATTTACTTCATAAAATTCATAGCTTTGAGTTCATAAAAGTCATATATAGCAATCCTTGCAGGAGTACAAATATGTAGGGGTAGTGCCAAGAGTGCCTACCCCAGCCAAAGCCGGCAACCACGGGGGGTTTGCCCCTACAATAATTATACAAATGACTTAGGATTTCTGTATATGAGCAAATAAATCTTGATTTTCCTGGAGAGTTAAGTCGAATTGCTTGACAAGTTACTTTAGGCTGAATTCGCTATAAGCCATTTAAATTCTCTGCTGTTATTTCCCTAATTCTTGAGAGCGCAAACAAGCTGCTTTCACTGCTTCGATCAGCGCCGATCGAAAGCCGTTACTTTCTAAGGTAGCAATTCCGGCAATAGTTGTGCCGCCAGGACTTGTCACTCGATCTTTCAATTCTGCTGGGTGCATTCCTGTTTCTTGCAACAGCTTCGCTGTACCGAATACTGTTTGGATTGCTAATTGGGAGGCGATCGCCCGCGGCAAACCAGCACAAACTCCGCCATCTGTCAATGCTTCGATAAAAATCGCAACATAACCGGGCCCGGAACCGGAAAGCCCAGTCACCGCATCCAGCATACTTTCAGGCACTTCTACGACTTCTCCCACGGCCTGAAACATCCGCTTGACTAATTCTAAATGGGCCGGTTGCACGAGTTTCCCCGGGGCGATCGCGCTCATTCCCGCGCCTACCGTAGCCGGAGTATTTGGCATCACCCGCAGCACTGAGCGCCCCGGGAAGGCTGCTTCGAGCTTGCTGAGGGGAACTCCGGCCAAAATTGACACGATCGCTGCGGATGGCTGAGAATTAGCTGTTTCTCCATTATTTCCTTGTTTGCGATCGGTCGCCACCGCCAATTCCAAAGCTACTTTCTCAAAAATTTGCGGTTTAATCGCCAAAAACAGCACTTCTGTAGCGGTAGCAACTTCTAGATTGCTGGCTGTTGTTCCGATTCCGTAGGTTTCCGTCAAAAATTCGCGCCGTTGCGGTTGCGGATCGCTCACCAATATTTCTGATGGCAAATAAACTTTTTGTGCTATGAGGCGGGATAAGAGAGCTTCTCCCATTACCCCGCCGCCGATCGTACCAAATTTTATCATAGTTATTAGTTATTGGTTATTAGTTATTAGTTATTGGTTATTAGTTATTAGTTATTGGTTATTAGTTATTGGTTATTGTTATTGGTTATTAGTTCGGTACTCGACGCACACACTATATATGTAGGTGCGCAATGCGCACCTTACTGGTTATTAGTTCGGTACTCGACGCACACACTGTACTCGACGCACACACTATATATGTAGGGTGCGCAATGCGCACCTTACTGGTTATTAGTTCGGTACTCGACGCACACACTATATATGTAGGGTGCGCATTGCGCACCTTACTGCGCACCTTACTGGTTATTAGTTCGGTACTCGACGCACACACTATATATGTAGGGTGCGCATTGCGCACCTTACCAACTACCGATAACAGACATTTTTTTTGTTTTAGTCCTATTGTTATTAGTCAACTGCCAACTGCCAACTGCCAACAGTCAACAGTCAACAGTCAACAGTCAACTGTCAACTGATTACTGAGCCAATTGAGCTTGTTCAGCCGGCCAGACTGTCGGTGCAGGAGCAGCCGCAGCAGGGCGCGGGCGTCCTTGAGCTGGGGGCACTTCGTGAACCACACCAGACTGAGTTCTTACTTGCACGCAGCTAGGCGTAAACAAGAAAATGCTTTCGCCAATGCGCTCTTGATGACCGTCAAGGGCGTAAGTACCGCCCGCCACAAAGTCCACAGCTCTTTGCGCTTGGTCTGGATCCATCACCGTCAGGTTCAAAACCACAGATTTGCGTTCTTTAAGCGCTCGAATTGCTGCCGGCATCTCTTCAAAAGTGCGCGGCTCCATCACTACTACTTCCGAAATCCCGTTCATAGATCCAGGCATTCCAATCACGTTATTCATTACCGATCCTACTCCCCCGCTTGGTGCAACAACATCCGTACCTGTCGATCCTACTACTGACCGCTCCCGCATTCTGCGATTTTGGCGGCGTTCTTCTTCTGCTGCTGTAGCAGCAGCAGTGGCGGCGGCGTTTGGTTCAGGCGGTTGGTAGACGTTCCCAAAGCGCTCGCTTTCCGTTTCGTCGTACTCGTAATCGTATTCAGGCTCATTGTTGAAGCCTATAAAATCTCGCAGCTTAGACACAATGTTCATGGTTCACGCTCCTTTACGACTGTACTGCCCCGACTATACTCGCGTTGCGGGTTAGCCTCGGGTCGTTAACTACTCTATATTTAACCTAACTTGTCCTTATCAGAAGATTTCAAAATTTTATCCCCTCCTAGACCCAAATAAGGTTTGTCCGACGCGTACCATAGTAGCACCTGCTTGAATTGCCAAATGATAATCTCCCGACATCCCCATTGAGAGCTGTTGCATTTGAATGTTTGGCAAATTTTGCTGCTGGATTTTGTCAGCAAGTTCGCGGGTGCTGTTAAACAATTCTAGGATTTGCGAGTCATCTAATCCGATCGGAGGTATTGTCATCAAACCTTGAATTTTGATATGCTGACATTTGTTGAGTTCGGGCAGGTGGGTCAGCAGTTCTGGGACGCTCCACCCGTATTTGTCGGGGTCTGGCAATATTTTTACTTGCAGGCAGACTTGCGGGGAGCAGGACATTTCGCCGGCTATGCGCGAAATCCGCTGAGCCAGTTTTAAGTTATCGAGAGAGTGAATCCACTGGAAATGCTCTAGGGCCTTTGCTGCTTTGTTGGCTTGCAAGTGGCCGATCAAGTGCCAGTTAATATCCGGCAAATCTTGCAGTTGGCTTTGTTTTTCGGCAGTCTCTTGAACCTTGCTCTCGCCAAAATCTCGGATGCCCGCGTCGTAGGCTTCGCGGATAGCATCAGTCGGTACCTGTTTGGTAACGGCAATTAACCGCACTGATTTCGGCAACTGTTGGCGAATGCTGTTAATTCGAGAGGCAATGGTCATGGGTGCAGGGCGCTCTTGAGTGGAGGGCAGGACAATTAAGACAGATATCAATTACCAAGTTACCAATTACCGATGACCAATTGCCAATTACCGATTTTTGCTATTGAAATGTGCGCTTGTGAATGGCCTGCAATTGGTCGTACTCCTGATATTGACCGCTGCGACGGAGGGTTCGCAGGCGAATTTCGACCATGAGGCGAGCGTCGGAGCGACTGATGGGATCGAATCTGAGGCCGCCAGGGCCGTTGGTTACTAAGAAAAATAGGCGCTGGGCATATAGGGTGGTAAATAATTCTTGGCTGTCTTCAACCTGGGATACCCTGAAGAGGAGGCCAAAGTTTGGATGGTTCAGGTAGGTTTCGGTAGTCATTCACGCTCACAATCGATCGATATTAGATTAAAGATTTAGATTTTAGTTTCGCTCGATCGCGCGCGGGGTGCAAAAGGCGATCGCCGTAGCCATGCTATAGTCTCCATCGTGACTGAGGCTCAACTGCCACTGGCAATTTCCCCAAACAGAGGCTCGTGTGGCGGCGGTTCCGTGCAGTTGCACGTTAGGAACACCGTTTTCGGAGCGCCGAATTTCCACATCTGCATACCGTATTCCGCGCCATCCCGTGCCTAGAGCCTTGACAACAGCTTCCTTGGCAGCCCAGCGCCCCGCTAGTTGGTTGCAGGAAACTCGGTTCATTTTACCTTTAATGCTGCTGTCTTGAGAATTTAGTTGTCCGCAGTCTCTTTGTTCGGCCGGGGTGTAAACTTTTTCCAGGAAGCGATCGCCAAACCGATCTAATGCAGCTTGAATGCGCGGAACATATACGATATCTGTCCCAAGATAGATGTTCAAGGTCTTGGATCTCTAAATATTTGCATCCATTACTTTAGCAGCACGATCGCGCCCGAGCATCTCATAGGATTTTAGATTTTAGATTTTAGATTTTAGAATTGGGGATGACTGACTGGATATGGGTTTGGAGTCCACCTACAGTTGCATTCTTGTTTGAAACTGGTATCAGTTTTGCTTTAATGCGTGCGAGTTCGGTGTTGCTTGCTTGTACAACCGAAAGCGAGCGGGGACGATCGCCCTACAACAGCACAGCTTGCGCTTGATGCTCCCGAACCAATTCTTCAATCTCAAATTCCATCAATCTAAAATCTAAAATCTAAAATCTAAAATCCTAGCTGTCCCAACCCCAAACCAAGCGGGCGCTCCAGAGGGCGAGCAAGCAGCCGAGGGCGATCCAGTCTCGGATTTTGAAGTGCAACTGATGCCATTCTACACGGTGTCGATCGGGACTTGTGAAGCCGCGAACAGTCATTGCACTAGCCATTTGTTCTGCTCGTAACAGCAAATTTTCTAACAGCCTCTCAGCAATCATTAACCAAACTTGAGAAGCACGGCGAAATCCGAGTTTTTTCCAGTTTATGGCTCTAGTGCTGACCGATCGCACTAAATTTTGTATTTCTTCCAATACTAGGGGAATAAACCGCAAAGATAACGTTAATGTTAGTGCAATTTCGGTGACAGGCCAGCGCAAGCGGCGCAGCGGCTGCATTAAGTTTTCGATAGCGGCGGTAATTTCTTCGCTGGCTGTGGTGAGGAGGTAGAGGTTGGTGCTGTAAATTACTGTGAAAAATAAGGTGCTGACGTTGATAGCTAAATCTAAGGATTTGCGAGTGATTTTAACGGGGCCGCCTTTGAATAAAACGTAACTGTAGTTTGTGGGTTGGGGGAGTTTATTTTGGGTTTGAACTTTAGGATTTTGGGTTGGAGACTTTGAGCCTAAGTTAAAAGGTTTGTACCAGGGTTTGGGATCTTGAGCGGGTGGAAGGGTTGCGGGCTGTTGGGAAAAGGTTAATTCGTCGGCGGGGATGCGGGGCTGGTGTTCTGAGGGAAGTGCGTCGGGGGCGATCGCGCTGAGGCAAAATACTAAAAGGCAGAATAGCAGCAGCAGCCCCATTTGCTGTTTCCAGACGCGGAAGGGAATGGCTGCGCTTAGTGTCAGTACGATTAACATTACTACTAGCATCAACCGCCAAATGGGATTGGCGAGTATGGGCGCGATTAGAAATGTCATCAACCAGGCTAGTTTAACGCGGGAATCTAGCCTGTGCAGCCAAGTTACGGGTTGTTCTAGGTAAAGTCCAATGGGGAGAGATCGCAATAAATCCATGTTGTCGATTTAAAATTTTTAATAATATCAATAGACATCTTGCATTCATTCCCAAATTATCTGGAAATTATCTGCGTTTCTCTGTGTTTGTCTGCTTTATATCTGCGGTTTCTGTATCAAAAAATGACTTATACAAAAGGTCTAATTTATTGAACCGCGAAGACGCGAAGGACGCGAAGGAAGAGAAAGAAGGAAGAGTAAAGAAAGAAACGCAATTTGCTTTGATTATTAAACTGCGTTTTTTCTTTGATCTAAAGTCTAGAATTACTTCACGCGCAGTGCTCTGTTGGTTGTGCTGACTTCGCTGGCTCGCACTTTTTTGCCTCTCCAAAGCAGCCGCATTGGTGTACCTGTAAAGCCGAGGTGTTTGCGGAATTGGCTTTCCATGTAGCGGCGGTAGTTTTCGGTGAATCGTTTTGGATCGTTGACGAATAATGCAATTGTTGGCGGTTGCGATCGCACTTGAGTACCGTAATAAATTTTGCCTTGTTTTCCTTGGCGGGTAACTGGCGCTGAGTGCCAGGTTGTGGCTTCTTCTATGACTTCGTTGATGACGGCGGTAGCGACGCGACGTTTGTGTTCGTCGGAGGCTTTGTCTACTAATTCAATGACTTTTTCAACTCGCTGTCCGCTCATGGCGCTGACGAATATCATTTCTGCCCAGTCGAGGAAATACAGTTTAGTTCTTGCTGTTTTTTCGTACTCGTAGATAGTGTCGTTGTCTTTTTCTATGGCGTCCCATTTGTTGATGACGATGATGCAGGCTCGACCTTCTTGGCTGATGCGATCGGCTAATTTTTGATCTTGGTCGGTAACGCCGTCAATTGCATCGATTACTAGCAGTATGACATCGGCGCGGCGGATGGCTTTGAAAGCGCGGTTGATCCCGAAAAATTCGGCGCCGTATTCGACGTTTTTCTTTTTGCGAATTCCGGCTGTGTCGATCAGGCGGTAGGTTTGGCCGTTGCGTTCTACTATGGTGTCAATTGCGTCGCGGGTTGTGCCGGAAATTGGGCTGACTATGGCGCGGTTTTCTCCGAGAAATGCGTTTAGCAAACTGGATTTTCCGACGTTGGGACGACCGATTATTGCTACTTTTATTTCGTCTACTTCTGGCTCTACTTCTGTGGGAAGATAAGTCATTAATTGGTCTAGCAATTCGCCGGTGCCGTTACCGTGAATCCCGGAAATGGGGTATGGTTCTCCCAGTCCCAATGTCCAAAAATCTGCTGCTTGGGTGAGTCCTGTGTTTTCCGATTCGCATTTATTGACGGCTAGAATGACGGGGACTTTTTGCACCCGCAGCCAAGAGGCGATGGATTCGTCGCCGCCGGTGAGTCCGGTTTTTCCGTCTACTACGAAAATGGCTGCGCTGGCTTCTGCGAGGGCGGCCATTGCTTGTTCGCGGATTAATGGCAGAAATTCGGTTTCGTCGTCGAATACTAGCCCGCCTGTGTCTACGATTTGATATTCGCGATCGCCCCAGTATGCTGGTCTGTACGTGCGATCGCGCGTGATTCCCGGTTCGTCGTGGACGATCGCGTCTTGGCTGTTGGCTAAACGGTTGACGATCGTCGATTTGCCTACATTGGGGCGTCCAATAATAGCAACTATAGGTAGAGGCATAAAAGTAGCAGCAATTAGGCTGCGCCGTAATTTTGAGCTTTAATCTTTTATTATAACGGAATGTATCTGAAATGGAAAGACTTGTTTCTGTATTGGGCTTAGCGGTTTTTGTCGGTTTGTGCTACGCCTTTTCAGTCGATCGGCGCGCTGTTAAGTGGCCTCCCGTACTGTGGGGAATTGCTTTGCAGCTAATTTTTGCAATTTTGATTCTCAAAACTGCTCCTGGTTTGGCGCTATTTAAATTTTTGGGAGATTTAGTCACTCAATTTCTCAATTTTTCTGATGCTGGGGCAAAGTTCGTATTTGGAGATAAATTTGCCGATCACTTTATCGCTTTTAAAGTGCTGCCGACTATTATCTTTTTCTCTTCGTTCATTACCCTACTTTATTACTACGGTATTTTACAGCGGGTGGTGCAGGCGGTGGCTTGGGGGATGATTAAAACCATGAAAACTTCCGGTGCAGAAACTCTGTCTTGTGCTGCCAATATTTTTGTCGGACAAACAGAAGCACCACTGTTAATTAAACCCTATGTAGCGACGATGACTCTCTCGGAACTGCACGCTGTAATGACCGGGGGTTTTGCGACAATTGCTGGCGGAGTTATGGCGGCTTACATTTCTTTTGGTGTGTCTCCTCAACATTTAATTGCTGCGTCGGTGATGTCGGCACCTGCTGCTTTGGCTATTTCTAAATTGCTGTACCCAGAAACAGAAAAGTCCCTAACTGCTGGCGAGGTGGAAATTAAGGTGGAACGGGTTTATGCTAATGCCGTGGATGCTGCGGCTTCTGGTGCTAGCGACGGTTTGAAGTTAGCCGCAAATGTGGCGGCAATGCTGATAGCTTTTTTGGGTTTGTTGGCATTTTTTAATGCACTTTTGGGTTGGTTTGGCGGGCTGATTAGTTTACCTGGGTTGTCGCTGGAAGGGCTTTTTTCTTATTTGATGGCTCCGGTGGCTTGGCTGATGGGCGTGCCTTGGGCAGATTGCGGAAAAATTGGGGTGATTTTGGGGAAGAAGACGATTTTAAATGAGTTTATTGCTTATTTGGATTTGATGGAATTGGTGAAGCAACAGGCGATTTCGGAACGATCGGCAATTATTGCGACTTATGCTTTGTGCGGCTTTTCTAATATTGGTTCTATCGGGATTCAAATTGGGGGGATTGGTGCGATCGCGCCATCGCGCAAGAGCGATCTGGCTCGGTTGGGCGTCAGGGCGATGATTGCTGGTTCTGTGGCTTGTTTTATGACTGCTTGTATTGCGGGAATGCTCGTTTAAAAGTTGTCGGTTTTGTAAGGTGCGCAGTGCGCACCCTACTTTCAAGGTTATTAAATAAAAGTTAGTTTTGTAAGGTGCGCAGTGCGCACCCTACTTTCAAGGTTATTAAGTTTTGTAAGGTGCGCAGTGCGCACCCTACTTTCACGGTTATTAAATAAAAGTTAAAATTTATGATTTTTCGTTAAAATGTGATATCAAAGAGAGAGTTTGGGAGGCAAAAGATCTAATTTTAGCGATCGGCTATTATGGAAAACAAGCAGGAGTTTAGTCTGTAACAACAGTATATAGAAACGGCAAACTAAATTATCCTCAAAGCGAAATTAATAGGTGGTGTAATATGGCTGTTCTGCAACTAGATGACGGTAGGACATATACGGATATCGGGGCGATCGCCAGCCAACTGGCTGTTTTCAATATAGAGCTCGATCGCCTACCAACGAAAAAAAATCCTGGGGTTCAAGAACTGCTACTCCAAGACATTCTCAGTGTAACTGAAAAACAGCAGATCCTGGCAGAATTTAAAACCGAGTTTGAATACTTCAAGCGCGCCAGCGGCTGTCAGTGGTGCGACTTGAAAGTGCTGCATCCCGGTTCGCCGCAGATTTACCCGCTGATGACTCAAAGCGATCGCACTCACACTCACGCAGATGCCGAAGTTCTGCACGTTTTAGCTGGGGAATGTGTTTTTGGGTTTGTTTATCCTAACGGCTCTCAGCTACAATTAATGTTGCAAACTGAAGAATATATTAAAGTGCCTCCCAATACTGAACATTGGTTTTATCTTACTCCTTCGCTTTACTTGAAAGCTGTGCAGTATTATACCAGTGCTCAAGGTTGGGTTCCTCAGTATACTAATAGGAAGTTGAAAATTAAAAACTAGATCAAATATCGAACTCGACGATTGAAATCGCGTCTACACAAACGATGTCCGGATGGTGCGCGGACTAAGAAATTAAGATCGAACTCATTAAATGTTGTGAAAATTCCCCTTCTTAAGGGGGATTTACGGAGATCTCCGGGCGATAAACATTGTTAACTGAACTGTATTGTAATTCGGCGGGTGTAGTAATTTCAATTTCTTCGCAGCGCTGCAACAAAGCTTCTATTTCCTGGGCGAGAAGAATTACTTCCGGCCAAGAAGAACCGTTGATTAAGTCTTGGGCGTGTGCTAATTTGTTTCTCAATGCTTCTGCTGACTTCAAAAAACGCTCTCCATAACGTTTGGATTTGATCCCCAGCCGATCGACTATTTCGGCATTCGTCAGGATTAAATCTCGCTTGTCGCAGAATTGCAGGTAATCGATTAAGTCAATTGCCTCATTTCGCGATCGCCCCAATTCCCATAGATGTTTTGCTGCTAAAATGCGATCGCCCTTCAGCAACTTTTGCCACGAATCTTGGGGAAAATAGATCCGCACAATCCGCAATAAATTCATTTCCAGCAGCGTCACCAACCCAAACAGCAGCATCCGCACCGGTGCTTTTTGCAAATCGCCGCAGGTGACAATCCCGTTGATGCGGTTGCTTTCCAATACAAACAATCTCGGGTTTTCTCGCAACAGCGGTAGCAATTCCATCAGCGGAGTCGAGGCGGCGATTAGCTGCGACGGGTGGAAAATTTGCTGGTAATCGCTGCACTTACCTGTCATTAAGTGCGCTTTTTCCACATAGCCGCAAACCGTGCCGTTTTCCTCGATTCCGAGCACGTCAAAATCGCGCGCTTCCATCCACGATCGCAATTTAGCAGCATCTTCGCCCGCCGGCACAGATTTTAGCGGTTCCGCCAGGTATTTAACGGTGATACTATCCTTGAATAAATCCCGCAAATCAGCGGAACTTGATTTTAAATGTTTCATCTCATGCGGGGTAATTTCCTGAGTCGTGGCGCGACCAGAGGAATATTAATCATATTTTAACTGCAAATAGAGACGCGGCAATCCCGCGTCTCTAAATATTTTACAATCTTACTTGCTGGCTAATTCTGGACAATAATAATTGCCTGCAAGAGTTGTGATAATATCGGCATCGGCAAGAAAACTTTCTTTTGCCGTGGGATTTTCGAGACTCGCAGCTTGTCCGATCGCCCTTAATTTAACTTCCGGGAGAGAAAGTCCGGCCTTGGCTTGGGCACAGATCCTTTTAGCAGCCGCAATTTTTTGACCGGGGCTACTTTGAATTCCTTGCAGTAAAGCGTTTGTAGCGTCGGGAGAGTAGTTTTTGGCTAGGCGTTTGTAGTCTTCGATAAATTTCCCATCGTCTCCTGTCAGCTTAATTCCCGAGTCTTGGGGCGTACACAACTCATTTAAGGTAATCACTTCTCCGGCTGAGTTGACTAGAAAGCATCCTTCGCGTTCTTGGGCGATCGCACTTCTGACCGCGACAAATTGTATAATAACGGCGGACATCACAGCAGTTAAACGCCAGTAATTTAGCATAGCATTCACCTTATCTAGTTGGAATTTTTAACCGCTTAAGGACTAAAGTTCTTACTGCGAACCTATCTTGAGGTTTGTAGTGAGGACTTCAGTCCTCCCAAAGCCCGGACTTTAGTCCTTACTACGAACCTATCTTGAGGTTTGTAGTGAGGACTTCAGTCCTCAAAAGCCCGGACTTTAGTCCTTACTACGAACCTATCTTGAGGCTTGTAGTGAGGACTTCAGTCCTTCAAAAGCCCGGACTTTAGTCCTTACTACGAAGCTATCTTGATGTTTGTAATGAGGACTTCAGTCCTTCAAAAGCCCGGACTTTAGTCCTTACTACGAACCTAATTGTCGATCTCAAACAAGCATTTCGTTATTTGTGGAACTTTTGATTAACAGCAAACATCCCCCTTCTGTCACTGGTGAATGCGTGGAACCCGGAACCGATCGAATATAATCGCCTTGATAGCAAACTTCCCCTTCTACAATTAAATCGCCTTCTAATACAAATACCTCCTCCGAGTCCGCGTGTCGGTGCAGGGGAAAAGTTACTCCCGGTTCCAATCGCATCAAACAGGTAATTTGGCGCTTTTCTTTATCAATATAAAGCTTGCCGATCGAGATTCCCGGAACTGAGTAAGGTCTCCATTTGACATCGCGCGATCGCACAATTAAAGATGGAGTATTATTCTCTGTTGGCGAAGGAACAATTGGCAGTTCCGCTATGCGCTGGAACAAGCGGTTTTTGAGGTCGGGCGCGACAGGAACGGCAGGGGCTGTATAGGCGATCGCAGAAATTACTTTTTCAACAGCAGCTAGTTCGCTCTGAAGTTGTGGGGATGCTTGCAATTTCTCGGCAAGTACACGGCGTTCTGACTCATTAAGGGTATCGAGAGCTTGAAGCGCTGCAAGCATATTAAACTCCTCGTCTGGCATCATTTCCATCTGTTCTCCGGCATTATCAATTTTAGACTTTAGATTTTAGATTTTAGATTTGTTTTTGCCATTGCACTAAAGATGGAAGATTGGAGATGCCATAGGTTTAGATCGCTATTAAACAATTTAAATTTTGTTTTTTTGACAATCTAAAACTCTTCGCTCAAAGTTTGGCGCAACTTAGAAATTCCCAACCGAATTCTAGTTTTAACTGTGCCTGTCGGGATACCGAGTTTAGTGGCGATTGCCGCACAAGTCAATCCTTCGTAATAGGCTAGTTCGATCGCAATTCGCTGTTCTGCTGGCAGTTTTTCTAGGGCTGCGTTGACTTGGGCGCTGCGTTCTTCGATCATTGCATCTTCCATCGGTTCTGCAATGCGCGAAGACGGGATTTTAGCATCTTCCAGACAAGCGTCTGCCGCACGGACTGTTCGCTGCAACACTCGGAGGCGATCGAGGGAACGACTGCGGGTAAGCATAAACAACCAAGTATCCGCACGAGAGCGACTAGGATCGTATGTTGCTGCTTTTTGCCAAATTTGGGAAAAAACATCGAGCACTACTTCTTCAGCTTCTTCTACCGAACCCAAGATTTTGTAAGCGAGAGCGTAACTTGGACGACCGTAGCGATCGTACAGTTTAGCTAATGCTGCTTGGTCTTTCTGGGCAATCTGCACTAACAGCAGCGATTCATCGCTTGACTTTTCCCCTGTCATCTCAGTGTACCTGAAAAATTTTGTTTTGAGTGCACAGATCCAAAATTAAATATTCGGCGTATATCACTATAGAACATAATTGTAAGTCAATTGGGATGCAATCGTAAGTATGCCTTTGCGGGCTAATTATGTGATGCTTTGAATTGCAATTTTTCCGATTTGTATTGCAGTTTATCACTTCTGCTGTTAACTTTTTCAAATTTAGCAATAGGTTCTATGCAAAACCAAGAAATAGGCTTGTCTGAACAGTCAAAACCTCGCGGTAATTCTAGTTTGCGATCGCGCCGCGCAGTGCTTGTCGGTAGCGCCGTTGCCGGGTTAGCGGGTGCTTTGGGCGTTTCGCTGCTGGGGGAAAAGGCGATCGCCGCTACTGGCGATGACAACAAAAATGATGCTGCTATCCTCAACAACGCACTTTTTTACGAACACCAGGCAATTTGGACTTACAGTTTTGCTGCTGGTAAACTCACAAATACTCAAGTTGGCAAAGCAGTTTTAGCCCTAGGACTCCGCAATCAAAACGACCACAAACAGCACCGAGATGTTCTCGCTTCTGCCGTGAAAAGTTTGGGCGGAACTCCCGTACAAGCCGAGTCGAGCTACGACCTTTCATCATACATCAATCAGAAGGAAGGAAATATAGATTCTGATGTGAATATTGCTAAATTAGCGCTGGCTTTAGAGACCGATGCTGCGATCGCCTACACTCTGGAAGCAGCCAAGTTAAAGACTCCAGCTTTGATTGCGGCCGGAGCCAGCATTGGTACAGCAGAAGCAGCCCACGCTGCTGCTATCCGCGCTACATTCAAGGCTTTGGGGATGAATCTTGAAATCGTACCTACTGCTTTTGTGAGCAATGACAACCGCAAAAGTTGGGTGCTGACAGTCTAGTTTTTCATACCTAATCTTGCAGCAGAGATCCAAAATAGCAAAACCTGCGTATACCAATTACGAGAAGGCTCAGCAACAGTCCAAAAACCAAACAGGTTAACAAGTTGAACCTGTTGCTACCAAAGTAAAACCCGCGCAGGTGGGTTATTTACCATGAATTTTTCTAAAATCTCATTGAAAGATAGGTGCTAACTGTGAAACTAACCAAGAAAATTCGCCGAATCATATTAGCAATTGAAGCAGCTTTAATTGTTGTATTAACTCCGGGGATAATTGCTGCTTCCGATCACGACGACGGCGAAGTCGATATCAAAGGTCGCACTGTCAATTTAACCGACTTATACGTATATCGGGAAAAAGACCAAAATTCCAGTGCTGCGGACGGGGATTTGGTATTTACGATGAATACAAATCCTCGATCTGTAGCTCGCTATCAATATTATTTCAGCACTACAGCCCTCTACCAATTTCATATTACTCAAGTAGGTGACGTAAATTCTACCCCGACCGGACGCGGCGACATTATCTTGCGGTTTGCCTTCAGTCCGCCTAACAATCAAGGTATGCAAGCGATGGCGATAACTGTGGTTCGCGGCGGCTCGCAGACAACGACTAAAACTACAGTTAATGGCAATTTAATTGCCACAACTCCGCTGAATTCCAATGCTGTTTTGAATACAGTACCTGTCGGCGGTTCTAACTTAACTGTATTTGCCGGCTTGCGGGAAGACCCGTTTTTCTTTGATGTGGAACAATATTTTCGAGTCCGGGCTGGGGCTTTGGGAACGGGGCCGAAAGTAGGTTTCAAGGAACCGAGTAAAGCCCTAGACTTTGCTAAAGGTTATAACGTCAATAGCATTACGGTGCGCGTTCCGAAAGCATTTTTGCAAGCCGGAACTGGGGCCAATACTTTTGATGTGTGGTCAACTGTTTCTGTGAGGGATGGAGTTGGCGGTTTCAAACAATTCGAGCGTTTGGCGAGACCTGCAATTAATGAGGGTTTGATAGTTACTCCGGCATTTCTGGAAGCGTTTAATACTATTCCTCCGAGATTGGATTTGAGCGCTGCTGCTGCTCCGGTGCGGCAGGAAGCTGTGGCTACTCTGAATGCTGTGGATCTTTTGGACGGTAAGGATAATGTCGATGCAAATGCGATCGCCAAAGCTTTCTTACCGGATGTCCTGCGGATCGATACTACAAGGCCCAGCGGCTACGGTAGCGCGGCAAATGCTCAAGGAAGTTTGATCGGAGGTCGTTTGCTTTTGGACGATGTTGTTGATATTACTTTGGGGGCTTTGGTGGGTTCTCCGGTTGGCGATAACGTTTCTTATAACGGAACTCCTGGAAATCCCGCGCAGGGACACAAACCGTTAGAACCGAATTTTCCTTATTTGGCTTTGCCGAATTAGTCATTGGTCATTAGTCATTAGTCATTGGTCATTAGCGATTTATTTGTAGGGTGTGTCGCCATGGATAATCCAGAAAAAAAGTAACAATTTCAGAGCGACGCACCTTCTACAATTATTGAGAAAACAAATCTATAGCCTTTCTCAAAAAGGTTCGCGGACGTAGTTGGGCTTGGGCACTCTGAGTTTATTGGTTATATAAGCTGTCAGCCATACCTCATCTTTCTGAAAACCGCTATAATATTTTTTTGTAGCAAGATTGTTTGTCAATATCGGGAGCATCTCAGTTTTGCCAGAAGCATTTTTTAAAGAGCGGACTCTACTGACGTACTACGAACCTTTTTTGACCTGGGCAGCACTGTAAATTCAAAACTGAGATGCTCCGATAAATATACCTCTTCCAAAAGTCTTTTGGAGCAAATTTTGGAACAGGCAAGATGCCTGTTTCACAAGAAAAGATGTTTTTCAATGACGCACTTTACAATATAATGAGTACCAACAAATCACAAATAATTAAATCTGATATTTTTTGGTGGTTGGTTATAATCGGATTGCCGATAGTCGGAATTATCGCAGTTAATTTTCTGCCAAATATACGTACTTTTTCCGATAGAATCGCTAACCAAAGCCCGAAAAATCTCGATGCTAATTACCGCTATCACTTTTCGGCCACTTTGAGAAATAATCCGAATCAAAAAGCAGTAATTGAGCAAGAAATTGCTTTTTACCAGCAGCGATTGGCTGTGGATTCGAGCAGCGGTTTGAATCGGGCGGCTTTGGCGGGTGCTTATTTGAAAATGGCTCGCGCAACTGGGGAGGGTGGTTGGTTTTTATTAGCAGAACAAGCGGCGGAAAGATCGATCGCCCTTTTGCCTTTTGACAACAAAGGTGCGCTGTTAGTTTTAGCTCGAATTGCGGAGGCCAGACACGATTTTGCGACGGCTTTGCGGTTTGCTAAACAGGTGGGTTTTGACAATGAAGATGCGATCGCCCTTTCGGTCACATCTCACTTAGCTACTGGAAAAGTTAGTGAGGCAAGTATAGCGGCAGAAACCTTAGTTAATCGGATTCCCAACTTAGGTTCTCTCACATTAAGAGCGTTAGTGAGAGAGGCGCAGGGGCGAGATGCTGAGGTTTTGGAGGATTACCGACAAGCAATGGCTGCGGAGGAACCGGGAGAGATTGCTGGATCGGCGCGAGTTCGATCGCTCTTGGGTCGATTTTACGCCCGTCGCGGGCAGTTTGTGCAGGCGAAAGCGCTATTTTTGGAAGCGTTGCGGTTAATGCCGCGATACCCGCTAGCGCTGATTTATTTGGCGGATTTGGAGACGCGCCAGGGAAATTATCGGGAGGCTGAGGCTAATTACAGCAAGGTTTCTGCCTATTCTGGCCAGGCTGCGACGGTGTTCGATCGCCTGGTGGATCGGGGTATGGCGAGGGTGAAGGAATTGCAGGGAGATGCGATCGCCTCGGGGAAACTGCGCGACAAAGCAGAAGCTGGGCTGCGACAGGAACAGGTTTCTGGCGGTTTCGGGCACCGGCGCGATTTGGCGAGTTTGTTGCTGGAAAAAGGTCGATCGCAGGATATCGCCGAAGCGCTGTTGTTAATGCAGGAAGAGGTGAAAATTCGCAGGGATGCGGTGACTCTGGATATCTACGCCTGGGCGCTTTCGAGTGCTGGTGAGTGGGAAAAAGCCGATCGGGTGATGGCCGAAATTGTGCGATCGGGAATTCGGGATGCAGGGATATTTTACCGGGCTGGTGCGATCGCCCGGACTTTAGGAAAAGATGTTGAATCTCGCGCTTATTTTCAAAAGGCTAAGGAAATCGATCCGAGTTTTGACGGGCGATCTCGTCAAGCATTAGGTTTGGGAAACTTGGAATTTTGAGCAAGGATTTAGCTGCTACTCCCCCATTCGGCCTAGTTCGTCAGTCCCCGAGTCCGCCAGGGGTTTAAACCCCTGGCTCAAAGCTTAAGTCCTCTGAAAGAGGACTCAAAGAATTTCAATAAAAAGTAGAAAATCTTGCAGTCGGTTTCAACCGACTTTCGCTATGAGACAGGGGTTTAAACCCCTGTCGGACTGTCGGACTCCTCGAAAAATCCCTGTCGGACTCCTCGAAAAATCCCTGTCGGACTCACCAATAATACCCAATAATTATCCAAATAAACAACCCCAAAAAGAGGTAATTATGAAAAAAACATTGAGCAGATTTTCCAAATCTTTCATACTTTATTTACTCACAATTTTACTATTTTTAACGACCTCAACCCGACCAGTTTACTCGCACTGGTCAGACTTATCAGTGGCCGAAATCATCGTCAGCGACTCGCAAACCGAAATAACATTAACTTTCCCCACAGGCTTAACAAAATTCGCCGATGACAATCGAGACGGACAGTTACAACTGGCAGAGGTCAGGAATCATAAAACCGAACTAGAAAAGTTTTTCAGCCAACAAATTCGCATCACCAACAGCAGCAATATTCAAGGCTCAGTAGCAGTAACACCGCTAGAAATAGCAGCTAAAACTGCCAGCTTAATCCAGCAGCCCAATACCCATAGCAGCTTAATCTTAAACTACACGTGGCACGCATCTAACGTGATTTCAAAAAACAACAAATTGCGGATTAACTACAATCTATTTTTGCCCGGAGTTCCGACAGCTAGCTGTCAAGCTACGATTGTACAAGCCGGTGCTATCAAAAGCGTTGTATTTACGCCACAAAACCGAGAATTTTTGTTAGCAGGAAAAGAATCAATCTGGGAGTCAGGTTGGAGTTGGGTGCTAGCAGTAGTCGGAGCATTTGCTTGGGGATGCGTGCACGCGATGTCCCCCGGACACGGAAAAACCATAGTCGGCGCTTATTTAGTAGGTTCGCGGGCGACTCCAGTACACGCTTTATTTCTAGCAGCAACAACCACAATTACTCACACTGCGGGCGTGTTTGCTGTCGGCTCAATTACCCTTTTTGCTTCTAACATAATCGAGCCAGAAAAATTAGATCCTTGGCTGAATTTAATCTCAGGCTTATTAGTAGCAATCATCGGCATCAAATTACTTTCAGAAAGAATCAAAACCAGGTTCGTAGTGAGGACTTCAGTCCGCACCAAGATCAATTTAAATCACCTCATCGAAAAAACCAAGTTCGTAGTGAGGACTTTAGTCCGCAAAAACCCAAGGACTAAAGTCCTTACTACGAACCTGGAGGAACCAGTAAATCTTTTGAGTAGGGGAACTTGGGAAAGAGAATTTAAACCTGTAAAACCAGATATATCTCATCACTACCACCATCACGGAGACGGCCGTCTTCACTCGCATTTGCCACCCGGATCTGACGGTTCTCCGATTACTTGGAAAAGCTTATTGTTGTTGGGGATTTCGGGGGGATTGTTGCCTTGTCCTTCCGCTTTGGTGATGCTGTTGAGCGCGTCAGCTTTGGGTAATGTTGGTTTGGGGATGACGCTGGTGGTAGCCTTTAGTTTGGGATTGGCTGTGGTGCTGAGTGCGATCGGCTTAATCTTAGTTTATGCGAAACAACATTTTAATAAACTACCGAAACATATGGGAGCCGTCAAATTTATGCCTGCAATGAGCGCGGTGTTGGTAATGTTGTTGGGGTTGGGAATTACCGGAGACGCTATTTGGAAAATATTGGCTGCGAATCAATGGGTAATTGGCAATGGATAAGACAATTTAAGATGCTAAGGTGCGTCAGTTTTGATGATTTGGTGAATCAAAAATTACTGTGCTGAGGCGCACGATCTCATGTCCTATCAATTACTATAACAACAACGGTTCGTAGTGCGGAATTCATTCCGCAGCCGGAAAGCGGAATGAATTCCGCACTACGAACTAATTTTAACGAATATTACTGCGGTTAATCGCTCGGACAGGATAGGAGAAATTAATATTAGTTTCCAAAAGTAATGCTTTAAATAAGTGTTTTGTAATAAGCATTTTTAAAAGAGCGGACACTCTTGACGTACTACGAACCTTTTTTGAAGCGGGATAGCACTGTAAATGCAAAACTGAGATGCTCCCCGCTGTTTGTTTGGTGCGTCGCTATGAGATTGTTGATATTTTTTTAGGGATTTTTCACAGCGACGCACCTTACGGCTGTTTTACCAGGAATTGCTGGTAACGAGTAGATTTATTCAATTGGCGGGAAATCCCCACCTATTCAACATCAGCTCGCGGTATGTTTATTAATAATTTCGGCTAAATCTGGTATGCCGTTTTCTACGTAACTCTTAGCTGAGGGGCGGAGTTTGGCATAGGCGCCTTTAACAACTGCTCTTGTGCTGTTTTCGGCTTTTTTGTCACTGATTTGGAGCAATTGATCTGCTACTTGACCTTTTCTTTCAGTCAGATATGCGACTGGGCTACCGTTGTTTACGGCTTCAGTCCACATGGGATCGAGTGCGATCGAGATTTCGGGCAAAAGTTGATCGACGACTTGGGCGCAATAGTCGGCCCGTATCCCCTTAACGGTAGAGTAGGCGGCTTTCAGAGCCAGCCCGCCCAATCCCGGCGCTGCTGCAACTTGTTTGTCTATCAACTTTACACAGTCATCAACAAAATTGTCTCTGTTGTTTTCATTCAAAAGAATATCGCTAAGTCCCATTTTCAGTTTCCTTGATTTAACAGTCTATGTCGTGAGCCGCTTTGGGAGCATCTCAGTTTTGCAATAAGCATTTTTTTAAGAGCGGACTGAAGTCCGTACTACGAACCTTTTTTGAGCGGAACGACAGCACTGTAAATGCTCCCCTGAGATGCTCCCTCCGCTTTGAGCTTCATCTGGCGATTATATATCAATACGCTTCCTATCGGATAGTCCCGGAAGCAAAACACTGTCCAACACAGATAGTGCAATTGCTTTCTGGTAGCGCAATGACAAAAAAATTAACCCGAGCGCGATCGTATATCTATTTTGATGCTTGACTCGGAATTACAGATTTTTTTTAAGGTTGGATTTTTTTTAACTGCACAAGTTGATGTTGAGATTTGTTGAGTATTTTATGGCAATTAATATCGGAGCTGCTACTGATTATTCATTTAGGGTTTGTAGCAAGCACTTCCGTTATTGTTGGCCGGTCTTAATGAGGACTGAAGTCCGAAGGATCGAAGTGATGAGTTGTGAAGAGTCAAATAGAAAAGAGAACAGCTTGAAAAAAAACTTTAGACAGGCTTTGCCTTGCGATAAATCCCGCTTGCACCTAGGATCTGGCACGGATCGTTAGGATTCGACGTTTGATTTGAAGCTCGCAGGTACTGTAACCAGGGGCAGTTTCTGGGTTTGAGTCGGACGATCGCTCGATCGCAATACGAAATTTACCGGTAATTTCGGGGAAGTGCCGACTCCGGCAAAGATGTGAACTAAAAAGGTTAAGCTCGCTGCTAATAACAGTTTTTCAAACATGGCACTGTCTCCAATACATAGGCCCTAGGCCATAACTTCTCTTACACCTACACCATACAGAATATCCTCTACGGCAAGTGCGATCGTACCAGCATAGTTAAGTGACAAATATCACGACTCAAGAAAGGGTGAGAGCGTGAGGGGGTGAGAGGGTGAGTGGGGAGAATGTCGGAGTCGGGAAAATCTTTACGCTTGACTTGTACCGCCAACATCCACCCGTTAAATCCTTTAAATCCGTTACATCCGGTACAAACTCCTTTGCCAAAGTTCCTTCCAAATCCGGAATTGTCCTTGAGAAAGAAGCCGTTGAGTGTCTCAGAAAGGTAGAATTAGCGCGTAGAAGTTATTTGACACAGCGGAGGTACCGACAAGATGCTTGCATACATTCTGGCGTTGGCGGTCGGTCTGGGCAGCTTTAGTATTTACATGGCGGCCTTCTTTTTTCCAGAGGTTCACCGGAAAAGTGATTTTACCTGGAGCGGGGTAGGACTTTTTTATGCGTTAATTTTATGGACTTGTGCGGGGCGAATTACTGGTGCTCTCCTGCTTGGTCAAATGGCGGGTGTGGCTCTCCTAGGCTGGTTTGCTTGGGAAACTCTGACTTTACGCAGGCTGGTGACTCCGCTGGCTCAGCAAACGCCGATTCCTCAGGCGGCGAATTTGGCGGGGGCGGTGGGCGCGCCTTTATCAGGTTTGTTTGGTAAGAAACCTCAGCCGGCAGCCAAAAAACCGAAGTTTGTTCGATCGCCCAAACCGAAAGCTGATGCTGTTCCAGCACCTGTCAATCAGGGCCAGGCCAAGGTAGAAGCACAACCGGCGACTAAGCCAATCGCGGAAATTATTGCCGAAAGTGCGATCGCTCCTGACTTAAACACTCCCGACAAGAGCGCACCCGCAATTACAGAAATACCCGTGTTTTCGGTTGAAAGTCCTGCTGCTGAGACTTCACCAGCCCCAGCAGAATTAGCCAGCAACTTCACTCCTTTGCCCCCAACTCTAGAATTTTCAGAAATTGCGGCCCCAGCAACTGTGGAGCCAGCAGAGGCTCAGCCAGAAGCTAAAAAGCAGGCTGAAGATGATGATGATTTTGATCGGATGTGGAGGGCGAGAGCTCAAGAGTCCCAGTCTGATGCTAGTTCGGCAGCCCCAACGGCGACAGCAACCGCAGCCCCAACGGCAAACCCAACTCCTGCCAAAACAGCTAAAAAATCAGGCGGTTTCGGAAGTCTGTTCGGCAATCTCAAAAATAGTCTCGGCGGTATGCTGGGACGGGGTGCGGCTAAAAACAAGCCTGATGCCAATACTCCGGTGACAAGGCCGAAAGTGGCTCAGGAGTCGATCGCACCTGAATCTCCTGAATCTAAGGTAACGACAATTCCGGCACCGGATATCGATCGGATTCTCGAATCGGAATTAGCCGAGGCTGCGGGCGAAGTGGCAGCCGAAACCAGCAACACTGCTGCTGAAACCAGCCAAGCAGTGCCGTTTCCCACCGATGTTGAAGCAATGGCCGAGTTGATAGCTGCTCAAACCGCGAGTTCTGCCAAAATAGGGGAAAATTCGATCGAAGAGCGATCGTCCGCTGAGACTGAGACAACACCGCCGGATGTTGATAAATCCGAACCAGAAGCAGCCCATCCTGTATCCATAGAAATGACTGTGGTGGAAATAGCAGAGCCTGTAGAGATAGAAGTACCCGGAGAACCAGGGTTGAGCGTGCAGGTAGAAACAATTTCAGTATCCGCGATCTCGATCGAATCCACAGAAGAACAACCCTCTTCTGACGGAGCGCAACCGGATTTAGTTGAACCTGCAAAACCAGCCACTGAATCCAAGTCTGAGAATGTATCCGGCGAAGATAAGCCATCATCTTGAGGCAAAAAGCAAAAGGTAGAAACCACAAAATTTTTAATTCTGTCTTCTACCTTCTTCCATCTTCTTTTTAGAACTTAGGCGCGGGTGGCGAAAAACCGGGTTTTCCCTCAAAACCAATTCGTTGTCACCCGCATCTCCAGTAAAAAAACCGTTTCTTTGGTGGCATTTTGTCAGCTATAAATCCTAAATTTTAAATTTTTCCTTGTTCCTTATTCCTTACTCCTTTTAAATTTTTCCTTGTTCCTTGTTCCTTGTTGCAACTGTCAACTGTCAACTGTCAACTGTCAACTGTCAACTGTTTTTACATTCTTCCTTCTTTAATATTATGAAAGCAATTATGGTAGTGGGAACAACATCTCACGCAGGAAAATCTTTACTGGTTGCAGCATTGTGTCGAATCTTTGCTCGGCGAGGCTGGCGGGTAACTCCGTTTAAAGGTCAGAATATGGCTTTGAATTCCTATGTCACAGCCGCCGGCGGAGAGATTGGCTACGCTCAAGCAGTGCAAGCTTGGGCTGCGGGCGTCGCACCTTGGGTAGAAATGAATCCGATTTTGCTCAAGCCGCAAGGAGATATGACTTCTCAGTTGATTGTCAAGGGCAGGGCGATCGGCAATGTGCGAGCATCTCAATATTACGAGCAGTATTTCGATATCGGCTGGCAAGTGATTCGGGAATCTTTAGAATTTCTCGGACAAGAATTTGACATGATTGTGTGCGAAGGAGCCGGCAGCCCCGCAGAAATCAATCTCAAACACCGCGATTTAACAAATATGCGGGTAGCAAAACATTTGAATGCTCGGACTTTGCTAGTAGTTGATATCGATCGCGGTGGCGCTTTTGCTCACATTATCGGTACTTTGGAATTGCTCGATCCCGACGAACGCGCTTTAATTAAAGGATTCATTATTAACAAGTTCCGAGGTCAAAAATCGATCTTAGATCCGGGGCTGACTTGGCTGGAAGAAAGGACGGGCATCCCGGTAGTTGGGGTGATTCCTTGGATAGACGAAGTGTTTCCCTCGGAAGATTCCCTCGATTTGCTCGATCGGCGTTCTCCCAATTCTCAAACCGACCTGAATATTTCTGTCGTCCGCCTGCCCCGAATTTCCAATTTTACCGACTTTGACCCCCTGGAGTCGGAAACTACCGTCACAGTCAAATACATCAGCCCCAAAGAGCAGTTAGGCCATCCAGACGCCGTGATTTTACCAGGTTCTAAAACTACAATTGCAGATTTGCAGGTGCTGCGCCAAACAGGTATGGCAGAAGCGATTAAAAATTACTTAGTAGCTGGTGGTACAGTCATGGGAGTTTGCGGCGGCTTTCAGATGCTGGGAGAAAGTATCACCGATAGAGAAGGCCTTGAGGGAGAAAAGGGAGAGTTTAAAGGGTTGGGGTTATTGCCGTTGAAAACTGCGATCGCACCAAACAAAATTGCCAGCCAGCGGATCGTAACATCTAACTATCCTCAACCGGGTTTACCCGTTTCCGGTTACGAAATTCATCAAGGAAGAACGCAAATGATAGAGTCAGATTTGACTCAACCGCTATTTGACGATCCGAGTTTAGGAATTGTCAACACTTCTCAATCAGTTTGGGGCACCTACCTGCACGGCATCTTTGACAACGGAGCTTGGCGGCGGGCTTGGTTAAATCACTTGCGGCAGCAGCGGGGACTCCGCGCCTTACCCACAGGTATTCCGAATTACCGAGAACACCGAGAAACTCTGTTAGAAACTCTAGCGGATACAGTGGAAAAGCATTTGGATATCAAGCATATTTTAGGTTAGAAAGAAGTTCGGCAACGGATTATGTAGCGGATTTAACGGATGTAACGGATGTAAGAGATAGAAGGCATGAGGAATTCCTAGGGTGCGTCGCCCTGAAAAATACCTAACTTGCGTACCAAAAATCTCACAGCGACGCACCTTACAAACATGGCTCAGGCAAACAAACCGAACAATTTTTCTGTAGCAGAAATTCACAAAAATGGTATTATATTAAAAGGAAAAATTAAATGATAAAAATTGTTTTTTTGCCAGATAATGTAACAGTCGAAGCAGAAGCGGGAGAGCTTTTGCTAGATGTAGCCAAACGTGCAGGGGTTTCTATTCCTACTGGTTGTATGATGGGTTCTTGTCACGCTTGCGAAGTAGAAATTGACGGCGGGGATACGATTTGTGCTTGTATTTCCGGCATCCCTTCCGGGAAAAAGCAAGTGACAATTAATCTGTATGTCGATCCGACTTGGTAATTTTCATGGTGTGTGACAGTGGATAAATGCGATCGCAGTTTTACATATTTCAGATTGGTTCGTAGTGCGGACTTTAGTCCGCTCTAAAGAAGGACTAAAGTCCTCACTACAAACCTTACTTATCGGTTCGTAGTGCGGACTTTAGTCCGCTCCAAAGAAGGACTAAAGTCCTCACTACAAACCT
>RDYN01000146.1 GCA_004293365.1 Oscillatoriales cyanobacterium | reverse complement strand
TGAGGATTGGTTGGAACAATGTCGCAAGGTATATAATTATGCCCTGCAAGAACGTAAAGATTGGTATAATTCGCGAAAATGTCGGATTGACGCTTGTTCTCTTCGCTCGGAATTCATCATTCCTGCTGACACACCCAGACCAACTTACTCAACTCAATGTAAAGCCTTAACTGCATACAGGAAAACCAGCCCTGCATTGCAACGTATCAATGCTCAAGCTTTACAACAAGTGCTGCGCCGACTAGAAAAGGCATTTGTAAGTATGTGGGAACAAAACCACGGATTTCCCCGATTCAAAAAAAGGGGAACCATGAGGTCTTTTGTGTTTCCACAACTAAGTTTAAACCCAATTCAAAATAGTAGTGTCAAACTGCCTGTAATTGGCTGGGTAAAATTTTGGCAATCCCGAGCGATTCCCGATGGTGGAATTATTAAGCAGGCACGGGTAGTAAATCGTGCATCCGGCTGGTATCTAATGCTGACCGTTGAATGGGACGTAAAAATTCCCGACGTAATGCCACACGGAAATCCCCTAGGAATCGATGTCGGACTAACGAATTTCATAGCAACTTCTAATAGTCTTCTAGTCAAGCGGCCAAGGTTTTTTATAGACGCAGAACGCAAGCTGAAATTGCTGCAAAAACGTGTGAGTAAAAAGCGCATTGGGTCAAATAATTGGCGCCAAGCTCAGAAAAAAGTTGCTCTTTTGCATGAATACGTTGCTAATTGTCGAAGAGATTGGCATCGCAAAATCTCTCATCAAATTTGCAACGATGTGGGGATGGTATTCGTTGAGGACTTAAATTTAGTTGGACTATCCAGAGGGATGCTGGGTAAGCACTGCTTAGATGCTGGATGGGGTCAATTTTTAACTGTTTTGGAACAAACCTGTTTAAAACGCGGGGTGTACTTCCAAAAAGTGGATGCCAGGAAAACCAGTCAGATTTGTCCAAATTGTGGTGTCGAAACAGGCAAAAAAGAGCTTTTCGAGCGTACTCATAATTGCTCAAATTGCGGTTATACAACGGATAGAGATGTTGCAGCCGCTCAAGTAGTTCTAATTAGAGGACTTGCAGCCGTAGGGCATACGGTCAAGATGCTTGCTAGCAGGTAAATTCGTCGGAATCCCTGCGAAGCAAGAATCCTCTCGCCTTTAGGCAGAGGTTTGTCAACAAAAGGCAGTTGTCGTTGTTACGATCGACCTAAACCGTTTTATCGAACCATGGTCTGCAAATCTCCCTTACCTTTACCCTCTAACTCAATCAAGCCTCTGCTGAACGCTCAAAACCTGCGGAAACCTGTACTGGCTTTAACAGCGGTTATTTCTCTGAGCAGTTCAATTTTAGTTTGCACCGCAGTCAACTCCTCGCGAGCGGCTGCTCAAGAAAGTGAGGGATGCTTCATGCGGAACGACCGGGGCCAAACTGTCAGTTTGAGCAGATCGGTATGCGGTTTTCTCCCTCAAGAATCGACTCCCGCTGCTTCGCCTGATACTAAGTCTGATGTTAAGTCTGATGTCAAGTCTGATGCCAAGTCTGGAGTGTTTCTAGTCAAAATTAAACGCCGAGAAGCTAATATCCCAGTCATAGAAGTCACCTTTAACGGCAAACAAAAGTTTGAGATGATGGTAGATTCTGGAGCCAGCCGCACAGTAATTACGCCAGCTATGGCTACCGCTTTGGGGATAGTTCCAAAAGGAACCGTGCAAGCAAAAACTCCCAACGGAGAGGCTACTTTTTCTCTCGGCAGTCTTACTTCTATCGAAGCTGGCGGTTTGGCGATTAACAATATAGTTGTGCCAATCTCCCCAGCACTAGAAATCGGGCTGCTCGGTCACGATTTTTTTGGTAATAAAGATGTGACTATTAAGCAAGATGTGATTGAATTTCGATCGCGCTCTTAAAGAGAAGTCATTAGTCATTAGTCATCGGTCATTAGTCATTAGTCATCGGTCATTAGGAATTCGTCAAGCGTGAAGTCGGAAGATTCTACGGTGGAGCGACTCTCAAAAATGTTCGGTCGAGAGAGGTTTTGACGATTGTAGAACCCCCGAATATTGGAGAATATGCCGATTTTGTGAAAAGCGTTTTTTGGGAGTGCGCTCTGTCGCGAGTTCGCACTACAAAATCAAAACTGAGATGCTCCCCCTCTTCCTTCTTCTTGATAACTAATGACTAATGACTGCTGACTGCTGACTAATGACTGCTGACTAATGACTTCACCGCAAAAACTCCACCAACTGCTGCAACTTCAACCAAGATTCGCCGCTCGATAAAATCTCAGACGCCAGAGAAACTCCTGCTGCGTGGGAACCGATCGGGATTACACCTCCCACCTGAAAAGCCAAAGACGCATTCAAAGCTACAACATCCATTTGTGCTGCTGTACCTTTTCCTTGCAAAACATTCCGCAAAATCTCGGCGTTTTCCTCAACATTTCCGCCTTTCAAGGAGCCGATCGCACTTGGCGTCAATCCTACCTGTTCCGGGTGCAAACTCGTCAGTTCCACTTGGCCGCCCGACAAAACCGCCAAATCCGTCACATCACCCAAGCCCGCCTCATCCAACTTTTCTCGGCCGTGAACCACTACCGCCAACTCAGTCCCCAACTCGCCCAAAGCTTGGGCAATAGTTGATACCAGACTGGGATCGAACACCCCGATTACCTGCCCTGTAGGGCGCATAGGATTGACGAGCGGCCCTAAAAGGTTAAAAACAGTCCGCACCCTCAAAGTGCGCCGGAGCGACGCTACAGCCTTAAGTGCGGGATGCCACCCAGGCGCAAATAAAAAGGTGATGCCTACTTCGTCCACCGCAGCTTTTACCTTGGCTGGATCGGCGCTGAGATTGACTCCGAGTGCTTCGAGCACGTCAGCCGAACCGACTTTGCTGGATGCCGATCGATTTCCGTGTTTGGCGACTCGAACTTGGCCTGCTGCAGCGACAAAGGCTACAGCAGTGGAAATGTTAAACGTTGATGCACCGTCTCCGCCGGTGCCGCAAGTA
Source organism: Oscillatoriales cyanobacterium (assembly GCA_004293365.1). Taxonomy (GTDB): domain Bacteria; phylum Cyanobacteriota; class Cyanobacteriia; order Cyanobacteriales; family Microcoleaceae; genus Microcoleus. The sequence continues at coordinate 6,504 of RDYN01000146.1, read as the reverse complement.
TCGATTAATTTGAGATTGGAGATGGGAGATTTGCGATCGACAACGCTCTGAGACTCGCCCGTCACAGACTGAGACTGCAATACCTGAGCCATTCCTGTTAATTCTGGGGCCGAGATGCCTTTGGCTTGGAGGGCTGCTAAAATGGCTCCTGAAAGCGCGGGGGGTATGGCTTCTGCGAGCCATCCCTGCATTAAATCGGCGGCTTGGGCGCGCGAGAGAGATTGTCTGTCTAACAGTTGTTGCAGCAGGGTTGGCCACAGGGGAGAATCCACCCTCAAGGTTGAAGCTGCGGATATATCTGGTGTTGTAAGTACGGGAGAATCAGTCATGTAGCGACAATGATTTTTTTTGCTGGGGTGGGCTGTTTGATGTCGGGGCTGCGCCGAGTGTCGATCGGGATTTTACCAGACTGGCCGACCCAATTTTGCGCGCCGCTGCCCAGATTTTTGCCTAAATGACAGCACGGCTACAGAATTTATCCAAACAAACTAGCTCAATATGAATTTTTTGATACAACAATGCTCCCTCGGATTGTGACAATTTTAGACAAGGGGTTCATCTACTAAAGAGCGATCGACCGTCAGCTATATAATCTGCCAGCAAAAATCAATGGTAACTGGCATATTGGGGGCAAGCATTCAGCTTGAGCAGCGGATTACTTGCAGCAAGTTAGCCGTAGCTTGCGGGGCCCGACGCCCGAGGGCGAGCGTCTAAAAAACCAGCAGTTGGTACTGTACAACAGGCTCGATCGTTGTAAAAGCCGCTGCCGAAACAGGAAAAAACAGCTTGCAGCTAATTTCAGGGTGTACAATTATTTCTCATTTATTCAGGAAGCTTTTAACAGGCGGGTTTTCGTCAAACCATCGCAATTTTCAGCAGATTGATTGGCAAATCCGATTTTGACAGTCATTTGTAGCTCAAAATAAAATAGACCCTACTCGTTAAACTTTCGCAACTCTACTAACAACTAACAGCGCAGTAGATGAAGTTCATAAAGACAGCAGTGTCCCGGGAATCCCAGACTCTAGCAGTTCTCGATCGGATAAAATACACATATTCTGTAGGGACACAACACAGCCTTGTGTCCTGATATGTGTTGCCGATAAATGAGCATTCCGAGAAACAATCGCACGGGCGGTTGATTTATAGGCAGGGCGACACAGCATCTCTACTACTAAAAGACAGCCAAAAATATTGAATTTTTCACAAAAATACAGCAGGGTATTCAAAAATGGCACACCAAAAATTAGCAAACAAAACGATAGAGTGTAAATTGGAAAACAAAGCGATAGAATGCCTGAATATCGAGGAGGCACTACACCAAATGGAAGCAAAATATCAGAGTATGTTTGAAAATGCTGTTTCCGGCATTTTCCAAACAACCCATGACGGTCGCTACATCAGCGCTAACCCAGCTTTGGCTCGCATCTACGGATATAATTCGGTCGCAGAATTGATGGACAGTCTGACTGATATCAGCGATCAGCTTTACGTCAATCCCGATCGCCGCAATGATTTTATTTCTGCTTTGCAAGAACAAGGAATCGTGTCAGATTTTGAGTCGCAGATTTATCGCCGAGATGGCACAGTAATTTGGATCGCGGAAAATGCCCGAGCCGTCCGCAATCCAAGCGATCAATTGCTCTATTACGAAGGTTTTGTGGAAGATATCACCCAGCGCAAAAATGCCGAATCTAGACTTAGAGAAAGTGAAGAACGCCTGCGGATGGTAATTGAAGGTGTTAAAGATTATGCTATATTCATGTTAGATACTAAGGGATATGTAGCGAGCTGGAATTCCGGAGCAAAACGAATTTTAGGCTATGAAGCCAGCGAAATAGTCGGCAAAAAGTCTGAATGTTTTTATACGCCTGAAGATATTGCAATTGGCCTGCCGCAAGAAAAATTAGTCACAGCTACTGCCGCAGGTAGATATCAAAGTGAAGGCTGGCGGTTTCGTCAAAACGGCTCCAGATTTTGGGCGAAGATTATTGTTACTGCTTTGTGGGATGAAAGCGGAGAGTTGCAGGGCTTTTCTCAAGTAATGCAGGACATTACTCAGCAAAAGCGGGCGGGAGAAGAAAGAATGCAGTTGATTGCTTCTTTGCAAGCATCGGAAAAGAAGTTTCGCACTCTGTACGAATCGACGACAGATGCGGTAATGCTGCTAGACAAAGAGGGTTTTTTGGATTGCAATCCGGCTACTTTAAAGTTATTTGGATGCAGCACAGAATCGGAGTTTTGCGGCAAGCATCCTTCGGAATTTAGCCCGCCGCTGCAACCCGACGGACAAGATTCTATGAGTCTGTCTCTAGAGCGAATTAATAGGGCTCTGGAAACGGGAAATTGTCGTTTTGATTGGCGGCACTGCCGTTTGGACGGTTCCGAGTTTCCGGCGGAAGTGCTGTTAACTTCTATGGATATCGGCGGCAAAATGGGGCTGCAAGCCGTGGTGCGCGATATCACTTATCGTGTGCAGGCAGAGGTTGCTCTGAAGCAGGCTAACGAGGTGTTGGAATGCCGGGTAAAAGAGCGGACAAGTCAGTTGGAAGACGCTATTAAACAGTTGAGTTTGTCGGAGGAAAAGTTTTCTAAGGCTTTTCGATCGAGTCCAGATCCGATGACTATTACTACTTTTGCTGAGGGTCGTTTTATAGAAGCTAATGATAGTTTTTTGTCGATAACTGGTTACAGTTTAGAAGAAATGACCCGCAATACAGTAGCGGGATTAAATATTTGGGTAAGGCCTCAAGACAGACTTGATTTTAGGCAATTGCTGCAAGCACAGGGTGTTGTTCGGAACCAGGAATGCGAATTTCGCGTGAAGTCGGGATCGGTGGTGGTGTGTTTGGTGTCAGCCGAATTGATTAATTTGGAGGGGGAACTCTGCGTGCTGGTGGTGATGACGGATATTACCGATCGCAAACACGCCGAAGAAGCCCTGCGGGAAAGCCAGCGCGCATTGTCCACGCTGATGAGCAATTTGCCGGGGATGGCCTACCGTTTTCGCAACGATGCCGATCGCAGTATGGAGTTTGTCAGCGAAGGTTGCTATCAATTATCCGGCTATTCTCCAGAAGAATTTATCGGCACTCGGCAAATTTCTCTCTCGGAATTGACTCACCCCGACGATCGCGAAATCTTCTGTAATGCCGTAGAAATTGCCCTGCAAGAAAATCGACCCTATCAGCTAAATTACCGCATAACTTCTAAAAACGGCGAATTAAAATGGGTTTGGGAGCAAGGTTTGGGAGTATATTCCGACTCAGGTGAATTGATAGCTTTAGAAGGGTTAATTACTGATATTTCCGAACAAAAACGCAGCGAGGAAGCTTTGCTGCGATCGCAAACAGAGTTAACCCAACAAAAACTTCAGCTCGAAAATACTTTGCACGAATTGCAGCAAACTCAAGCAGTATTGATTCACACCGAGAAAATGTCTACCCTCGGTCAAATGGTAGCCGGTGTGGCTCACGAAATTAACAATCCCGTTAGCAGCGTCTGCGGCAATCTCGTCCACATAGGTCACTACACGGAAGATTTGCTGAATTTAATCGATATGTATCAGGAACACTGCCCGCAGCCGCCGGCACCAATTCAAGATAAAATTGAGGATATCGAGCTAGATTTTCTCTTAGAAGATTTGCCAAAAGCAATATCTTCGATGCAGATAGGGGCCGATCGCATTCGGGAAATTGTGCGATCGCTCAGAAATTTCTCTCGCAAAGACGATTCTCAAATGACCAAAGTTAACCTGCACGAAGGCATTGAAGGAACGCTGCTGATCCTGCAAAGCCGGTTGAGAGCGCGCGGCAGCTATCCCGAAATTGCGGTAATTAAAGAATATGGCAATTTGCCTTTAGTTGAGTGCTATTCTGGTAAAATCAATCAGGTGTTTATGAATTTGATCGGAAATGCGATCGACGCGATCGAGGAATACAACGCAGGGCGATCGGTTGCCGAAGCCAAAGCTAATCGCAGCAAAATTAAAATTAAAACGGAAGTCCAAAACTCCAATGCTGTAATTCGGATTTCTGACAACGGCCCCGGTATGCCCGAAGAAGTTTGCCAGCAGTTATTCGAGGCCTTTTTTACCACCAAACCCGCAGGGAAAGGCACCGGTTTGGGCCTGTCCATTTCCTACAAAGTCCTCCAACAGCACGGCGGGACGCTGAGCTGCGTATCTGCACCGGGCCAAGGAGCCGAGTTTATCATCGAAATGCCGATCGAGCAAATTAGTCAGTAGTCATTAGTCAGCAGTCATTAGTCATTAGTGATTGTAGGGTGCGTCAGGTCTAAATATGACCACCACAGACTAATAATTTTCCACCTGACGCACCCACGGTTAGCTATCGCACATTTGGGCCACCAGAATCCCTCACGCTAACCCGCAAGTCCGCCGTTCGTTTCAAACCCCCGTCTCCTAGCGAAAGTCCTCTTTTAGAGGACTGAAAAACAAATTAAATCAACAAATTTTCCAGTATTTTTCATCATTTTTCAGTCGGTTTCAACGGACTTAAGCTATGAGACAGGGGTTTCAACCCCTGGCGGACTCGCGGACAAGCAAACTAGCCCGCGGACAAATAATCCCATCCACGGACAAATGAACTTTCCTCAATGTTACGCGACACCCAAAATCAAAGAAACCGGGTTTTTCGCAATATCTTCGGCTGTAACGAACAATTCTCGAAAAAACCCGGTTTCTAGTTAGTAGGGTGCGTCAGGTCTAAATATGACGCTCGCAGACTAATAATTTTCCACCTGACGCACCCTACTACTGTCAACTGTCAACTGTCAACTGTCAACTAACTACTGACACCTATCCAAATAAATTTGAGCCACCCTATCCCCCGGATTTTGCCGCAAACAATCGGCAAAAAGTGTCGCAGCTTCGCTAAAATTATAGATATTGTACAAAGACCAAGCCTGAGCAAACAGTTGCAAAGTAGCCAACTTCCCCGCTTTAAGTTCCGGCAAATCCGCATCAAAAACTTCATACACAGTAACCCATTCAGACTTACCCTTAACCTGAACTCGATCGATTACCCGAATTGCATAATCAGCAGGATTTGTCAAGCGATCGAACGTCTGCTGAGTAATTAACAACGGCACCTCGTAATTCTTCGTCAAACTCTCCATCCTAGAAGCCAAATTAACCGCATCGCCGATCGCAGTACCGTCCATTCGGCTGTTTCCGCCAACAGTACCCAGCATCAAAGAACCAGTATTGATTCCCACCCCAATCTGAACCGGCACACCGCCCATAGAAGCGCGATGTTGATTGTATTCAGCAAGAGTATGCAGCATCGCAATTCCCGCTTTCACAGCATTGTCGGCGCCCTCGCTAAACAAAGCCATAATTGCATCGCCAATATATTTATCAATAAACCCCTGATTTTCCACAATCAGCGGTTCCATATAACTCAAATATGAATTTATAAATTTAAAATTTTCTTGCGGTGTCATCTGTTCCGAAATAGTTGTGAAATCGCGGATATCAGAAAACAAAATCGACATTTCCAACTCCACCGCTTCTCCCAATTTAACATCAACAATACTGTCACATCCCAAAAAAGATAAAAACTGATTGGGCACAAAGCGACTGGTTGCTTTAGTGATTTTTACTTCTGTATCTAGTGCCATTTCCAGATTGCAATTAACTTGAAAAAGTTCTGCAATCAGATTTTTGCGCTCGGCTTCAGCTTTTTTGCGATCGGTAATATCTTGAAGAGTATTAATAGCATAGGTAACTTTTGCATTTGTATCATAAATCGGAGTTGCCGAAATTTCCAAGGGAATAATTTGATCGCCGTTGTGGACTTCTATATCTTCAGCAGTGGCATTTTCCCCCCTCAATGCCCGCACAATCGGTAAATTTTCGGGAGGATATTCTCGATCTGTTCCTGCTACATAGGTTTGATAAACCTCGGACAATTGTTCGGCACTCGTATCCGGTACAACTCCTTTGCCAAATATGTTTTTTGCTTTCTGATTAACATAGTAAATTTTGCCCTCCGAGTCCAAGACTCCCACCCCAATTGGCATTGCTTCCAAAAACTGCGTCAAGCGATTTTCATTTTCGTGAAGTAGGGTAATTAGCAAGGCTTGCTCGCGGTTTAAATGCGCCAATTCCTGATTCATTTGCTGAAGCTGCGCGTTTTGGGCTGCCAGCAGTTGATTTTGAATATAACTGTTTACTGCTTCTTTTACCGTCAAACTCAAATCTTCTTGCTGCCATGGTTTAGCTATATAACGATATAAATTTGCATTTTTTATAGCATTTCCCACAGCCTCAATATCTGCTTGCCCTGTCAGCATAATTTTGATAGTGTTGGGAGAAAGTATATGGACTTGTTTTAATAGTTCATCTCCCTTCATCTCAGGCATGATATGATCGGAAATAATTAAGCTGTTTCGCATTAAAACTGGTATAATAATAAATCACAAGTCACAGAAAAGCCCGAAGTATGCCAGCCAAAAATCATCTAAATGCAGAGCAAGTCA
>RDYN01000145.1 GCA_004293365.1 Oscillatoriales cyanobacterium | reverse complement strand
TGTGCATCATTACAATGCTAATTTACAACTCTAAATGCCTACTTTTCTTTGACGTGAGTTTTATTCTCTCGATCCTTTCCTTCAGGGCACTACCCCGCGACGATCCCCAAGAAGACAATTTCATCCGGAATTCTCCCCAAAACCAAAGATATATGGTAAGAAGTTCCCGATGCCCCGTTGGAGGAATGCCACCTAAAGCTCACTTAGAATCTCACCTGACGGCAGAGGAACTCAAAATTCGCTACCGGCAGGCACAAAACACCACAGAGTCGCGCCGCTGGCACTTGCTACTCTTAGTTTCCCGAAATTGGACTATCAAACAAGCAGCCCAAGTCGTAGGGATTAACTACGACTACGCCAAAGAAATTGTCCAGCGCTACAACCGAGAAGGGCCTAACTCTGTGAGAAACCGCAGCGGAGACCGCCAGCCCCCTCCTGCCAAATCCTTGCTGAGTCCCGAACAGCAAGAAGAACTGCGACAAGCGCTGCAAGGCCCCGCCCCCGACGGCGGAGACTGGACAGGCCCCAAAGTAGCTCGCTGGATTGCTGAAAAGACTGGTAGCGCTCATGTCTGGCCCCAACGCGGCTGGGATTATCTCAAGCGGTTGGGTGTTGATTGGCGGCGGCGCCGCAGAAAGTAGATAGTTCGCAATAATATTTAAAGGGGTCGATCGCCATTGGGTGCGATCGCTCCCTTTATTTTTGAAGAAGTCATTAGTCATTAGTCATTAGTCATTAGTCATTAGTCATTAGTCATTAGTCATTGGTCATTGGTCATTAGTCATTAGTCATTAGCAGTATTCGTAGGGTGTGTCGCCATGAAAAATCCCTAAATTAAATGGACAATTTTGTGGCGACGCACCTTAGGTATGAGAATTAAATAACTTACAATCTTTATTATTCTTGTGGGATGGGCGGGAGAGCCCGTCTATAAAGGACGGGCTCTCCCGCCCATCCCACTTTCAAGAGTGTAAATTATTTAAGTCGCGATCCTTATATCATTTATCAAAAAGCTTGCTACAACAAAAATGTTGGGTTGGTTTCCTCATCCCTTGAAAAGAAGAGGTGCGTCGCTCGATCGATTGTCGCTCTTTCTAGAGGATTGTCTTTCTTCGACGCACCCTACGGCGACTAAAATGCCCAATCAAAAATCAAAAATCAAAAATCGTTTGACTCTTGTAACAATAGCTGCTTAGATTGAATTTGGTTGTGTTGAGGATGTGGAATATGCCAGGGTTCAGCCGTTTTTTGTCGATCGCAAACAAGATGGCGACAGTAGCAGCCAGCATCGGACTGGTTCAGGTGTTAACCATCGCCAGTTCATTTGCTCAATCATCTAACCCGCGTTCCCTAGACGAACTCTACAAAATTCGCGATCGGCTCGTCACCCAACTAGAACAACCCGCCTCACCCTCCCCAGAACCAACCCTGCTCTCCGGCTTAGTTCCCTTCGCCGGCAATCCTCAAGAAAAATTGGTACAGCAGTTGCAAGAGGTGGAAGTTCAAATATTAGTAGAACAGAGAGCTAACGACAACTTACAGCAAGCAGTCCGTTTGGCCGATCGAGCCGTAGACACTGGAAAGCAGCAAAATCAGTCGATCGAATCTTCGCAGCAAACTCAATTTTTGTGGCACCAGGCCCTCAACAACTTGCAGGAAGTTCCGCAAAATTCATTTTTAGCTCCCCTCACAGCCTCAAAAGCTCAAGAATACCGGGAAAATTTAACCGCAGCAACCTCTCAAGTGCAGCAAGCAAAATCAGATTTTTTGGCTGTGGTTGCCAGGGAAAGCGGTTTGTCTAGGCAAGCGTCGATCGGCATTTGCCACCTTTCTAGAGAGTGCGTCAACCTCCGGGGCGATGTGCCTCCTATCAGCCCGGCCAGCTTAATTAAAGTGCCGATCGCTGTCGCCCTGATGGAAAAACTCGACAAAGAAAAAATCAGTCTCAACCATGAAGTATTCGTCGATAGGGGCAATTTCACCGAAGACGCATCGACAAAGATTTTGTCCGATCGCAATTACCCGGTATACCTACTGTTAGAAGAAATGATCGATCGCAGCAGCAACATCGCCACCAATCAACTAATCGATTATTTGGGTTCCGATTACATCAATCAATTCTTAGAAAATCGCGGCTACCAAGTCACCCGCGTCAACTTCAAATTAATGGGGGAAAAAACTATGCCCGCCAACCCCGGTTCCGGGCCAAACCGCGTGACTGCTAACGAACTCACCGAAATGATGGTGCAAATTTACAACGGCGAAACACCGGGCGCTAAACTGTTAGTAGAAACTCTCAACCAGCAGTACGATCGCGCTTTGGGATTTGCAGCCTTGAAAGGAACTAAAGCTCAGTGGTTGGGCGAAAAAACCGGAGAGAATTCCCTGGTACTCGGCACAACTTTAGCGATGAACATTGACGGCGAAGCCTATGTGATGACTGTGATTGACAGCCGCACCAGCGGCGACCTACAAATCCGCCAGTCTATTGCTAAAATTGCCGATTATATTAGCAACAATCCCAGCTTTTAACCGCTGGAATATACACAGGACTTACGCACGGGTGGCCAGAAACCGGGTTTGATGGACGAAAATCCTTCGCTGCAGTCCACAGAAAGAGCAAAAAACCCGGTTTCTGCGATCGTGGTGCGTAAGCCCTCACACAATTTATAGCGGGACAACGCACCGCCCAAACAGTTAAACAATGTCGCATCAAAAACTCAACGTTTCCGTCAAAGGAAAAGGATTTCCGATTCTCTGCTTGCACGGCCATCCAGGTTCCGGCGATTGTATGTCCGTCTTCACAGAACACCTATCACAGCGGTTTCGGACGATCGCCCCAGACTTGCGCGGCTACGGCAACAGCCGCACCTCAAATTCCTTTGAAATGACCGACCACTTGCTTGATTTAGAGGCACTTTTAGACCGATTGGGAGTCGATCGCACTTTAGTCATCGGCTGGTCTTTAGGAGGCATTTTAGCCCTGGAACTAGCCATGAAATATCCAGGGCGAGTCACCGGTTTAATTCTCCTGGCATCCGCCGCCAAACCGCGCGGAAGTCACCCGCCCATTTCTTGGCAAGATAACCTTTACACCGGTTTAGCCGGAATTATCAACTGGGTGATACCAGGTTGGCAGTGGAATATTGATACTTTTGGCAGGCGATCGCTCTTTCGCTACTTGATCCAGCAGCATACAGCGACGCCTTACCGCTACTTAGCACGGGCGGGTACCCCCGCCTACCTCCAGACTTCCAGCGCGGCTGCAAAGGCGTTAAATACCGCTCTCAGGGCCGGATACGATCGACTGCTGCACCTCGGCGACATTCAATGTCCGTGCTTGGTGATGGCCGGAGAGGTCGATCGACACATCACCTCAGCATCCAGTTTAGAAACAGCCCGCCACCTCCACGATTGTCAGTGGCAGTGTTATCCCGATACAGCCCACTTGTTCCCCTGGGAAATTCCCGATCGGGTAGTCACAGATATCGATCGGTGGATTGAGAGTCACCCCCAAGCAGTTAGCAATTCCGAGTCTTGAGTTTTGAATTTTTCCGAATAAATTAATCATCCAACCGTCTAGAGTTTTGAAATTATATCGTTGGCGTTGGCATCCGAATTAAACAGTGCGATCGTCCCGAAGAGCGATAACCACTCGCGATCGGGGTTTAGCTTGCAGGGTATAATTCCGATCTTGCCGGATTTGAATTGACAACTCAAAACTCAAAACTCAAAATTACCAAAAAGAATTGGTTTAAAGCCGGAACCCCGATCGCTCTTGAGAAATTAAAATCAGACTATTCATTACTCCAATCCTCGGACTTTCAGGTAGAGGTCAACTGTCAACTGTCAACTGTTTGCTGTCAACTGTTTGCTGTCAACTGTCAACTGAACCTGCTGCTACTGGCCGCTCAAAACAGGCAACAACCCTCCCTCACCAAACTTTCCCAAATCATCTGCAACCGTCAAAGCAATAGGTTTGCAGCGCTGAATGGAAACACTAATACCTTCTGCACCTTCATTTTCTATGTCTTCTACATATCCTGCTTTTGCAGATTCCGCCTCTTGAGCCGTCAAGAAGGGGCCAAAATAGTAAATGCACCGCGGCGCTGAAGTTTTCACTTCAACCCACCAAGCCAATCCGAAAAAGTTGAGCAAGCTAATCAAGAGTTCTTTCATCTGCTTTTCTTCTAATGTATTTAACGGTGTTTTCAGGGTGCTGCGGGCAACGCCTGCGCTTTTGTTATTTACGCGGCTTTAATGCTACCTTTGAACCAATCCAAACCTATTTAAAACCAATATCTAAATAGATTGGTGTCGATTTCCTGTTGAAAAGTAGGGGGAAGGCCCCTTCTACTTTCGCCTGTCCGTAACGGCGGCCGATCTATTATTACTTGTTCAGAGTGTGCTACCGCTCAATATTTTGGCGGCCTTCGCATATTTTTGCATCACCGCAGTTGCTGACCAATTGGGAATAACCAAAGTGCTATCTCCTCAGAGTTATCTGTTTGTTATGCAGTTGCGCTCTAATTTGAGTGCATATTAGGTGTTTTCCCAGGTGACATTCTACTCGGGATTTTGCTAGTGAGGTCTAAGTAGCTACAGACACCGATAACCAGGCTTTAGCTACTTACATAAATTACTCTGTTGTGCTGTTTTTTTCAACCAATTTGACTATCAGTGGACGTGAAATTTTTTCGGCCCGCGCTGGCGGTAAATTTCGTATAAAGCCATTCCCGTTGCTACCGAGACATTCAGGCTAGGAGTCTTTCCCCTTAAAGGAATTGAAACTAATCCGTCACATCCGCGCTGTATCAAAAGGCTCAAACCGTCAGCTTCACCGCCCACAACTAAAACAGTCGGCCCGGAGAAGTTGATTGTCTCTAATGAGTCACCCACGCCTGCTGCTGCGCCGTAAATCCAGAATCCTGCCTCTTTCAATTCTTCCAGCGCCCGGTTAAGATTCACCACCCTCGCCACTGGCAGATTTTCCAATGCGCCTGCAGCCACTTTTCTGACTGCCGAGGTAATCCCAACCGCCCGCCGCTGCGGAATCACCATACCCTGAGCTCCCAATGCTTCTGCGGTGCGAACAATCGCCCCTAGATTGTGGGGGTCGTTGAGTCCTTCGGCTACCACAATTACCGGATCGGCGCAAGCAGCCTTAGCCTGTGCGATCAGTTCGCTCAAATCCAGGTATTCGTAAGCTGATACTTGGGCTGCTACGCCTTGGTGGTTTGCTTTGCGCGTGATGTAGTCGAGGCGCAAATCGTCAACTTCATCAATGATGCTGCCGTTGGCTTTGGCTTCGGTTAGCAAGCTGTGAAAGCGGGGATCGTAGCGCAGGTGCGGGACAACCCAAATTCGGTTCAGGACTTGGTTTGTTTCTAAGGCTGCTTGCACTGCATGGCGGCCGTAAATCATGTCATCTGTGTCTGCGTCTGGTTGCACGACGGTATTTGAGGCAGTGTCAACCGGGCGAGTGTCTCTGTCTTTGTCTCTGTCTCGGAAATGGTTGCCCCGGAATTCCGGCGGGCTGCTGTCTCTGTCTCTGTCTCTGCCTCTGTTTTTGTCTCTGTCCTTGTAAAAATTGCCCCGGGATTCCTGCGGGCTGCTGTCTCTGTTTCTGTCTCGGAAATTGTTGCGGGCTGGCTGCGGGCTGCCGTCTCTGTCTCTGTCTCTGTCTCGGAAATTGTTGCGGGCTGGCTGCGGGCTGCTATCTCTGTCTCTGTATCCGTCTCTGTCTCTGTCTCTGTCTCGGAAATTGTTGCGGGCTGGCTGCGGGCTGCTGTCTCTATCTCTGTATCCGTCTCTGTCTCTGTCTCTGTCTCGGAAATTGTTGCGGGCTGGCTGCGGGCTGCTGTCTCTATCTCTGTAAAAATTGCCCCGGGATTCCTGCGGGCTGCTGTTGTCTGCGTCTCTGTCTTTGAAATGTCTGCGTATGGACGGTTGGCTGTCGGAATCGGCATTCCGTTTGTAAATCGATCGCACGGGCATTTCTCGGGATTGGGGGGAAAAGGTCGATCGCTTCTGAGGGGCGTCTGTTGGGCGAGTGTCGGGACGGGGCTTGCGTTCAAACCGGGCTGAGGACGGTTGTGAGTCTTGACGGCGGCCTTCGCGATTGAATGGCTTGCTGTCGGAATTCGATCGCGAGGAGTTTGGTCTAGTAAATTTTCTCATTTGTTTGTTGTGGTCAACACGATTTTAGATTTTAGATTTGGGATTTTAGATTTGGGATTTGGGATTGATAAAGCAATCTTAGGGCTTTGAGATTTTAGATGTTAGATTGAGGGAGCAAGGATTTTACCGCTGCTAAACTTGCTTTCTGATGGACATATCGATTTTGTTTGCCTTCGCGAGCTTTTTGCTGTTTTAGGCTAACCGTGCCAGAATTATCAATTAATTCCTCGCCCTTCCCAAATTTCAACGGCTAAATACTTTCAGTCTCAAGTTCTAAAAATCCCAAAATTTCGGTCAATCTTTCGGGGTCTGTCAGGTACAAATATCCGACCAACGTTTCTAAGCTGGTGGCTTGTTGGTATATTTCTGGATCTGCTCGCTTAGAACGGCCCGATACGGCATTGCGGCCGCGCTTGACAATTGCTAATTCTGTACTGTTCAAGTAAGGAGAGATCGATCGCAAGTGACGCGCTTGAGTTTCTGCTCGTACTTGCCCCACCACCAATTCGTGATAAGCTTGCAATCTTCGGGGCGGCATTAAATACGAACTCCGAATGTAGAGTTCGTAAACTGCATCCCCCAAATATGCCCATGCTGCGGGCGAAATCCTTTCTATTTCTGCTGGTGTCGCCCTCGCAGGATGCTGTCGATTTAAACTGATATCACTCAGACTCAGTTTGAGTCCGTCATCGGCTAGAGGCGACATACTTTTTTAAATAAAACTTCGGCACAGCTTGGCTTTTCTACACTTACTTATTTCGTCTTTCGTTTCTTCAGCTATTATAGCGACTGCACGGGTTTGTCAAGGCGATCGCTTAGACCTGCTGCTTCCCTAATTCTTATAGCATTTTTCCGCCTATTTGCCACACATATTTTAATCTCCTCCACAGGATCTCAAAGCATGGGAGGAAATAGCGGGCCTCTCGCGGCGCAGCTTTTGGGAAAATCGATATTTTTTACCAGCACAATCATAAAAATTTGCTATCCAGCGTCGATCACCGGATAGCTAATTCAATCCACTGTGGCGTCAAGCATCCTTGACGTTTTTTACCGCCTCATCAACCGAAGGCTGCAAAGACAAAAATTTCTCTAAGCGAACCAGTTTAACAGTCTGAGTTACGCGGGGATTTGAGACAATTTGCAATGTCCCTTCCAAGGTTTGGGCTTTCTTGACCAGTTGCACAAGTGCGCCCAAGCCTGAACTATCCACAAAATCTATCTGAGACAAGTCCAAAATTACGTGTTTTGGGCCCTCGTCAATACATTTGCTTAGTACCTTCCGAAAAGTGGCCTCAGAAAAAGCGTCCAGCAGGCCGGTCAAGCGAAATAACTGATGGTTATCCTTGACTTCGCGAGTGCCTCTGAGGCTAACGGTCAGGGTCAATGACTCAGGAATGACACCCTCCTAGCTAGATATGGCTTAAAGTCGAGGCTTCATTATAGGAGTTTTTTGGTATTTTGTCTACAGTTTTTTGGTCATCAGTCATCAGTCATCAGTCATTAGTCGTTAGTCATTAGTCAGAAGCCATTTACACAAACAGCCTCTGATAGACGAGCAATGGCAAAAATAGCTATGACGGGCCAGGAGGCTCAATCCCACAAAAATGATTTTTTCTGGTGGGGAGTAGGGGTTAGCCGTCCCGCCTGCTGGAAAATTTGATTAAAAGGACTGAGACAATTCAAGTCTGATGACTGATGACGTTGGACGTTCGCTCGGGTGGGACAGCACTCCTAACTAATGACTAATGACTAATGACTAATGACTAATGACTAATGACTAATGACTAATGACTGTTGACTGTTGACTATTGACCAATGACTAAGCTGCTGCTTTCTGATTGTCTCGCATTGACTGGACGAATCGATCGAACAAATAGTCAGCGTCGTGGGGGCCCGGACTGGCTTCTGGGTGGTACTGGACTGAGAACAGCGGCAAGGTTTTGTGCTTCAATCCGGCTACGGTGCGATCGTTCAAATTGAGGTGAGTAATTTCTACTTCCGGGACTAGAGAGTCAGGGTCGATCGCAAAACCGTGATTTTGGCTAGTAATTTCTACCTGCTGAGTTAAACCCGCCGGATGATTCAATCCCCGGTGGCCGAACTTCAGTTTAAAAGTTTCCGCACCCAAGGAAAGGCCCAGAATCTGGTGTCCCATACAAATGCCGAACACAGGTTTGTCGGACTTCAACAAAGCTTTTGCAGTCGCGATCCCTTCCGTTACCGCCGAAGGATCTCCAGGCCCGTTGGACAGAAAAATGCCATCCGGGTTGTATTTGAGAATCGCCTCGGCTGACGTGTCGGCGGGTACAACAATTACCCGACAGCCGTAACTCGCCAAACGCCGCAGGATGTTGCGCTTGACCCCAAAGTCTAGGGCTACCACCGTCCACATTTCGCCGTTATCCGGCTTGACTGTGGGACTGAACTCCCACACGGCATCTGTGGCTTCAGACCACTCGTAAACCTCGCGGGTGGTCACTTCCCGCACCAGATTCAGCCCGGCCATGCTGGGGGCGTTTTGGACTTGCTCTAAAAGCTCCGCCTGGTCGAGAATCGTCGTCGAAATGCCGCCGTTAATCGCTCCCACGGTGCGAATTTTGCGAGTCAGGGCGCGGGTGTCGATGCCGTAAATACCCGGGATGTCGTACTGTTTTAGGTAGTCTTGGAGGGATTTTGAACAGCGCCAGTTGCTGGGTCGGCTGCAGACGTTGCGGGCGATCGCGCCTTTAATTTGCGGCCGCGAAGATTCTTCATCTTCGAGATTTACCCCGGTATTGCCCAATTCTGGATAAGTAAAAGTGACAATTTGACCGCAATAGCTCGGATCGGTCAAAACTTCTTGATAGCCAGTCATTCCCGTATTGAAAACTACTTCGCCGACGACGGTGGCGTCAGCGCCAAAAGACCAGCCGCGGTAAGCAGTACCGTCAGCTAGGACTAGGAGGGCGGGTTGTGCAGTTGAAAGTGACATGGCATCCTTAAATTACAGTCTGTTTGGTTTAATTCTTACCACTGCCTGGGATTTGATGCTAGCCGGCAATATACAGATATTATTTTAATTTGTGCAACAGCAACAGGTAATCCACAAACAGCAGAAGAGAGCAAATTCTGGATATCCACCTGCCTCAGCAATTTATCGGACAGCAGCTCAGTCCAGGCGAGTGAAAAGTCTAAATCTCTACCAAAATTAGGGGGTTAGAGCCTCGTGCTTCTAGGATGACTTTATTCTAAAAATCCTCTTGCCATTTTGTAGAAATCTGGTAAAATCAAACAAGGAGGTGATGCAAGTGTTCAATCTGACTTATGAATTCAAATTGAAACCCACAAAAACACAAGTAGCAATATTTGAGGATTGGTTGGAACAATGTCGCAAGGTATATAATTATGCCCTGCAAGAACGTAAAGATTGGTATAATTCGCGA
>RDYN01000216.1 GCA_004293365.1 Oscillatoriales cyanobacterium | reverse complement strand
TTACCAATTGGCTTGACGAAATAATTGCTTACTTTGATAATAGGACAACAAGTGGCATTGTTGAGGGTGTTAACAACAAGCTTAAGTTAATAAAACGTTCTGCCTATGGCTTTAGGAATTTTGAAAATTACAAAAATAGATGTCTGCTTACGCAAGCATTTTAATTGTTAGTTTAGCATACTAAGTAAGGAAGAACCCCAAAGTTCATGTCTAATACCTCTCGAATGTCTATGATCCGGAACAGATTTAATTGCTTCAATTAAATTCATTGTTGATTCATTCTACCCTTGATAGTCTACCCGGGCGGGGCAGACTTGATTACCTTTTCTATCATACATTCCCCCCTGACAATTAATCCACCCTGCGACCTAAGGGGGGCTAGGGGGGATCTGCCGTCTGAATCGCCCTTCACAGCAGTCTCTGACTGCGTTCGCAGCTCTTGTTGACACCAATGCACACCAGCACCTTACAACATCAGAGTTACGGTTTAACTCTTAAGAACGATGGCGGCAGATTTGCAAAATTGTAAAAATCAATACTAATCACAGTTATAAGTTTTGCACATAAGGTATTCATTGCCGCTGCAATTGAATTCAAACTCTTGGCTCCTAACAACGCAGCAGCTACACTGCTCGGCTCCTTTTCCAAATGGGAAGAAATTCCCTTAGAAAAAGATCGTAGAGGTTTTTTCCGCACTCAAATTCAGCTAGCAGACGGTATTTATCAATACAAGTTCCGACTTCAGTCCCAGAGTCCTTGTTTTGAACCGGACGAATGGGTAGAAGTTAATGACCCTTACGCTACTGAGATTGACCGCGCTACTCATACCAGTACAATCCGCATCAAAGCCGGAGAGCGAATTATTGATACTTATGTATGGAAACATGACGACACGGCACTCCCCGAGAATGAAGAATTAGTGATTTACGAACTGCACGCGGCTGATTTTTGTGGCGCCGATGGTTCCGATCGCAGCAGTAAGTTTCAGCAGGTAATCGCGAAATTAGATTATCTGGGGGATTTGGGGATAAATGCGATCGAACTAATGCCAGTTAATGAATATCCGGGCGATTATAGCTGGGGCTACAAAGTCCGCGATTTCTTCGCTGTAGAGTCCAGCTACGGCCGGGCCGCAGATTTGAAGCAATTGATTGACGAGTGCCACGGACGGGGCATCCGAGTGCTCCTGGACGGCATTTACAACCACTGCGACGAAGAATGTCCCTTATTGCTAATCGATCGCAATTATTGGTACTACGAGGACAAACACTATCCCGACGACCCCGCTAACTACTGGGGCCCCGAGTTTAACTACGAAAACTTCGACCCAAAACTCGGCATCCGTCCCGCTTGGAAATTCATCGGCGATGTCGTTAATTTCTGGATTCTTGAATATCAAATCGACGGCATTCGCTACGACGCAGTGCGGCAGTTGGAAAATAGAGATTTCCTGCACTGGATAACTGCCGAAGCCAAAAAAACCGCCGGCGACAAGCCATTTTATAACATCGCAGAACACATTCCCGAACTTCCCGAACTCGTGGCGGCGGACGGGCCGATGGACGGCTGCTGGCGCGAAAGTTTTCGGATTTTTGCCCTCGAAAATCTCGCCGGGAATAGTTTCGATATCGCCAAGCTCAAGCAAGTTCTCGATGCCACAGAACAAGGCTATCAAAACACAACAAATGTTATCAATTATTTAGGGGAGCATCCCGGTTTTGTAAATATCCGAATAATACCAATTTAATGTGAAGTTGCACATATCTCGATCCTCCTCGCATCCCCCGCCGAGGTTGCGGGGACTGTCGATCGGAATCTTATTCCCCCCGAATGTAGGGGCGGTGGATGGTGCGTGCCCGCCCTCGGCTAGGGGGGATCGGATTCTTAATGTGGGAGCAGCCTCATAAAAAATTGGTATAAGCGTAAAATAGTTAAAATCAATAAAAGCGTCAAAAAAAGTCGAGAAAAAGAGCCATGACCCCTGAAGAACTAGAACGGTTGCAATCCTGTACGGCAGAAATTGCTAAAATTTTGTATAACAATACACCCCCTTGTGAACTGACCAGTCTGGAAAATATTGACAACCATCTCAGGCAACAATGGCTAGAAAAAGTGGGGCCACAAATCGGTTTTTTTTATCAAACAAGCAACAGGAACAGAACAAGGACGACCGCGCACAGTAAAAAGCTGTATTGGTGAACTAAGAATTACTGAAAAACAGGCCGAAAAATTAGAGTTCAAGA
>RDYN01000020.1 GCA_004293365.1 Oscillatoriales cyanobacterium | reverse complement strand
CTTGCAACTGATGCTGGTATACATCTCGACAATGCGGCCATGCCAGTTGTAAGAAGGTTCATCTGGATTGTTGCCAGCCACCTTGTCACCAACTCTGAAGGCTTTGAGCGGGTCAGAGCAAGGGACGCCTGTGAGTAGTTCCACCAGTTTTTGCTTGTCCGAGAGGGTGAGTTTTGCGATTCCATTGCACAATTCCAAAACAGTTGGGTTTTCATCCGCAGAATCCGCAGTCGCCCTCAGTGTAAGGATTGTTGCCACAGAGGCATCCGCAGAAAAAGTTGTTTTCTGCGGATGTTCTGCGGATGTTTTAACGACAGAACAAGGTTCTGCGGATTCTGCGGATGATTTCTCACTGTGTCGCTTGCGGATACCTAAATAATAGGCATTACCCATTTCTCGCCCATTTAGTTGCGCTTCCGTGTGCCGGTGCTTCTCCAGTTTAGGGAAAATCTCACAAAGCCGAGCGTACAACTGGTTTATAGCCTTCACCGGCTTATCCCACTGGTTAGGTAGCTCGTTCCAGACTAATTTCTCCTTGCCCTTCTCGTTCCACTCAAGCTCAAGTATCCCCGCTTCTTGATACCACTCTTGTAACTCGCTCCATAAGTCTTTGGCATAAACCCGCTCACCCTTACCAGCTTCATACCCCAAGTCTCTGACAAACTGCCAAAGGTGCCGGCTCTCTTCCTGAGCTTCCCGCATCGCCTCACGAGTCGCCTTGTAGTCAATACCCTCCGCCAACAGCTTCGGCATCCGCTCCAACATCTTGTTAAGCATCGCCGGCGCAATCCGCTCAAGGATAAAGTTCTCATCATCCTTAAAGCGCGGGTCAGCCTCTAGCTCACCCTGAGACGCATCAGCGCTGTGTTTGTAGGTTTTCTTAAAGCTCAAGATGCCGTAGCGGTCATCAATTGCAGCCGTTCCCCCGGTGATAGAGGGTAGTTTGTTGCAGTTGGCAAAAAAGATAGCAGCAGGCTTGTACTCATAGCTGTCCTTACCCTTGCGTTCAATGTCTACCGGGTCGCCCGTAATTAGCTGCTTGAGGCTCTGGATGGTATCTAAGTCTACTTTTGCGGTATTTTCCGAAGCCCAATTACAGATACTTCCTTCAATCCCAGCCAGAGAAAACTTGCGGCCGTTATCGTAGGACTTGAAATCTGACAGCGACTTGCCAGTCATACCCCGCCCGAACACAGCGGCCAACACAGCCCGCAGCGTATCCTTGCCATTAGACCCCTCGCCGTAGCACAGCAAGCCTTTGACACCCCGTCCCGTCAGCTTCGAGCGAACCAGTTTCAAATTCAACGCAGCAGCAGCAGTTCTCAGAAATATCTCGCGCTGTGACGGCTCAAGACACTCCAACAGGCGATCGCAATCCGTCGCGTCAATATCGGGGTCATACGTGCAGCCGACATAGGTATAGACCTGCTTGGGGTCATGTGGCACAAGCGAATGAGAGCCATCAGGATTGATTTTCAGCACCCCTTTAGTAGTGTTCAACCCATCAGGGTTGATGGTGTTGGGGTCTACGGCCACCGCTAAGAGTTCATAGCTGTAAACCTCGTTGACACTAGCAGGGTTGGCACGGTTGCAGCGATATTTCCCTTTCACCAATTCAGAGTAGGTGCTCAACCACTCAAGAATGCGCCGCTTCTCGGGAGCTTCCGGTCGCAACTCATAATGAGTCCCGGTGAACTCAAAAAGCTGTCCTGCTATTGAAGCCCAAGGTGTTCCAGAATACAGCGCATCGACAGCCTTTTGTACGTAGTTTCGCTCTGGAGTCGGCGCTGTGTCTGGGATGTAGTCGTTGTAATACTGTCATACTTCTGGCATACTACTTCTTCTCGCGTGCGCGGGTGAGGAGTAATAGAATTTATTAGATTTTCGGCGGTTAATTTTTTACTCGAAATCCAGTCAGCAATGTCTAACCCCTGACTCTTTGGTAGGTTGTCCCAAGCGGGTGATTCCGGGTAGGGGTACAGCCATTGAGCGTCAGGGAAGTCTTGGGCAATTTGTTCGGCGTGTTTGATTCCTGGTACGTCGCGGTCGGGGCAAATTATTACCTTGCCACCGCACAAATCCATGCTGTTTGTTTTGTCCCATTTCCCAGAACCGCCGATATTGCATGTGGCGGTAAAGCCTAGGTTCCGCAGTACATCCGCACAAGGCTCGCCCTCAACTATGAAGATGAGCTCATTTTTGGCGATCGCCTTTTGCACGTCGGCGTAGCGGTAAACGGGGATGCGTCCGCGCTTGATTTCCCCAAGTCCTGAAACCCACTTGCTACCATCCCAGTGCTGTTGGGTAATTTTTTTATTGCCGTTGCCATCGTCAACTCGCTTGACCCGAACTAGCGGCGAACCGTCACGCGCTGGATACTCCCAGTAGCGAGTTTGCGCCGGGCGAATTTCCTTTTGCTCTTGAATCGGAGCGTAGTAGAGCTTGCCCTCGCCGTCTGTCTTGGTGGTAGCTGTCCAGCCTTCTGCCGGGGGGTTCTCACGATTGCAGACTGACAGTTCCCCAATGCTGTAGCACCAGTCGTGTTTACCGCAGTGCGGACAAGGGTTTTCTTTGGAAACGGTGACAAGTCTGGAGTTTAAGGGGTATGATGGTGTGTACATAAGACAAGTTGCCCGTCCTCTGGACAGGCTGCGAGTTTACAAAAAGCCGTTGCAGTCAGGTCTCAATTGAGTAGCAGCGGTTTTTTCGTGTTTAGTTTTTAGAAAATTCAGAGCATAGAAGAGACCGCTCGCTAGAAAATTAGCGAGCGGACAAGTGAGTCGCTGCGTGCACAGCCACCCGTTTCAATCTTGGGGATAGGGATAAAAGATTTAGGAGGCCCACGAGTGGCGTGGGACTGTTCTGATTCTCCAGCAATAACTTTGCAGACATAGACAGTCATGGCGCATGGGATGCTCCAAGAATATATCAACGCCATAGTCTCATCTTGAAGCCAGGGTATGCCCATCACGGCGGCGATTATTTTGCTCTCTTCCTCTTCGGTCTCCCCTCTTGCAGGTAAACCCATGAGCCGTCTTAGTCTGTCCAGATATGCTTTGATCTCCATTTTTAAATGCTATCCCAAGACCCGCTCACTGAATACGTCGTCGAACGCTTTTACCTTTAAATCCGACGAGTGATTTTCTGGACGTAAACGCCACGAAAATCACCCGTCTTTTTCGGCTGCAGCTCACTCCCCAGTCAGTCGCCGATACTCAGCCTCAGCAGCCTTGTATTTCTCTGAGCCACCTTTGGAAACCTGCCAGATTTCGCTGATGATTTTGCCCTTACCGTACCCCCGAGCCTGCAATTGCAGAATCCGTTCCAGAAGTTCTGAATCGGCGTTCTGAGCTAGTTGAACGTTCTCTGGTTCCTCTTCTTCAGAATTCAGTGCTAGAGCGCGTTCTAGAAGTTCTCTGTCACCGTTGGATGCGATGAGAAGTTCTGCCTCGTTCCGTCGCTGTTGTTCGGACACGTAAACCGACGTGCTGATTTCATCCACCAAATCAGCAGCCACGGCGGCATCTTTCATAGCCTCGAATTCTTCAGCTTTGGCTACCTTCAGAGCACAGCGCCGCGCTTCAAAGCAGCAAGCAAAGCCGGACACCAGGGCAACACCTTGCATGAAATTGTGCAGGGGGATTTTCCGGGAAAAGATGAACGGCGGCGCCAGCCACAAACAAACCCCAGAGATGGATAAAGCCGAAACTTTCAAGAGCGACACAGCATCACCCCCAGTCCGACTAAGGCCCCGACTGTACTTGCGATTAGCCGAAAGCGAAACTGTAGCAGGTCTATTTTCAAGATTGCGATGATGGCATCATCCAGTAGCCACGCGGTAGCGCTGACGATGAGTTTAAGGACAAAGAGTGCCTGCACGAGCAGCAGCAGGTTTGGGTGAAGCGATGCCATCCAGCAGAGGAAGCTGGAGGCAATCGCAGTCAGCAAAAAGTTGTTACCAAGTGCGATCGCCTTTATCATTCTGCTGCCTCCGGCTCCCACAGGCAATTATCTATGTACTCCTGTGCCGAGCGATGCGCTGCACATAGAGATTCACACAGCCCGCCATCAATCAAAGCCACAAATCGCCCGCCACGGTGGACAAACTTGTTATCGCGGTAAACTTGCCAAGCTACGCCGTATTCTTCTCTGAAAATTCGGATAAAGTATCCGCTGTGCCAGTATCGCTCGTCTTTCATTCCAGGCAGTCGCTTGCCTTTTTCTTCAGGCAGTGGCATCAATGCTTCCAGCAATTGCAGAATCACTTTTCAGTACCCCCTAAAAGCTTGGTTTTGATGGCTTCAATCCGCGCGGTAGCATCGGTTTCAGCTTTCTCTAATCCAAAACCCAATCGGGCATAACCAGGGCGCAACCCTTGCAAATGTTTGCCTAGACCTGCATCAGCGCGCTTCTTTTTTAACTCGTTGTCGGCGACACTTTTTTCGTAGCCCCGGTGCAATTTGTGGACTTTTGCATCGGCTTCTTCAATCTTGGTCATGGCGCTGTAGGCTCGCTTTGATTGGCGCGCGCCGTCGGTCTTTTCCTTTGCTAATTCCTTCATGGCGTCCGCTTCCTCGGCGGTGAAGTAGCGCGGGGTATCGCATACCGGAACAGAGCGGATGGAGCTAAACTTGCCGGGATTTAGCGGCGTGATGACGCTGGCATCGGTTGGTTTGCTAATCGCTTCTGATTTGTGGCTGATGGCATCGCTACTGCCACCGCCGAATAGGGTTGTCATTACTCCCATGGTTATTTGGCTCCTATTTGAATGTTGATGCGGATAGGGGGGAATAGATTTAAGGGATTGATTTGTTGCCACATAGACATAGCCAGCACAAACACCCCCGCCGATGCGAGTACAAGTGCGAGGAGTTGTCCGAAGTCAACCCAGTCTAAAAAGTTGGTGGAATTTTGGCGGGTGAAACACACAGGGAATGAACCGTCGTTAGTCCAGTCAATGGTGTCTACACTGTCTACAGCTTGTAAATCAAGCGGTTTAGGTGTTGTGTCTACAGTGTCTAGCGCTATGTCTAGCGGTGTGTCTAGCGATTCACCGTCAATAAGGTGCAACTCTAGCAGCGCTTCCCATGTGGCAGTTTTGCTGAGTTTTCCGAACTGTCTGGCGTCTTCATTTGTGAAGCCACGGTTAAAAGCGATCGCTCTAAGTTGGTCTATGCGACGGAAACTGACAGCGGGCTTAGTCATGGCTAATTCCCGCCTCAAACGTAAAGAGTTGCGATCGTCCCATAGGAAAATCGTCTAAAAATGTCATAATTATTCGGCTCCAAACGTTGTTAGATAACGGTTTGGGGAAGTCGTGACTTGGTTAGCGGTGGTACGCTAGTCAGTCGCGCATCAATCTTCCTTAGTTACTCACGATTGCAGGTTTGCAGCCACTTGTCAACAGGTGCGACTGTAAAGTTTTGTTTCGCAAAAGTTGCCCGTAGAATCAACATATTAACAGCATCAAAGCGGGCGCAGTTGTTCTAAAAGTCTGCCGTCCAAATACGTGGAATTAATTATTTTTTCCGACGTATCGCACCACTTAGCTATCACCGCACTCGGCACACCTTTTGAAATTTGCTCAGTCATAAAAGTATCCCGACACGAGTAAGGAGTAGTCTTTTTGTAGCCCCGCTCATTTTCGCGAGTGCGGTCAGTAATCGGGTCAACCAGTGTATCCCAAACCCGCCGACTGAAATTGTTGTAATTAATAGCTTTCCCCCTCGGTGATGGAAACACCAACTCACCTTTGTCGGTCAGATTTTGAGGTTTTATACTTTGTAACAACTGGCTGAGTTCTTGGTTGCAGGGGAACTTGCGCCGCTTGTTGTTCTTGCTACCCTCAACTCTTGTCTCCTTCCCGGCTGGATGCTGCACGCTCCCGTTAAAAACAATGTGAGAGAAGTCATTTGCAATATCGCACCATCTTATTCCAATCGCCTCAGAAGGACGACACCCAGTTGAAAACCAGAACTGAACCATAGGGTAATAAAAGCAGAACTTTTGCCCGCTTTCTCCCCTGCCGTTCCAAGTGCCTTTGTGACTTTTGAAAGCTTCCAATACCAGAACCTTTTCTCGGGCTGTAAAAGCGTTTGGTTCTGGGTCACTTTCCCAGTTGTGCTTTGGCAATTCCGCTGCCATTTCCTCAAACGGGGATACAGCTAAACCGCTAACTATTTTAAACTTAATTCCCCACCTTACCGCTGCATTCAAATGGGTAATAATGCGCTTAGTCATACTGTTAGTAGTATTCTCTAGCAGCCACGCACGTATTTGTAGAGCGCTATCCTCGGACAAAACTTGGCAGGGGCAACGGTCAACGTAAGCTTGAACGCTTGCCACCATGTAATTCAAAGTCGTTGGCTTCCAAGTTGGCGTCTTAAAATCCAAATACCTAGAAAACAACTGGGAAAGGGTTAAGCCTGGGGCTGGCTTGATAATGTCAACGACAGTCAAGTGGGTTTGTGGTTTGTACTTTTTGAGCGTGGGGTCAAACCTCTCAAACTTGATATCGGATTCTATCAATTGTGCTTTAGCTTCCGCTAGTTCGCGATTATGGGGAGTATCCGGCATTCCGAGGGATAAGTATTTTTGCTCTCCTCCATAGAGTTGTCTCGGCATTTGCAAGCGCAATCTGCCCTTAATTGTCCCAACGACAACAGAACCTTTGGAAGCTTTGTTGCTAAATCTAGGGGTCTCACTCATGTCCTGCTACCAAAAATCAATCTCTAAATTTTACTCGAATGACTATGGAATGACTATCAACACAGTCCAAAGGTTAAAAAACTACTCTTACAACCCTTACAGGGCAAGCGTTATACCAAAATAACCTTTTAGCTTCCCATGCTGAACGTCGTGGGTTCGAGTCCCACCGTCCGCTTGCGAAAAAAGTATTTAAACCCTTGAGAAATCAAGGGTTTTGGCGTTTCTAGGGCTTGACCTCTGTGGTTGCACAGGATGTTTTTGGAGACAAACACAGGGTTTTTGAGGGCTGTTTGGAGACAATTTCGAGACAATTTGGAGACAATAACAGCCGAAACCGCTGTTATGAGGTACAATCAATAATAATGAAATATCATTGTGTAATCAAACCTAATGAAAGCATATTCACTCCCTCTTATAGAAAAAATAGTGACAGCATATTTAGTAGGAAAAATGTCCATCAGGAAAGTAGCAACCCAATTTGGTGTCACTAAAAGTCTAGTTCAAAAACAGGTCAAGCAACAACTCTCCTGAGGGGAATTTACAACCTAAACAAAGAGGAAAACCGCAATTGGGTAATCTGACTTCTTCAGATGTAGAAATCAAAGCGCTGGTGGCAGAACATCCCGATGCAACTTTGGTTGAGTTATGTGAATTATTTGCAGAAAAGACCGGAAATTGGGTGAGCCGGGCAGCAATGTGTCGGTATTTACAAAAATTAGAGCTAAATCGCAAAAAAACCTGGTACAGTAGCCAAGCTACGACAGAAAGAGTCCAAAAATTGACAGTAGAGTATTGGGAAAAAATCAAGGATATCGAGCCAGAAAACAAGCGTGTTTTTGGATGAAACAGGTATTCTATTGGTTTAGCCAGAAGTCATTCTCGTTCTCCGTCTGGAACAAGAGTTGCCGATATTACACCATTTTATCGAGGGGCAAATGTCACAGCTATTGGCGCAATTAGTATTAATACAGTGCTAGCCTTGATGACAATAAATGATTCAATGGACGGATAAGCATTTGCCGTATTTTTTGAGAAATTTTATGTCCTGAATTAGGGAAAGGATCGGTAGTAGTTATGGATAATTTACCCGCCCATAAATTAGCATCAATTGTGCAAATGATTGAAGCTTGCGGTGCGAGTGTTATTTGCTTATCTCCGTATTCTCGCCTATTTTAACCCCATTGAACTGTGGTGGTCACAACTCAATTTTTTTTTACGAAGTTTCGCTCCAACTACCACATCAATGATTGATAAAATCATTGCAGTTGCCCTCAAGCTAATGAACCCTAAACATTTAAGAAATTGGGAAAGCTAATTGCTGCTACTGTACCTCATAACAGCGGGAACCGCTGTAAATAAGGAATGAAAATTTAATAACATCAGCGATGTATAATAAATGAGTGAATATGAATAGGTTTATGTTTCGGTAGAGATGTCAAATATTATACCTACCTGGTTCTTCTTAGGTCGCCCAAGATTTTTTGATTTAAATCATTTATTACTAACTTAATTTATGTGTTACTCAGACGAAATTACTGATTTAATGCGAAAATATCATCAGTCTTTATCTGAAAAAGAGCCAAGAAAATATGCAGCTTTCTTAAGCCGTAAAACTTGGTCGTGGTGGAATTATTTACATAGCCAGAGTTTTGGGAGTAGACAGGAATACAATAGCCAAGGGAATTAAGGAATTAAAAACTGAATCAGACACTACTTTTAATCAACAGAGAATTCGCCGACGTGGAGGAGAAAGAAAAACTAGGGAGTCTGAGATACCTGATTTAAATGAGCGTTTTTTAGAAGTCTTAAAAAACCACACAGCCGCAGCTCCCATGTCGGAAAAAATTAAATGGACAAATCTTACCCAGCAACAAATAGTTGAAGGTCTGAAGGCTCAGGAAACAATAGTCAGTACAACAGTTGTTAAAAAACTGTTAAAAAAACATGAATATGTGAAACGTCAAGCTCAAAAAAAACAAACAACCGGAGTAACAAAAAGTCGTAATGAACAATTTGAAAATCGGGTCTGAATTACGGCAGAGTATGAGTTACAGGGAAATCCAATTGTTAGTATCGACACGAAAAAGAAGGAATTTATTGGAAATCTATATCGAGCAGGAAGTCTATATACTACGGAAGCTATTACGACATTTGACCATGATTTTTGGAGTTTAGCTGACGGAAAAGTAGTACCTCATGGAATTTACGATCTGCAACATAACCGAGGATATTTAAATTTGGGAATCAGTAAAGACACGAGTGAATTTGCTTGTGAATCGATTAAATTATGGTGGGTTAATTACGGAAAATTTATCTACCATCAAGCCGATTCAATTTTGATAAAATGCGATAGCGGTGGCAGTAATAATTCCAATCATCATATCTTTAAATCGGATTTACAAAAATTAGTTGACGAGCTAGGAATAGAAATTAGGATCGCACACTATCCTCCCTATACATCGAAGTATAATCCGATTGAACATCGTTTGTTTCCTCACGTAACCAGAGCCTGTCAAGGAGTAATTTTTACTTCTCTTGAGTTAGTGAAAAAACTCATGGCAAAAACTCATACTAAAACCGGGATTTCTGTGGTTGTAAATGTGAACGATAAAATTTATGAAAGTGGTCGAAAAGTAGCTAAGAGATTTAAAGAAACAATGAAAATTATTTTTGATTAATATCTACCAAAATGGAATTATCATGCAGTTCCGACTATTTAGCAGACGCTAAAGTTATTAAATTTTCATTCCTTATTAACCTAGGGTGCTTGTGGCGTATCTAACCCAACTTTGAACTCTGGGTGTCCACTGTGCACCTGATTTATGCTGGGAAAGAGCGATCGCCCAACTGCTATTTTGAGCCACATACACAGTATTGCGGAAGAATTCTCTCATCTCCGAAAAGAAGGCTTCCAATAAAATTGGTTCGCAGCATCGGAATGCGAGTCCGCATCATCCGAGGACTCACATTCCGATGCTGCAAACACGTTTTATTACGTTAATACAACAGGCATGAGATGAGTTATTGCAACTAATCTACACAAATATGACTTTTATGAACTCAATGACATGACTTTTATGAGTTTATCCAATGACTTTATGAATTGACTTTTAAAAAGCTTTTATTGATAATCATCATATGAACCTAGGACAGGACCGAGTAAATGTCACCCAAGCCTAGCAGCTAATATTGCGCTCGTCGATCTAAATCAAATATATGTAGATATTTCTACAGGTTGCAAGCCGGAGCATTTTCTGGTCAGTAACAGATTTATTATACTGTGCTAGAAAATGCTGACAGAAATCAAAGTATCTAAACAAAATCTAGTCTAGGAGAACTAATCATGTATCAAGAACCTCAAAAAAGAAAAGGCCCGCCGCCAATTGTTTTTATTGCATTTCCTTTGATTGCCTGGGGTGCATTCACGTTTATTCCACAGATGTTAAATGGCGGAACTTCACTTAGATTAGTTTCTGGCAATAGTCGCCTCAGTTTGGGAGATAAGATATTGATGCAATCTCAAACAACAGCAGGAAAACAAGCAGGTGTCAAAGCTTTTGCTGAGGGTAATTACAAAGAAGCTGTCAAAAACTTTCAGGCATCGCTGCAACAAAATCGCAACGATCCAGAGACTGTAATTTATTTAAATAATGCCAAAGTAAACAATGATAATTCTCTGAAAATTGGCGTCAGGGTTCCGATTGGTAGTAACCCGAATGTAGCCCAAGAAATGCTCCGAGGAGTTGCCCAAGCTCAAGAGGAAGTCAATGCTGGGGGAGGGATTAATGGTGCGAGTTTGCAAGTTTTGATTGCCAACGATGATAACAGTCCAGATTTTGCCAAAGAAGTTGCAACCGAATTCGTAAATGACCCGAAAATTTTAGCAGTCGTCGGACACAATGCTAGCAATGCTTCTCTAGCTGCTGCTCCCATTTATCAAGAAAAAAAACTGGTGATGGTTACGCCAACTAGCTTTGCTAACAATTTATCAGGTTTTGGTAGCTACATTTTTCGGACAGTCCCCCCGATTCAATCGATGGCGGCTCCTTTAGCAGAATATATGGTTAAGAAAGCTGGCAAAACTAATGTTGCTATTTGCTATGACTCTCAAGCTCCCGATAACGTATCGTTTAAGGATGAATTTGTTTCGTCATTTTCGGCTTTGGGTGGCAAGGTGGTGCCTGCGGTTTGTGACTTTTCAACGCCAACTTTTAATTCTAGTGCTAGCATTGCTGATGCTGTTAGCAAAGGTGCACAAGCGTTAATGTTAGCGCCTCATATCGATCGCATCGATCGCGCGATCGACCTAGCTCGCCTCAATAGTGGCAAATTAGCGCTCTACGGCAGTACGACACTGTACACCTTTCAAACGGTAAAAGAGGGGAACAAAGACGTTGACGGGCTTATTTTGTCCGTTCCGTGGCACCCTGACACTAATCCCAACAACCCATTTTCTAAGAATGGAATTCAAAAGTGGGGAGGTGTCGTGAATTGGCGCACCGCCACGAGTTTTGATGCGACTAAAGCTATTATCAGCGGTTTGCAGCGCAGCAATACGCGAGAAGGATTGCAACAAGCACTTAGGACTCCGAATTTCGTTACCTCCGGTGCGAGTGAAGATGTGAGGTTTTTGCCAACGGGCGATCGGTGGAACAAACCGATTTTAGTACAGGTTCAACGCCAAGGCAACGATTACAGGTTTGTGGCGCTGCCTTAGAGTTATTGCGTAAATCTTTGATTGAGATAGCAACCGCAGATGTGAGGCTCCTTAACACAGATTAACGCCGATAATTTCCAGAATTGAGAGCGAATGCTTGGAATTCGAGTTTATTTGGAGCGCTGTCAACGGAAATGCCCGATCGCCCTATAATGAGAATTGTTATTATTCGCAAATTAGCAATTTTCCATGCAAGGGAACTCAGCAAAGATACCGCCCCAAATTGATTTAGCTGTCATTGGCGCCGGGCCCCACGCCCTGACTCTGATTGCACACATTTTGAATAAACGCAAGAGTCTGCGGGATAAAATTTTTGCATTCGATCCGAGCGGCGAATGGCTGACTCAGTGGCGGAGGCAATTTGCAGCTTTAGAAATTGGGCATTTGCGATCGCCCGCAGTGCACCACCCAGATCCCAACCCTTACGAATTGCGGAGGTTTGCTGAAAATCGCTCCTCCGAATTGTTTCCACCCTACGATTTGCCGGGAAGTCGGTTATTTGAGGAATTTTGCGCTGATACAGTTAAACGGTGGGATTTGGGCGATCGAGTTATCAAAGCAAAAGTAACTCGCATTCAGCCTAAATCCGGCTGTTTTCGCCTGTGGTTTGAAGATGGAAAAAGTGCGATCGCCCGCCGAGTAATTGTCGCCGCCGGGAGTGGGAAACCGCATTTACCAGCGTGGGTAAATCAAATTCAAACACAGCATCCCGCCGAAAGAATTCGCCACTCCCATCAAGTAGATTTGCGAAATTTGGAATTATCAGGAGAACAAATATTAATTATCGGTGGCGGGCTAACTAGCGGACATTTAGCAGTAGGAGCAATTGCTAGGGGAGCAAAAGTCCTGTTAATGACTAGGCGCTATTTCCAAGAAAAACTATTTGATGCCGAACCCGGTTGGTTGGGGCCAAAATACCTGAAAGGATTCGCTGCCGAGCCTGATTGTCAGAAGCGTTGGGAAGCTATTCAACAAGCTCGCAACGGCGGCTCGATGACACCGGAAATTATGACGCAGTTGCGCCGGTTGTCCTACAGCAAACAACTGACATTTCATGAAGAGTGCGAAGTTGTTGGCGTTCGGTGGGAAAATAACAGATGGACTGTTGATTGCAGCGATGGGGAGATGTTATTTGTCGATCGCATTTGGCTAGCAACCGGCACTAAATTAGATATTACAGCCGAGCCTTTGTTCAAGGAAACGCTAGAAACCCATCCTATTGAAATAGTTAAAGGTTTGCCAGTTTTAGACAAACACCTGCGTTGGCCCGGATGCGAATTATTTTTGACTGGTGGTTTAGCAGCGCTGCAAGTTGGCCCAGTGGCGAGAAACCTTTCAGGGGCGAGAATGGCGTGCGATCGCATTGTACCGGCGATCGTCAAATCCAGCGTTGCACTCTCGCCCGCAATAATTAGAGCAACAGCTTAACTATTGCAACTTAACCGCAGCGCGTTGAATTGGCAAAACTTCATCTAATGTCAATTCGCGATCGGCTGTTAGGTGACTGGAACAGCAAATTGTGCTGAAATAAAGAGGACGACCGACAACTTGAGAAAAATGCTGTTCCAAAAGTAAGCGAGAAGTGATATCGCCCAAAAGTTCAGAGATATCTTTTGTCAATTGTTCAGTATCGTCGCGGTGAGTAATTCTGAACCCAAAAGGCGTTTTGCCGATCGACTTTTTAATCTCTGCATCAAAAGTATCATCTTTACCGGCCACAAAAGCCGCAGACTGATCTGTCAAAAATTGCCAAGCTTCGGGAAATATCTTGCGAATGTTTTCCAGGGGATTTCCTGTTTCGTAAACTAAAGTAGCAGTTTTGCAATCCATGAATCCGACCTCGGGTAGTTAGTAGTGTGTCTCAACTATTTTGAGTTTTTGACCTTGATTATTATCTTCCATAGCGGTAACTGAATCAAGGCTTTTTGATAAAAGTTGATAAAACTTTATAACTTTAAAAAAGTAATGTATCTCTGTTGACCAATTACCAATTACCAATGATGTCATGTGCGATCGATTACCATCATAAAAACGGTTTGTAGTGCGGACTTCAGTCCGCAGTCCGAAAGCGGACTGAAGTCCGCACTACGAGACAATCTTACACGGTTTGTAGTGGAGGATTTTGCGGACTGAAGTCCGCACTACGAACTAATCTTACTGCGGTTAATTGATTGATCGGACACGATATGACCAATGACTAACGATCAATTTGTTCATTTCCAATATCTGCGCCAGTGAAATAAATTTTCCCACAAATTCTGCATAAAAGTATTGCTGCGGAGACGCTGCGACTCCCAAACAGCAGCAGTTTGACCGTTAATTGCCGAAAAACTCGACCAAATATAAGGAAGTTCGGCGATCGCCTCAACCTTCATTCCGTGACGCACAGCAAAGGCGATCGCCTGAATCAACTCCGCAGCTTGCGGGCCGACAATAGTCGCTCCCAAAATCTCCCCGTTGCGGCGCCCGACAATCTTACAAAAACCCGTTGTTTCACCAGACATTTGAGCTCTTTCAACATTCTTGAAATATTCCCGAGCCACAATCAGATCGTCTCCAAAACGGCGCCTTGCTTGCGCTTCTGTCAAGCCAACCCTCGCCAACTGCGGATCGGAAAAAATTACCCAAGGAATGCCGCGATAATCTATGTGAAACAGCGGCAAAAACAAAGCATTTTTCACAGCCACCGCAGCTTCGCAATTGGCGATGTGAGGGAACGAATAACCGCCAGCAACATCGCCGATCGCATAAATTCGAGAATTAGTTGTTTGCAGCTTTTCATTTAAAATCAACCCGCGATCGCCAAATTTAACCCTAACAGCTTCTAGATTTAACCATGCAAAATTGTGTCCGCGGCCAGCGGCGAGAAAAATCTCCTCAGCTTCGATCGCCCTTGGCCCACCTTGAATCCACTTTTTACCGTCAATCATCCTAGCTTGTGTCACCTCAGTCGCAGTCAGAATCCGTACTCCTTCAGCTTCCATTCCAGCTTGCACCAAACCAGCAGCCTCGCGGTCTTCTTTAGCCAAAATCTGCGAACTTTTTACCACCAAAGTCACAGCACAGCCCAGCCGAGAAAAAGTCTGAGCAACTTCAACACCGCTGGGATCTGCACCGATTACAGCCAAACTTTTCGGCAACACTGGCAGTTTTGTTAATTCTCCGACTGTTTCGGAAGTAAAAAAGCCGACTGATGAAAGTCCTTCAATATTGGGAATTGCAGGCATTGTTGGACAAGCTAGCAAATAACAGCGCGATCGCAATGGACGATCGCCCGCAATCAAAGCCAAATCGGGTTTGGCAACAAACTCGCTGTCACCAAAAATAATATCAACCCCGCGAGCAGCTAAAACGGCGAGATCGTCAATTTCTGACAAATTAGAAACAACGCCGTCAGCCCACTTTTTAACCCCGTTAAACTGCAATGCGATCGGCATTTCGGAATTAGCCACATCTGGGCGAAGTCCGAACTGTGGGAGGCTCATCTGGTGAGCAAAACGAGCAGCCTCTCTCAAAGTTTGGCTGTATTTCAAGCCCAGGGCGATCGACTCTTTCCCCCCCGCCGGCAAATCTTGCGAATCACTTAGCGGTTCCACCAAAGCAACGCGGGCCGGGAAATTAGTTGCAGTCAAAGCAGCATAGCGTCCGGCCGCAGTTCCACCAATAATCACTAAATCATAATCAAGCATAAATAAAGAAGTCAGTAGTCAGTAGTCAGCAGTCATTAGTCATTAGTCAGTAGTCATTAGTCAGTAGTCAGTAGTCATTAGTCATTAGTCATTAGCGCGAGCGTCCCCGCTCGCGAACGTCAGCAGTCAGTAGTCAGTAGTCATTAGTCATTAGTCATTAGTCATTAGTCAGCAGCAGTGGAAGCATCCCGATGAGTATAAAAAGCGTTTTTTAGGAGTGGTCTGGCACAGCGATTTATGCAATAAGTCTAATAAAATTGGTTCGTAGTGAGGACTTTAGTCCTCATAAAAATCAGAGGACTAAAGTCCGAACGATCAAACACTTTTTACGATCCGTAATTTCCGAGTTAACGGCTAATGACATCAGCAAGTCCAGCAATCAGCCGCAGATTGTCCGCCCTCTCGCGCACGGCGACTCGGAAAAATCGATCGCCCAACTCAGGAAAACTCAAACAATCCCGAATCAAAATCCGGTGTTGTTGCAACAGACTTTTTTGAATTGCAGCCACCGACACCGACGACTCAACTAACAAGAAATTAGCCGCCCCAGCCATTGGGCGCAAACCGGGTAAATCAGCCAAACCCTCAAATAGCTCTCGGCGAGCCCCAGGCAGCCAATCCCAAGTTTGCTGCTCAAAAGCGGTATCTCGCACCGCAGCAGCAGCAGCCGCCGCAGCTAAGGCATTCACAGGCCAAGGATCGCGCAGCAACTGCCAGCGGCGGAGGATGTCGGGATGCCCGATCGCACATCCCATCCGCAGTCCCGGCAGAGAATAGAATTTGGTGAGCGATCGTAAAATCACCAAATTCGGAAATTCCTCAACTTGAGCGATCGAACTTTGCTGCTCTGCAGGCGGTAGAAAGTCCATAAAGGCCTCATCCACCACCACCATACCCAACTGCTCAAAATAAGGCCGAATCGCCTCCCTCGCGAACAACAAACCCGTAGGATTGTGCGGGTTGTTTAGCAGCAAAGCTCGATCGGCCTCTAGAGCAAGAGGAACCGGGAGAGCGAAAGAAGGAGAGACAAGGGAACCGTTAGAAACCGATAAATCATCCCTTACTAACCCGTTACCAGTCTCCGCGTTCAACGATTTCAGATCCAAAGGACAATCCAGCACCTGCGCGCCGAAAGCCTTCAGAGCCCGCCAGTAATCGCCAAAAGCCGGAGTCACCAAATAAGTGCCCTCCAGCTCCGACAAATCCCAAGCCGCCCAAGTCAACAATTCCGCCGAACCATTCCCCGGCAAAATCCAATCCGGGTCAACATTCAAAGCCTCACCCAAAGCAGTCCGGAGCTCCCCATAATCCGGGTCTGGGTAAGCCGTAAGACTGCTCAAATGAGCTTGAATCGCAGCCAGGGAAGACTCAGGAGGGCCCAAAGGACTGATACTGGCAGAAAAATCGAGAATAGCAGAGGGAGGGCAGCCAGCCAGTGCGGCTGCCCAAGCTAAATTCCCACCGTGTACAGGTCTAATCAAGACTCAGTTTGCCAGTTATTGGGGGTTTTTCGGCGGTGCAACTCTGTCCTTGAACAACTTACCTGCGGAAAATGCAGGAACTTTAGTTGCCGGGATTTCCATCTTGTCGCCAGTTTTGGGATTGCGACCCTCCCGGGCCTTGCGTTCCCGCGACTCAAACGAGCCAAAACCGACCAATGTCACCTTGTCGCCGTCGGAGACAGCTTTCATGATTGCTTCCAAGGCTGCACTCAAAACGGCATCTGCCTGTTTTTTCGTGACACTAGCATTTTCGGCCACTACATCAACCAATTCACCTTTGTTCATTCCGAACTCCTTCTGGGATTTGCAAAATACGT
Organism: Oscillatoriales cyanobacterium; assembly: GCA_004293365.1. Classification (GTDB taxonomy): domain Bacteria; phylum Cyanobacteriota; class Cyanobacteriia; order Cyanobacteriales; family Microcoleaceae; genus Microcoleus. Next base: position 55,404 of record RDYN01000020.1, on the reverse strand, counting down.
TAAACAGAGTTCAACTATTAGCTGTGAGTTGTAACTGTATTGGAGTTTGGGTTGGGAGGTTTGGGTTGTCCCCTATTGCTCCAGCCCGCTTCCCAATTAAGAACTCCTGCTGAATACTAATTACCCTAGGATAATTGGTCAGAAAAGGAATTTTTGTTTTTAGTTGCTGAAAACCCGACAGCATCTAATTTTCACTGCATTATTCTAAAGTCTTGCCGACCGTTATGGATCGGTGGAACCTTTAATTTATATGGAACTTGCCCATTTTTAGAATTAATACCTAAATTTTGGTAAAAAAATACCTCTTTGGAGAGAAGATTTCTCACCGGGAGTGGATTTGCAATTTGAAAACAAGTAAAAATGGAAGGAATAAAATGTCATTTGTCAAGAGTTAAACATTTTTTTTTCCTGAGTTCTTCTTGCTTGTGAGAGAAAGAAGGTGAATTAAAAGGAATAAAGTCTGAATTGTCAAGGGTCAAAGAAAAATTTCTTTCCCTCGAACCTCTTCTCTCTTCCCATTCGTGTCACCAATCGCCTAAAAACCTTTGTATCTCTATCTCTCGTTTATAGCCGAGGCCCGATCCCCCTCTCATCCCCCTTCTTAAGGGGGACGAAAGAGAAGAATCCTGTCCCTCTCCCCGGATAGTCGGGGGACTTGGACGACGCTCTTCTCTCCCGGATAGTCGGGGGACTTGGACGACGCTCTTCTCTCCCGGATAGTCGGGGGACTTGGACGACGCTCTTGTCCCCCCCGACTATCCGGGGGGTTAGGGGGGATCTAGACTCGGCAAATCGTCAGACAGCAGACCGGCACGACTTTTGACCTTAAGTTGACACCTCTTCCTTCATCCCTCTTTGCCCTCTTTGCCCTCTTTGCCCTCTTTGCCCTCTTTGCCCCATGCCTACTGTCTGGGCTGGACGGGTTGACTGCGCTGCAACATTTGGCGGGCGTCGGGACTGATGTTGTTTTGGTAGCCAAAGTTCGATCGATCGCTATCGTCCAAAATCTGCGGAGTCAGCAATAAAATCACCTCTGCCCGCTCGTTGGTCTTAGTGGTTTTCCTGAACAGCGAACCGATAATCGGCAAATCTCCCAAAATAGGGATTTTGTTCGCTTCAACCCGTTCTTGGTCGCGGATAATCCCCGAAACAATCAAAGTCTGACCGTCCCGCAGGCGAATTAACCCCGATTGCAACGATCGCTCCGCCAGCAGCCTGATAATATTCGCATTCCCCCCGTCAGTGTTCAGGGTTTGATCCCCACTGATCGCCCTGATAGTCGGGTTCACCCGCAGAGAGACAAAGCCATTATCGTCAATTCTGTCAACTGCTACCGCCAACTGCAAACCCGCCTTATCCTTCACAGCCGTTACCGTTCTGGTACTTGAATTTCCCGTGGTTTGAGTTTGTGACGTGATGTTAGCGATCACCTCTTCAGTAAGATTCACATTCGCCGTTTCCCCTTCTTGAACCACCAGAGTCGGATCGGTCAGGATTTTGGCATTCCGAGTGCTAATTGTTGCCCGCAACGCCGACAAGAACCTCCTTGGATATTGCAACAACGGGAACAGGCCGAAGGTCGCAGGTCCGCCCCCAGGCTCGTAACTGTCAAGCCCAACTCGTGAGGGGTCACCAGTAATTGCTGTCGGCCGGAGGAACACCCCGCCACTGTTACCCACGATTAAATTGCCATTCCGATCGTAGCTAGCAGTCCCTGTCAGAGGCACGTTGATTAAATTGGCATTCCGATCGTAGACAGGATCTATGTTTCCTATGGGGTTGGTGACAATCGGCGGAGTCGATCGATTGTTGGCACTGTTGACATCAGTCTCTGTAGCCGGCCGCAAGCCACCAAAATTCAGGCTTGCGACTCCGTTGTCATTGACAAAGAAATTGTTATTAATTCCGAAAGAGAAACTGCTGCTACTGTTGTTGGCTCCGGTCAAGTTGACATCGATCACCTTGACGTTGACAGCCACTTGACGGCGGCGCAAATCTAGCTGAGTCAAGAAAGCCACGGCAATATCAACTTTGCGCGGATCGCCCACCAAAGTGATCGAATTGAGCCTCGCATCCGCCAGCACCGACAGTCCCCTCAGCAAGAGCGGCCCATTGCCATCCTTTGCGCCAATTGCCTTAATGTCCGGTTCCCGAATTTCCACATCCCGGGCCGTATTTCCCTGGCCCACGGTTTGAATAGTTACCCGAGTAATGGGGAGTTGAGTTTCCGCACCTTGAGCGCTCAAAAAGTTAGCTGCATCCGTAGATCTGACTTGATTGAGCCGCAGCGTCCGAACAATGATATTGCGCGAGTCTAGAGGCAAATTAGAACCCACAAAAATCGTGCGCCCGACACGGTTGGCTTGCAGTCCGCTGATCCGCAGTACGTAGTTAAAAACATCTTGCACCGACTCATTTTCGATGTCCAAGGAAATCTTCGGCCCTTCCTCGGCGACGCCTGCCGCTCCCGGTGCGGCCGCCGGAGCGGCTTGGCCCGGCTGACCGGGGGCCCCGCCGCCTGTAAAAGCAATGTTCAATCCGGCAGCCCTTGCCAGCAGAGCTAAAACGTCGCGGACTGGGGCATCGCGCAGCACCAAGCGGGGGATGCGTTCTGCCGAACTCAGTTCAATATTTGCCCCAGCCGGCGCGATGTTAGATACTGCGATATCTCCCAAGGGTGGCGCTACAGCCCGCGGCTGGAAAGGCGGAGCTTGATTGTTCTGAGATTGTATTTCGCTGGGGAGGGGCGGGCGATCGTTCCTAGTGACAGTAACTTCGGGATTTGGCAGCATCACGTCCGGGTTTTGCGACGTGCGAATCTGGGGTGCCGGCCGGGAAGTTGTTGGGCTCAGCGGCAGTCCCGGAGGCGGCGGAGGGGCAGCTTGGGCTTGGTTGAGCGAGGGCAATGCAGCCTGTGTTGCTGGGGTAGACTGCGCTGTCCCGCCCTGTCCGGCAACGCTGAGGACGATGCTTTGCCCTTGTCCGGGCATAAATTGTCCGTTGGGAATTCCGTTGGTTCCTGCCACTACAACGCGGATGCTGTTGGCTTCTACCTGGGTGATTTCTACTGAGGAAATGCCCGGAGCTGGGTTATCTTGCCGGAAGCTGTTGCCTTGGCGCAGGCGGAGCTGGGTGTTGGTAATTGTGGCTTGATAGGTATTGCCGCTGTTGATGCCAAAAACTTGCGGGCGATCGCCCTTTTCGGTAGCCATGACAATATTTACGCCATTATTAGCTTGACTTACTTGCACTCCTGTGACTTTAGTCGGCGCGGCCGAGACCGGCGCTTGGGCGATCAGAACTCCGGCAACGCTGCTCAAGAGTCCTCCACTTAACCGTAGATGCTGTTTCACGTTCTCTCCTCTACACTTTGTTATTTATGGGCATGGGGCCTAAAAGCATGGGGCCTAAAAGCATGGGGCCTAAAAGCATGCGTACCTCATCTTACTGAAACGAACGCTATATCTTCTCGATTCGAACCTGTTTTGGAAGGAAGAAGTTAGAATGAATTCGGCCAAAAGCCTAATTTTAGATTGCCCTATATTTTTGTTCGCGGCATTCATATTTTGGCTTCTACCTTCTACCTTCTGCTGAAATAGCGACTGAGAATACCTAATATCCGCCCGAAAACCGCTATTTAGCAGCAGGACTTGGAGCCGGAGTTGGCGGTTTTTCTTCTTGCTTTAACGGCAGCAGCGCGTGCAAGTCAAAAGCCGTTTTAATTTTAGTTTGCGGCTGCTCCACAGGCACTATTCTTCCTTTCAAAAAATCAATTTGAATTGGCTGAGTTGAGGATAGCAATTCAGACTTCAAATTCCGCACTACCAACAGCGACTGCATCAACTCCAAATTACGCATAAAATTGCGGGTTTGAGCGAAACTGCCTTCAAACTCTACCTTATATTTTTTGCGTCTGAGCTTGCCAGCCAGGGACTGCCCGAAGGACGTATCGCTGAGAATATCAGGGTCAGGGGCTCCTGGCACGGGTGCTGGTGCTCCTGCTGGCGGGACATCCGGCTCAAATTTGGTAATTTTAGCCTTGAGGTCGTCCCCTTGCACGCCGGCGTTGATGCGATTAACCAGTTGGTTCATGTCAAGCAACAGCGTGTTGGAGCCTGCGTCGCTGGCAAACATTGCCGTCACGTTGGCGCGGCGCTGTTTGGCTTCATCTTGCCTTGCTTGTGCTTCTGACTTTTTGAGAATTAGAGTTTGCAATTCGACTTGCGTTTTCTTGCTGGCGGCAATTTTTTGCTTGATGTCGTCGCTTTTTTGAAATTCGGGCAGTACGAACTGGGAAACGAGGTAGCCTGCTACTCCGAGGCCGAGAACCGCGATGCCTATTGCTTGGACTTGGGGTGTCAGCTTAATGCCGAATATTTCCTGAGTCCCTGCTTCTTCTGCTTGTGCGCCGCTGGGAATAAACTCTGCTGTCATGGTTTTTTCACCTCTGTTTTTTCTGGTTCTAGCACTCCTTTTTCTTGAAGTGTTTCTATCCGTATTGCTAGCCCGTCTGCTTGCTTGCTCCGCAGCTCGGGGAGCAACTCGGAGGCGCCAGTCGGGCTGAGCGTTGTTTCAATTTTATATTCCACCACGGGCCGCAGTTTGGGAAGTTCTGCTGCTGCTGCGTTTGGGTTGCGGACTTGTAATTGTGTGGGGTTGCTTTTTAATGTGGCCGCTACCAGTTTGGTATCGGTGTTGAGGAAGAAAGGAGAGCGCTGGACTAGGAGCATAAAGTCGTTAACTTGAGCAAAGGTACTGGCTATCCCTGAAATTTGTACTTTTGGCGCCTGCGGCGGGGCGACTGGGACGGGAGCAGCCACCGGCGTGGGGCTGGCTGGGGATGGACTCGCCCCCGCAGCAGGACTCGCCCCGGGGGAAGCGGCGGGAGTTGCTGCGGGGGGAGGCGGTGCTGCTGCAACTGGGGATGGACTGGGGTCGATTTGCTCGATTTTGGCAATTTGCACTCCGGCGGGAGTGCGGGCGCTGAGGTCTTGCAGCATCGCCGACCAAGGTTTAATTTGGTCGAATACTCCGGCTAATGCTTTGTATTCGGCGGTAACTTTGTCGGTTTCGGCGTTGATGGCTTTGATGGCGTTGGCTTGAGTGGTTAACTTTGCCACTTCTTGCTCGATGTTTGCTTGTTCTGTAGCCAAGCTGCTATTTTGGTTGGTCGCCCACCACCAGGCGCCCATGACGGCGGCATTGATGCCCAAGGCAAACAGCCCCGCCCCAATTAGGGGCAGTTGGTCTTTGGCTCCCCCGGAACTTTTTCTAGCTGAGCTTTTGGCTGCTGTGACTGGTTTGTAGTCCGGGCGGTCGTTGAGAAAATTAATATCTAGGCTGTACATGGCTTCACTGGATTTTATAGCAGAAGGAAGTTCGGCAACGGATTATGTAACGGATGTAACGGATGTAACGGATATCAGGAAGAAGGTTTTAGTTATTTAGGAGAGAAGGAAGAAGGAAGAAATTCTCTGGAAGGTGCAATCTGCCGCTTGGTTTCAGCAATTAAGAACGTCCCAACTGTCTTGGCTGTTGCTATAGCCTTTCTCAAAAAGATGAGGTATGACCGACAGCTTTTCTAACCACTAAACTAGGGATGCTCAAGCCCAACAACGTACCTCATTTTTCTGAAAACCGCTATATGGATTTTAATTTGAAATTTTAGATTTTAGACAGGTCGCCAGATTGCCGGTATAAGTGAAGGATTTATTTATGGAAGAAAGAAACAACTTTCTGCCTTCTACCGAAGGAAGTGGTTGCTTCTACCTTTGATATTCTACCTTTTACCTTTTACCTTTTACCTCCAATATTCTACCTTCTGCATCAGGGGCATTCTTTTTGCGGAAGAAGCTTTTTTCTAAAATTCTCAAATCTGTTTTTGTATTATCTAAAACTTTTGGGTCACATAACCTCCCTGAGTCCTAAACCTAAGGCGACTCCTAAGCCTGCTCGCTGTTCTGGGCTAATTTCTTCGCTGATTTCTAGTCCTAGGGTTTCGATTGGGTCTACTTGAGATGCCGGCAAGCTTAATCTTTGCATGAAAAATTCGTCGAGTTTGCCGATCGCAGCTCCTGGCCCTGCTAGCAGCAGTTGCGCTACTTCGAGTTCTTCGCTCTGGTTGAGGTAAAAGTCTACTGAACGGCGCAGTTCGTCTGCTAGTTCTCCCAATACTTTAATCATCGCATTGGTGCCGGGATTGGTGTCTCCCGAGGCGCCCATTGTGTCTGTGACTGGCAGGGTCATGCCTTGCAGTTCGCTGGTGTCTCTGGTGGGAGGCAGGTTCATGGCTTGGTTGAGGGCGGTCTGGATTTGGTAGGTGCCGATCGGGATGGTACGGTTAAATTGCGGTATGCCGTCCACTACTATAGCTAACTCGGTACTGTCAAATTCTATGTCGGTGAGGACTGCTGCTTCTTGGGAGGAAAATTGTTGCAGTTGGTCTTTGAGGGTGCGGATCAGAGCAAAGCTGGTTACTTCTAACACGTCTATATCCAGTCCGGCTTCTTTGAAGGTTTCGATGTATGTATCGGTAACTTCTCTGCGGGTTGCAACTAATACGACTTGCACTTTTTCTACGCCGTCGTCATCTACAAATAGGCCTATTTTTTGATAGTCTACGTCGGCGTCTTCTCTGGGAAACGGCAAGTACAGCCCTGCTTCTGCGTTCATGTAATCCCGGAGTTCTTCTTCGTTGAGCTCTGCGGGAACTGGAATTAGCCTGATCACGGCTTCGCGGCCGGGAATGGCGGTGGCTACTTTCTTGGCTTTGATTTTGTTTTCAGCCATCAGGGTGCGTATTAGTTCTGCCATTCCCGGCGGATCGACTATTTGCCCTTCTTGTATGATGTCTTCTGGTACTTCTGTGGAGGCTAGGAGGCCCAATTTTAATGCTTGAGCTTTCTTTTCGAGCTGAATGATGTTGATGCGGTCTGGGGCTATTTCGATCCCGATTCCAGGCTGGCGTTGGGAAAGTAGACCTTTGAAAAAGTTAACCATAGGATTGGGTCGCCGGTAGTTGCTATTTTTTTATGTTGTAGTTGGCCAGCCTGATTCAGCCGTTGGCTGTTGGAGGTTCGGTTTCCAACTGCCACCCATACTGTAATCTGGGTATCCCGCCTGCTTGGGCGCTGCACAGTCTTTGTGGCGCGATCGCCAGTTCCGATTTTATGCTATCCAATTTACTTGACAATAGCTATTCTGCGGCGAATGTCAACAAATTTAAGCTCGATCGACCGAAAACCTGGGTTTGATCCTTCGGACTTTAGTCCTCAGGAAGAAGGACTCGCATTCCTCACTACGAACCTGCCGATTGTGCAGCAAAACCGACTCTCTCCCTCTGAAAGCCCGCATACCAAACTCTCGCGGTTGAGCCCTGGAGGGCTGTCAGAGAGCGATGCTTCTTTTCTCCCTAGCTAACCCTGATTCTCAAATTAAATTCTATGAAACGTAAATCTTGGCAACTGTTCGCTGTGTTTGGGCTGGTGGGGCTGATGCTAGCTGCGGTGGTCAGTTGCAACAAGCCGGCCGTGAATTCCCAGACCAATAATGCGAACGCGATCGAGTTTTGGACTATGCAACTTCAACCTCAGTTTACTGAGTATTTCAACAAGACGATCGCCGGTTTTGAAGCGGAAAATCCGGGCGTGAAGGTGCGCTGGGTGGACGTGCCTTGGTCGGCGATGGAAAGCAAGATTTTGGGGGCTGTATCGGCAAAAACTGCGCCGGATGTGGTGAACCTGAATCCGGATTTTGCTTCGCTGTTGGCGGGGCGCAATGCTTGGCTGGATTTGGACTCTCGGATTTCGCAGCAAGTGCGATCGAGCTATCTGCCAAATATCTGGAAAGCTAGCGTGCTCGATGGCAAGACTTTTGGCATTCCTTGGTATCTTACAACTCCTGTAACTATTTACAATACGGAATTGTTTAAAAAAGCTGGAATTACCAAGCCTCCGGCTACCTATGCCGAGTTGGCAACTGTTGCAAAACAGGTAAAAGAGAAAACTGGTAAGTTTGCTTTTTTTGCGACTTTTGTACCGGAAGATTCGGCGGAAGTGTTGCAATCTTTCGTGCAGATGGGCGTGCCTTTGGTGGATGCTCAAGGCAAGGCTGCTTTTAATACAGCTAAGGGCAAAGCTGTTTTTCAGTATTGGGTTGATTTGTACAAGGGCGGGCTGTTACCGCAGGATGTTTTGGTGCAGGGACACCGCAGGGCGATCGAGCTTTATCAAGCTGGAGAAACTGCTTTGTTGGGTTCCGGGCCTCAGTTTTTAAAGGCAATTTCTGAGAATGCTCCGAGTATAGGTGCTGTTTCAACTGCTGCACCTCAAATTACCGGAGAAACTGGCAAGAAAACTGTGGCAGTAATGAATTTAGTTGTGCCCCGCGACAGCAAGCGCCCTGATGATGCTGTCAAGTTTGCTTTGTACGTAACTAATTCTCAAAATCAGTTGGCTTTTGCGAAGGCTGCTAATGTTTTGCCTTCCACGGTTGAGACTTTGCAGGACGGTTATTTTAAGAGCGCTCCTGCCGATGCTGCTTCGAGCGATCGAGCTAGGATTATCAGCGCTTCTGGGTTGGACAAAGCTGAGTTGTTGATTCCGCCTCTCAAGGATGTTAAGAAGTTGCAAAAGGCAATTTATGACAATTTGCAAGCGGCAATGTTAGGCGAAAAACCAGTAGAGCAAGCTGTGGCTGATGCGGCTACGGCTTGGAATCAAAGATAGTTTTTTATTAAAGCTGGGGCAACTTTTTTTTAGTTCGCCCCTTGCTTTTTTTTGCAACTTGACATATCATTAAATAATGGAAATCCGTGCCGCCATATATATAAGTAAATATCAGCATTAAAATTATTATCTTAGGTTCGTAGTGAGGACTTTAGTCCTTCTTCATGCGGACTAAAGTCCTCACTACGAACCTGTGCGATCGCTCCGCATATAAGTTATAATTAAAGTAGGTAATACTCCGCCGCTACCGCAGGAGGCAACTATGCAAATTCAAAGCAACAATCAAATGGGAAAAGTTTTTGCCACTCTGACAATCATTAATCGAGCCGACCAAATCTTGGCAGAAGCGGGGGTGAGATCGGAAGAAGAAATTCGGTCGATCGTCCTCAAAAACGTATTGGTGGACACAGGGGCTACTACCTTGTGTCTGCCAAAAGAGGCGATCGCCAAACTGGGACTAAAACTGCTCAAAGAAGTAGACGTAGCAACAGCAATGGGTATTGGCAAAGCCCGCATTTTTCAAGATGCCAAAATATCAATGTTTGACCGGGAAGGCACTTTCGAGTGCTTGGAGTTACCGGGAGGCAATGATGCACTTTTGGGTGTCATACCTTTAGAATCATTGGGATTGGAAATAGACTTGCAAAATCAAATCTTGAAACCTTTACCCATCAGTCCCACCGAAACCTATTTAACGATTTTGTAGCGCTAATACCATTTTTCTAAAGTTCTGATAGAGATAAAGGACGACAAGACGTTGTAATTAGGAATGAGAATTAAATAAGTTCCACTCTTGAAAGTAGGATGGGCGTCCCGCCCGTCCCACAATAACAATTAAAATTGTAAGTTATTTAATTTGTAATACTGAAAGCGATGAGTACAGGATTATTGGATCGTGGCTGGCGTCAAAATGCAGGTGATTGGTGGTGTGATGAGGAAGTTGGTGCATTTGGCTTTTGGGGTTTTCAAGTCCCAAAAGCCTTTCGACCCCAATTATGCGATCGCCCTTCTTGACTTGTCAAGACAGTATCTACAGAATTTTGGGATTGTTTTTGTGCAGCGAACCCCAACCTACGACCAATTAATATGAGGATATTTCCATTCGTAATAATTGGGAAACACAAAATTAGTAAACGAAACTGAAATACTCACATCCAGCGACTTTACGTGATGCCACCAACCCACAGGAATAAAGATAACCTCTCCCGGTTCCAAAATCACCTCAATGATTTTCGCATTTCTGTAAAGCGGATATTTGTCATAGTCAGGATTTTCACCGTCAACCTTGCTGAAAACTCCGACATGATTGTAAAGCAGAGGTGTTTGCTGCGGACAAATCAACTTAATCAGTTTGCGTCCAGAGACCTGTGCTAAAACCAAGTTAACTGGGTCGTGATGTAGCGGTGTAATTGTACCTTTCGGGCCAAACCAAAAGAAAACTCTGCCTTTGGTATCGTCGGGAGTCAGATATTCTGGAAAAATTTCAAAGTCGTTGAATAGTGGTTTAAATTCCTCTCTTTCCAGAGTTTGGTTGTTAGCAACCATGTAGCAGTCGTTGCTAGGGCCGCCGTTGACGACCATATCTATATATTCGCGGAACTGAACAGTTTTTTTGTGGTTGTGTATCTTAATTTCATAATCCGGGTCAGAATTGCGGTTGGCTTGAATTTCCACCTCTGCATCGCCGTATTTTTCCTGCAAATACTCCGGCGTCCACAACTGCAATGCTTTCCAGTTGTGCATGATGTTGGTAATAATTACCGGAGTATTTTTAGCGTAATAATTTTCTAAAAAATACTCTCTAGAAAGGCTGCTTTTGCGTTCGATTGTGCCAAACTTGGAAGAAAGGGCTGCTAATTGATTGTTGATGGTGAGTTGCGATTCCAGTTTCTGCAATAACTGCGCGTAATGGCTGCCTGCTTGGAAGTACGGATGAGAGGATATGGCCGTAACTTCTGCGGTTGCTGTTTCAGCATCAATGCCTGTATTTATCAAGCCTTGAATGATGTCTGCATCTGGTAGATTTAATAATTTGTTGGCCGCCACCCACTGTTTCAGGTAGTCGGGGACTTCTGGTTTGCTTGGCGCTGCTGCGAGTAGATTGGGCAAGTTTTGCGTCAGCCATTCTAGATTAACCTGTTGTTGTTCGGTTAGGGTAATCCGCAAAGGGGGAAGTGTGATGGTTAGGGGTTGGGTGTCAGGCATGATTGGAGTGTTTTGTTTTGGGGTGGTTTTGTTTTGCTTGAAGTTGCTTAACTAATATAGCAATCTGGTTGGATTTGTGAATTTTTTTTGCGAACCGCGAAGACGCAAAGGGCGCGAAGGAAGAGAGGAGAGGAGTTTACAAATTTTGAAAGGGTTGCTGTGACTATTTTAGCTTAATGAGTGTTGGCTATTTGAGTTTTCGGGGTGCGATCGCTTTTGTCCGGATTTTTTTGTTAATTTAAAGTTAAGGTTGCAGATTTTTTATCCATTGGCGGGTTCCGAAATATTTGCAGGAATGGGAAGCTACTTTAGCTGCGGCGGTTAGGGCATTTGTAAAGTTTTTTTGTAAAATGTAGTGACAGAAAGCACCGTGAAAGATGTCGCCGCCGCCTAAAGTGTCTGCGGCTTGAATTTGAGGCACTTCTAAACTGCCGAAACAACCGTTGCTGAAGTATTGAATCGGTTTTTCGCCGCGGGTGATGGCTATGTTGGGAATTCCGGCTGCTGAGAGATAAGCAAAGATTTGCTGGGAATTGTGGCAGTCTGGTGGATGAAAGTTTTCCGAACATACAACCCATTCAACGCAGGGCAATATTTTTTCTAATCCGGGTTTCCAACTGCCGCCATCAAGGACGATTGGAATGTTTTTTGATTGGGCGAGTTGAGCGATTTCTTGGCTGACTGGGATTTGATGTCCGTCAAAGAGTATGATATTAACTGATGTTAAAATATCGGGGTTAATTGCTTGGCTGTCAACCTGGGATTTAGTAGCATTGACTGAGATTACTGCCCGATCGCCCGTTTGTTGAGTTACGATAATCGAGGAGACTGGCGGCGAGTGCGATCGCCCGGGCTGCAAATCAATTATCCTGACATTGTACTCCGCTAAGTCTGCACGGATTAATTGGGCGATCGCGTGAGTACCCAAAACCCCCGCCAACACCGCCGCATTCCCCAAACCGCTAAAAGCCACAGCAGCATTTGTCGCCGGCCCGCCCGCAGCAATGGTAGAATCAACAGCGACAACCTTCTGATTTTCCCCCGGAGGCTTGGAGGCTAAATAAACTAAATCCAAAGTCGCCAATCCCAAAAACAATCCAGTCTTCATAATCTCTCTGACATTTTTTCTTGTGATATTGGTTCTTAAATCTGTGGCATGGGCGTCCCGCCCGTGTTCTATCTGCGGTTAAAAATAAAAAATATCAAAAAAATGCAGCCAAATCCCAATACAGGAACACTGTACATTGTCGGAACGCCGATCGGCAACCTCGAAGACATGACATATCGCGCCATCCGAATTTTGCAAACAGCAGACTTCATCGCCGCCGAAGACACGCGCCACACAGGCAAACTTTTGCACCACTTTCAAATCAAAACGCCCCAAATCAGCTATCACGAACACAACCAACAGCAACGACTCCCGGAATTAATCGACAAACTGCTGTTAGGAAAAAGTATCGCCCTCGTCACCGACGCCGGAATGCCGGGAATTTCTGACCCCGGATACGAATTAGTCAAAGCCTGCGCCGATGCTAATATTAACATTATTCCGATTCCCGGCCCGAGCGCTTGTATAGTTGGGATAAGTGCATCGGGATTACCTACAGACAGATTTGTGTTTGAAGGATTTTTACCCACCAAAGGTCAAGAACGCCAGCGGAGTTTAGAAAGTTTGCAAATAGAATCGCGCACTATTATCTTATACGAATCTCCGCACCGATTGCGGCAAACTTTACAAGATTTAGCAAACACCTTGGGAAGCGACAGACAGATTGTACTGGCGCGGGAGTTGACGAAAATGCACGAAGAGTTTTGGCGCGGTAGTATGGAAAGTGCGATCGAACTTTACACCACACGCGAACCCCAGGGAGAATTTACCCTAGTGATTTCCGGCATCCAAACAGACGCACCAATTTTTTCAGAAGACGCCATCAAAGCAGAATTGCAAACATTAATCGCAGAAGGAGTAAGTCGTTCCCAAGCCAGCCGCCAACTAGCCCAACAAACATCCCTCCCCCGCCGCCAAATCTACCAACTAGCCCTCACAATAGGCGACAATGAATTACCAGAACAACCCGCTTGATGACTTTTGAATATCAAATTGGTTCGTAGTGAGGACTTTAGTCCTCATCAAAATTAGAGGACTAAAGTCCTCACTACCAACACCTTTAACATTGCTATAAAATTATACCAAAAAAAATCTATGGTACGCGGAAACTACGATCGCCAAAAACCCTATTTACGCAACCCCCACATCAACAAACCAATCGCCGAAATCTATGCAGACTTAGACGCCTTTAGCTGGGAGATATTTGAAGACCAACCCCACCGCTTCGATACAGTCAGTTTCTACGTCTTGCTTCCCCCACTGTCTTACGAAGGAAAATTCATCAAAGGGATATACTTCAGCGAAGGAGTCGAACTCATCAACAAACTCTTTCCCCAACTTTCCTCAGTATTTCATTCCTTCACCTATTCCCCCGGAACCTCCTACTCCTGGGCACCAATAGCCGACGCCTACTCCAGCTTATACAAAAACCCGCAGCGAGCAAAGTGGTTTCGCGAAACATATCCCGATCGCGCCAACAAACCAATTATACCGCTGCAAGACACAGACTTCATCAACGAATACTTAATTTCCCCTCGAAACGTCCCCGCCAAAGACATCGAACTCCTCGCCGTCGCCCGAATTTCCGAAGAAAAAAACTTGCCAACGATTGCCAAAGCCTTAAAAGTTTACCGCCAGAAGTATCCGCAAAAACCAATAAAATTAACAGTTGTCAGCGGTCACGAATTTGATGTTAACAACCTGAAAACTCTCGACGAGTACGCCTTAAAAGAATGGCATCAAGTAGAGGAAATTTTAGGCAATCCCTCCGACTACATCAACTTACTGCCGCGAGTTGACTACTACCAAGAAATCCCTAACTATTATTCGCGGGCGCAAGCATTCGTTCTCGGTTCCCTCCTCGAAGGCAAAAACCGGGGAATTACCGAAGCAATGAGTTGCAACGTACCAGTAATTTGTTTTGAAGAATTCAATCAATACGCCCGAGGAAACTCGCCTGTTTTCCCGGAAGGTGCGGGTCTTTACGCCAAATTCGATCCGGAATCCTTAGCCGATACGATTTATACAGTCTTGCAAAATCAAACTGAATTCAAACCGCGATATCAGTATTTAAAGCATTGCGGACGCAAGAACTTCTTTAACACTTGCATTGACAGTTTTCCCTACTACCAGCATAACATTCCCGACTACAAACCGGGAGCAGCATTTAAGAATTTGTGGCTGGATTTGGCGGTACAGCAAAATTATCAAGTTAGTTTGGATAGTTTTTTGTACGGAGGTTCTCCCCTGTCTCACATTCGCGGGACAAATGCGATTCAGCAAAATCTCGGCGAATTAACAAAATTTTTAGGATAATTGCAAATTAATATGTAGGGTGTGTGAGTTGGTTTTTTTTCAGGTTCGTAGTACGGACTTTAGTCCGAATCCAAGAAGGACTAAAGTCCTCACTAGAAACCTGTTTGTATTACGGGTGATTGACTGGCCCCGATATAAATGCAATCTGATGCACCGACTTCAGATGTAATTCTTGATACGAAAATCTCAACTCTAAAATCTAAAAGGGTATTAGGATGTCATTCAGCAGGAGAAACACAGAATGCACGACTTAAAAGTTGTCATCATCGGTGCCGGAATTGGCGGCTTAACTGCGGGTATCGCCCTACAACAAGCAGGTTATGAAGTTGAAATTTACGATCGCGTAAAACAACTGCGTCCAGTAGGGGCTGGCATCTCCCTGTGGTCGAACGGTGTCAAAGTGCTCAACCGCCTCGGTTTAGGCGAAAACATGGCGAAAATAGGCGGAAAAATGGAGCGCATGGAATACCGCACCAAAATCGGCCAACTGCTAAATGACATCGATTTAATGCCGCTAATTCAACAAGTCGGTCAGCGTCCTTATCCGGTTGCCCGCCGCGATTTACAACAAATGTTATTAGCAGCTTTTAAGGGAGAAGTCAAGCTCGATCGCAAATGTATTGCCGTCGAAGAAGACGCAACCGGAGTAACTGCAATCTTTGAGAACGGAGACAAAGCGCGCGGCGATTTGCTGGTGGCTGCTGACGGCGTTCGCTCAATTTTACGCACCTATGTATTGGGCCGCGAAGTACAGCCGAAATACGGCGGTTATATCAACTGGAACGGGCTAGTTTCCGCAGATGAAGCACTAGCGCCGCAAAATACTTGGGCGATTTATGTCGGCGACTGCAAGCGCGCCTCATTGATGCCCGTAGCGGGCGATCGATTTTACTTTTTCTTCGATGTTCCCTTACCCACAGGAACTCCCGCCAATCCCGACAATTACAAAGCCGAACTTAAAGAACATTTTAAAGGTTGGGCCGAACCAGTGCAATTGTTGATAGAAAGATTCGATCCCGCAGCAGTCGCCCGCCCGGAAATTCACGACGTAGGGCCGATCGACTCCTACGTTCGCGGTAGAGTTGCTTTGCTGGGAGATTCCGCCCACGCTACCTGCCCGGATTTGGGCCAGGGAGGCTGTCAAGCCATGGAAGATGGACTCGTACTCAGCAACTACCTTTCTACCACGAATTTAGGCGTAGAATACGGGCTCAAACGCTACGAAACCGAGCGCAAGCAGCGGGCGAATGCAGTTGTCGAAAAAGCTCGCCAGCGTGCCGAACAAATTCACGGTAAAGATCCGCAGGTGACACAACAGTGGTACGAACAACTGGCGAAGGAACAGCCAACCGATGTGACAGATGCGATCGCCAAAGTCATCATGGCAGGCCCATTACACTAAGTTGAATTGCATTCATTTGCTCTCAATTCTTAAAATTATCTGCGTCCCTCTGTGTTTATCTGCCTTGCATCTGCGGTCGATCGCTCCAGTGATTTACGCAATTCAAGTTTCCTAGCACAATCTCGCACAAAAATCAATCAAAAATCAGCATTTAACCTTACAATAATGTCAGGCAAACTTACTACTCACGTTCTCGACACAGCCCGCGGCTTTCCGGCGGCAAATATGTCGATCGCCCTGCAATCAATTGACCCCAACTCCGGCGCAAGAATCCTGCTAAAAACTGTAACAACTAATGCTGACGGCCGCACCGCTACTCCGTTACTATCAGAAAACGATCTCAAACCGGGAGTTTATGAATTAGTCTTTGCAGTTGGCGAATACTTCGCCCAATCTGGTGAAAATTTGCCAGATCCGCCTTTTTTAAACAGCGTTCCAATTCAATTCGGCATCGCCGATCCAAGCTCGCACTATCACGTACCGCTGTTAGTTTCGCCTTGGTCGTACAGCACCTATCGCGGTAGCTGAAACGCGGTAAGGTGCGGAATGCGCTAGATAATTAAATACGCTTGGGTTAGCGCTGTTTATTGCCCGGATCTCCCCCTCGCATCCCCCTGATTGTTGGGGAGTAGCCAGGGCTGTTTTATTGTCAGGAGAAAAATAGGTACGTAGTTGAGCTTGAGCCTCCTTTATACCAAGAAAGCCAAATAAATGCAACATTATTCGTAGGGTGCGGATCCATCAACTATCCCCCAAAAAAGACAGAAAATCTCATAGCGACGCACCAGCCACAATATTCGATCAAACAAGCTCAACATTTGCTTGGTAGTAAGAATTTTGAAAATTGGTATTATGTACAGGTTTAAAGGAGGCTCAAGCCCAACTACGTACCTTGATTAAGTAGTTTCAGATTTCTTTTCCGACAATAAAACCACCCTGCTTTTTTAAGGGGGGTTAGGGGGGATCTAGCCCCTGATTTTGCGATGGGCCCTCGGCGGTTGAAACCGATCCTATACAAACGAAGTCCGCCGACGCGGACTGAAGATCGGACGGCGGTTGAAACCGCGGCTGTACAAACAATGTCCGCCGACGCGGACTGAAGATCGGACGGCGGTTGAAACCGCGGCTATACAAACAATGTCGGCCTGGGCCGACGGTCGAAAAAAACGCAATTTTAACCGCCTATTCTTCAACCTGCGTCCGGCTTGTTTTGTCTTTATCGACGCGAATGACCTTCGCCGGGTTTTCTTTACATTAATCCAAAACTCCCTGCGGTAATACTGCCAGGAGAAACTCCACTGATAGAAGCTAAAATCTCCCCTGTTTGGGCAAACCGGATTAATGTTATACCGCTATCTTGACTAATCATCAATTGTGAAGAAGTCAGCCCGTTACCCAATACTAAGAAGTCTTTACCCAATTCAAAGTCGGTAATAGTATCAGTCCCGGAATTGGTGGAAATTAGGAATTTATCAACTCCCTTTCCTCCAGTCAAAGTATCATCTCCCAAACCGCCATTCAGCAAATCATCTCCTTTGCCGCCAAACAAGATGTCATTACCATCATCGCCGTTCAAGATATCAGCACCGCGGCCGCCAAATAAGATATCATCACCGCTAGCGCCCAGCAAAGTATCGCTACCTTTGCCGCCGTAAAGAGTGTCATCCCCAAGGCCGCCGGAGAGCGAATCATTGCCTCGGAAGCCGTTGATTGCATCATTTCCGGTGGTGCCGGTGAGGATGTCGTCGCCCTGAGTGCCGTTGATTTGACTGGGGGAATTGCTGCCCAAATCGGCGTCGCCGGTGACAAGAGGAGTTGCAATCCCAGCAGGCAATGTTACTGCTTGAATTTTGCTATCTAATGCAGCACCAGTATTGTCAGTAACTAGCTGGGAAATTGGCTTGCTTCCGGCACCGACTGCTTTGAAGTCTTGAGTGGTTGTTCCCAAAGATACTTGTTGGACGCGGGCAACGGCTTGGGGAATTGATGTTGCTGTTGGGTTGGTGACGGCGGCATCAATGCGCTGATTTGCTGTTGCCATTACTGTCGCGGATTGCGAGGTAATTTGGGTGACTTTCTGAATGTTGAAACTGGGGTCAATCTGCTGGATTTTAGCAGCGGATTGCTTAATTATTGGTTCTAAGGCTGCCCCGTTGCTGAGATTTAAGATTGTACCGCCTTGAATTTTATCGCCCATTGAACTGACAACTGCTTTGACAAGATCGCGATCGGCTGCACTGGATGCACCGTCAATCAAAGCGACTGTTTGAGTGATGACGTTTTGGACTTTCACCATTGCTGCTAAAGTTGCGACGCCCCCTGGCTGGTTGTTGTTGGTAGCCAAGATCGGATCTAAGCTAGTCAGGTCAACATCAGCCGGGAGTCCAAGGGCGGCTTTGACTAAAGATTGGGCTTCTTCTGGTGCAATTCCCTTGTCGATTAAGTCGGCGACTAAGCTGGTTAAGAGGGTGACTACACTGGAATCGGGAGGTGCGGTGACTGGTGTTTCTAGGGGTAATCCGGTGGCGGTGTCTGTGCCTCCAATTGCGACTAAATTGCCTTCTGATGGGTCGATTTCTCCGTTTTTGTTGGTATCGAAAGTCTCGAAGGGGATGTTGAGATTGAATTTACCGCCTGAATCGGTTGTGGTGGATGGTTCGTTGGTATCTTTGATGCCGTTTTTGTTGGCGTCTAGGAAGACAGTTGCACCAGAGATGTAGCCGTCGATTACCCAGCGCCCCTCTTTTGTTGTTACCTTGAAAGTCTGTTCGCTACTGGCACCGTAAGAGTCTGTAGCTATTAACTTTGCCTGAAAAGATGGCGCACCGCTTGGGGGAGTTCCGATGAACCGGATCTCGTTTGTCGGGGAGTAAAATTGAAGTCCGAGCCAATTGATGTTTGAGTTATTACTAAGTTCTAAAGGACTGCCATCAGTTAGAGTTAACCGATAGGAAATCAAGTCGCCATCGGGGTCAGTGTATACATCTTTGATGGCTTTGTTAAATTCAGTGTACCTCCCGCCTAAATTAATCTTCTGTTCTGGAGGAAGATTGCTGGCTGTAAAACTCTCTTCTGTGGCAAACTCTGAACCAGCCCAAGCAGTGTCGATCGCCTGTACACTCCAGTAATATGTCTTATCTGGAGACAAGTCTTTGAGTTGCCACTGGGTGTTTTGACTGACATTTCCTAGCCCTACAACTTGCCGAGTTCCATTGGCTAGAGACATCGGGGAAAGAATATCTTGACCCCCTGGTGTCGTCCCAACTCGCAGGTTGTAGCTTAAACCATCAGGACGAGTTTGAGCGTCAGTTGCTTTGTTCCACTTAAGAGTCACATTTCGGCCAGAAGGTAAATCTGATAGCCCTGTGGGTGCTGTGGGGGGAGTGTTCGCTTTAGAGTTGTTGCGGAAGACTTTGGTAAAGAAGTCGTTTTTGTTCAGTCCTTGATAGACATCATTGTTTGGTGCATTGCCTGTGAATAGGATATCTAATTTGTCATCCTTGTCGTAGTCTCCCCAAACAGCCTGGGAATAGCTACGATTAATCAGTTCCTGCGTGCGACTTTCGCCACTGTCGATTAGTAGGCCACTGTCGATAAAGCTGTTTGGGCCAGTAAAGCTGTTTAGGTTAGAAAAATTACCTTTGTTTTGATAGACTTTGGCGACGATTGTTGCTGAATTTTCGCCATTTTGTCGATCGACACCAGTGCCTAGGATATCCAGAAGCCCGTCATTGTCGTAATCTCCCCAAGCAGGGCGACCTAAATAAGGTATCTGTGCGCCGATGTCTTCAAAGCTGGCAGACTTATTTTTATTTTCACGGGTTTTGTTGCGGTAGACTTTGGTGAAGGACGACTGCAAAGAACTATCGCGACCTGCGAGCAAAATATCCAGTTGACCGTCGTTGTTGTAGTCTCCCCATGCCATATCACCAGCGTCACCACTAGAACCAGGCAAATTTACACCAGTGTCTTCAAAAACGCCATCGCCCAAATTCCGGTAAAGTTTGGCAATGTACCTTGAATTAATGTCTTTGGAGTCCTTTACCTGGACTAGGATATCGAGTTTGCCATCGTTATCGTAATCTGCCCAAACCCCCGATTTGGTAGCGCCAGCTATTGTGTCATCAGAAAATAGCTGTCCGGCACCTACAAAGTTGGGATCTTGTGTCTTGAGACGTGCTTTGCTGTCTTCAAAGCGGTTTTGACCGCTTGCGCCCGTGTTCCGGTAGAGCGTGGTGTTCAAGTCTCTGAACCCATAACCTCCGTTATTTGCCTTACTGAGCAACAGATCGGGACGCCCGTCATTGTTGTAATCTCCCCAACTTGACCAAGATCTATATGGGTATGGGGGATTCCCAGGTAAACTTGTCTCAAAGGTAAAGCCAGAACTCCCACCACTATAGATCTGTTGGCTGGAATCGCCACCATTCTGCCCAAGCAGTGCAGCATCCAGCCACCCATCATTGTTGTAATCTCCCCAGGTTGGAACCTGGCCTGGTAAGTCTCTTCGATTAGCTTCGCTAAAGCCTTGACCGATGTTGTCGTAGATTCGGGGAACTGTGGTGATCGGGCCGTAATTGTTGGTTTGAATTACAGAGCCACCAAGAATATCCAGTTTTCCGTCATTGTTGTAGTCTCCCAAAATACCTGAATCCAAAGCAGATATCGGAGCGTTCGTGTCCGTGAAAAGTGAGTCAGCATCCAAAATTTGCAAGGTGGTAGAGCCTTGAGTGCCAATATTGGCATTACCCCGATCGGTGATCCGAAACTCAATTTTTTCTGTTCTCTCAGCTTGACTATCCGATAATATGTCAATTTTGAAAGTTTTAGTATCTTCGTCTGGGTTAAAGGTGATTTCACGAGAGAAATTGGGGGAAAAGTTCCAATCTGTTCCCAAAGTCGCTGAACCAGTAGTAGGTTCTATGTACACCTTGGAAATTTTGTTTAGATCATCCCCAGTCCGAGTGAGAGTAATTTCTGCCTGAACGACTCCTGTGCGACTTTCATTGACTTTGTAAGTAGCTTGGGAAAAACTTACCGTGGGGGGAGCACTTTGAATTCGATCGACATTTCCATTACCTAGCGGCAGATTAATCGATAAGGGTCGATCGCTACGTTTCCCAGAGTCGTCAAATATCCGAGATATCGGCGTCGGAGTTGGCGTTGGTGTCGGTGGTGTTGGTGTCGGTGGCTGCGGATCGACGCTAGGCGTTGGTGTCGGCGGCTGCGGATCGACGCTAGGCGTTGGTGTCGGCGGCTGCGGATCGACGCTAGGCGTTGGTGTTGGCGGCGTCGGCGTAACAGGTGTCGGTGTCGGCGGCTGTGGCTCGACAGGTATTGGTGTCGGCGGCTGTGGCTCGACAGGTATTGGTGTCGGCGGCTGCGGCTCGACAGGCGTTGGTGTCGGTGGCTGCGGCTCGACAGGCGTCGGTGTAGGTGGCTGCGGTGTCGGCGTCGGCGCTACATCGTTATCTGTAATCGCCACCGCGACATTCGGAATCCCGACAATCCCGTTATACTTAGTGTCAGCACTCTGGGCCGTATGAGAAATAGTCCCTGTATGATTTCCTTCTACAACCGCATCGTCTGTAGCCGTTACTGTGACTGGTTTCGCCACATTCCAGTTAGTAGAGTCAAAAGTAACAGCAGCGATCGCACTTATTTGATCCCCTGTACCGAAACTAATCGTCACAGGCGCCGTGGGCTGGGATGTTAACTGAACGCTGTACTTCCCTGTAGCACCACCTTCCGTAGCAGTTGTACTCGTCGGTGAAATAGTCACGCCTGCCGTATCGTTGTCAGCAATCGTGGCAGTTACAGGAGAAATCGTCAGGTTGTTATACTTGGTATCGGTGCTGACCGATTTGTGAGTAATCGTGCCGCTGTGGGTTCCTTCGGCTATGCTGTCCTCGATCGCACTCACAGTCACATTTTGCACAACATTCCAATTATTCGGCGTGAAAGTCAGAGGTGCGATCGCACTAATTTGACTGCCCGCGTCAAAATTAATCGTAACGTTTGCAGTAGGTGCGCTAGTCAGAAGCACGCCGTAGGTAGCCGTTGCACCGCCTTCAGCAATATTTGTACTTCCTGCCGATTGCACGATCGACACACCCGGACTATCGTTATCTGTAATTGATGCCGTAACATCGGGAATCGGTTTGGCGTTATAACTCGCATCGGTGCTGCTAGCTGTGTGTGCGATCGTGCCTGCGTGCGTTCCTTGTGCTACAGTATCGTCGATCGCAGTAGCAGTCACAGTCTTCTCAACATTCCAGTTAGTGCTGTCAAATGTAATTTGGGCGATCGGGCTAATTGCATTGCCAGTATTGAAGCTAATGTTAACTGGTGCAGAAGGTTCCGAAGTTAGCTTGACTTTGTAACTGCCCTTTGCGCCGCCTTCTGTAGCAGTGATGCTCGTAGGTGCAACGGTGAAGCCGGCAGTGTCATCATTTGCGATCGTCATGGTAGCAGTTGCCGTCGGAATTGTCGGCGCGCCACCCGGTGAAACAGGATTTGATAGAGTAACCGTAACTGTTTCGTCCGGTTCAACCAATCCGTCACCCAACACATCCAAAGTAATAGTTTTGGATGTTTCGCCCGCTGCAAAAGTAATTTTGCCAGTAGCAGTCGTTGCGCCAGAAGTGCCACCAATATTGTTGTAGTCGCTGCCGTTAGTCGCAGTTCCGGCCATACTATAATCTACCGTACTGAAAAGTTCCGTGCTGCCATTGCGAGCGATCGTAAATGTGGCGGGAGTCTTGCCAGAATTGCCTTCGAGAATACTAGGAGTATTGGAGGCAATAGTATAAGAACTATTCCGATCCAAAATAAAGACTTTAGCTTGACTGCTGGCACCAGTAACGGCAGTGCCACCTGTTATTTTGCCAAAGTTTAGAACAATTTGTTCGTTGCTGTCAACGATATTGTCAGCTTTGATGGTGACTGCAACATTCTGAGTGAGAGTAGTAGTTCCGGCAGGAAAAGTCAGCGATGTAGTTGAAAGAGTGTAATCAGCACCTAGAGTAGCTGTGCTGCTGGGGTCGATGACAATTGGTACAACTACATCGCCGAAAGAACTGCTGTTGCTGATAGTAACGGGGACATTAACTACTGTGTCGGTAGTGCCTTCATTGACATTGTAACTACCACTATTTTTGGCGCCGACAAAACTTACCTTACTGGGTGTATTGAGGAGCATTGATACTTCGCTAGAAGCACCATTCGTTATCATTACTCCCAAATCTGGCAAAGAGTCATTGTTAAAATCGTTGACTGAGATTCGGCCGGCATTTGTCCCTACCAAAGCAAAGTTAATTGCTGGGTTAAAGCCTCCCGCGCCATTTCCAGTCAAAATTGATACGTTATTAGAGTCATAGTTAGATACTGCTACATCAAGGCTGCCGTCACTGTTAAAGTCGGCTGTTGCAAGTCCGTTGGGCTTGGTGCCGACGTTAAAGTTGGTAGCAGCAGCAAAACCTCCAGTACCATTTCCTAACAAAATTGAAATGTTATTAGAACCATTATTGGCTGTCGCTAAGTCAACGCTGCCATCTCCGTTAAAGTCTGCTGCGATAATAGTATTGGGATTTTGCCCCGTACCGAAATTGGTAGCGGCACTAAAACCGCCAGTGCTGTTCCCCAATAAAATAGAAACGTTGTTGGAAATACTATTAGCTATGGCTAAATCGTCAAAGTTATCAGCATTAAATCTCCCGACAACAACGCCAGCAGCACCAGATACTCCAAGGTTAATATTAGTAGAGCCGGTAAAGCCGCCGGTGCCATTTCCCAAAAGAATAGAAACGTTGCCAGTGGGACTGCCAGAGTTAAAGTTTGTTACCGCTAAGTCAGGGAAGGTATCGGTGTTAAAGTTACCAATAGCAACTCCAATAGCCTGAAATCCTGCCCCAAAGGTATTGGGCGCATTGAAACCATCATTACCGTTACCCAAGCGAATTCCAACAGCATTAGCGCCACTGGCACCGCTGACTGTTGCTAAGTCAAAAATGCTACCGCTATCAAAGTTGCCCAGAGCACTCATGGCACTTCCATTACTAATAGGAAGTCTAAAACTGCCGGTGCCATTGGCTAAGTAAATTACGCCGCCTACAACTAAGTCAAAAATGCCATCGCCGTTGTAGTCTACTGAGGGAACGAAGGCATCAGATGCCATTGGAAAATTAGTGGCAGCGCTGAATGAAGAGAGAATTCCTTCATAATTTGCTAAAATTTCTGCTGAAAAAGCTAACGATGTTTTAATTTGCCCAGTTGTTGTTTCTAATTCCCAGTCCCCCCCTTTTTGAGCGCTTCCGGTGAGGTTTTTGGAAGCTGCAACATTGGTATTTGTGAGTTGGGCGATGCGCTGGATGAAGGCGAAACCATCTATTTCTAAATCTACATCTAAATCTCTCGTTTGTTCCCCGATACCGCCGGGGAATAAATTCCCCGTCTCATAGCACAAGTCATCTAAAGATGACTGAATAAATGAATTATTCCCAGTCGGTTGAAACCGACTTTCGCTATGAGACGGGGGTTTCAACCCCGGTTGGACTTGCGGGCAATCGCGAGGCCCCGATGCCACATTACAACCATAAATTAGAATTTCTGCGCTCAGAGACAAAGCATTCTGCCATTCCTGCAATTGCTGGGAATAAGTTTCTAGGTTATCGACAGACAATCGGGTTTTTCCCAGTTTCAAGCTTCCGGGAGTGCCGTGAGAAATGATGTGGATGCTCTCAATATTCGTGCGAAGAGCTAAGATTTGAGTAATTTGTGCGATCGCATCCTCGTTCCCATTTAACACCACAACTTCCGTACCGGGTGTTACCCCAGCCACCAAACTTTGATAATCTGGTACTTGACTGTCGATAAAGGCGATCGCTCTTACTGAAACTGGAAAATTTAAATTTGACATACTACACCTACTTTGGGGTAAAAAAGACAACAATTCCCCTATTTCGTGACTTGCGTCAGAAACTCTCTATCAATTTTGATTTACACAGACACAGCAGTTCTGCGTAAAAATTCGGTTATTTCTCATCTGTTGTAGCTACAATAACAGTTTTCTTACATAAGCTATATAAAGTTTTCTTTAAAAAGAGGTGGTTAATTTAAAGTACCGATAAAGAGCTAGAAAATACTTAAGTACAATGACTGCGATGAAGGCACATTGCGCTTACCACAAATATTTTTGAAACGTAAGTGTGATATTACGGGCATTTAAATGTATTAATTAATACTTGTTCTAGGTTAATAATGTGATGTGCAATGAAAAAACAGGTTCGTAGTGAGGACTTCAGTCCGCATTCATTCCGAGGAATGAAATCCTCACTACCAACCAACGTGATTACCACAAACCGGAATCTATCTCCGCCAAAATCCCCTCAGCATTCCCGCACAAATCATCGTGACAGCAACCGTTACTCGCCAATAAACCCCCCCACTGACTGACATCTCCCCGGTTATATTGCAAAGCAGAACCATCAAAACGAGTAAATCTGCCGCCCGCCTCCGTCAAAATCAATTCCGGGGCAGCCAAATCCCAATCCTTCGGCGCAGACTTCCCCGAAAGCGCAATATAAACATCAGCTTTTTGTTCGACAATCGTCGCAATCTTGCAGCCGATGCTACCCACAGCCAGTTGATTTTGGCAGGGAAATTTGTGCAATAGTCGATTTAGGCGATCGTCCCGGTGACTGCGACTGGTTACTATAGATAAATCTCCCACTATACTGCGCGCAGAAACCTGCAATTTCACCGCAGAATCCCCGCGACTTTCCACAAAAGCGCCCGCATCCCGGATGGCATAATAAATCTTTTGCTTTTCCGGCCAAGCCACCACTGCTAATACGGGTTTTCCCTCGAAGGCCAAAGCAATATGAACGGCAAATTCACCAGTCTTGTCAATAAAATCGCGCGTCCCATCCAAAGGATCAATAATCCAAACCCAAGATTGAGGTAAAGGAACTTTGCCGCAACTTTCTAAATAAGACTTGTAAGTTTCTTCGCTGAGATAGCCAAATTCTGAATTCCCTAAAACCGACTGCAATTCATCGAGAATGTAAGAATTGACAGCGACATCGGCTGCGGTAACCGGGCCGTCTTTTTGTTCTTTGATGTCTAGGTTCGGAGTATTCGCATCAGGGCGATAATAAGATTGTAAAATATCTGCGGCACCCCAAGCGGCGGCCTGGGCAATTTCGCTTAATTGTTCGAGATTTTTCATCTTTGATTGATTTAAGTAAAGTGCCTCAGATGGCATCTACTTTATGATAATCGAAAAAACCCCGACTGACCCACCCTACAACTCTATGCCCTAGGCCCTATGAACACCGAACTGTTACGCTCGAAAGGCTATAGCTAACAAAAACTACATCTACTAATTGTAGCACTAATTTATGAAATTAGGATAAGGACAATAAATCTCAGGAGTTGCCAAAAATTGTGTCACCATCTGTACTTGTTTAGACAGCGGGGAAGCCAAACTAAAATCAACAGCAACCGGGCCGCACGGAACTAAGATATTATTGTCATGGGCGTAAACAATTCCGAAATACGATCGCACACCTAAATTTTTAGACACAGCTACTTGGGCAGCAATTGGATAGCTATTGTGAGTCGCAACTTTAATGCCATACAAATAATTCTTGCTTTCACGCACAGAAAAACCCAAACTTTTCAAGATAGCAGCAGCAGAAGTTGCTGTTTGCTCTGGGGAAAATGATAAGCTACCGAAAGAGTTGGTAAATCCCGTTGCTTCTATATATTGCGCGGTTTGGTGTTTGTTCAAATAGCTAATATATTGTGTGGCTTCACTTTCTTTAGCTTTACCGATTAACCTGAAGAAAGTAGGCAGGGCGATCGCAGATAAAATCCCGATAATAAAAATCACAACCAGCAACTCAATTAAAGTGAATCCGCTGGCATCTATATTGCGAGGGCGATTCCCTAGCGAATAGCTGCGCTTCTCGATATTTTTTTGGAAAAAATACAGCAACAACTTGCAATCGACCACAACCAACATCCCCCCTGTTTTCATGTCAATAAAATCACCCAAAAAATCGATGCCCCTAATCTGAAAGTTTTTGCCATTTTTGCGGCATTTCCGCTGAGTTTTGCCAGAGCACTGGCATCCAACTAGCACAGGGAAATCTGCTTTCAATATTTTGCAACTTTTGCCGCGCTTCTCGCACTGAAAAATACAAAGACTTACCGCGAGAATAATAGCTAAAAAAAACTTTTAAAAACTCTTGGGCGGCGCGATCGGGCACTCGTTCCCGCATGACAATAATTTGAGGTAAGTGCAGATCGGCTAATTGTCTCGCCAATCCCAAACCGTCACAGGAATTGAAAATTGCTAAGTGCAAATTGCGGGCGATCGCCCCTGATAAAACATCTTTTAAATCGGCAATTGTTAGCGTTTCTTGTGAATTGATATGAATAAAACCTTTAGTGCGATCGGCTTCGCTGTAACTGTGGCCGGAAAAACACAAAATGTCCCAACCTCGATCGTCTCCAAGATATCGATCGCACTCCTCCCTCGTAGGCTGTTCTAAAATTTTAACCTCAGCGGGCAAACTTTTCAACGTCCTCCTATCTGCCTCCAAATCGATGCCCGTACTGTCGCCCAAAATAGCTAAAATTCTCAATCTATTTCTGGTAAAAACTTTGCTAACTCTGTCGCTATTCGGCCCGCTAAAACTAACTTCAGCCTTCGGGTAATCTTGCAAAAAATCCCAACAATGCCAGGGGATGCGCCACAACAAATCATTTTCCGTTTGAATCACGATTCGCACTTCGTCTTTCGGATTGAAATTTTGACGCAATTTCTGCTCGATCGGGCGAAATGATTCAGCTTTCAGCCAATTATTGAAGCTGGTTTTCAAGTTGTCTGATGACTCTGTTAAATCCTTAATTGAAAAATTGGTGATTTGATTTTTGTTGACTTTAATGCGGTAGGAATTGGGGCGATCGACCTGAAAATAATCATGCACGTCACGCAGGGTGAGAAAATGTTTCACATCTTTTTTGACACTAAAATTTCCCCTGCTTGTCTGAGAATCAACTCCTGATTTATCAGAATTATCTGCCTTATAGCGTGTCTCCCACTGGCGGTAAAGCGCAAAAACTTCTGCTGCTGCTGGCAACTTTCCCTCACAACTTTTAGGTAAAGAATGATCGTCAGACCAAATAAGCACTCTAACTGGCACAGATTGAGTTTCCGGACTGTTTTCTATAGTAATAAAAACTACTTTATCTGGTTTTTTAGCCGTTAATTGTTGGATCAGGGCTAGGTTGTCAGTATTTTGCTGTTCGATGCGTTGGATAATTGCTGATTGGGTTTTTATAAGTGCTGTTTGGCTGTCTGAGTTGGCTTGATATTTGTCAAATTGTGCTTGATATTTGGCATCTAAAGCCGCTAACTTTTCATCGTAAGCTTGTACTAAATCCTGATGAATTTTAACTTTATCGGCATCATCAGGAACGCTGACTTTGACAACTACTACGCTGTCTCCTTTATTTTCGATCGCTTGAATCAGCAATTGGGTGCCTTCATTTTGAACCTGCACTTGTCTGAAAGATTCCTTGAAAGCCGTAGCATCCAAACCTTGACGAAAAATTAAATCGACTGTATTTGTTACCTCTTGAAAAAACTTAGTGAATTCGCCCGGTGCAAATTCTCCGTTGTGGGGGCGGCGTTCTCGATCGTCCGTTCCCGGCTTGCAGTCTTCTAACAGATAAATCCACAAACTGTCTGCCCATTCTAAGTTGGTGGTACTGTCAATATTCCAGCTTCCCAAACCGCAAACACCTGTCATTTGCGCCTCGCTAAAATCAGCACCAATTGCTTGAACTTGAGTTAAATTTGTTTCTTCTAAATTAGCAGCTTCTAATGTGGCATCGGTGAGATCGGCATTTCTGAGATTGGCAGCATAAAGGTCGGTATCGCTTAAATTTGCGCCTCTAAGATTGACTGCTTCGTAGGATTTTTCCCGACCGTTTCTGCTGACTAACAAGTCTCGAACTTTGGGATTGTTTAAGATGGTTTCGCCCGGTATTGCCCAGTCTAGCATTAAGCTTTTGTGCCACAGGGTGCGGGTGATATTGCTTTGCGTGAAATTAGTGTTTTTTAGAGTAGCGTGACTGAAATTGGCGTTGGTTAAATTGGCGCGGCGAAAGCTGGTGCCGCCGATTGCTGCAATGGCAACAGCTAACTGGCGAATTAAGGTGTATTTATCGTCTTCTGCTAACACTCTGGTAGCAATGTACGTTCCCAATCCAACCCAAGCTAAAGCTAAAATGACAGTCGCAGCGATGATGGCAATAACTAAAGGCGGATCGGGAAATTCGTTGGTACATTTTTCTATAACATAGAAGCATTTAGTTCCTTGACTGTCAACCGCTTCTGCTTCAATTAACAGAAATCTTTTCAAATATTCTGATGAATTGTGGACAGTAATACCTGTGGCGATCGCACTTATAGCTGCCGCCTCAAATATCACTAAATATGCGAGAATTTTTACCGCAACAACCGCAGCTAAAGCAATGGCTAAAGACAAAGCTATTACTACTGTCATGCTTCCGGTCGCAATTATAATTAAATTTGCAATTAAAGATGAAATAGGATTAGTCTCTGCGGTAAGTTTACCATTTAAAGCATCAACCACCCACTCAACTCTAAAATTTCTCAGCCAAGATAATATCGGGTGCTTTTCACTTGATATGCCACCCAAAATACTAATTAAAGCTACCACTACAGCAGCAGTAACAGCTAAATATCCCAAAACTTTTTGGATGCCTTGACGAACAATTACAAATGAGATAATTGCAATTATTAAAATGGCGATCGCAGTCGGAATAATACCCCATGCAGGAGGAGCTTGTGACAATAGCGATCCGAATGTTGCATCCGCAGCCATTGCAGTAGCTGCGCCCGACATACCTGAGAGTGCTGCTGCAATTATTACTACTACCAATACTTGGCGCGGTGCTAATCCGGCGGTGGCATTTTTAAAGTTAGCACCTGCGAGATTTGCTCCTGTAAAATCTGCACCTCGAATATCAGAACCGGAAAAGTCTGCATTGATGAGGTTTTTATTTTTGAAAGATTTTCCCTGAAGATTTTGGTTGATGAAGTTTTGAAACATAAATTTAAGTAGAGCTTAAAGTAATGAGATGTCTAATACCAAATCCGGGTCGATCGTATCCGATTGTAGGGACACGGCAGTGCCCAAGGCGTGTCAACTTAAGCTTTTAGTCCATCAGTCCTTTCGTCTACCCGATAGTCCGCCAGGGGTTAAAAACCCCTGTCTAATAGCTAAAGTCCTCTTGCATAGGACTAATGAGTTGAAAATTCTTCTCTTGAGTCCTCTTTGAGAGGACTTGCGCTATGAGACAGGGAATTAATTCCCTGTCGGACCCTCGGGCTGACCCAAGATTTTTGGTACTCAAGAGTTTTTGCATTCATCGAAAATTTTAGGTATTCAAGAGTTTTTGCATTCGCCCGTAATTGGGCCGGGAATTAATTCCCCGTCTCATAGCGAAAGTCGGTTAAAAACCGACTGGCAAATCTCAATTAAATCGTGGCAATCTTAGTCCTCTTTGAGAGGACTTTCGCTATGAGACAGGGAATTAATTCCCTGTCGGACCCTCGGGCTGACCCAAGATTTTTGGTACTCAAGAGTTTTTGCATTCATCGAAAATTTTGGGTATTCAAGAATTTTTGCATTCGCCCGTAATTGGGCCGGGAATTAATTCCCTGTCGGATTGCGGAACAAACGCAAAAATCACAAACAAAACTTTTCCGTCACACTTGCTTCTCCAATGGTAACATTAATGCCAAAACATTCTCCCAATTCAGCACTAAATTGCAACTGAATGAAGTTATCTGCATCCCTAGATTCAGCGTGTAAAACAGTCTCTCCCGATTCATCTTGCACCATCAATTGCAATCCTGCTGGCAAGTAAACGGAATTTGCGATCGGATGTACTTGCACCGTAACATCTACTTCAGAATCCGATTGTGGCGGTAGCGTAACTAGCAGCGCTACTGACTCGCCCGCGAGTTCCATTCCCAAGTCAATTTGTTGACCTCTAACAATTGGAACTGCACTTTTGAAACGAAACATCATTTCAACTTGCCGGGGATTTAACAACTGTTCTACGGTTAGCCAAGCTTCGTCAATTATTCCCTCAAACCATTTTTTTAAGTTGACCACTTCCGGCTGATTGGTTTCACTATTTGCAGTGTTTGTTTGCTTGATTTGACTCAAATATCCGAGGAAATTATCTAATTGACTTAGATGAGCAACGGGAATTTCTGCGACTGCTGCACGAGTAAATCCTAATAGCGTTGCTTCTTTCAAAGATTGGTTTAATTGTACAGCAACGTAACCGATACGATTTTCCCAAGCATCGGAGGGAATGTTACAAGTTTGGGAATCTGGCAATACGGGACGGCATTCAATTTTGCCAACGCCGACGATATCTAAATCGGCGACATCTACAAATTTCAGCATGAGTGAATCGCGACTTTCGCTCTTTTCCAAGTTAGTCTCAAATCCCATGCAGCGCAGGTAAGAATCTACTGCATAGACTGCTAGGGTATTGAGATAAACTTGTTTGAATCTTGTCGGTATGGATTTTTCAGCGCACTGTTGAGCGATGTCGTGGGCTTCAAAGGATAGCGGTACGGTGAAAGTTATTGGTTCGATCATTTTACTCATCATTAGTTTCTCTGCTCTCTTGCTTGATTGTTACTGCAATTTATTACGAATGTAATCAGAAAAATTCCGCAAATTTCGGTTAAATAAACTGTCAATAGTTGTAGGGGGAACTCCCAACCTTTTAGAGATACTCTTCGATGTTTCATCATCCAATTTAGCTAAAGCTATATCTTGCCAAGTAATATCCGGGCTATCTCTAAGTGATACACTTCTAAAAAGGTTGTCTGGATCTTCTTCGATAAGTTCACGTAGCATTATCGCCTCTTCGGACAATTCTGATTCTGGTGATGGGTAATTATCTAGGTCGTTTAAATTGCGTGTTTGAGGTGTTCTGTTTGTTTCATTCATATATCGTTTAACAACCTCGCTGAATCTCCACTTCAATATCTGATTAACCCAAGCCATCACTGGTTTTTCTAGATAGTAGTTGTCAATGTTTTGACAAATATACTCAAGTGTTTTCCCATAGGCTTCGTTATAAAGATCCTGGTAAATGAGACCTTGCAAGTCGGCTCTGTAAGGACGAGCAAGTCTATGACAACGCCCAACTACTTCGATTAGTTTGGTTAGCGCTCTGTTTCGCTGACGGCTCTGGGCTGGGTGCTGTTGAGCTTCGAGAGCTAGCTGTCTGAGTTGCAAATCAATTTCGTCCTCCATCTCAATCTCCTCACTCCTCTGGGGATTTTTGTACACTCTTGGGGAATCTCTATATTGTTTTTCGGTAGAGTCCCAATTTTTTACGCATTTGTGCGGGGATTGTTACAAAACTTTACGTTTGAGGTGGTTTAGGAAAAAAGTTTTGAGGTTTGCGTAAAAAGTCTGGGGTGGTTCCGTAATTAGGGTTGAGGGGGCGATCGCACTTTCATCGAGAGCGTTGGAGGCAGAAACCGGGTTTTTTACGATAATACTGGTTTCTAGCCTTTAATCTCGATAAAAAACCCGGTTTCTTAGGTCTAGTGCGCCAGTCATTATCGGAAAAAAAGTTTTGAGGTTTGCGTAAAAAGTTTGGGGTGGTTCCGTAATTAGGGTTGAGGGGGCGATCGCACTGACAATGCGGGGCGATCGCACTTCATAAATTTGGCTATTACAAGACTCACGGGAGGCGAGAAACCGGGTTTCTTCGTATATTTCTCGTGACGGGAGAGCAAAACTCATAGAAACCCGGTTTCTGAGGTTGTGTATGTCCGGGAATAGATTATCAACTTTTACTTTTTCGGGGAGATCGTTTCCATGACTACTGTGAAGAAATTATCGATGGTGGCGATCGGAGCAACAATTTGGGCTGGAATTACCAATC
Organism: Oscillatoriales cyanobacterium; assembly: GCA_004293365.1. Taxonomy (GTDB): domain Bacteria; phylum Cyanobacteriota; class Cyanobacteriia; order Cyanobacteriales; family Microcoleaceae; genus Microcoleus. The sequence continues at coordinate 22,622 of RDYN01000020.1, read as the reverse complement.
CAGTGAGTGCGATTATGGTGTCTTTGGGAGGTACATCAGTTCCCGGACAAGGGCAATTCTCTAGCGTACCTGGGGCAAAAACAATTGATTTCGAGTCAGGTGCGCCAACATCTGGCCCTGTTATTTACTCGGCTCCTGGTATCGGCCCTACTGTTGTTTCAGGCACTATCAATTATCTTTTTTGGACACCCAAAGATGACTACACGAAATACCTTACAGTTGCGCCATTTGGTGACGAACGAGGAAATAATAATCTCAGCATTAGCTTTGCTGAAAAAATTGATTACTTTGGTATGTACTTAGGTTCCTTTGATAGTTATAATAGCATTGCTTTTTACCAAGACAATGTTCTTCTAAAATTGTTGAATGGCCTTAATGATTCCGTTAATATCTATGTGAATTTCTTTGCAGAAAAAAACGAGTCATTTAACAAAGTAGTTCTAGCTTCGAGTGTTCCTGCATTTGAGACTGATAATCATGCTTATCGGATTGCGGAACCCGTTCCCGAACCGACTACTATTTTAGGTAGTTTGGCCTTTGGCGCTGTGGTTTCCTACTGGCACAGGAAGCGAAACAACTACAGAAATTCGTGAATTCAATACTGACAAAACAGCGGCAAGCAATACCAATTGTATAAAATAGGGCTACAGATCAGTAGGGCTATCCGATACCTGATAAGAAATCTGGGTTACTTATTTTCTGTATAAATGGGCGGTTGAAACCGCTACTATACAACCAAAACCCGCCTTCGCGGGTTTCAGGATCGAGGGGCGGATCGTACCCGGATTTGGTATGACGTGACAAAGCAGCAAGCAGCCCTGAAAAAAGTTTTGAGATTTGCGTAAAAAGTTTGGGGTTCCTCCGTAATAAGGATTGGAGGGGCAATTCGCTACGGGATAGTAGCGCTTAACGGACTTTTCTGATGAAGGGCGATCGTCCTCCGCAAATGTTGTTGTTTTGATTTAAGGGAGATCGGGTTCTATGTCTGTTATTCAAACAGGGGTAAAACTAATGCCGTCAATTTCAATTTGGGTTATCCGAGGAGCTTTCTGGAGCTTAGGATTAGGATTGAGTTTGGGAATAGCTGCGCCGGGGTTAGCAGCAAAAACGATCGCGCTTCCCGCTCAATATTCTTCACTGATTTCTGGTGGAGCAATCGAGGTGGCAGAGCTAGAAAATTTTGTAAATACCGGGAATGTCCCCTCGAATTTTAGTGTTTTGGCTGGCTCCTTATCATCAATAGCTCAAATCAATGGCGACGAGCAATCTTTAGTGCAAAAGATTCGCGAACAGCTAAGCCAACCTATAAGTATCGACAAAAACAATCCCAAATCGGTGGATGAGTTATCAAACTTAGTCAAAATTTTATTGCCACCAGATTCCACAGAAGCAGAACAGCAAGAAGCCAAGACATTACTTACCCAGAAAGCCAATAACTTGACTTTAATCGATTTTTTGAAGAAATTGCCAGTAGATAACCTTACGCAAGACAATTTTCTTGATGTACTGAGAAAAATGCCTCCTCCCGCCCAGGCTCGATCGACAACAAACATTCTTTACCTAAATTCAACTCGCGGCTTCGGTACTCTAAATTTAGAAAATTTTCGCGGGGCGATCGCTAATGCCTTAGAAAATTATCAGGGCGGAACAGTATTCGATGTTGATTTCGTTCAGACTCAGGTTCCTGGCAGCCTTGGATTATCGCTCAATTCTAAGCCTGTTGGGTTTTACAACCAAATTTGGTTCGACACGAGTATTTATCAAACATCGATTCTCAACACAGTAGATTTTGCCGCGATTAATGCTTGGGCAGCCAACAAGCAGCCAGAATTCATTCTAGACAGTTCCTTCGCTTTCCGCAACAAAGAAACTACGACCCTCACTCCTTCAGCGGCAGCAGCAACAATCAACCAAGCTTTAGCTCTTAAAAATGCAGGTGGCGGTATTCTAATTGGTACGGATCATAATGATTTTGCTTACACTGCCAACCAAATTTTGACTAACTTCGGTTTCGATGGTTTATTTACTGGTGTTACGGAAATTACCGCTAACGGTTCTTTTGTTGGCGATTTAATGCTGAATCCATACAAGGTGAAGTCGGACTTTTTTGTCAACAACTTGCAGGGACTTTCGACATCAAATGTGCCGATCGGGACTCATACTCTCAATGCGAATGGTGGCGATCGAACTATCAAAATTATCGAAAACCTATTTTCTTATAGTCCTAATAAAGTTGTCCATGTCGGTGCTAGTTTTGATACGGGAAACAACATGACTCCGATTGACGATCCGGAGTCCGTTCCCGAACCGACTACTGTGTTGGGTACTTTAGCGTTTGGTGCTGTCATTTCCCGCTGGCGGATGAAGCGCAAACAGCAACAGAAAGTTTTGAATTCAACAGTTAGCTGATTTAGGGGAGAAAAGTGCGATCGCCCTTCCAGAGCACAAAAAGGGCGATCGCCCTTCCATCCTATTCGCAGCATCAAAAACCTACTCCCTAAACAATTGAGCAAAACGCTTTAACACCTTCAGCACCCTGTACAAGCCATCCTCGCTCCTCAGCGTGAAAGAATACGATGTAGCATACTGCGGCGTTCCTTGTTTCGTCAATTTTAAGAAGATAAAATCAATCCCATTCGTGACAAATCCCAAAGTAGGTTTGTCAGGATTAGGACTCCCCAGCATATACGCCAAAGCTTTAGGAATACCAGCTTCTAGCGAATATTGCGATTTTTTTGCCTCAATTACCAACACCCAAAACTCAGGCGTAAAAACCAATAAATCCAGGCGTCCCGTAACAATAGTTCCATCATCTTCGGAAACAATTCTCACCTCTTTCTCGCCAGTCAAGTAAAATGGTGCGCGATAAAAACCTGCCATTCTCAACAAGGGAGAAAGCACCACTAACTTAACCACAGGTTCCAGAATCTCGTACTCGGACAAGTGGATATAGTCGCCCTTGACTTCATCTAAAGCTTGCTTTTCTAAATCCGTTAGTTCGGGTAAATTATCTTGCCACTCTCGAAAAAATTGAGCGTCGTCAGTGCGCTGCAATCCAAACTTTTCTATTAAGTCGCGCAGCTTGATATTTTTGGCTTGGATTGTTTCTACCATAGCTTTACATTCTGTTACATCGTCAGGTTTATTTGTGCGTAGCTAATTAGATCGGAAAAAAAGTTTTGAGATTTGCGTAAAAACTTGGGGCTGCTTCCGTAATTAGAGTATACAGGGCGATCGCACTTCCATCTGCTGTCCAGGAGGCAGAAACCGGGTTTTTGCGAAAATATTGGTCGATCGCCTTCTCGGTCAAAAACCCGGTTTCTTAGGTCGGAGTGCGTCAGTCCTAATCTAAAAAAAAGTTTTGAGATTTGCGTAAAAACTTGGGCTTGCTTCCGTAATTAGAGTATAGAAGCCAATTCAACGTTTTGGCGATCGCTTGATTTCATTGTATCACTTTTCATTTAATCCAAGATTAGGAGTGTAATCTCAATGGCAACCGTAAATGAAGGTCAAAGTAACGTTCTGCTGAAAGATGTTCTAATCGCCGACACTTTGCCGGGAAGTGCAGCTAACAATTCTATCCTCAACCCTTTAAGCAGCAGCAACAAGCAAAATATCGGCGAAAGTTCCTTGATGATTGACAGCAAAAATCCAATAGCGATCGAACCCGATAAACCATCAGTTACGACTAATTTGCTGAAATCAAACGATGCTATTTCCGAGTCAAGCAGCAATAAATCTGATGATTCCTTAATTGTTCCAGACCCTCTCAAGAGCAGTTTAAACACGTCAGTCAGCCGCAGTACCGGACTCGACACCTTATCCGGTTCCCAGTCAGGCGCAAGTGTCAAAGATACCCTGACTGGAAGCAGCAAAGATGCACCGTTAATTGCAATTAAAGATGACACTTTGACAGCCACTGACTCCTTGACTAACAATCAAAGTGCCAAGAAAATATCACCTGACAAAACAATCGATCCCTTAGCAGAAAAAGAAAATAAACCGGAAACACAGGTCACTAAAAACAACCTGATTTCCGCAGAAAAAGAATCCCCAATTCAAGCACCGACTAATCCTGATAAATTGACGGCGGAAAAACCAGTCGCCACTATCCCTGAAGCGGCCAAGGATGCCACTGACAAACAAACCTCGACAGCTACTACTCAACTTGTTGAAACTTCCCCATCACCAGCCACAATTCAAACACCGAATAATACTGATAAACTCAACTTGTTGAAACTTCCCCATCACCAGCCACAATTCAAACACCGACTAATACTGATAAATTGACGGCGGAAAAACCTGTCGATACTGTCGCTGAAGTTGGCAGAGATAGCAAGCAACAAAACTCGACAGCTACTAGCGGAGACCCGGACAAAAAAGTTGCGGACAATAGTCAAGTTGTTGCAGTTGAAACCCCAAAAGAACTCAACTCAACTAATCCTAAATCAGAGCTAGTTGCGGATAATTCGTTTACATCGGGGAAATTTATTGTTGATTCGACTGGTCAAGTCGGCATCGATTTCTTGTTTGACGGCGGACTGTATAAGGGTCAATTAGCTATCGTCAGCCTGAAAGGGATGGAGAAGTTTGTACCTGGTTCAGCAGAATTTATAAAAGAAGTGGCTTCAAGGGCATTAAGCAATTCTGTAAAAGGTCATGTAGTCATTAATGATTTGAGCGAAGGTGCGAGATTTACGGGTAATTTACCTGAAGGGAATTATAACGAAGGAACTTATTTGGGAGTCAAGAGTTTTGCAATGACTTCGGGGGATGAATTTGGCGTTATGTTGGTGCCGAATGGAACTGTGCAAGAGGTTCTGAATAATCCTGTTGTTGGAGGGGATAAACGTCCTTTGTTTTCAATGGTGACGGCGAATCCTGCTGAGGGATTTCATGTGGGGCAAATTGCTGATGTGACGGGTAGCGGCAAGACTTTTGCAATGGAGGATATGCGGGTTGATTTGGGGAGCGATCGCGATTACAATGATGTGATATTTCAGGTGCGGGGTGCGACGGGTACTGCGGTGAATTTGGATGCAGTGATTAATGCTGAGAAAGATTGGCGTAAAGCTGATATTGGTAAGGCTTTGCTTGCTTACGCTCAACCATATGTTGAACCGAAGGTAGTGGCTGTTCAAGAGGAGAAAAAACCTGCAAATAATACTGATTCTGCTTCACTTTTAGATGTTCCAATTCCTGAAAATGCAAGTATTTCAAAAGAGAAGGTAACTTCTCCAACTAATACTGACTCTCTCTCGAAAACGGAGGTTGTTACTTCAGATATAACTGTAACGCCAGCGGTGAAGAGTGAAGATGAGAAACAGGCGATCGCCAATTCGAGCGCGATTCCTACCAAGGATATGCCGGCTTCTGAATTGGCTGTAGTTTCTGAGGTGGAAACTGTAGAGGATAAACAGGCGATCGCCAATTCGAGCGCGATTCCTACCAAGGATATGCCGGCTTCTGAATTGGCTGTAGTTTCTGAGGTGGAAGCTGTAGAGGATAAGCAGGCGATCGCCAATTCGAGCGCGATTCCTACCAAGGAGCTCCCAATTTCTGACAAGCCTGTCTTGTCTGAGGTGAAGACTGAAGATGAGAAACTTGCGATCGCCAATTCGAGCGCGATTCCTACCAAGGAGCTCCCAATTTCTGACAAGCCTGTCGTGTCTGAGGTGAAGAGTGAAGATGAGAAACTTGCGATCGCCAATTCGAGCGCGATTCCTACCAAGGAGCTCCCAATTTCTGACAAGCCTGTCTTGTCTGAGGTGAAGAGTGAAGATGAGAAACTTGCGATCGTACTGACTTCCACTCCGAATGAGTCTGTCAAAACCGATGCAGTGACTTCATCTCCTACAGTCATTTATCCGTTGAAAATAAAAGAAGAAAAAGAGGCGATCGCAACCCCTATTTCTACTCCCACAAAAGATGCACCAGCTTCAGATAACACTGTAACGAAATCAGTTGAAATCGAATCTCAAGCTGCACCTCAACCTGCACCTAAAAACATTTCAACCGTTGAGACAGAAACCAACATCAATCGACCACAACCTGCTGTTACTCTCAGCCCCACAACCGATGAAAAACCAGAAATTTATACTCAAGAATCTGCTAAAACTTTTCAGCCGATAGTCCACGAAAGCAAGCCAAATATTTATCCTCAACAAGTTTCGACTGTCAATCAGTCAATTGCAACAGATAGCAAGCCAGTAACTACGATCTCAGAATTAGCAAAACCAGCCATTTCTACTAACAGCCAGCCAGCAATTTCTATTCAAGAAGTTGCTCCTGTCACTCAACCTGTCGCACCAAATGCCACCAGCATAGTAGCCACAAATAGTCAAGACACAACCAATACAGCACCCACAAATTCTACACAAAATATCGGATCGAATCCGGTCACAACCACTACCTCATTCCATTCTCCAAAAGCATCTCAACCCTTGGTCGGTATTATTAGTACAGGATTTAATGCCAACAACTTCGATATAGACTACAGCCGCATTACTCTCGGAAAAGACCGCATTGCTAATGACGACAATCCCTTAATTAAATCCGGTGAAGGCAGCGAACAAGGAACTCACGTTTTAGGCTTAATTGCCGCCACTCAAAATAATAGCAAAGGCATCGACGGCATTAACAGCGAAGCACCGATTTGGTTGGGTCGGGCTAGTGGCAATAACAGTTGGGCAGAATCCTTAATTGAGTTTGCAGATGCCGCCAAAAAATCCGGTCAACCCAACGCAGTTGTTAACATCAGTTTTGAACTAACTCAAGTTGATGATAGCGGGAAAATAGTTCCCCGCTACGAACTCACAGAAGCCGAAAATAAAGCCCTAGAATATGCTCGCGAAAATCAAATAGTTGTTGTTGTTCCTGTGGGCAACAATCCCCAACAAATATCGGCTCTAGGGCAAGCATCTCTTCAGTTTGATAATATCATCAGCGTCGGTGCATCATCGGGCGGTCAAGTCACAGATTATTCCGGCACTGGCAAAGGTTTAGATATTTTAACAGAAGGAGGAACGCTGAACAATCCAGTGCGATCCACCGTCGGAGAAAGTACAGGATTGATGGCAGGAACTTCTGTAGCAGCAGCCCAAGTTACGGGTGCAATTTCTCAAGTTTGGGCGGCAAATCCCAAACTAAATTATCAGCAAGTTATCGATATTGTCAAACGCACTGCAACTGATATCGCTTTGCCAAATTGGGATGCTAAAACAGGTGCGGGATTGCTGAATATGGCAGCAGCAGTACCTTTGGCAAAAGCAACCCAACCTAAACCTTTGCCACCAGAACCTACTGTTCAAGATGTAGTCAGTCAACTCAATAACTTAGCTCCAGAACTCGATAAACTTCTAGAGCAATTTAAGGCTGAATCTGACAAAATTTCTGCCAATCCCGACAGTGCTTTAGTCGAGCCGAAACCTGAAGATGAGAAAAAAGCTGCGGAAGAATTGGATGCTTTGATCGCTGATTTGCAAAAAGAAATTGATGGCTTGCAAACCGATCCGTATGCTGATATTGATGGCATTGCTACCACCTATCAATTTGATCCGAAATTTCAGCCTTTAGTCGGTATCATCGATACTGGTTTTGCTGAAAATAATCCCGATATTGATTACACCCGAATTATCAAAGGTCGTGATTATAATGATAGCGATGATAATCCTTTACTTCCTGCTAACGATCCGAAGGCTGAACACGGTACTAAGATATTAGAAGTAATCGGGGCAAAACAGAACAATGATATTGGCATAAATGGTGTCAATGATGATGCACCGCTGTGGCTGGGACGTGCTGTTGGTTCTGGCAAATGGGCTCAATCTTTGCGGGAATTTGTGGATGCTGTGAAGGTATCTAAACAGCCGAATGCTATTGTCAATCTCAGCTTCGATTTGGTTGACAAAAATGGCAATACCCGGACTAAATTTACAGCAGAAGAAAGAGCAGCCATTGAATACGCTCGCGACAACAAAGTTCTGATTGTAGCAGCAGCCGGAAATCAAGGTGTGGAAGGTTTATCTGCTTTGGGTAAAGCTTCGCGGGAATTTCCTAATATCATTACTGTAGGTGCGGCGGATTGGAATGGAAATCTTGCTGATTACTCTAGTTATGGTGCAGGGATAGATTTAGTGGCTTTTGGTAGCACCCCTGACGGTAATGCAAGTTCTAATGCAAATTCAAATGAGGATTTGCTCAAAGATTTAACTCCCGAAGAGCGACAAGCTTTGGAAAAAGCGATTAAATTTAACGAAGAGCCCACTGATGATGGCAAACTGACTGAAGCTGAGGAAAAACTTGTCTTAGAAGCAACTCAAAAGCTGGGAAAAAGCTTAGGAGATATCAAGAATTCTGACGGCGATTCAGCGCAATCAATCCCTGAAATTGTCGGTACTTCGATCGCTGCGGCTAAGGTGACAGGTGCGGCTTCGCAGGTTTGGGCGGCTAATCCAAATTTGAGTTTTGCACAGGTGAAAGCTATTCTCAAAGCTACTGCGGTTGATTTGGGTACTCCTGGCTGGGATATTCAAACCGGAGCGGGTTTGTTGAATCTGGCTGATGCTGTCGCAATGGCTAAATCTCCACCATCTGAACTCGATTTAGCAGATAGTATTTTGTCCTCCGATCCCGATCTTTGGAAAGGGGAAGGTACGCCTAAAGAACGGGAGGCTTTCTTCAAGAAATTATGGAAGGGAGTGAAGAAAATCTTTAGCAAGGTGAGTGGAGTTGTTAGCAAGGTAGTAGGTTTTGTTAACAAGGTATCGGGTTTCATTGGCAAGGTGAAAGGTTTCTTCTCCAAAGTTAGCGGGATATTCTCGACAGTTAAGAAGGTATTTAGCTGGATTGGCAAAAAATTCTTGGCTTTACCTCTCTTAGGAAAAGTTGGGGTAGCTTTAGGCGGAATTGGTTTGGTGGGAGGTGCGATCTGCGGTTTCATTTGGTGGTTGCGGAACCGGAAACAGCAGCAACAGCAACAGCAACAGCAACAGCAACAGCAACCAGAACAGACGCCTGTTCAAAATCAAATTCCACCGGAAATTCTTACTCTCCAAGGAATTTGGGCTACTCTCAACCCGGAGCAAAAAAGGGCTCTTTGGCCTCTTTTAAAAAATCCAGCTTCAGTAGCTTTTGGCTCAGTTGACATTAATGTTTGGAATAACTTGCTCCCTGAACAAAGGCAGGCACTCACCCCATATATACAACCTTCTGCTCCTGGAGTTCCTGACCAGTATAATTATCTTTTTACCTAGGGCTGATTGACTTCAAAAATCTAATTGCTACCCAGCAATCGCAGATTCAAAGCACTCAGTCAGCCTTGCAAACCTACCAAGATCAAATAAATCAAGCTAATGCTTTTGTTAGCCAACTCGAACAGCAAAGACAGGAGGCTCAAAATTCTGCTAATTACTGGAATAGCCAGATTAATATTTGGGGAATTGTGCGATACGATCGCCAATGCACTCGCTTCTTATTCTGGCGTAGGTGCCGAGATGTTCCTGTTTGGGGTTCGATTTACAATCCGCAAGCAGTAGCTAATCGCAATGATGCTCAAGCGGCTGCTAATGCTGCGGCTCAATATCGAGATATAGCTGCACAAAAAGCTCAAGAGTTAACTGCTACTTTGCAGCCACAAATCACGGCATTGCAACAGCAGATGTCAGAGCAGCAGCAACAATTGCAATCGCTGGCGCAACAGCAGCAAGCTTTGCAGAGTCAGCAGCCGCTAGCAATTGCTTGAGCGCGATTTGAAAGTGCGATCGCCCTGGATGCTTCTCCAAGTTGTTACAGAAACCCGGTTTCTTAATCCCAAGTGCGATCGCCCTGGATGCTTCTCCAAGCTATCCAAAGTACGTCGCTCCTCAGAAACCGGGTTTCTGCCATAACTTTTGCATCCACCGAAATATTGTTACAGAAACCCGGTTTCTTAATCCCAAGTGCGATCGCCCTGGATGCTTCTCCAAGCTATCGAAAGGGCGTGAAGTGCCGCTATACCGTAGGGAATCGCCCTTATTGAGATGAAAAGTGCGATGTGCATCAATGCCCAAGAAACCGGGTTTTTGGCACGATCTGAGGGCTGTGGCGAAATATTGTCGTCAAAAACCCGGTTTCTGACTTCTCCCTGAATTTATTATTTCCGCAGCACCGAAGTGATTATCACTGTAATAGTCGCACTAGCAATTAGAGTAAAAGCAAGCTGTACCACCCACTGAGTTGCTTGCTGGTAGTTAGAAAAGCGATCGTTAAACTTCTCGGAATCCCTCGATAGCTTATCCACATCTGTCGATAGCTTGTCCACGTCTGTCGATAGCTTGTCCACATCTGTCGATAGAGTATCTACATTAGCCGATAGCTTGTCCAGTTTTTCAATTACATCTACCAAAGTTGGTTCGTTTTTGGATGTAGTGGTCATTGGGTTTATTTTAACTCGATAATTATATTGTACTATATTGTGTGTTTTGTCGCCTTTTAAATTATTCATTTGTTGTAAATTCTGAGTTATGTTAGAATTAAGACTCGACTGAATAATGGGAGAAAACTTTTATGACAGCGATGACAGTCAAAGATTTAAACCAAGTTCAGACGCTTTTTTCCGAAGCGGGTTTAGATTACACAATTGAACTAGAAGACGGGAAAATTTCAGTTATGGGCCCATCAGACATCGTATCCAGTGAAATCAGTAGCCGTCTCATCGCCTTTCTTTTCGCTTGGATAAATCCACGTCGCTTGGGGAGAGTGTTTGACTCCGCAGGCGGTTTCATCATGCCGAATACAAACGTCAAAGCGCCCGATGTTTCGTTTGTGCGCGCCACCCGCTTGCGCCAAAGTCCGCGTTATTTTGGTGAACTTGTCCCTGATTTGGTGGTTGAAATTAAATCTCAAAGCGATCGCATTAAGGCTATAGAAACTAAGGTTTTGAAGTTTATAGAGCTGGGTGCGGTTGTCGGCATCCTGATCGATCCTGATGAGGAAACAGTGGCAATTTATCGATCGACTGGTGAACCGATTATTTTAGCAAATGGCGATATTTTAACAGTACCAGAGCTTTTTCCCGGTTGGGAATTGCCCGTTTCGGAATTATGGCCTCCGATTTTTACTGAGGAAGAAACACAATCCTGATGCGTTTAAGTTTGAGATTGTTGTTGCAGAAAATAGCCGACGAGATAAAGTGAACCGCACAGGATTGTGAGGTTTTCGTCGGTAACAGCCGCATCTAAGGCTGTTGTTAAGTCGGGAAAAGCTTGAGTGAGAGTTAATTCAGGGCAGATTTTTTCAGCAATGGCGGCTAATTCTGTGGGGGATGCTGAGTTTTGATCGGGTACGGGAACGAGATAAAGCCGATCGCCCTTTTTGAGTAATGCTTGTAAAATATCATCGCAGTCTTTCGTCGCCAGAATGCCGATTACCCAGTTAATCGGCGACGGGGAAGCGGTAAGATTGTCTACATATTCGCGCAGGGCGATCGCAGCAGCGGGGTTGTGCGCGCCGTCAATCAGGATGTTGCGGTTGTTCCAAGTTGTCTGCTGAAGTCTTCCCGGCCATTGGGTTTGGGCGATTCCGTTGGCGATCGCACTTTGGGAGATTTGCCATCCTAGGTTTTGCAGGGTGTGGATAGTGGCAAGTGCGATCGCCGAATTCATTAATTGAACTTGTCCCAACAATGGCAATTTATATCTTATTTTAACCGCAGATAAACTCGAATTAACGCCGATTTCAGGATTAGGATGATATTCTACAAATCCGTCTCCTAAATCTAGCGCAGGTTTTACCCAAACTGCCGGACAACCTAATTCTTGAATGCGTTTTTCTACTACTAATCTAGCAGATTCCGGCAATTCTCCGACAACTACCGGACACTTTGATTTAATAATTCCCGCTTTTTCCCCAGCAATATCAGCGACAGTCGGGCCGAGGATTTGCCAGTGTTCGAGACTGATAGAAGTAATCACGCTGACAAGGGGATTTTTGCAAACATTAGTCGCATCCAATCTGCCGCCCAATCCGGTTTCAATGACAGCGATATCTGCTTTTTGTTCGGCAAAATACAGCCAAGCTGCGGCCGTGATGATTTCAAATTGAGTCGGAATTTCCGTATTACCTTCAGCAGCGCGGACAACTTTTTCTAAACAGTCTTGCAATGCTGTTGGGGAAATCGGTTTTTGGTTGATACAAATTCTTTCTGTCCAATCGATTAAGTGCGGGGATGTGTAGCGCCCGACTCGATAACCTGCTGCTGCGAGTACCGATGAGAGATAAGCGCAAACGGAACCTTTGCCGTTTGTGCCGGCAACGTGGATAATGGGTACTTGTTTGTGAGGGTTGTCGAGTTTTTCTAGGAGTTGGTGAATTCTTTCGAGGCCGAGGTGGACGCCGAAGTGTTGGTAAGATTTGAGGATGGAGTTTGCATTCATTGAGGATGATAAATTCTGTTTGTGTGTGAATTATATTTTTTTTATAAACCGCAGAGGGCGCAGAGGGCGCAGAGTGAGAGAAGAAAGAGATAGATATCTAAGAAAAGAGAGGTTTATAATTGATTTATTCTATTTATTGCGGGAAAAAAAAGGTGGGTTTGGATATTATTTCTCTGTTTGCGGGTTGCGGTGGCTTGGATTTAGGTTTTCGCTTGGCTGGGTTTAATCCGGTTTGGGCGAATGAATATGATAAGTCTATTTGGGATACATATAATTTCAACCATTCTGAAACTATTTTAGATCGCAGAGATATCAGAAAAATTAATTCTGATGAAATTCCTGACTGTGTTGGAATTATTGGCGGGCCTCCGTGTCAAAGTTGGAGTGCGGCGGGCGCGAAACGGGGAATTGATGACAGTCGCGGTCAACTTTTTTGGGAGTATATCAGAATTGTCCGAGACAAGCAGCCTTTGTTTTTTTTAGCTGAGAATGTTCGCGGTATCTTAGCACCCAGAAATCAGGATGCTTTCACTTATATATTATCGCAGTTTGAGCAAATCGGGTATCGGGTTTCGTTCAAGTTGCTGAATGCTAAAAATTTTGGTGTGCCGCAAGACAGGCAAAGGGTGATTGTTGTCGGTTATCGTCAGAATCTGGGTTTTGGTTTTGAGTTTCCCGAACCTGGAACCGAGGTTTTGACGCTGCAAGATGCGATTTTTGACTTGCAGGCTGAACCAATTCTAGTTCATGGTAAGTTAGATAATTATCACGATTCTGTCGCGAATCACGAATGTGCAGATTTGGGATTTTCCAGCATTTATATGTCGCGAAATCGAGTTAGAAGTTGGGGTGAACCTTCTTTTACAATTCAAGCCAGCGGCAGACACGCGCCTCTCCACCCTCAAGCTAGTAAAATGATTTTGGTTGCCAAAGACAAGCGCATTTTCGATCCGAATTCGCCTCAGCCTTACCGTCGGCTTTCTGTGCGAGAGTGTGCGAGAGTTCAGACTTTCCCGGATGACTTTATTTTCAAGTACAAGTATATTGCTGACGGATATAAAATGGTCGGCAATGCTGTTCCTGTGAATTTGGCTAGGGTTTTAGCAAGTAAGATTTATGCGGATATTTGTTCTGTAGGGGCGGTGGGAAGAGTGCCAGCCCTTTCACTTCTGTAACACCATCTGTTAATTTTGCCATAAATCATCTAGAGTAAAGTTGCGGGGATTTTTGAGAATGAAGGTATGATTTTCTTTGATCAAATCTCCCGTACACACGAAAGGCAAGCGTTCTTGATAAGCTTTGATAGCGAGGATATAATCTTTGTCTGCAAGTTCGGTTTGAATTTTTCGCAATTTGTCGGCAATCACGCCTAATAAGGTAATTTCGCCGCTTAATTTGTCGGCGTTGGGCGTGTGAATTTGCATCACGACTCCCTGAATAGTTGTATTGGGAAGCCCGGTAATTAAGTCTGCTAAAATTTCAATTTGAGAGCGATTTTCTACGGTTTCTAAGATTAGGATTGCCTCGCGGATGCGGGGGGCATAATCTCCGAGAGTTTGTTGGTTTGGCAGCAATATTTCAAATTCCTCTCCGGCGGCTGGTTTGTGCCAAAGAGTGGCATTTTCTAAGAAAGGCTTGTCTTCATGCCAACCGTGAAGTAGCAGGTAATTCCTCAGTCTATCTAGGTCTATTGTTGTGAAATTTTCGGTATCTTTTAGGGTGACTTTCATGGTTTAATTCCTTGGCTAATCCCCTCCATAATTGACTGAAGGGCGACGACTGTAAATTGGTTGGTTCTGGGTATAGTGACTGTGACAGCGGTGGTGTTTTGTGTTTCTGGCATTCCCCGCAGGGATATCCAATATCCGCAGTTATTCATGCAGGTTTCTGTTTCTGACTGAGTTAACCAGTTTGCTATTGTTTCGGGGATTAAAACAACAACTAAAATTCGGGGTACGGCGAAGTCATCTATTCTCAAGTCATCGTAGTTTTTGAGTTTGAGAGGGTAGCGGATCGAGTTATTTTCTCGAACATCCCTTGATGTCGATTTTAACTGCAATTCTAAGCGAGGTGCTCGGATGCGGCCTGTTCCTCCTTTGGCGGCTATCCCCCAGTCTACACTGTCGTCGTCTACGAAGGGTTTGTAAAGAGAATAGCCTGAAACGGTTGCTATGGCTTGCAGGTAGGTGTTGCTAAATTGTTCTTTTTGTTGGTTTATATCCACACTTACCTGTATTTTTTAGATGCTCAGCACTCATTTATTATCACGTTTTAATGACGCCCTGCAACTCCCATGCAGCCGATCGAGCTTTAAGAAGGTTTGCAGCAGCGCATTCGCCCCCTGAGTACACTCTGCTGGCGAAGTATACTCATCTTCTGCATGGCTGATGCCGCCGCGAGAAGCTACGAAAATCATCTTCATTTTTTGCCAACGATCGCACAAATAGTTGTTTCTTGTTTTCTGCCTCTTAATTGAATACTCTTAACTGGTCTTGCTTCGTAGCGATCGCTCACCAATTCCCAGGTTTCTCCTGTTATTAATACCCGATAAGGATTATCTTCTTTAATATCTTTATTCATTGCTTCTAACCTGGCGGCAATATTCACAGTATCTCCTAAAACCGAAAAATTTAATCGCTTCCCGCCGCCGACAGTTCCAGCAATAATCGACCCTGTATGAATGCCAACTCCAAATTCAATTTTTGGCTTGCCTTCCCTTTCAAATTGCTGATTTAATTGTTTCAATCGTTCTGACATATCCAAACAAGCGGCGATACAATTTTGAGCGTCTTGTTTGATTTCTTCAGGTTTAGTATGAGGAAAGGGAATGCCAAATATTGCCATAATTGCATCGCCAATATATTTATCAATAACGCCGCCGCGATCCATAATGCACTCACTCATGGCATTTAAATATAGATTCAGCCAAGGCATCAATTCACCGGGAGATAGTTGTTCGGAAATGCTAGTAAACCCTCGAATATCCATAAATAAAACAGTGGCGACCATTTCTTGCGGTTGCATTTCGCCATTCTTAAATATTTCGTCTTTGCGCTGCCAAATTAATTCAGCAGTTTCTTTTGCCATGTATTTTTCAAACAGGCTCATTAATTGTTGTTTCTCTTGTTGTTCTCGCAGTTGCAGTCCAATTCCAGCTAAGACGATCGTACCAATCGGTGCAGCGATGGGCATTAGTAGAGAATTAAACGTAAATAATAAGAAAGAAACTGCATACCAGATTAGAGGGAAAAGGATAGCGATCGCAATTCGTCCCCTGGGGCCAGTTTTCGATAATATAGCGCTAGTAATTGGCCCAATTAAAAGTAATATCAGCCAACTTGTCCAGTCAGGTAAAGGTTGCAGCAGTCGGTTATTTAGCAAGTTATCAATAACTGCGGCATGAAGGTAAATCCCACTGGTTGGTGAAATTTGATTTAAAGGAGTCCGCAAGGGATCTAAACCTGTTGCCGTCGTACCTACTAATACCAATTTGTCTTTAAAAGCATCTTTGGTAATTTTACCTTCCAGAACATCAGCAAACGAATAAGTCGGTAGAAATTGCGTTTTTCCAGGCCAATTTATCCCTGCACTGTAAAATTCTAGACTGCCGTTATTAGGCGGTGATAAAAACTTTTCTAGCCCTCCAGATTGCGGTTGCTTGTCGGAGTTGTAAACGTGAAGCATGGCAATTCCTAAGGAGGGAATATCTCGCAGCCACAGCGTGGCTTGACGACCGATCCCATCTGTGTCTGACTTATGGAAAATATGACCTCGATCGGCGGCTGCGGCTTCTAAAGTTGGTACAATTGGTAGCGGTTTTCCTCGGTCATCCCAAGCCTTAGCTAACACTACATTACCTATGGCACTCATCGCGTCTGCAAGTTGGTCATCTTGGGGACTGGGTTCGGCAAAAATAATGTCGAAACCAACGACTGCGGGTTTAGCAGGGGAAAGGGCTTGTAATAATTGAGTGTAGCGATCGCGCGAAAACGGAAATCTCCCCAACTTCCTTAAACTTGCTTCGTCTATGGCAATGACCACCACTCGCTTATCCCAAATAGGTTTGGGTAAAATTCCACTTTCGCGAAGTTGAAACAGGCTGTTAGATCCGAGTTGTTCCAGCGGTTTCCAGCCACCCAAATGCAACGCGCCCAAGGAAATAATAGCGGCAGCAACTCCCGGCATTAAGGATTGGCTGCGGGCAAAAAAACCTCGCAAACGATGGATTATTGATTTAGTCATTAGCCATTACCTAACTAAACTTTCACCGAGTTCATAAGATACCTCATTTCCCACCGGACTGCGAACAACTAGCCAGTAGTCAGAGTTAGCTGGCTTCGGCACTACTTCGTCGATTTTACCTGTTCGATCCATCTTTAAGGGTTGGCCGTTTAAATACACTAAATTCAGCGGATCTACAGTACAAACGCATCGAACTTTGTTTGGACTGATGACTGATAAACTGATCAATTCATAGTTCAGATTTTCTTTGAATGCCTGGGGTGGATTGGGAGGATTGCCGGGAAAAGTGACGGAAGCATAGCCCTTTTCTATCTTCACAGTTTGCCCTTGAGCGCTAGCGTCAACCTTCCCCTCAAATAAGGCAGTTGCGGCTTTTCCCTCTGGGCCAACACCCACGGCGAATTCAGTCCCCCTGACACCCACAACTCCCGCTGGGCTGTTAATTTCTAGGCGCGAATTGGGGTTAGTCATGCGTCGGGCCGAAACTCTTGCAAGTCCTGCGGGGACTGACAGCAGGGTAACTCTACCTCCATTGACAGCAACGGACAGACCTTTAACTTGGACGGTGCTTAATTCTGCTACACTAATCGTAGCGATGCCAGAGTCTACGGCTAAAACCGCGCTAGATTGTTTGCCTGTGGAGATTTGCTGGCCGGCTGTTGTCAGGCGATCGCCCACTTTTGCTGGTCTTCCTTGATATGTTACGGTTCCCTTAATTTGCCGTACTTCCACCCAACGACTCCCGGGGAGTTGAATCTCCCTCGCCAGCAAAGGCAAGGCGAAAGTGATTAAAATAGTAGTAAATAGGATTGTCATCCATTTAGAAATATCAGACAAATTTAATTTCATCACTAAAAATTATTGAGCCGAGACTATTATCTAGATTACTATTCTTTTGGTAACTTCTCAGGAAAATTTTTAACTAATCAGGATTTAGGCAGACACAATATATGTAGTGCGGACACAACTACGATCCTCTACGAGGGCTAGGAAGAGAGCACCCCGCTTGACTATTAGGGCGAGGGGCGACTATTAGGGCGATCTCAGATGAAGTCAAATCTCCATGTAAACTTCGATTATCCGCAGTTTTTCATGCAGGTTTCTGTTTCTGACTGAGTTAACCCGTTTGCTATTGTTTCGGGGATTAAAACGACAACTAAAATTTTGGCAATGGCGAAGTCATCTATTCTCAAGTCATCATAGTTTTTGAGTTTGAGAGGGTAGCGGAGCGAGTTATTTTCTCGGACTAGACTAAGATTGTGCAGATCAGCCGATCGAGCTTTAAGAAGGTTTGCAGCAGCGCATTCGCCCCCTGAGTACACTCTGCTGGCGAAGTATACTCATCTTCTGCATGGCTGATGCCGCCCCGAGAAGCCACAAAAATCATCCCCATATCGGTAAAGCGTCCGATTTCTTGGGCGTCGTGTCCCGCCCTGCTGATTAAATGCCTGTAACTAAACCCTAATTCTTGACAAACTTCTACAATTGTATTCTGAATCTTTGGTGCTGCTAGCGTCGGCTGTACGTGCAGCAATTGAGTTATTTCAATTTCGGTTTGGGTGGCAGAGGCGATCGCCCCAAACTCCAATTTCATTTTAGCTAACAACTGTTCCAAATTAGTTTCAGACAAATCGCGCAAGTCGATTTTAAACTCGACTTTTCCCGGCACAGTATTCGTAGCATTCGGCCAAACAGTTAAATAACCTACCGTTGCTACCTGTTCTCCCGGTGTTTCTACTGCTAGCTTGTTGACTGCTAATACCATTTGCGAAGCCGCTACCAGGGCATCCTTTCTCGCGTGCATGGGCGTCGATCCGGCATGATTGGGGCTGCCCGTTACCGTCACTCCCAGGCGGTACTGTCCGACAATGCCTTTAACTACTCCTATGCAGTCGCCCGTACTTTCCAAAACACCTCCTTGTTCGACGTGCAGTTCCACAAAAGCTGCTATTTCTTTGGGGTGGCGTTTTGCCTCGGCAATTTTTGACCAATCTCCGCCAATTTGTGCTAAACAAGTTTCAATCGAAGTGCCATCGCTGCGGCGGTAATATTCGGGGTTGTTGACTGTATTTCCCGCCATTGCTTTGCAGCCGATAACGGTGTTTTCTTCGTCGGTAAATACGATCGTCTCAATGGCGTGTTCCAAGCGCCGGCCGTTTTCACGCAATACTCGCACCACTTCAATTCCTGCCAAAACTCCCAAAACTCCATCAAAATGGCCCCCCGTGGGAACGGTATCAATGTGAGAACCGGTGGCTAGCGCAGCCCCTTCGCGCAATCCGGGATATCTGCCAATGGTATTTCCAGCCGCGTCAATCCTAACCGTCATCCCTGCTTCTCGCATCCAAGACTCAACAAGTTTGCGCGCCAACAAATCCTCTTTGCTAAAAGCTACGCGACTGACGCCTCCTCCCGTCAGTTTGCCGATTTGGGCGAGTTGGGCAATGCTGCTGTTGAGGCGCGAACCGTTGACTGAAAGTGCTAGCCTAACTGTCATGTTACATTCTCCTATTCTGGGAAATTTAATGATGCGATCGCTCTTGTATTATTAATCATTTAAGTGATTATTGTAGAATGTATCCAAGATAGGTTAAATCTGTACAAGAATGTAGTCTTGCCTACAACAGGCGATCGGCTGTAGCACTTAAACTGCTGCAATCAAAATACAGCACGCAGCATAAAGCGATCGCAGCGATTTAATTGTAGAAACAAGTACAATTTTTGAGCGGTCTGGTGATAAGTATATCCACCTAATTAAACGTAAAATACGGAGTGCTAAAAAGCTTGCCGTGTATGTCTTCTTCCGACTGCCCTCGAACGACTTCCATTTCTCGAATTCCTTCTTCCTTCTTCCTTCTTCCTTCTTCCTTCTACTTATGAGTCAAACAGCAATTGTAAGTAAACGAGTATTCATTTGCGGTTCCGCCCTTCGGGGCCAGCCGGACAACAGCAACCTGGGAGAAGCCAAGTTGATTAGAGAAGCCAAAACTCGTCCGATTTACCGCTTGCACTCAGCGGAAAATGGCTGGCATCCTGCAATTTACCAAGTGGCTACCGGAGGCGTATCAATTCCGGGAGAGGTGTACGAATTAACTCCAGAAGACTTTGAACAGCTTGCAGCCGGAGAACCCCCACATATGTATCCATCCGATGTGATTTTGGAAGACGGGGAAGTATTAACCGCTTTCCTGTACCCCCAAGAGTTAGTAGAGAAATACCAATGGGAAGATATTTCCGATCGCGGTGGGTGGGCCGCTTACAAAGCCGGTTCGCAGTAAGGACTTCAGTCCGAAAAAGGTTCGATCGTTCGGACTTCAGTCCTCTGAGTGAAACCCGATAGACCGCCAGGGGTTTAAACCCCTGTCTAATAGCGAAAGTCCTCTAAAGAGGACTGATGAGTTCTTTAGTCCTCTAAAGAGGACTTTCGCTTTGAGGCGGGGGTTTCAACCCCCGCCGGACTACGGGTTTGGCTACGGGTTTGGCTACGGGTTTGACCTGGTTGTTGACACGCCACCTCAGTGCCGTGTCCCCACGGATTTCAAGTTCGCAGTCAGGACTTCAGTCCTCCTAAGAAACCATGGGTTTTTGATATTCATGCCAGTGTCGGGCAATATCAATGCGGCGGCATATCCAAACCCTCTCATGCTGCTGCACGTAATCCAAAAAACGCGCCAAAGCTGCCGCCCGCCCCGGCCGCCCCGCCAAGCGGCAGTGCAGCCCCACACTCATCATCTTCGGCGCAGTCTCGCCCTCGGCGTAGAGTACATCAAAAGCATCGCGCAGGTAAGCAAAAAATTGGTCGCCGGAGTTAAACCCCTGACTCGTAGCAAACCGCATATCGTTGTTGTCGAGGGTATAAGGAATTACCAAGTGAGGTCGATCGCACTCGTACACCCAGTAAGGCAAGTCATCCGCATAGCTGTCGGCATCGTAGAGAAAACCGCCTTCTTCCACTACTAGCTTGCGGGTTTGGGGGCTCGTGCGTCCCGTATACCAACCCAGGGGACGGCTGCCGGTAATTTGCGTGTGAATCGCGATCGCCCTGTGCAAATGTTCCCGTTCCGCCTCTTCCCCAAAATACTTGTAATCAATCCAGCGGTAGCCGTGGCTGGCAATTTCCCAATCGGCCTCCAACATCGCTGCAACGGCTTCGGGATGCCTTTCTAAGGCCATTGCCACGCCGTAAACAGTCACCGGTATGTTCCGAGAAGTAAACATCCTGTGCAGCCGCCACAAACCGGCGCGACTGCCGTATTCGTAACAAGATTCCATATTCATGTGGCGCAGTCCCGATAGGGGTTCGGCGCCGACAATCTCCGACAGAAATGTTTCCGAAGATCCGTCGCCGTGGAGGATGCAGGTTTCTCCACCTTCTTCGTAATTGATCACAAATTGCAGGGCTACGCGCGATCGATCTGGCCATTGAGGATCGGGAGGATTTTGCCCGTAACCGACTAATTCTCGCGGATAGTTTGCTGGCATATAAGTTATTTGTTATTGGTTATTTGTTAGTGGTTATTTGTTAGTGGTTATTTGTTAGTGATAATAACTCATAACTCATAACTCATAACCGATGCCCTCTGGGCCCCATGCCCTCTGGGCCCCATGCCCCATGACCTGTTTGGCCAATGACCTGTTTGGCCTTCTTCCCAATGCCCAATGCCCAATCTCAAATTATTGATGTTGTTCTATTCCCTGAATTTCTTTAATTACCCGCGCTAGCGTAGTAACTAAAAGTAGTTTCAGGTTGCCCGTGCTCGACGCGAGTCTGTCGATTGTTGGCCGAATCGCGAGTTGGGGCAGCAAAGGGGCTTCCCGGGGCGGTGCGGCTGCGTTCTGCGGTGATATCGCCTGTCGGAAATGCTGATGTTAGGTTGAACCAAACCGTAGCATTTAGTTTCGTTGTAGTTGAGAATTGATTCGATTCTAAATCCGCCGTGCGAGCTTCCAATACATCGATTATACCGCGCAGCGCTGCTAGTTATGCCGCAAATTATTCTTGCAGTCTCTGGAGTTTTTCTAAATCCTCTTTTTTAACTAAATTCGAGGTTACTGCTGTTATTAACTCAGCAACTTTATCGAGACACGCATTGAAACCTGCGGCGAATTCGTAGCGAGTCATGGCTCGATTTGGGCGATAGGTTCCCTATACACGCATAGCGCCCAAGCGCAATTACGTGCCTGAAATTTTAGTTTTGTTTCTCAATTGCTGACTCCAAACGAAACCGCGCAATCTGATAAATCTCTGTTAAAGCCTGCTGCATTTCAGTTTCGAGGGAATTGTCGAGGCGGCGCTCAAATGCTTCGAGAATGCTGGTTTTTGTGTGGTTTTTCACCGCGGCAATGAAGGGGAAATAAAACTTTTTGCGGTATTCTCGGTTGAGGCATTGAAAGCGATCGAACTCTGCGACAGATAGCCGATCCAAGCCTGCGCCGGCTTGTTCGTTGACCGATGCTACAGCCATTTTTGCTTTGCTTCCCAAGTCCGGGTGCGATCGAATTAAAGCTAATTTTTCTTCCCGAGTCATGGAATTGACGACTGTTACCATTTTGGCGTGTAAATCGGCTGTGGAGGCAAAAGGGCGATCGTC
The DNA here is from genome assembly GCA_004293365.1 of Oscillatoriales cyanobacterium. GTDB lineage: Bacteria > Cyanobacteriota > Cyanobacteriia > Cyanobacteriales > Microcoleaceae > Microcoleus. The sequence goes on along the minus strand of RDYN01000020.1, from coordinate 376 downwards.
CCAAGTGCAACGGGCGACGGTGGGCGACTGTTCAAAAATCTCGCCTAGGGCTTGTGTGAATTCTTGCTGGCTGAGTTGGTTGAGTTGAACTAAAGAGTATGGCATTTTGAATTGGGTTGATTGAGTTCAATTAGCTTTGTTTTACTTTTTAGTAAATCGAACCGCGAAGGCGCGAAGAACACGAAGGAAGAAGAGGGAAGAAGGGGGAAGAAGGGGGAAGAAGTGAATAATTTTTTACTGCAAAGTTATATTATGTCCGGTTGATTGACCGTGATTCCTGTAGATACTGTCTTGACCTGTCAAGGGGTAGCGATCGCATAATTAGGATCGAAAGGCTTTTGGGACTTTAAAATACCAAAAGCCAAATGCACCAATT
>RDYN01000144.1 GCA_004293365.1 Oscillatoriales cyanobacterium | reverse complement strand
CATTCTGCTTAACGAAGGCATTCGTGCTTGGATGGCTCCGACCGACCAACCCCACGAAAACTTCATCTTCCCTGAAGAAGTTCTGCCTCGCGGTAACGCTCTCTAATCAGTGCGAAGTATCAAAAATTGCAACATTTTGAAAGGGTAAGATAAATTAGTTTAGGCTTTACCCTCAATGTTTAAAAAGCTCCTGCCGCTCGGTAGGAGCTTTTTTGATTTCAGTAATCCGATCGCACATTTCCCTCTTTATACCCGCCCCACACAGAAAGCAATCCGTTCAAAAGCTCGCTAGCGAAGCTTGCAGCTATTGGATCGCCCGCTGGCTGTTGTAGAGATCGATACAATAGTTGGTTCAGATATTGCAAAAAGATTAATTTGCATCTCCCCACTTCCAATTCCTTGTGTTATTCTAAGAATTGTGACTGCTGAAACGAGACTCAGAACGCAGGTTCTTTCAGTTACGCTGGCAAGGGCTAGCGCACAAATCCTCACACCAAATCTTGTATTTGGGTGAGGTGCGTTCAAATATGAAGCCATTTAGCTAATCCTGGAGGTGATGCCCATGATAGAAAGTAGTAAATGCATGGGTCATCAGATTGGAAACTACCGGCTGTGCGCCGGGGCCGCTCACTAGCAGTCAGCCGTCGTTTCCAACTGGAAACGAATTCCATCGGGAACCAGGCTCAGCTAGGGATTCTCCCGGCAGTCAGGTTCTAATCTGAAGACCCGCTAGACCGCTCTCACCTCAAATAGTGTTAAATCTTAAGTATCAAAACTTGAGCCTCAACACTATTGGTGAGAGCGGATAGTTTTTGGTAGGATTTTTTACAGGTGGGCTGTTAATCTGCCAAAAAGCTCATCCCAAAAGAAAAAAAAATCATGGCAGACTTACTTAGCGATAGTGAAATTAAAGAGCGTGCCAGTCTATTATCGGGCCCGACTGTGGAAGGTCGGAAACTGCGGTGTACCCGTTCATTTAAAGATTTTATCGGCGCGATCGCCTTTGTCAATAAGTTAGTTGCCCCCTCAGAAGCAGCAGGACATCACCCAGACATAGAAATCTCCTACAACAAAGTAACAGTTAACTTGACAACTCACGATGCCGGAGGCTTAACTGAGAAAGACCTGGCGCTAGCCCAAGAGATTTCTGCGCTAAATTAGAAGAGTTCTACTTTTGTGAGCAGCCACTGCATCTAGCGACAGTCCCAAGAGCAGAAAGCCCGCTCAAAAGAAAATATCGACTCTGGGTTAAAATCGGGTGTGAGAAAGTCTAGATGCAACAAGTCCAATGTATTAAAGGCTATTCGCCATCCTCGGACCATGATCGTATTTGAAAGGCCAGAGTTCTTGAACGAATCTGCTCAAAGAACAGAGCTGATAGAAAAGCTTTTGGATATTGGGGCGGCGCTCTCTAGCGCCCCCGATTTGGGCGGCTTGTTAAACTTGATTTTATCCAAAAGCCGGGAAATCACCTACAGCGATGCGGGCAGCGTTTATTTGGTAGATCACAGCGACGCGAAATCTAAGTTGCTGTTCAAGGTAGCCCAAAACGGTTCCAAACCCAGACTGTCGTTTAAGGAGTTTGCCCTGCCGCTGACAGACAAAAGCTTGGCGGGATACGTGGCAATTACAGGTCAAAGTTTGAACCTGTCTGATGCCTATGACTTGCCACCCGACGTACCCTACCAGCTAGATACCAGTTTTGACAGGGATATTAATTACCGCACTTGCTCGGTAATGGTGCTGCCGATGCAAAACAGACAGGGCGAGACAATAGGGGTACTGCAACTGATCAACCGCAAAAAAAAGGCCGATGAGGTGCTGACGGCAGAGAATGCCTGGGAATCGACGCAGCAGTATTCGGAATGGGAAGAAAGGATAGTTCGATCGCTCGCTTCTCAAGCAGCAATCTCGATCGAGCGCAATCAACTCCAAGAAAGCATAGAACACTTGTTCGAGGGCTTCGTCAAAGCAAGCGTGCAAGTCATAGAAGCCCGAGATCCATGTACCTTCGGCCATTCAGAACGAGTTGCAGCCCTGACAGTACGCCTGTCAGAAGAAGTAAACGCCGTCAGCAGCGGATGGCTGCGCTCTATTTACTTTAACAACCGTCAAATTCAAGAAATTCGCTACGCCGCCCTGCTGCACGATTTTGGCAAAATCGGAGTACCAGAAGCAGTTTTGACCAAGCAGAAAAAGCTCTACCCCTCACAGCTAGAAATCATTCGCCACCGTTTCGCCCTAGCTCAGCGCACGCTGGAAATGGAATGCGTCCAGTCAAAATATAAATATTTGCTAGAGCATTCAGCTTACCGAAAACACCCGGAGGAAGGGCCAGAGTGCGCTCAATGCCAGGAAATAGAACAGCTAGACACAGTGCTAGCAGACGCAAAAACCAAATTAGCAGAATATTGGGAAGTCCTGATAGAGGCCAACGAACCTCACATTTTGGCAGAAGAACCCCTAGCTCAACTGCTAGAACTTTCTCGGCAAACTTACAGAGATATAGACGGGGCAATTAAACCGTTGCTGAGCCAAGATGAGATCGTGCAATTGATGGTGTCGAGAGGCAACCTGACACCGGCAGAACGATCGGCAATCGAATCTCACGTAACTCACACTTACGAATTTCTCAGCCAAATTCCGTGGACAAAGGATCTAAAAAATGTTCCCCAAATAGCCTACGGACACCATGAAAAACTCGACGGAACAGGCTATCCGCGAGGTCTAACACAGACAGAAATCCCCATTCAAGCGCAATTGATGACGATCGCCGATATTTATGACGCCCTAACTGCGGGCGATCGCCCCTACAAACGAGCTCTACGTACAGATGCAGCAATGAAAATTTTGCGGCAAGAAGCAGCTCACAACAAAATCAACGCCGATTTATTAGAATTGTTCGATCGTCGCGGAGTCTTTAGCGTCCTCGGACACGGTTTGGATCCAAAAGTCGAATCAGCCTAGACGATCCGGGCGTGCTGTGCTAAAAAGTAAATAGGTTGCCCAGCGCCTAAAGTGTCAGTAGTCCAATCAATCCAAAGTCCAAGTATGGCAAGGTTTTGAGGCAGTTGAGTACATGGTGACAAACAGGCACCCGACAGCAGCCAATCACATCCATACACTAAGTTAGTCCCCAAGAATCAAAAGAAAAAGTGCATTTTAGGTCTATTTTTAAAGTATGCTGGTTTAGCAACTACTGACCACATAGAAGACTGGAAAAGTTTCTCTGTAATCGGTGTGAGGATGAGAGTGAATATGTCGAAATTTTTGTGGAGTTACCTACTAATCAGCCCAGCAGTCTTAGGAGCTACCCTAGTAGTTTCTTCGAGCGCGATGGCAGCAGACGCAAAGCCGGCTGCTGATGCGCTGGGGCCTCAAGCTGCCCAAGCTGAAACAGGTCAAACCTCCGAACCCAAAGTCAATGCTTTAGCTGCTGTTGACGAAACTACCGCAGCACTAAAGCCAGTCGAAGAAATTTCCCAAGGAACAGGCAGCGAAACCAAGCCAGCGATTGCAGATGCCAGCCCTGCTGCAACGGGCAGCGCGATCGCCTCCGCCACCACAGACCCCGCAGCAACAAATCTTGAAGCTGCATCACAACCTGCAACTGAATCTTTAGCAGCAGTTGAGCCAACAGTCGCTCAACCAGTAGAAAATTCAGCCCCAGCAGCGAAACTAGAAAATGCAGCCCCAGCAGCTACCGCTGTCGAGGAGCAAATCAGTGCAGTTCAATTAGAAACTACCGCCCCGGCAGTGGCAGCGCCAGCACAAGAAAGTTTGCCCAAACTGGCCGAATCTGTAGCCCAAACTGCCGCACCACAAGCTCAAAACCCAGCCGCCACATTAGAACAGCTCAACGAGTACAGCAGCGAAGGTGCTGCTGGTGGCGAAGCTCAAGGTCAAGTTACCTCAGTATCTCAACTGTCCGACGTGCGGCCCACAGACTGGGCATTCCAAGCACTGCAATCCCTAGTCGAGCGCTACGGCTGTATTGCCGGGTATCCCGACGGCACCTTCCGGGGCAACCGGGCAATGACCCGCTACGAATTCGCCGCCGGTTTAAACGCTTGTTTAGACAAAGTTAACGAACTGATTAAAGCAGGTACAACCAACCTAGCGACCAAAGACGACTTGGCAGCCCTCCAACGGCTCCAAGAAGAATTTGCAGCAGAACTGGCAACCCTGCGCGGCCGCGTCGATGCTCTGGAAGCTCGCACATCCGAACTTGAAGCCAACCAATTCTCAACTACTACCAAACTGACTGGGGAAGCAATTTTTGCCCTCAGCGACGACTTTGGCGGCAATGATGGCTTGTTTGGCAGAGACAACAGAAGAGTCGGCACGGGTAACAATGAAGCCGTATTCCAACAGCGGGTACGTCTCAATTTAAATACAAGCTTCACCGGCAGAGACTTGTTGCTGACCAGGCTTGATGTGGGCAACGGTCAAAACTTTAACTTGGGGGCTACCAGCGAGGGCACTCAAACCTGGAACGTAGTTGGCAGAACTGACAACGTTTTCCACCTGGGTAGCTTGCTTTACAAGTTCCCCGTTAGCAATCGGTTGAACGTTACCATTGAAGCCGCTAACGGTATTTGGAACGATTTCATCCCTACCGTCAACCCTTACTTTGAAGACTTTGACGGCGGTAGTGGTTCCCTCAGCGCCTTCGGTCAGAGCAACCCAATTTATCGCCTAGGTGGCGGTGCTGGTATCGGCTTCGATTACGCCTTCGGCGGCAGAGGCTTGCTGGGCGGCGTGTTCGGCCCGACTTCTCTGTCCTTCGGCTATTTGGCCTCAAATGCAGCCAGTCCCGCTAAGGGCGGAGGCTTGTTCAACGGCGACTACGCAGCGATGGGCCAGTTGACTTTTACCCCCGGACGCAACTTGCAAGTTGCTTTCAACTACAACCACGGTTACTTTAGCCGAGGTAACTTCGGGTTTGACAATGGTTTAGGCAACGGGCCTGACAAACTTGGCGGTTTCACAGGCACCGGCGTGGCTAATTCCCTCAACGGTTTGAGCGAAGGCTTTGACGGCTTCCGCGCTCGCAAAGTTGTCAGCAACTCCTACGGCGCTCAGGCTTCGTTCCGACTAAGCCCGAGATTTATCCTTGGCGGCTGGGCTGGTTTAACTAATGCTCGTATTCTCGGCGTCGGCGATGCGAGAATTTGGAACTACGCAGCCACTTTGGCTTTGCCCGATTTAGGGAAAGAAGGCAACTTGCTGGGCTTTGTGGTAGGGCGCGAGCCTTACTTGGATAAACTTGAGGCTCCTGGCAGTTTGCGGAACTTCAACAACGATACTTCGTGGCACTTTGAAGGCTTCTACAAGTTCAAGCTCTCGGATAACATTGCTGTGACTCCGGGCGTCATTTGGATTACTAACCCAAATCAAGACCGCAATAATGATGACATCATTATCGGTACTCTGAGAACTACTTTCACGTTCTAAGAGCGGCAAAGAGCAGGCAGGGCGGTTATACTATACCGTCTCTGCTGTCAACTATAGCTAAATTTAGCCCTGCTTCCGGCAGGGCTTTTTGTTCGGTGGACGAATAAGGAAATTAAGCCCCTCAAAAAACTTGCGAGAAGCCCCTATTTGGCAGAGGGCTAAACGTTAAAGGTGACACCTTCTTCACCTGACTCCACAACCCGAAAGTATAATTGCTCAAAGGAGCGATCGGGCGATCGCATCTTATACATCTTATTTAAAAGCTTTTTTCCCCACCTTCCTCTTCCACCAGCACCCCAAGCCAAAAGCTAAACCAACACCTGCGATCGTAGTAGGTTCCGGCACAGTTTCAGACTCAGACTCGTACTCATAGGTGAGAGTAAGCGTTGAATCAACCGCGACAGTGCCCGCATAAGTGACCGTTGCAGGCGTTCCTAAAACTCTCACAGTACCCATTGCCGCAATGCTAGCAGCAATTAAATCCCCCGCACACCCACTAAACATATTTAGAGACTGCGGCGAACTATAACTCCTTGAAACTCCTGCCATCGCACTCCCACCTCTAGCCCCCGCAGCCCCAGATTCAATACTCATTTCCGGCGGATTTGCAAACAAACTCAAAACCAAATTGGGGTCAGCTTTTAAACTAGGTAAATTCACAGCAATTTGAGCATTCGTTACCGCAGTACCAGTAAAATTGCTAGCAGGAACAATACTGATATCGCTGTTAACCGTTGACTGAACTGTAACATAAGCCCTTAACAGCGTCCCCAAAAGCGAATTAAACTTAGGCAGCACACCATTCAGATTACTATTAACTGGCTGCTGCTTCAAATTTACCGTATAAGTTTGCGTCAGAACAGCAGCTTGTACAGGTATTGCCAACTCAGAGAAGCCCAAGCTAAGAACCCCAGAAACAACCGCTACTCCTAACTTTTCATATCCGTTCATTGCGACACACTCCTAAATAATTACTTAACTTTCCCGCTGATTCTTAGTCCTGGACGCAAAAACCCGGTTTCTACGAAAAATAGTCGATGGAGGCGAGAGATATTGACGCAGAAACCGGGTTTTTTGCCCCCGTGCCTCCAGGACTGTTTGTTTAACTGCCAGACAGCAAGTTAAATTTAGAAAAATCGATAAACCTCGGCATATTTTGCACCGCCCACTGAACAACAGCAGAGAACAGATAACCTAAAAACCAGACCGTATAAGCTATGCTAAAAGGAGCATAAGCAGCCAAAATCCAGCAGTCTGAAGGTTCTTCCCAAATGTGTTCTCTCCGCAGCAAACGATCGTAAAATTGAAAAGACCTCGATCGCAAATTGTTAATCCCAGTCAAAGCAACTAGCAAATAATAGCCATCAAACTTATTCAAAGGGTTGAGGTTAAAAACTACAGTGACAAGCGTAGCTGCCATCAGCAAATAGCTAGCAAAATGCCATCCAGAATTAGGATCAGACAAAACCCAAACCCAAACCGAAAAAGCCCAGATAGCCACCTGCACCAACACGCCTGCTGCCACTACCAAAACGCGCTGCTTCCGCCTCACTAAACTGTACTGATCTGTGGTATCCGTATAGCATCCCGGTATCAAGCACAAAAACAGCAGCCCCATTTCTGGGACAACACCGCCGTAGTGCTTCAAAGTAAAAGCGTGACCTAATTCGTGCAGACCAACTACTACCATAATCAGTAGCACAAATGTTACCAGTGTTGTAATTTCCCCTGTTGCCCAAACCTGTTGATTGGAAGCAAAAACCTCGTCAGCCAAAGCCAGCCACACAGCAAGAGAAGCACTGATTAAAACACCCAGAAAAAAGCTCAATTGCCACGTCCAAATCCAGCGGAGTTTACCTGCGTGTTTGGTTAGCCAAGCATCGGGATTGAACAGGGGAATTTGGAAAGACAATAATTGCTGAATGTTGAATTTATTTGGGGGTGGTTTTGGAGGTTGGGTTCCCTCTAACATTCCAGTTTCTGCCAGCATCCGCAACAAGTATTGCAAATCCTCCAAAGTAATGTCATATTCCGATGCGATATCGCCGATCGGCTGCAAGCCAAACTGTGACATTACCTCTTTGTCAGAATTGTCAACTTGCAAGCAAGTAACGCCTTCTGAGTTGCGGAGTATCCAATATCCGTCTGGGTGCGGTATCCACTGTACCGTTGATTTGAGTTTGGGGCCAGAAAAAATTGTTCGAGAATCTTCACTCGGATTTTGAGATATGGATTTCTCCTCTTCCTTAGTTAAGTCGGGGCACAATTTTTCTTGACTTTCTATGCGTGCAAATTTTTCACCATTTTGCATGATGTTGGGAGTTATAAATTGTAGGCTGCACAGAAAAACATTGGCAATGCCAGCAATTAGTATCTTGCTATACAGAAACGTTGCAATTTCAGTCCTGGACGCATGGAGACCGAGAAACCGGGTTTTTTACCGAATCTGCGGTCTACAATGCGTCTTTTCGTAAAAAAACCCGGTTTCTAAACACTCGCGCGCAAGTTATGTATTAATTTACACAAAAAACTGACTGGTGTTTACAAGTTGCGATCGCTGCATGATTTACATGGTACTGTTTAATTAGCTAATTTTCAAATCTACGTAGTTAATTAATATACTCAATTAACTGCCTGGGTTTTCAAGGTCATTACTAAGAGCGGGGGCTTCAGTGTATGGGTTGGCATTCAAAAGGCTTTCAAGTCCGCAAGAATAAAGGGGTTGAGAATTCTCCCCCAAAAACTCCTCGCCCGCGAAAGACATTCATCCTGGAACGAATTATCACCCCCAGCGCCCTAGTTCCTGGTGGTGTGGATGACCGTGACGCGCTGCACCAACTCCTCAACTCTCTATCGCTGCTCAATTTTGACTTTTCAGACTGGGCCCAAAAATTTAATCACGCGAGCAATTTACATTTGTTTGCAGATAGCGGTGCGGGTACTTGCCCAACTTCCCCCACCCTCGATGGCGACTTGCCGCCGATTATTGACTTTGACCCCTTGGGCTTGCATCAACCACCAACACCAACAGCAGGGCCTAATGTTCAAGGGGCTTTTGATACGCTGCCGCCCCCAATTATATTGCCCGTAGATCCGCCTGGAAGCAATAATAAAGTACCTACCGATTTAGGTAGCGCTTACACATTTACAGCCAAAACAGCATCAGGTAATAACGATGCAGGTTCACCGAACCAATACACCTTTAGCATTACTAATTCCGAACTCAATTCCACAGCTTCGGACACTGTACTCGTCGGGATTTCAGTCGAATCAAAAGACGGGAGTCAGTTGCTCCCTGAACTGCCAGAAGTAGGTGGGCTGACACCGATTCTCACATCTAGCGATACAAATAGTACCTATTCTCTATTTGCCATCAAGCGTTCTGGCTTGAACCTGCTTAATTTGAGCGGTGCATCAAGTTCAACCAGTGGCGCGTATTCTTTACAACTCAACGTAGCAGGCGATATCAACGGTGACGGCCGAGTTGATGCCACTGACAGGCAACTGCTAGATAATGCTTTAGGGCGCAAGGTGACTGACCCCGGTTATACAATTGACCTCGACCTCAACCGGGATGGAAGCATTAACTCAGCAGACCAAACTCTTCTCAACAGCAACTTCGGCTTCATTGCCAACCGGCCGCCTGTCGCATCGCCATTTTCAACCAGTACCCATACAGAATTGGAGACAGTCATACCCTTAGTCGGTAAGGCAAGTGACCCCGAAGGCGACTCCATCTTCTACAACGCTCTCAATCCTGTTAACGGTACGGTGCTGTTCAATCCTAATACTAAGACGGCGACCTTCAAACCCGCGCCGGGATTCTCAGGTATTGCCAGCTTTGAATTGGCGGCCAGCGATGGCTTGAACTGGGGAGTACCAGCGCTCGTAACGGTTAACGTCAGCGGTGCACCGCTGCTTTCTTTGGACTTCGCCCAGCGTCGCCCCCAGCTTTATGCTGGAGAGAGTACACAATTGACAGTTTTGGGCGACTTTGCCGACCAAAAAGGTGTAGTGCTGCCAGCTTCTTATTTGACATACACATCGTTAAACCCAGGGGTAGCACCCATTGACGCTTTTGGGAAAGTGACGGGGCTGGCTGACGGTACTTCAATTTTGAGCGCGAGTCGCAACAACCTGCAAGCCGTGACTGCGGCGCGAGTGGGCGAATTGCCGATTCCTGCTAACGATGACGAGTGGAATGCGCTACTAGCAGAGATTTACGGTTTGGATGTTTACCCGCAAGCCGTGACTTTAACAAAAGGAGTAAAGCGCTCATTACTGGTGGGAATTGAAGGTCTTACTGACTCTCCAGACCTAAAATTTGGCTCTACTGGCACTCGCTACTTCGTTAGCAACCCCAATGTATTGCAAGTAAATTCAGATGGTGTAATCACTGCTGTCGGTGAAGGAATTGCCAGCGTCACCGTCATTGACGGAGCAGCAGAAAAGGTGGTTCCAGTGCGGGTAAAAACGCCTTTGATGGGCCCGGCGATTTTGGGTGTTGATCGCTGACGCTGGGTAGTGCCCTGAAGGAAAGGATCGAGAGAATAAAACTCACGTCAAAGAAAAGTAGGCATTTAGAGTTGTAAATTAGCATTGTAATGATGCACAAA
>RDYN01000143.1 GCA_004293365.1 Oscillatoriales cyanobacterium | reverse complement strand
CTCATAAAATTCTGCCGACTAAAGTCCACACTACAAGCGTGGTTCGTAGTGAGGACTTTAGTCCTCATAAAATTCTGCCGACTAAAGTCCACACTACAAACGTGGCGACCTATAAACCAAGTTTTTTGCCCAATTTCTGATTGTTTTTCCTGCTTTCTTTCCTGCTTGCTGCCAGCTTTCTTCGACTTTTTGCAGTTATTTCCACAAAAAAATCCTCATCTCTACAAATCAAATAGGATTGCTATATCAAACTATAGCAATCCCTAGGGGCTAATAATTAGACGAATGTGACATCTAACTAAAGGTAGATTGATTTTATATTAATTTAAAAAATTACCGCGATCGCAGCCTAAAAAACTAGCCGTCAAAAACTAATCAGAAATTTCTAATTGCGAGATTGCATAGCGGGCGACAGCCAAACCAACTCTCGCCTGTTCTATTTCCGACAATTGGGCCCAAGGTCTTCTACTCTCCATCACTACTTCCACCCCGGACGAATCAGCCTCTCGCATGGCATAAGCCAAAGGACGCGCCAACACCTGCAAATCTTCTTCAGTCCACTGAGGCAAAATATCTAACACGCACTCAACCATTTGGTCGGCTAAAGATTGATACTTAACAGTGGCGTTTTGGACGCTTTGAGTGATGGAAGCCAGAAAATCTTGAGGCACGATCGCAAATTTTTCGCGCAAAGACTTTTGCAAAGCAGTCGCCAGCCAAACTTGTTCTAATTGCGCGAATAAAACTTGCGACTTCTGGGCAATATCGCTGTCGCTGAAGGAATCAGACAGGGCAAATTCTTGCTCTAGATCGGTTAAATAAGATTCTGATTCAAGCTGTGCGGGATTCCAAGGATAAGCAACATCAGTCTGAACTATTGTGGTGAGAAGTTCCATCTGCGCCTGAGTTTGCGAGTCGCGAAAATATTGAGAATCAGGAGATTGGGTAGCCATGATGTAATACCTAAGTAGTTCAAGTAAAATACAGAAGGTGGACTCTGCCAAGTGCTAGTTGCCAGTGGTGAGTAACTGTTTTAACTTCAGACTTGAGACACGGCGTCGAGAACTTTGGTGTCCCGATCGCCGATTGCCTTCATTACCTACACCCGCACCTTAATTAGTTCCGCAATCAGTCTCACTGTAGCCCGAAGTTTTTGGAACCTCAATAGTGAACTCAAAAATCTGACCTTGAGAACTGCCAAATTTTAGCTGAGTACCCGATTGCAGCAGCAGTTCTTGGTGGTGAACTCTCACCCATCCCTCCGGCCCCAAAACCAGAGTCCCGTAGCGAGAAAAATCGCGCAGGAAGTAGCTAGGTTCTTCTCGGCTATCTCTGATGCTGTTGCGGCAGAAAATCTCGGCGTGTTTTTGAGAAACCCACTGTTCTCGAATCACTACGTCGTTTTCTTCCCAGCGTCCGACTCGAACCATACCAGCGGTAATCGGCCAAACCTGATTGCCAGATTCGCTAGATTTGACATTTGGTCGATCGCGCCCCCGCAAGTAAGCGCAAGACGGCAAACGTCCCAGCCAAGTAGAAGAATTCAACGGGAGTTCAGTTTTTAGGTCATCTACCGGTTCAGTTAGTTGACCGTCAAACTCCGGGTGCATATACAGTACGGGCAGAGTCCAAGCCGGTTGATTGAACTTGTAAAGTGTCAGTAGCTGCTGTCTGGCGACGGCGACGGCGCGATCGACCGACATCCGCCCGGCCAAAGCTTGGGCAAAAGTTTGGATAAAACTCAGGGCCTCGCGATCGGCGATCGAGTCCCGCATCCCCAACACCGCCGGCACCCCGTGATGGATCAGCACCTCAGCCAAACTGCTGCGGGCGATCGCCTGTTGTGGGCCGTTATTTGAATGCAGCCTCTCCACCGCCGGCTGAGCTCCCCAGCAGGCATTAAACACCGCCAGCGTCACGCGGCATCGAACCAAAACCTGAGCCAGTTCAGTACCGTTAATCGCCGTGTCCGGCCCCAAAAACAGCAAGCCCCCGTCCGGGCCAGGTATGCCGTGGCCGGCGTAAAACAGAATGTTATAAGCTTGCGTTTCCAGCCGAGAAATTAGTTGGGCCGGAGTAGGTTCGATCAGAGTATCAACGCGAGTCGCAACGCTGATGTCGAAATATTTACCGCTGTCATCGGTTTGAAAAGCACTTTCGAGAACCCCAGCTAGGACGACTGCTTCTGCTTCCAACCGCAAATGACTATTATTGCCCCGGTCAAATTCAGAATTAGCACCGCGGCCGGGTTCTGCTTGTCCCAAAACGAGCAAAATGTTGAGGGAATCGGCAGGACGCAGGGGCGGCAAAGGCTCAACATTGCTGGTAGTGCGGCTGAAAAGCAGTTGCTGCGACAGAGAAATGGCCGGTTGACCGGCTTGAGGCTGCATAATTTCCCAAGGCAAGGCAATTAAATACGGTTCGCGCAAGTCTATGCGGACTCGCAGGGGCAGATTTTGCCCGATCGCGATACCTTTACTTTCCTGGAGACTGCCCTGAATCGGGCCTTCAAACAGCCACTGCCAAAGATCGATCCCCAAATGCTGCATCAGGCGGCTGCTGTAGCTAGGAGGTGGCGGTGCTGGATTCTGCTCGCCCCTCTCCACCAACCCCCCTTGACTGAGGTGGAGCGGCACAGAGGGCATAATTGGAGGCATTTGTAGCGATTGAGCAGTTCGTTTTTCAGTTTCTGCCAGTAGATTCTGGTTGTTTTGGGGCGAGACGAAACTGCCATCAGGATTGAGGGGCAATTCGTGAATTGTCCCTGACGGGGAAAACATTTCCTGCCAAGCTTTCCAGGATTGGGATAGGGTCGAAGGCCACATACAATCGTGGTGAACGTACCCGCTGGGATAGGGAGCTTGTAGAACCCAAGTGGCAAAATGGTTTGCCCCAGCGGTTCTCAGGCGAGCGATCGCTATACTGAGGCAAGGACTTTCAGGGCGCGCCATTCACAACTACCGAATCTGGATATAGGGATTGATCGAGTTTCTCTATTAGTAGTTTATCGGGTTTGGGGTGCGATCGAGTGCGCGACATTGCTTTGTAAATTTTTCATTTTACCTGACACCCAAAAATTTATCTAAATTGGGTACATCCACCCAAGTTCCCGTAGCATTTGACTCAGTAGTCAAATCCATCAACAACTGCGAGTAAACCCCTTCTTTCAGCGACGGTATCAAAGATTTCCCCGCATCAATTGCTTCAACCCACCTGTCTGCTACTCGAATAAAAGGTGCAATTCTCCCGTCTGGATAAACTTGAGGAAACTCCAATCTTTGAGGAATCTTAATTTCAGCTAAAGGTTCTCCAGCTTGGGAACCCCACAAACGAAATCCGTGTACGTAATCCTGCTGATTGTCGCTTCCCAAAACCAAAGTACCCTTACTCCCGTAAATTTCGACCCAATGTCCCCGCCCTTGATAGGTAACAGAACTCAAGCAAACTTGACATGGCGTTCCCCCGGCCAATTCCAGCATCAACGTGCAAGAATCATCGGCATCAACGGGTTTTAACTTTCCCGAATCATGGGGATCGGGCCGCGCCGCAATTCCTGTAATCAATTGCCCAGAAAGCCTCTGCACGGGGCCGAACAGCCAGCTAATATAATCAAAAACGTGGGAACCTGTCGCGCCCAAAACTCCGCCACCCCGCTCTTTTTGGGCGTACCAATTCCAAGGGCGAGTTGCATCGGCGCGGCCGGACACCAACCAATCAATTTTAATTAAACGCTTTTCTCCTACATATCCTGCTGCTAATAATTCTGCTAGCATTTGCCATGGGGGGATGAAGCGAAACTCAAAGTCCATGGTGGCAATTGCTGCGGTTTGAGATTCACTGTTTGCTAATCGGTAAAGTTCCCGGGCTTCATTAGCTGTCAGGGCTGTGGGTTTTTCTAACAATAAATGTTTGCCTGCTTCTAGGACTGTTTTTGCCATTTCAAAATGCAAAAATGGCGGCGTGGAAATGCTGACGCCCGCTACTTCTGGGATCGCTACTATATCTGCGATCGAGTTGCAAGCGTAGGGGATGTTGTGGGCGGTGGCGATCGCCTGAGCTTTGTCTAAATTCCGGTGATAGACAGCCACAACCTCTGTCCGGTGGTGTGTCTGAAATCCGGGAAGGTGTACTTTTTGACCGAAACCTGTACCGACTACTGCAACGCCTATTTTTGACATGATTTAATAATTGGGAATTGGGATTGGGGATTCAGTCTTTGATTGAGAACTCAACCGCAGATTGAAGGCAGATTAACGCAGATAATTTTAAGATAGGAAAGCTTCGGAGTGCAATGTTGTCTGCTCGTACACAAGCTAGCCCATATATGAACTTCTGAAATTATTGTTGAATACTCCGGGTTTTTGGTTATTTCGTTAAAAAATTTGTCTTAAAAAAGTAACTATTACCTATTGATTTTCCTGGATTATCGGGATATATTTATATAATAATGGGAGTGGTGACTTAAATTTAAATTTTGTCACCACTCCCATTATCCTATAATACCTTTTCAGATTCTCAAAGTCAAGCTTTTTACCCTAAAAAAAGGGCGATTTTTTTTGTTATTATCAAAAAAAATTGACCGATGACTAATTCTCCGCTATTAGATCCTAACTTTTAGCTCCTGGCTGGGAGACTGTCCATTCAATTACTTGTTTACCCAAACTAACGCCGTCAAATAAGTCAATTTCTCTAATCCCTGTAGGGCTGGTGACATTAACTTCGGTGAGATAACCGCCAATGATATCAATGCCGACAAAGTACAGTCCGTCTCGTTGCAGCACAGGTGCTAACTGAGCGCAAATTTGATGTTCGCGATCGGTAATTTCTGTTTTTGCGACTCGGCCACCGACAGCCATGTTGCCTCGGAATTCATTGCCGGTGGGAATGCGATTGACTGCGCCGATCGGCTTGCCGTTCAAGAGGATGATGCGTTTATCTCCGTCTTTTGCTTCGGGCAGATAAGTCTGCACCATCACTGGAATTTTGCCTTGTTGAGTGCTAATTTCAACGATGGAGTTGAGATTGCGATCGCCCGGTTCCAAGAACAAAATCCCCTCGCCAGCTTTGCCGCCCAAAGGTTTAAGAACTGCCGCTCCTTTTTTCTCCACAAATTGCCGAATTACCTGCTTGTTTTGAGAAACAATTGTTTCGGGGATCGCTCCCTCAAATTGCAAAGCATACATCTTTTCATTCGCCGCCCGCAATCCTTTGGGACTGTTAACTACCAAAGTTTTAGCGGGATCGATGCCGTCTAGAAGATAAGTCGTGTAGAGGTAGGGAACGTTGACTGGGGGATCGGTACGCATAAATACTGCGTCCATTGCTTCGAGAGGTTGCAAAGTTGGCTGTTCCACCTCGTACCACACTTGGGCTGCTTCCCAGCGTCCCTCTACTTGTTTGACTGGGGTGAGGGCTACTTTAGTCAACATTGCCCAGGTTTTGCCGCCGATGATGCTTAATTCGTTGGCTTGAGTCGCCCAGACTTCGTGACCCAATTCTTGAGCTGCCTCCATCAGCGCTACGCTGGTATCGTGTCCTGGAATTAGTCGATCGAGCGGATCGATGATGAATGCAAATTTCATGGTGAGTTACAATTCAACAATGGTCGTAGAAAATTCTCGCAAAATATAAGATTCAAGGACAAATGCTTTATTTTGCTAACAGGGGATCGAGGAGGCCTCGAGCATCGAGTGCGTGGAGGTCGTCGCAGCCGCCTACGTGTTGGTCGTTAATGAATATCTGGGGCAGGGTGCGGCCTCCGTTGGCTCGATCGGTCATTTTATCTCGTGCTGCGGCATCTCCGTCAATTGCGTACTCTGTAAATTCAACCCCTTTTTGCTTCAGCAGTGCTTTAGCACGAATGCAAAACGGGCAGGTTCTCCAAGTGTAAATTTCTACTTTAGGTGTCATCGGACGCTCACACAATAACAATATTTTTTTATTGTAATCTTAACCAATCTTATTTTAATTTTTATATATAGCAACCGCGCCCGAGGGTTACGAAGTTCTCGCATTGAACTTTCCCCATGCGATCTACTGCTTCTGACTTCACGGCGTTCTATCGCTAAACTCTTCTTCCTTCTGCTCCCAGTGCACCCTGCAAGCTGTAAGGTAATTATGAATACATTTTTTAGGATTTTACCTAAAAACAAAAAAACACTCGCGCTTCTAGAAACGGAGAGATGTTGAAAACAAGCAGCAGCTTCGGCCTGCTTACCGTTGCTGACCGACCTGCTTGTTTCGTTTTCTGGCGGAACAGATGATTCCTGCGCCTGTCAGCAGGAGTGCTACCACAGTACCCGGTTCTGGGATTGTTGTTGTCCTGATGACGGGGGGGTTTATGTAGTTTGGCAATATCGGCGCGGGCACCGGTATCAGCGAAGGCGCTGGCGATGGCGATACAGGTGGTATGACCTGTATGTCCGGCGTGGGTAATATCGGTATCTCGGTTACTGTTGGTGGTGGTGATTGAACTACCGGCGGTTCCGCCACTACGGGCTCTACTATTAGAGGCGTTGGTGATTGGACTACCGGGACTTGCGGCACTACGGGTTCTATTATCGGTGCTGGTGATTCGACTGCGGGCGCTTCCGGTACCGCGTCTCGCGCGGATGTTGGTGATGTCGGTACTGGTTCTGGTACGGGTGTTGGTGATGTCGGTACTGGTTCTGGTACGGGTGTTGGTGATTGCGGGCTGAGGGAATTATCGGGGACGCAGGCACTTGAATAGTTTCCGGGCCCGCACACATCGACTGCTGCTGAAGCCGGAGGGGCGGCAGCTAGATAGTAGAACCCTGTTGCCATTGTGGCCCAGAGTCCAATTGCTAGTTTTGCCAGTGGCGTACACATAACTATTTAGTTAAACAGTGGTAAAATCGGAGAATAGAAATAGTGCTAGAGATTAGCGCTGCACGGCGGGCATTGATTTTAGAGTTTTTACCATAAATTGAGGTTTTCTCTCCCGGACGCCTGTAAAAGATAGTATAGCGCTTGAGGCGATCGCCCAAACACTTTGGTCGTCTTATTTTCTTTCACCCTAGTGGCGTAGGGTGGTTTGCACCGTCTGGCAAACCGTCTGGCAACCTCTCAACCAACAGCCCTTACAGCTATTAAGCAAGAGAGTCTTTACCTTGACCGCCGCCTCAGCGCAGTTAATGATGTAACCGATCGCCAACTAACTCTGCTGTATTCTAATTGGCAATCCACAATCTGACTCTTCTTTTATAGTCTCATGCTTCGACGAGATCTGTCCTCAGTATATGTACGTGTATTCCCGAATGTCAACTACTGAAAAGGAATATTTAAGTATTTACCGAGGGTAGAGGGCGTATTGAATGAGCTGAGCTAGTCGATCGCGGAGGCTTTCGATCCCGAGACCTTTGGCGGCAGAAATAAATACGGCTTGAGGAAACTCTTCTCCGGCGAGAGCGAGAGTATCTCCATCTACGGCATCAATTTTGTTAAACACTACAAGGGCTGGCCCGGGAGTTACGGGCATATCTGTCAAAATATTCATGACCGATCGAATTTGGCTCTGCCACGCGGGATGAGAGAGATCGACGAGGTGCAGCAAAGCATCGGCATCTGTAACTTCTTCGAGGGTAGCCCGAAAAGCGTCGATCAAGGACGGGGGCAGTTCGCGAATAAAGCCGACGGTATCTGTGAGGACGATCGACAGCGGTTCCCCGGTAACGGCGCCCGGAATCCTCAGCTTGCGGGTGGTGGGGTCGAGGGTGGCAAACAACTGGTCGGCGGCGTAGACCTCAGAATTTGTGAGCAGGTTGAGCAGAGTCGATTTACCTGCGTTTGTGTAGCCGACGATCGCGACTGAGGGTACGTCGTGGTGGTGCCGGTTCTGCCGCAGCCGGAAGCGGTGGGCGAGGAGTTGATTTACTTCTTGCTGCAATCTTGAAATGCGTTTGGCGATCGTCCGCCGTTCGGTTTCGAGTTTAGTTTCCCCGGGGCCTCTGGTACCGATGCCGCCGCCTTGTCTCGACATTGCTTGACCGCGACCTGTCAGGCGGGGCAGGCTGTACTCTAGCTGAGCGAGTTCGACTTGCAATTTACCCTCGCTCGATCGCGCTCTTTGGGCGAAGATGTCGAGAATTACCTCCGTGCGATCGACTACGCGGATACCGATCTGAGTTTCCAAATTGCGTATTTGTGCGGGGGACAGGTCGCGATCGAATACCACGAGGTTAGCGCTAATCGTCTGAGCGGTGAGGGAAATTTCTTGAACTTTACCTTCGCCGACGACTGTCTGCGGGTGGGGGCGCGATCGTTTTTGGCGCACTGTTTGCAGTACCTGACCTCCGGCGCTTTCCACCAGCCGCGTGATTTCTGCGAGTCCGTCCTCAAAATCCAGCAGAGTCATCTGCTGAGTCATTACACCCACCAGCAGCACTTTATCTTGGTCTGCATCGACCTGCTTGGCGACAAACTCTGCTTGAAAGTCTGCTTCGAGTCCTTCCACCAACTCCAGAAAGTCTTGGTCTGCGAGGTCGTCCAAACTCAGAGGTTCTGATATTTTCCAGGGAAAGTTTTGAGTTTTGATGGGTGAGTTTTGAATTGAAAGCTCTTCTATTTCATCAGTTCGATCGGTTGCAGATTTTTCTAACTGAGCGCTCAACACAGAGAACTCAAAATTTGGCCGGTCTCCCTGGGGTATCAAATGAGCGAGATAAGTTTCTTGAATGTAACCCGTCGCACCGCCGCCGCGGCGCTGAAATCCTCCGCCGGTCAGCGTCAGCCAAACGAGAGCGTCCAAGCGCTGAATTGCCATGGCGGTGAGGGCTGCTTCGCTAGGGATTTCCGGCTTGAGGTGGGTGGCGATGCAGCGAATGCCGCTGAGGCGACCTCCCCCGTAGCGGGGCAATTCTAGGGGCGCAATCTGCGTTTGGCGGGGCGTACCGACGCCGACGCGAATGACTTGTCCGCGGCGGTTGATGTAGGTGCAGATTGGTTTGTCGATTTCGGTGCTGATGGCGGCGACGCGCTGGGCGAATTCTGCCGTGGTGATGCGATCGCCCGGTAGTCGCTGGTGGTACAGCTTTTCGAGTTGCTTGAGCTGGCTGGACTTTAAACCCTGAAGATTGCCGTAGATGGTTTCGATAACTGTTTCTCCCGATCGTTCTATCTATCTCCTATTTTAGTTAACTCCCGGGCGATCGTGTTCTGTTTTGGGGTTGAAATTGACTAATTTTTTTTTCCTGTAGCTTCTCGCGGCTTCAGTATTGTCCAGTCACAACGGGCGTTATTTGTCGCAGCAGGGCTCCGCGAGCTTTTCACAGCAGCCCTCTCTACTTGCAGTTGTCTTTAGTATCTACAGATACAGGCGAGCCCTTAAAAAATCTCCAGTTACAAAAGTTAACACATTATTTGGGTCTCAAAATCCTCCTTTAGACTTGTGTGTATTTTGCGCCTATCGACAGATAGCAAACTAGAAATTAGGTCGCTACGATGATAAGCGAAACATTGTTAAGGAATGTAAAAACATGGAAACCCGTCCTACTAACTTACCTCCAACAGCTAATGCCTACAACGGCAAAGATCGGAACGCCTTTCTGTTTGGCTTAAACCCGCAAGCAGAACTTTGGAACGGTCGCTTAGCGATGATCGGCTTCTTAGCTTATTTGCTTTGGGACATGGCTGGATATAGCGTTCTGCGCGACATACTGCACTTTCTGCCTACCTACATCGCTCGCTAAAAATGAGCACTCTTTCCTGTCTGGCAGCATGAAGAAATGCCGCAACTGCCAGACAGGCTAAAAGTTACAAATGGCAGCCAGTAGGGTTTTGTCCCTTTGTATCTTTCGTTACTTTTGAATGGCATTAAAAGACTTCTTGCTGTGATTAGATGATTGCGGGTGGGGGCGGTGGCATTGGCGCGGTGAATATTGAGAGTAAAACAGATATTGATGGCGTCAAGGCTCTCGCCCCTGCTGTATTTTTGGCAAGAAATCTCACCGACAACAGGGCGAAGGCATCTAAATTTAATCTTAACAGAATATAGTATATTGGAGAAGAATTATTGAGTAACCACAAAACATTTAATTAGGGTTTATCTGTATGAAACTCAAACCTAAAATCACCATTGCCGACCATTTTTAT
>RDYN01000142.1 GCA_004293365.1 Oscillatoriales cyanobacterium | reverse complement strand
TCGTGTCCTTCGCGTCTTCGCGGTTAATTCCTTCTTAGCTCGGACTGCGGTGAGGATTTTTCTGGCGCTTGTTTTAAGTTTTTTTTACGAACCGCGAAGACGCTAAGAGCGCGAAGGAAGAAGTGGAAGAAGGGTTAAGATGACAGAATTATTCGTTTGATGCCTTCTTTGAGGATGGGAACGTTGAAGTTGATGAGCAGGCCTAGGGTGTTTTTGGTCATTTTGAGATACGAGATAACTTGGGCTTCGTTGATGGGAGCTAACTTTTCGACGGCTTTTAGTTCAACAATTAGGATATCGCCAACCAGAAAGTCTAATTGACCTTCCTCGACTCGATGGCCTTTGTAGGTCATTGCTACTGGCTTTTTCGGGTGACAAGGTATCCCCCGCAGACCAAATTCAACTTCCAAGGATTCTTGATACACCGATTCTAAAAATCCTGGGCCCAAAAGCCGATGCACTTCAATAGCAGCGCCAATCGTTCTATAAGCCAACTGTTCCACCTGTTCGCCCAACTGTCTCATTCTTCTTTCTTCTTCCTTCGTGTCCTTTGCGTCTTCGCGGTTCATTCCTTCTTCCCTCTCATTGACAATACAAACACCTTAACCGCTGTTCCCAACTGAATGAAATAATCCCGATCGCACCCAGGCCTTCTAAAATCAAAGGTAATTAACCTAGATTTGAATTCGGTACCCCATGGATACTAAAGCTTTTAAACGATCGCTCCAACAGTCCGAAAACTACCACCGCAAGGGTTTCGGACACGAAGCTGAGGTAGCTGAGGTGATGCAGACGGCTTATCAAAGCAGCCTGATCCAGCAAATTCGCGACAACAATTACAGGCTGCAGCGCGGTGCAGTCACGATCCGGCTGGCTGAAGCTTTTGGCTTTTGCTGGGGGGTGGAACGCGCTGTGGCTATTGCTTACGAGACTCGCCAGCACTTCCCCTCAGAACGGATTTGGATTACTAATGAGATTATTCACAATCCTTCTGTGAACCAGCATTTGCGCGATATGGAAGTTGGTTTTATTGCTGTGGAAAAGGGGCAGAAAGATTTTTCTGTGGTGGATAGTGGCGATGTGGTAATCTTACCTGCTTTTGGGGCGAGCGTGCAAGAAATGCAGTTGCTGAACGATAGGGGTTGCAAGATTGTTGATACTACTTGTCCTTGGGTTTCTAAGGTTTGGAATACTGTTGAAAAACACAAGAAAAGGGATTATACTTCGATTATTCACGGTCAGTACAAGCACGAGGAAACTGTTGCTACCAGTTCTTTTGCTGATAAGTATTTGATTGTGCTGAATTTGCAGGAAGCTGAATATGTCAGCAATTATATCTTGCACGGAGGCGATCGTGCTGAGTTTCTTGCTAAGTTTAGCAAGGCTTGTTCTGCTGGTTTTGACCCAGATGTGGATTTGGTAAGTGTCGGAATTGCGAACCAAACTACTATGCTCAAAACTGAAACTGAGAATATTGGCAAGTTGTTTGAAAAGACGATGATGCGGAAGTTTGGGCCTTCCAATCTTAACGAGCATTTCCTCAGTTTTAATACTATCTGCGATGCGACTCAGGAACGGCAAGATGCTATGTTGAGTTTGGTTGAGGAAAAGTTGGATTTGATGTTGGTGATTGGCGGTTTTAATTCTTCTAATACTACCCACTTGCAGGAAATTGCGATCGACAAAACTCTTCCTTCTTATCACATTGATTCTGCGGAGCGCATTTTACCGGGAAATCGCATCGAACACAAGCCTTTGGGCCGGGATTTGGTCGTAACTGAAAATTGGCTCCCTGAAGGTAATATTGTCGTCGGTGTGACTTCGGGTGCTTCGACTCCTGATAAGGTTGTTGAGGATGCGATCGATCGCATTTTGGCGATGAAAGCCGCTGTTATTCCCTAATTCTCTGCTTCGCCACTGCACTCGGAATCATCTTTTTCGGCGTGCAGTGCGATCGTCTCCCTCGCAAACAGACTGTAGACTCCAATTGCTCTTCATTCCATCTCGATGCTGAAAATTATCTGTGTTAATCTGCGTTTATCTGCGGTTAGTTTCCCTCGCAATTTCTCCCCTGCGTCCCAAACTTATTTTTTTCACAAATAATGAAAAAATCGCCTTTTTTTTGGGGTAAAAAGCTTGACGCGGGCTGCTTGACAAGGTATTATTTAATAATGGGAATAGTGAAAATTTTTAAATTGAAGTCACCACTTCCATTATCTAAAATATACCCCATAAATCAACCGAAATCAATAGGTAAAAACTCCTTTTTTTGCGCCGCCATTTGAAATTGTCAAAGTAGCAAAAGCGATGCCACAGAAAATGACGAATTAAGCTTGGCGAGAGAACGAGAGATTGTATGTTTGTCCTCTCTTACTTAAGGAGGATGCGAGGAGGAGCTAGTACCTAGGTAGCAAATAAATAGACAGAGTGGTACACTTGTGGACAAATCTACGGTATACCATTTTGTTTAAACCACATGAATTCGCAAAAAAGCTTGGATTGTCAGTAAAAAGACTCGCCGTCTCCTCAACATGAATTGCTAGAATACTTGAAATAATTCACTGTTTTTCCTGTCGATTATACGGCCTGCAAAATTACTCCAAGGAAATCAAATAAAACTAAAAAATGCTGTTGACAAACCCCTACAAGATGTGGCAAGATTAAACAAATAAATCGAGTGTTGAGGCCAAACAATGCTTCTGTCCATCAAGACAAAGTTAAAGCTAAACAAGAACCAGGCAACGGTTATGAGCAAACACGCTGGCATAGCGAGGTTTACTTATAATTGGGGACTAGCTACTTGGAATAGCCTTTATCAAGATGGATTAAAGCCCAATAAATACCTACTCAAGAAATTCTTCAACAATCATGTAAAACCTGAATTTACATGGATCAAAGAGACGGGAATCTGCCAGAAAATAACTCAATACGCCTTTGACAATCTTGGGGATTCGTTCTCTAAATTTTTCTCAAAAAAAGGTGGATTTCCCAGATTCAAAAAGAAGGGGCATCACGACTCTTTCACTATTGACGCGGGCGGTAAGCCTATCCCTGTGGGTGGTACGTCTATAAAGTTGCCGACAATCGGCTGGGTAAAAACCCACGAAGGACTACCTCACACAACTTGCAAGTCAATCACCATTTCACGCACTGCCGACAGTTGGTTTATCGCATTTGCTTACGAACAGAATCATGAACCCACAGTCAAAACTCATGAAATTGTAGGAGTTGATTTGGGAGTAAAAGAGTTGGCTACACTTTCAACTGGCGTAGTATTCCCGAACCCAAAGCACTACAAAGCGCATTTTCTAAAGCTGAAGAGATTATCAAGAGTTCTTGCTAGAAAGGTGAAAGGTTCCAGCAATAGATACAAAGCCAAAATCCAACTGGCAAAACACCATGCAAAAATAGCAAACCTCAGAAAGAATACTCTACATCAAGTCACTACTTACTTATGCCAAAACCACGCAACGATAGTAGTAGAAGACTTGAATATTGGAGGGATGCTAAAGAATCACAAGCTAGCACAGGTAATAGCTGATTGCGGATTTCATGAATTTAAACGCCAGCTAGAATACAAAGCGAAAAAGTTTGGCTGTGAAATTGTCGTTGCTGACCGCTGGTTCCCGTCGAGCAAAACCTGTTCGAGTTGCGGGCATATTCAAGATATGCCACTCAAAGAAAGGGTTTATAACTGTGGAAGTTGCGGTCATTCGATGGACAGGGATTTAAACGCAGCCATCAATTTATCACGGTTGGCTAAACCGTGAAAGCTTACGGAGGGATAACCGCTCCCATGCTCCCGACGAAGTAAGAAGCAAATGTCTAGACTTGTCTAGTATTTGTGTAGCAGCAAGACTAAACTAGAAACAAGACGATCGCAAATTTGAGCCTTAAATTTATCTGCTTTGGCCGCCGTGTCTGCCCGAGCAAAAAATTCATCGCCCGCAGCGAGCTAAAACAAAAAAAAGCGGGACTCGCGCGCCGACTATTTCATGAACAAATCGCTGACTCGCCAAATCACCGCAGGCATCGGCATCGCCTTGGGACTGCTAATTTTTAATGCGGCAACTTCCTACCGCAATACTCTCAAGTTAGTGGAAAACGAGCGCTCGGTGAGCCACACTCACGGAGTTTTAATTGAACTCGAAGCGACGCTTTCTACCTTAAAAGATGCTGAAACCGGACAGCGCGGTTATTTGCTGACGGGAGAACAAGGGTATTTAGAACCTTATCAAAGCGCGATCGCCCGCGTCAAGGCACAAATAGGCGGATTGCAGCAGCTAACCGCCGATAACAACCGCCAGCAACAGCGCATTCGCGACTTGAAAATTGCGATCGACTCTAAATTAGCCGAACTTCAAGAAACGATCGATCTGCGGCGCCAAAAAAACTTAGCAGCAGCCCTGGGACAAGTAAAAACCGATCGCGGAAAGCAAATCATGGACGGGATTCGACAGCAGGTAGCAGTCATGACTGACGAAGAAAATCTGCTATTGCAGCAGCGCGCCCGAGAATCTCAATCCAGCGCCCATTTGACAATCGTTACTTTTACCGTTGCTGCTGTAGTAGATTGGCTGTTACTGGTGTTGGTTTTCTATTTGGTAAAGCGCGATCGAACTTTGCGCGACAATGCCGAAATCAAGCAAAATCAACTTTTAGAACAGCTAGAACACGATCGCCACTCCCTAGCAGTAACCGAAGAACGTTTCCGCCGCGCCATTCTCGACGCCCCGCTGCCAATTATGCTGCACGCTGAAAACAAAGAAGTTTTGCAAATTAACTCGGCTTGGACAGAACTCTCAGGCTATGAATACTCAGAAATTCCCACAATTGAAGATTGGACAGAAAAAGCTTACGGCAACCGCAAATCGCTAGTGCAACAAGATATCGATCGGCTGCACCAATTAAACGCGCGCGTTTCTGAAGGCGAATATATAATTACCACAGCCAGCGGCGAACAACGAATTTGGGACTTTTATTCCGCACCTTTAGGCAAGCTTTCCGACGGCAGAAGTTTAGTAATTAGTACCGCCATTGACATCACTGCGCGCAAACAAGCAGAATCGGAAATTCGGATGCTCAACATTACGTTAGAACGGCGGGTGGAACTGGGCACCAACCAACTTCAAGCAGCTAACGAAGAATTAGAAGCTTTCACCTATACCGTCGCCCACGATTTGCGCGCGCCCCTGCGGGGAATGCAGGGATTGGCTGAAGCTTTGTTAGAAGATTACCGCGAACTCCTCGACGAACTCGGTCAAGAATACGCCCAGCAAATTGTTAATTCTGGGCAACAATTAGAAGATTTGATCCAAGATTTGCTAGCATACAGCCGCCTGAGCCGCACTGATTTATCGCTGCAAGTTCTAGACTTAGAATCGGCTGTCGCCGAGGCAATTGCGATGGTACAAGCCGATGCTAAATCCAGCGGCGCTCAAATCAGCGTGCGCTCGCCCGCCATTGCGGTAATTGCCCACCGCGTTACTTTAGTTCAAGCAATCGCAAATCTGCTCGCCAATGCTATAAAATTTGTGGATGGCGCACCGCCGCAAGTGCAGATATGGGCCCAGGAAATTGAGATTCCTCTTGAGGCAGAGACAGACAGACAGACAGCGGGAGAATGGGAAAGGGCGACAGTGGGACAGTGGGAGAATTCGCAGTTACTGATTGCCAGCGGCCAATTGACTGTCCGCACAGTCCGTCTTTGGGTAGAAGACAACGGCATCGGTATTGCTCCCGAACATCAAAAACGGATTTTTCGCGTCTTTGAACGGCTGCACGGGATCGAGTCTTACCCCGGAACTGGTATAGGATTAGCTATTGTACAAAAAGGAGCCGATCGCATGGGCGGTCGAGTTGGGGTTGAATCTCAATTAGGACAAGGGAGTCGTTTTTGGATCGAACTGAGGAAAGGATGAGGCTAACGCAGACGATTTTGCTGGTGGAAGATAATCCTGTTGATATTTTGTTGATGCAGCGGGCTTTTCGCGATCGGACTTTTACTAATATTTCGCTGCAAATTGTCCGAGATGGAGATGCAGCGGTTTTTTATTTAAATGGTGACGGAGAATACAGCGATCGCGATCGCTATCCTTTGCCTGCGATAATTTTACTAGATTTGAAGTTGCCCAGGCGATCGGGCCACGAGGTTCTGGGTTGGCTCAAGCAGCAGCCTCAATTAAAACGCTTGCCGGTGGTTGTTCTTACTTCTTCTAGGCAAACACTTGATGTCGATCGAGCTTACGATTTAGGGGTAAATTCTTATTTGGTTAAACCTGTCGGGTTTGCTTCTTTATCGGAACTGATGCAGAGTTTTGGCGAGTATTGGCTCAACCATACCGAACTGCCGGAACCAATATAATTTTCTTGTTTTTAGTGGCGGTTTCCCGCTTTTTATTGCTTGTTTCCCCATTACCAAGCTCTTCCTGGTAACGAGAGTAATTACTAGCTACAGGACAAGTCGCGAGCGCGGTCGCCCTTGCTTGCTCCTGTGTCAAACGATTTGAGATACTTCGACGGTTGCTGTACCAGTTTGAGATTTACTTGCAGCGCCGTGAATCTGGGAGTTTGAACTTTGGTCTAAGATTTTGTAATCTCCACTTCTGCCGTCGTGGGCTGGTATCCATTTTTGGGTGGTCATCAGTCATTCCCAATTCTTTAATCTCAAATATAATAAAATCAAAACTGGTAGAAGTTGGTCTTGAGGTGGCGAGTCCTGTATCATCTGTTCCTGTCCGATGAATCCAAGATTGACGGGAGAGTAATCAACCTCGAAAATGGTAAGCCTGGGATTTTTAGGCAAGGCATTGATTAATATAATACCCACAAGGTTCGAGAGAACACCTTAGTTCATGTATTTGTTAGCAAATAGTGGCGAAAAAGGATCGAGATCGTAATCTGTGAGATATAATAAAATGCAAGCAAATAAATTAAAAATTTCCGAGGAGAGTGAATTATCACTAAATATTGAAATAAGGGGATTCCTCAATAACATATTCTTAGAATCAAAAATGTTTGTGCCAATACAAAAAGCCAAAAAACCATGCTGTCTATTCTATTAATCGAGGACAACCCGAACGATCGCCTGATGATCGATAGAGAACTGAGGAAAACTTTTGGCGATTTAGAAATAAAGTCGGCTATTGATGCCCAAACTCTCGAAGAAATCCTCGCAGCCGGGGGTTTTGATTTGGTAATTACCGATTACCAACTGCGCTGGAGCGACGGATTAACTATTTTCCAACAAGTTCAAAGCCGCTACCCGAATTGTCCGGTAATTATGTGTACGGACAGCGGCAGCGAACAAGTGGCAGTCGAAGCGATGAAAGCGGGTTTGAGCGATTACGTGTTCAAGGGGCGACAGTTCAAGCGGCTGGCGGCGGCCGTGGCGGAAAGCTTGGAAAAACAGCAGTTGCGCCAAAACTACGCGAA
Source organism: Oscillatoriales cyanobacterium (assembly GCA_004293365.1). Lineage (GTDB taxonomy): Bacteria > Cyanobacteriota > Cyanobacteriia > Cyanobacteriales > Microcoleaceae > Microcoleus. The sequence goes on along the minus strand of RDYN01000142.1, from coordinate 2,694 downwards.
AACGTCGGCAGAGTTGGCAATTTCTGAGGAACGGCTGAGAGTGGCGATCGAAGCCTCGAAAATGGGAACTTGGGATTGGAATATATTAACCGGCGAGGTAATTTGGTCGGAGGGACACGAACAGTTATTCGGGTTGGAAAAAGGCAGTTTTTCGGGAACTTACGAAGCGTTTTTTGCCTGCGTTCATCCGGACGATCGCGATGCTATTGCTCGCGCGATCGCCTTTGCTTTAGAAAATAAAATAGAATACCAGCACGAATTTAGAGTTATTTGGCCCGACGGCAGCTTGCACTGGATCGCGGGTAGGGGCAAGTTTTTTAATGACGGTACGGGTAAGTCGGTGCGATCGATCGGCGTGGTTTGGGATATTACCGATCGCAAATTATCCGAAGCCAGAATACAAGAGAGCGAGGAAAACTTGCGCTTTGCTCTAGAATCAGCTAACACCGTCGCTTTTACCTGGGATATGGCTTCCGGGGAAGTCCGCCGCTCGTGCAATGCCGCCACACAGATTGGTTTGGGCCACTCCAGCACCGTTGGTACTTTTGAGGAAAAAAAGAATGCGGTGCATCCAGATGACCGCGACAGCTTTTTGGCAGATGTGGATGCCGCACTCAGCGGCCCGGGAGTTTACGAGTCGGAACACCGCCACATCCGACCCGACGGTTCGGTGATTTGGCTTCACGACAAAGGGCGGGTGGTTTTTGACGCATCCGGTAAACCGCTGCGACTGTTCGGCGTGGCGATCGACATTACGGCTCGCAAACAGTTAGAATACGACCGCTCCCAGGCTTTGGCGCGCGAGCGATCGTATTTGCACCGCCTGCAAAAGTTAACCTCCGCCTCAGTTGCGCTCCACTCCATGCTTTCGGTAGCAGACATCGTTCAGTTAGCAGCAGATAGCGCCCGCTCCATTCTGGAAGTCCACCAAGCAGCCGTCAACCTCACCCCTTCAGCTCACTGGGATGCCGGAATTAGCAAGTTTTCGATGTCAGAAAAATACGCCCGGTGGCAAGATTACTGCCAAGAGCCAGACGGTACGGGCATTTACCGGGAAGTTTGCCAGCAGCAGCAGGCGATGCGGATGACTCAAAGCGAGTTAGAGGCTCACCCGGGCTGGCGGGGGTTCGGCAAGGCGGCGGGGAAGCACCCGCCGATGCGGGGCTGGCTGGCGGTACCGCTGACGGCTCGCGACGGCAGAAATCTGGGATTGATTCAGTTGTCGGACAAGTACGAGGGGGAGTTTGGGGAAGATGATGAAAGTATTTTAATGCAGTTGGCTCAAGCAGTTTCGGCGAGCATCGAAAACGCGCGGCTTTACGAGGAATCTCAGCAGGCAAATCGCATGAAAGATGAGTTTTTAGCAACTCTTTCTCACGAGCTGCGATCGCCCTTAAACGCGATTTTGGGCTGGGCGCAACTGCTGCGAAACCGCAGTTTCAGTCCGGCTGTGACTGCGCGGGCTTTGTCCACTATTGAGCGCAATGCTAAATTGCAAACTCAATTGATTGAGGATTTGCTGGATATTTCGAGAATTATTCGCGGCAAGTTGACTTTGAATCCTTGTCCTGTAAATTTGATTTCGATGGTGGAGGGAGCGGTGAATACGGTGGGTTTGGCGGCCGATGCTAAGTCGATCGACGTGCAGTTTGCAATTGTAGATTTGGGCTTGGAGACTGCTGAATTTTGCGAACCAGGAGAGGTTTCTGGCAATCCTGAATCTGTGTTAAATCCGAGATTTTTGGTATCGGGAGACCCGGGCCGCTTGCAGCAGGTAATTTGGAATTTGCTGACGAATGCGATTAAGTTTACGCCGCGGGGCGGGCGAGTCTCCATCCGGTTGCAGCGACTTGAAGAGGAGGTTGAGCTGGCTGTTTCCGACACGGGAATTGGGATTGCTGCGAATTTTTTGCCCTACGTGTTTGAGTCTTTCCGGCAAGCGGATGCTACGATTACTCGCAATTATAGCGGTTTGGGGCTGGGGCTGGCGATCGTCCGGCAGTTGGTGGAGCTCCACGGCGGCAGGGTTTGGGCGAGCAGTGCGGGACTGGATCTGGGATCGACTTTTACTTTCCGCCTCCCTTCGATTCAGGTAAATTCGATCGCCTGCGAGGAAGCGCAGGTATTGGCTGGCGGTGGTAATTTACAGGGAGTTAAGGTTTTGGTGGTTGATGACGAGGTGGATTCGCGGGAATTTATGATGTTTGTCTTGACTGATTCCGGGGCGGCTGTCAGGGCTGCATCGTGCGCTGCTGAGGCGTTTGAGGCTGCTGCTGAGTTTGTGCCGGATGTTTTGGTCAGCGATATCGGAATGCCTGAGGAAGACGGCTATTCGCTGCTGTTGCGGCTGCGCTCTTTAGCAACTCAAAGCGGCAGGAATTTTCGGGCGATCGCCCTGACGGCCTATGCTAGGGATGAAGACCGCGATCGGGCGATGATTGCTAGTTTCGATCGGCATCTGGCTAAACCCGTGCAGCCCGATGTCTTGGTAGAGGCTGTAGTTAGTTTGAGAGAGCAAGCGCTCACCAATTAAAAATTGGTAATTGTGTTTGTAGTGAGGACTTTAGTCCTCAAATAATGAGGACTAAAGTCCTCACTACAAACCTCAATAAAATTGGTTGGTAGTGAGGACTTTAGTCCGCATCAAAATAAGAGGACTAAAGTCCTGACTACAAACCTCAATAAAATTGGTTG
>RDYN01000215.1 GCA_004293365.1 Oscillatoriales cyanobacterium | reverse complement strand
AGAGATAGATACTACTCCAGAAACGGCGACTGTAGATGCGATTAGCTTGCCGAATGGAGCCAGACCACAAGCTATTGCGATCGACCCCAAAGACAATTACGCTTACATTGCCGACCAAAATCGACCGAACATCTACGTCCTCGACATCAACCCGAATTCGGCAACTTATCATACCGTCGTTCAGACAATTAACGTCACATCACCGCTGGGACTGAGCCAGTTAGCTATCAGCAGCGACGGGCGGCGACTGTTCGCCACAGGTTCCGACAATAATGAACAAACACCTAACCGTAACCTTTACGCTGTCAACATTGATCCTCGCGACAAACCGAGCGCTCAGGGCTCTAACGAGCGGAAGTGGCACCAGCAGATTGGAGTAATCCCCACCGCATCGGAGACAGAGGGCATAGCTGCTACTTCCGACCCGAAGAAAATGGTGTTCACCAACGGATTTGCTAGTGTCCTTACCATAGATAGTAATGGGGACCAGATAAAGCTTCAAGATGACGGCAAGGGCTTCGGAGTGCTCGAAATTGAGTCTGATGACCCCCTCAATTTTAGGGCTAAAGTCGATTACGCTCCTTTGTCGCTGGGCGTGGCCACTGACTATTTTGATGTCAACGAGGCAGTGGCTGTAACAGTAACGCAAGACGGGAAATATGCGTTTGTTGCCGGCCGCAACTCTAGGGCAAAGATAAATACGCGCGAGGGTGGAAATATAGGCATTATCGCAAACCCACTGGGGCCCAATCCTCAATTGGTGGCTGCGACTCGACCGATTCCGGGCAGCTTAACTAACAACCTAGCGCTTTCGAGTGACGGCAAATATTTGATTGCTTCCTATCCCACCTTCGGTTTGGGAGGAAGTTCCTACGTTTTCGATGTTGAGCAAATGATTAAGGCTATAGAGAATCCGGGTAATTACAAGCTTGACGCCCGCGACAGGGGTGTGGATACTTGGGGTTTCCAGGCAAGCAATCAGCGAAATGCGACAACTGCCGACCTCGTCCGCGTGCCTATTGACGATATCAACCCTCTTGTCAGTATTGCGGCCGACTACGAAATTATCGAAGGAAATTGGATTAATAACTTTGGTTTTGGTATCCCGGATGGTACGAAACGCGCTCCCATTGGTATCGGTGGAAATCCTAAAGGTTTGGCGATCGCTTCTGTTAAAAATTGGCTGGAATTAGAGGGGCCCATTGGTACTAGCGAGAGTGGCACCAATCCTCTAACTCCTACTTTTAGGTGGGATTTCAAGGGTGACGGTGAAGAATGCGGTCTTCCTGGTTTAACTCCAGATAAAGACATTCATGAAGTCAATCTTTATGTCAGCGTATTTCCCGAAGGGAAAGGATTGTTACCCGATGATAGGTGGGCTGGGTTAAATTCCCAGGACGACAAAGACTACAATCCCAATCGTATCCTGACTGCTAAGTGGAATAAAAATACTGGTAATTGGACTTGGAACGGCGGCAGTAAACCGGGTAACTTTGAGGCGTTTACTCTTCCTCCCAATCTGATGTTAACAGCGGGCCAGAAATACAACTGGGCTGTGGAAGCTTTGGGAGAAAATGGAAAACAGCTAGGTAAAGGTCAACTCGTAACAGGTGAGTTTAAAACTCTTCTGCCCAAAGTAAAAAATAGCGATACTTTCAGCAGCGTTACGGTTTTAACGCGGGGTATAGAACCCGGAAAGCCGGAAGACAGCCAGTTGATTGACAACCAAGTTAATGCCGTTGCCAAACACATTTATCAAGAAGGAGGTGCCGTTCAGAAATATAACTCTGCAACTGGGAAGTGGCAGTCAGTTGCCCCCGAAGGAAACGATTGGGTATTTAATAACGCCGTTCGGTCTCCTCAATATGGCAAGCCATTAGTGTTGTTAGCTAATTGGATGGAGGGAATTCAACCTCACAAACTTTACAATTCGGGTTTTGCTGAAGCAGCCGCAGATGTTTTATTTGCCTCAATGGTACAACTCGATTTGGAGAAGGGCGGTTCTATCGGAAAGGAGGGTAAACTTTATGATACTACGGGCAAGTTAATCCGCAATCAAGGAGCTGTTTTCAACTCGCCGCTACATTTTGTTGGTTTCGGTCAAGGGGCTGTTGTTAATAGTGAAATTGTCCAGCGTTTAGGTACGTTTTTACCTGATGCTGGTGGTACGAGTCGGGCAAATCGCGACTTTCAGATGACGACTATTGACCCTTACGATTACGACACTTATGCTGACAATTATTACCAAACAAAGGGTATTGGGAATACGATTAACGGTCGGGAACTTGCTGGAACGAACTGGAAATCTGATTGGAATGTTTCACTCAATAATCTGGCTGGTTTTACGCCGGATGACGGGGAAGATGCTTCCCATCGGGCTGCTTTGGCTTGGTATGCGGGGACTGCTAATCTCACGGGTAGCAAACTGCCATCGGAGAATGGCGAAACAATTTACCGTCGCTTAGGTGATTTGAAGGAAAATAATATCACCGATGTTACTAAGACTTGGTATACTCCTGACCATACTAATGCTAGTTTTACTCATGGCGATACTAAAGCTCCTTGGGAAGGAATTGGTACAGGTTGGTTCAATTCTGTTTTAGGGGGAGGTTCTCAATTACGACCTTATTTTGATGGTGGGAAGAAGAAGAAAAATGAGTTGAGTGACTTTGAGGATTATTTGAAGAAGAATCGGGTTTCGGTTTATGAAGATAATACCTCAATAGCTGCAATGCGGGGTGATTTTGCAGTTCCTACGCTCTTTAATGGCAATTTTGATGCAATTTTTTACCCGAATAGCATTCAAAATATTCCCGGCTGGTACAGCAATAGGACTAATAACCAACTCAAGCAAAGCGCCCTAATTGATGTAGCAGGTATTCCGGGAGCTACTCCGCCCTCAAATGGCATTCCGAACTATGCTCTACTCCTGGAAGCTGGGAAGTCAACCCAAGCCACCCATGACTCGTTTGTTGTACCCGATTGGGGCAATTTGCGGTTTGATGTTTTTGCTCCCGTTCGGAGTGGAGAACTGAATGTAAAGCTTGAAACGATCGACGGTCAAAGTAAAGATG
>RDYN01000141.1 GCA_004293365.1 Oscillatoriales cyanobacterium | reverse complement strand
CCGCAGCGGCACAAAAGACGGTTGGATCGAACTATTGGGTACGCGGCGCGACTTTCGGAAAATGGGATTAGGAAAAGCCATGCTGTTAGCTGGTTTGCACACCTTAAAAGCAGCGGGTGCAAATACAGCCAAACTCAGCGTCGATGCAGACAGTTTGACAGGCGCGACAAAGCTTTACAAATCAGTGGGTTTCCGCCCGATGGAAACTTGGCTGTCGTGGGCAAAAGCCGTGTAATATCAAATATGGGTTTCAGAAAAATCCGCATTTTTTTATTAATCCTAAGACTGACGGATACTACAGCTTCAGTTAACTGGAAAAATCGATCGGGCCCAAATACCGCCAGGGGTTTAAACCCCTGGCTAATAGCGAAAGTCCTCTAAAAGAGGACTAATGAATTCTTCAGTTCTCTTTCAGAGGACTTCAGCTTTGAGGCGGGGGTTTAAACCCCTGCTTTCCCTGCGGGTATAACGTATAAACCTGGAATAGGCTGCATAAATTATCCCGGATTTTGCATCTCTACAAACTTCTGAAATAGCGGAACTTGAAAACGATAACCTCCTCCAGTCACCTCCAGCACTTCTTTTTCCACAAGTCTCTGCCACAAGCGACTTTCTGCTACCGACAAATCAGGTTCTTCGATTAATTTATGCAAAAACTCTCGTTCTGAATCCGTTAATTCTTGATAGCGTTCTCGAAATGCAGCGCCTCCTTGTTCCAAACTTTTGACAATCGCAGCTTGCACGTCCCCTACTGCTAATTTCGTTTGTTTTTCCCGATTTAAACTGGTATTTTCTCGGTTAATTGCATTCAGGCGATCGACAAGTACGCGACAGATCAATTGTACGTAATAAGGCTGACACCGCGTTAAGTAAATAATTTCATCAATCGCGGCTTCTGTATAAATGTCGGGAAAATTATCAATAGGATGCTGAATTAAATCCCGCGCCTCTGATTCCTGCAAATACGTCATCCGTAAAGATTGTGTATTAATCAAATAATCGTTCCAATAAGGATTTAGTTCGTCCAAAGTATGGGAACCGCTGAATAGCAATATCCAATTAGCGCCGTGCTGGACAATGTAGCGCAAAAAGTTTAAGGGCGATCGACTTCCGGTATCCCTGACTACTTCTTCTAACCGCTCGAATTCGTCGAAACACAACAAAAATCGCTTTCCGGGCGCATTTTTTTCTATTTGCTCGAACCATTTTTGGAGAGTCAGAAACGGTTCTGTTTTTAGCGATTCTTTGTCAATGGCGGGTAAGTGCAAATTGCGGTTGCGCCGCGCCGCTTCCACGATTGTATTTGCAATAAACTCGGCTAAACCGCTTAAGGTTGTTGTCATTGCTGCACCCTGAAAGTCGATCGACAGCGGCACTAATTCCGAGCCTACTTTCTGAGGTAAAAACTTGAGGGTGGAGGTTTTGCCGGTGCGACGGCCTCCATACAGCAACAAAACTGGCGGTTGAGAAGAACAAGCCAAAGATTCGATTTCTCGAAATACATCCAAACGCCCTTTGAACCTACTGCTAGAATTTTCTGGATTGAGGGCTGGCCCGGCGACATAAACTTGCGGGATTTCTGCGGAATTTACAGCCGCTTCCTCTAGAGTTTGTCGGGATGTTTCCAAGATATTTATCCACCGCTGCACGGCGCTGCCAAAGCTGGTTGCTAAAGCTGCATTTTTGCTTAAAACCAGACTTTTTCCCAAACTATTGAGTTTAGTTAAAGGTGTTGCCAGCATTTCATATTGAAGGTAGGCAGAACTAGCATTTTCGGCAGCGCGGACATCTTGGCTAATTGCCAAAAATTCAGGTAGTGCGGAACCGAGTTCGGCGGGCGGTGGTGAGGGTATCCAGGCAAGTTGTTCGGTAATGGCAACGATATCTTGAGAATTATGACAGCAGTTGAGGCGATCGATGGCAATTTCCACCATTGCGTTTAATACTACTTTTTGTTGGTTACTTGATTTGATTAGATAATAGATAGTTTTTAGGGCGGCTATTGGGTTATGGCGATAAGCTTTAACGATAAAGGAGTCCATCAAAGGTATTGGTAAGTGAATGATTTGATCGAAGTGGGGTGGCAGACGCAGCAGCCATTTTGCCTCATCTCCCTCTGGCACAAATCGCCATAGAAAAAACATCCACAGTAATTCTGGAATCCAGAAATAAAATCGCAAAGTGCCGAGGATATAGGCTACACCCAACGCCACACAAGACGCCACACTGGGATTTCTACCGAACGCCATCAACATCACGTTCAACATCATTACATTTAACGCGATCATTAACCCCGAAAAGAACCTCATCAACTCCCAAAACAACGCCTCACGCGACATCGCACCCCTCTTCACACCCCTCTCCACATCGAACGCCATACTGAACCCCACACCCAACGCCACACCCAATGTCACATCAGATGGCACACCAAACCCCACGCCGAACGCGACACCCAACGCCACATGAAACGCCACAGCTAACATCCCACTCGATGACAGCATACCGAACCCCACACCGTAAATCACACCAAAAGCCACAGAAAACAGACCCGTTGCTTCAGGCACGAATAGGAGATCGCTATTTATCAAGATCGGACTAAAAACCAGCAAAGTAAAAATTAGTGTCAACCAGATTTCCCGACTACTCTTCTTGCCCCATCCTGCCCTGTTTCCTAGGAACCAGCCCATCAAGAAAAGACTGCTTCTCAACCAATTAAATGGCTCGACTACCAGTGAATAGATGATGCCAACTAGCACGGCAGCTACTACCGGCACTGCTACTGTCAAAAACCAGACTTGTCCCGCATACCGCCGCAACTTAGGATTAACCCTAAATTCCGCCTGCATCGTAAAAGGATTAGTATCAGATTTCAAATCCGGATGAATTTCCGACAGCCACTCCGCCAAACTAAAAGGTTTAAAGTAACTCCAGTAGAGCAGGCGAACGCATTCAGCTAGATAATTCCAATTCATACTTATCCTAACCCTCACACCACTTACCTAGCAGACCACCCAAACTGTTACACAACAGCTTTTTGAAAAAATCAGAAACAATATCCCCAGAAATTATACCTCGGCAAAACATAATCAGAACAATTATCACAATCAGACCAATTAGCCAAGTAAATATTTCATCGAATTTCAGCCCGAAATTTTTAGTTAAATTCCCGGCCCAAAGAGGCACATCCCAGACTAGCCAGCGCACCGAATGCCACAACTTCTGAGGGCGCTTCGGTCGAGCTTGCAATTGTAAAACAGCCCTAACTTGGTCTTGAAACTTTTGCTTTGCCCACTTCACATCTTTACGATTTTGTTGCGCTTCCCAGAGGTATTTTGCTGCTAATTGCAAACGCACGGGATGGCGTTCTCCCCAATGCAAAGCGAGTTGCTGATTTTTTTCAGTTAAAGCAGGTCCACCGCTTCTAGGTAACGTGACCAATGCTTCGGCTTCTGCTTCCGAAAACTCTTGCAATAAGCATTCTGAACCGACGTTAAAAAAAGAAGAGGTTAGTTTGTATTGCTGGCGGTAGAAATCTATAGGTTCGATCGACACTAATACCAACATCATAGCGCTATTGTTGATTAAGGAGTGAAGATTGTCATAAAATCCTTCCTCAAATTGTTCGCGATAACTATCCTGAAATAGCGCTTCAAATTTATCTATACACAATACGGGTAATATGTTCTGTTGCTCGCAAAGTCTAATAGCTTTAGCAAAGGTACTGCGCTCCCAATTAGCAGCGGAAAAAGCTGTAACTAAACTCGGCTTAGCTTGAATAACACGCACTTTGCTCAATTCAAGAGCAACTGCTTGATAGAAACTATTTTCTGTTTGGCATTCACCATCTTGAAATGATAAATAAATAACAGCATAACGGCGGTCAGCGTGTCTGGAAAGATCGCGATTTTTTTGATAAAAACGCCACAGCAGGGATGACTTGCCAATTTTATGTTTCCCCACAATATTAACGCTGGTTGGCTGCGGGCCTGTCATCTGAGATTCAATAAATCTTAGTTCTTCTTCGCGCCCGACAAAGGCATCGGGGTTTTTCAGCATAGAGGGCGCAACAAACGGGCAATGAGATGGCGATCGAGAAGCCATAGAGTTATTTGACTAGAGGAGTAGCGAACTCGTATATTTATGATACATTATAAGTTAGCTTGATTCCGCAGACTGCAAGTTTATGAAATACACCTCAGAAACCCGGTTTCTCTGTCGCTCACCAGATACCCCTAGGGCGTGTTTTTAAACCCTCAGATCCCCCCTAACCCCCCTTAAAAAGGGGGGGACAAGAGCGTTCAAAGTCCCCCTTTTTAAGGGGGATGAGAGGGGGATCTAGCCTCGGGAAGAGCGTTCAAAGTCCCCCTTTTTAAGGGGGATGAGAGGGGGATCTAGCCTCGGGAAGAGCGTTCAAAGTCCCTCTTCTTAAGGGGGATTTAGGGTATCTAGCCTCGGCTGCAAACGAGAGATACAAAGGTCGTCAAAACAATCAACAATCTCTTTGAATTCTCGAAGTTTAATTGTAATTATTTGCAACCCCTTTCACGCTAACTCCAATCCAATATCAAATCTTCCCGCGCAGCCATTTTCAGCCATAGAAATCTGAAGCATGAGTTGCTGGCCGCCCCCTTGAAAAATGCCGTCTCGGTTGTTTTTTTGGGTGCGTTGTCCTTTTGCAGCATAGGATTTTTGGGCGTGAACTCGATCGGTCAGCGCATCATCAAAATAAAGTTGCGAGGTAAACTCATAGCTTTTTTGAGATGGAGAATTGGTGCGGATTTTGAAGTGGATGTGAACGGTTCTGCCGGGATACAACCGGGATATACTGTCAAAAACTCCGCTATTCCATTGGCGTTTGTTGTTTGATAGCCGCGCAAAAACTTTTTACCAACTGTATTAAAATTGCGATCGCTCGCATCTGAATAGACTCCCGCTGCATCGCAGTGCCAAACATCCACGATCGCATTCTTTAATGGAGTACAAGATCGATCGCGAATCTGAGAAACTTGAAATACCAATCGCAACGGCACGCCCTGTTTGATTGTACCGTCGGCAGGATCGGAACGGATGTCCGATCGATTTAACTTTTCATCGACAAAATACGGCCCTTCTGTTTGTTGGGGCCTGACAGTACAGGCGGGTGTTGGCGAAGCAGCAGAGGCGATCGAAGCGGACTGTTTGCGCCAGCAGCCAAATAGCGTCATAGCAAAGGTTCCACTCACAAAACCCAGCACTTCCCGACGAGTTAGGTTTAATATCATGTTCGGTCAATTACTATAACAAAAATGGTTTGTAGTGCGGACTTTAGTCCGCTGCATTCTGCGGACTAAAGTCCACACTACGAACTCATTTTATCGCGGTCAATCGATCGGACGCGATATCAAACAACAGAAATTATTTTTGGCACGGGTTTTTTCAGGGGTTTTTTCTTGCGATCGCCCACCTACTATTTTAGCCATTGGGGGTTTTCGGTGGGGTGGGGGCGGGTTTATTTAACCTGTCTGCTGCGTTTAAAGCTGTTGGTGAACCCGCCCCTACAGGCTATTGCGTGGGGTGCAATATCTCAGATCGCCCTGTTTTGTCACTTCCACATAAATATGTTCCAAGCGCACGGGATAGCGGGCTATCGAATCCAAAGAAATGCCCTCGAAACAATCTATAATCTCTTTTAATTCCAAACGTTCCGGCAGCCAAAAAGCTAAATCGCTACCGTAGCGGCGGGGAATGAAGCTGTATTCTGCTGCGCGGGCGATCGCCTTTTCTTCTTCCGCAGTTTTAACAACAATAATCTCCTGGGCTGGAATCAGTTTTTGTAACTCTTCTAAACTGCCTTCCGCTACAATACTGCCATTTTTCAGAATCCCAATTCTCTGACACAAACGCTCAGCTTCATCCAACAAGTGAGTAGTCAGCAAAATTGTAATTCCTTGAGATTGCAATTGCTGAATTAACTCCCAAATTTCGTAGCGAGCCTCAATATCTAAACCCGTTGTCGGTTCATCTAAAATTACTAATTTAGGCTCGTGCACCAAAGCTACAGCAATATTCAAGCGGCGCTGCATTCCTCCGCTCAAGGTTTCCACCGGACTTTTAGCTCTATCTGTTAAATTTACTGCTTTTAAACATTGTTCTACTTGATAGCGGCGCTGTTTGCGATCTAAACCATAAATTTGAGCAAAAAAATTGAGGTTTTCCTCGCAGCTAAGGCTTTTGTAAAGCAAATTTTCTTGGGGCGCTACACCTATTAATAATTTAGTAGAGTCCGAAACAGGTTCGCCATTGATGGAAATTTTGCCGCTGTCTGCATTTAGCAAATTGCATAAAATATTGATTGTTGTAGTTTTGCCTGCCCCGTTTGATCCGAGCAAACCGTAAATTTCTCCAGCTTGAATGTGCAGTGTTAAATCGTTAAGCACTGAACGTTCGCCATAGGATTTATTTAGCTTTTCTATTTGCAGCACAGCTTAAAAACTCCCTAAGTTTATATTGTACGATCGCGCACGGGTAGCCAGAAACCGGGTTTTTTACGACAATCTTTCGCTTTCGCCCACAGATTCGGTAAAAAACCCGGTTTCTTTGGTCTTCGTTAAAGTCTTCTTTCCACTCTCAACATCCGCCGGTAAGACAGCCATCCGCCTCCTATCATTAAAATAGCAAAAATAAACAAAAACCAGAAGTGCGACTCAATATCAGCAAAATCTTTGCCGTCAGCCCAAACGCCCATCAGCGCTTCGTTCATGTGATAAATTGGATTGTATTGGGCGATATCCAGCAGGCTTTTGGGAAACAGCGAAGCCGGCAAAAATGCGCCTCCTAAAATTAACAAAGGAACGCCGAAAGCTGCTACTAGCGAGTTGACATCTTCTGTGCGCCTCGCAAACTGCGTCCCGAGAATAAAGCCGACACCGACGTAGGATATAATACTGAGTAAGATAATCGCGCATCCTAACAGAATAGAGCCTTGAAATTGTGCTCCCAAAAAAGAGGCGATCGCGTATACTAGAATTACCTGACCGATGCCGATCGCACTGTGAGCCAGAAAAATTCCTAAAAAGTAGGAAGTGCCGCTTAGGGGAGAAACAAATAGCCGTTTGAGTGTATGTTGTTCTCGCTCTGCTACGACTGTGGCGACACTGCCGCCCAGACAGCTAAAAAATAAAGCGGCTCCTACTAAACTTGCAGGTGCTGCACTTTCAAAGGCTTTTGCTGTGGTGAGATTAGCCCGTTCTTTTAAAATTAAACCGTTAATTAGCAAGATAGAAATTGGAAAAATACTCCACAAGACTAAGCTGCGCCGCCGCCTTCCCAATTCAATTAAAATTCGCTGCGCTACTGCGAGAGTTTCGTACCAGTATTTCATTTTATTAGCATTGTCAGAATGGGAAATTGATATTAGGTCCGCTCGGACAACCATAATAAGATTGGTTTGTAGTGAGGACTTTAGTCCGCATCCATGAGAGGACTAAAGTCCTTACTACAAACCTTTTTAATGGCGGGTAATTGACCGGAAATGGTATGATAATTAGTAATTACGCCATGGGATATTATACCATAGAAATCCCAATAAGTTTAACTATCAATAAAAAAACCGCCCGGGCGGGTTTTGTGATTTTAGCAACATAGAGTTTTAATTTTTGGTTGTCTGTCGCTGCGCTCATTTTATACTAAAATTTGTACCTCTGTAGCATCCTTGAAAAGAAGTTAGCTTTGTGCGGTTTATTTCTTCCAATTTAGTCACGAGGGAGGCAGTATCGGTACTTTCAGGAGTAGCAGCCCACTTGTAGATAAAGTCGCCGAGATATTTTCCGGTTTCTTCGTAGCTGTGCTCTTCTATGGGAATTCCAGAAACTCCTGAAACTGTTTGGTTGTGGTATCCGTTAACAATGATTTTCTCGATAACTGCTCCGGGTTCTACAGTCACGTTCCAGTTGACTGGTTCGTAGGCGGAAAGTGCGAGTATTATTGGCTTGTTGCGGCGTTCTACTTTGATTTCGATCCTCTTCGAGGGCTTCGCTAACGCACTTTTCGACAAGTTTACCTTCCCGTGTTCCGCATTAGCTTCGTAAACACCGATCAAATGAAGTTCTTTGTCTCCGGTTGACGAACCGACATAGGCTGAAAAATCGTCGGAACCGCCAATCCCGCAGTTGGCGGCCGAACTAATGGGGGAAGTAAAAGTTGTTTTTTCGGCTAGTTTCTGCTGCACCGTCGGGACTACCCATAATCCGGTTCCGACTCCTAAAGCACCTATTAATGCAGCGGCAATTCCGAAAGGAATGACGTTTGTGAGGTGGCGAAAGGCTGTTTTTGGGGTTAGTTTTGATAGCGTTTGCTGCCAAGTTTCTGCGGTTTGTCCGGCATTTCCACCATCGAGACAAGCTAACAAAGCTAAACTTTCCGGCTGTTCGAGCAGACTTTGAACTGCTTTCCCTTCGCCGACGTAGAGATTTCGAGTTTCGGTGTCTAAAAGCAGCCAGTAGCGATCGCCCTCGCCGAAGTTGTACTCTTGTAGCGCAGGCTGAACTAAATCGTGCTGCAAAAACACCAGCCAAGCCATATTATTGCCAGTGCTGACTGTTTTGCTGTCGCTGGAAATAAGTTGGTCGATGTCGGGTTCCCACCGCCAAGCTACCCAGCGACTGTTTCCTTGATAGCCGAGGGATTTTTCGAGTTGCGGATGAGCGGTTATTTCTAAGCGTTGAACTAAGTTTGACACAGTTGGTCTCCTCAAGTACGCGGGAGCGAAGCTATCCCTAAGGGTAGGGAATCGCTACTTTTAGTCTTAGCTTAACTCATCCGGCGATCGTCCTTCAAAAACTACCCGTACCGTTGCCCGTGGTACTGTTGGGAGACAAATTGTTGCTGGGATTGGTATTGGGCGAAGTTCCCGGATTGGCATTATTGTTGGGATTGGTATTCGGCGAACTTCCAGGATTCAGATTATTCTGCTGATTGGTATTGGGCGAATTTCCCGAATTGACATTATTCTGCTGGTTGGTATTCGGCGAAGTTCCCGGATTGGCATTGTTGTTGGGATTAGTATTCGGCGAAGTTCCCGGATTGGCATTGTTGGGATTGGTATTCGGCGAAGTTCCCGGATTGGCATTGTTGTTGGGATTAGTATTCGGCGAAGTTCCCGGATTGGCATTGTTGGGATTGTTGGAATTGTTGGGATTGTTGGAATTCGTCCCCGCAGGAGTAGTTATCGGGGCGCCGGCAGCATCTCTGGTGACGCTGTTGGGGTTCGGGGCTGCTGGATTGGCTGCATTGGGGTTATTTCCAGGAGCATTGGCGGGGTTGCCGGCTGCGGGAGCCGTTTTTTGGGGAGCAGCGTTGGTGCCGCACAAGCTGACTAAATCAAAAGTTGTACCGCTTGGGGTTTCGATGAAGCAAACCGGCACGTCTACTCGCGGGTTTGAAGCCCTGGGAAACTGGGCTGTTCCGGGCATGGGACGGCTAAAGGCAGCTTGGGCCATCACTGGAGTCAAGGCAGCCGATAGAGCGGCTGCGAGGCGCAATAATCTCATCAGCACTTCCTCAAATGTTGTATTTTATTTGCTCCAGTATTGCTTATAAATTGCTTTCGTGTCCTCATTCTAAAAGCCGATCGATCTTTTTGACACATCCTTCTTAGCTGGCCGCCACTGGCTGCAACATCTCGCGCACGCAGAAAGTACACTTAGAAAAAGCCGAGAGCGCGACAGTCGCATCCTCTGACAAAATCATTTGACTCCCGTACCCGTCGTCTGAGGGTTCTCGAAATACGTGAAGCTGGCGTTCGTTGATATCTAGCACCCAAAAATCGTCTATCTTCGCTCTAGCATAGATATTTCCTTGAATCTCGCAGTCATTTTGGAGCGTACCATCGGCTATTTCGATCAGCAGATATATCTCCGAGGCGATGGGATGGCGGTCAGTATAGCGCAGCGCGTCTGGCATCACAACTGCGATCGACGGTTTTGGTTCAGTATCGCCTAACTGAATTGGTAGCTGCACCCGCACCAAAACGTCATCTCCTAACAGCTTTTCCAGCAATTTCTGAATAAGTACGATCGCTGTAGCATAACCGGTTCCCTGTGTTTTCATTTTTTTGTCAATGTATCCTGCAAATAATTTTACTTGCCAATGACCAATGACCAATGACCAATGACCAATGACTAATGACCAATGACCAATGACCAATGACTAATGACCAATGACCAATGACCAATGACTAATGACTATTTAATATCGAATTCGCGGGTCAATGTAAGCATTCAAAATATCAATTACAATGCTAGCAATTACCACAATTCCTGCAAAAAACACCACAATACCTTGAACAGTTGGATAATCTCGCAAGCTAATCGCTTCATAAAGACGATTTGCCAGCCCCGGCCAAGAAAAAGTAACCTCAGTTAAAATAGCACCACCCAACAGAGCAGCAAAAGTCAGTCCCAAGACAGTAATCACCGGAATCAGTGCATTTTTGAGAGCGTGAGCCCATAAAATCTGCAATTCTGGAATTCCGCGAGCTCTAGCTGCTTCAACATAATCTGCTTGCAAAGTTTGCTTCAGATTCACCCTCACAATTCGCTCAAAAATGCCACTCAAAAGAATCCCCAGCGTCAAACTCGGGAGTGCCAAATAATGCAAACTTGTGAGAAACTGACCCGGGTTAGCACTCAATAGACTGTCTACAGTGTACAGTCCCGTGTAGTCTTGGGGGGCTCTTAATGTCACCGGAAAGCGAGTTCCCAAGGGAAACCAGCCCAACTGTACCGCGAAAATCAACTGCAAAACCATGCCGGCCCAAAAAGCCGGCAGCGAGTAAGTGATAATCCCAAACAAACGCCCCGCTGCGTCGAAAATAGTGTTGGGGCGGGATGCCGCCAGGGAACCGATACTGATGCCGACAATTAAAGCTACGGCCATGCTACAAACTGCTAATTCGACTGTAGCCGGGAAATAGTCTCCGATAATTTGCCAGACGGTTTGTCCGCGAGTGGTGAGGGAGGTTCCCAAGTCGAAGCCCAACAAGTTTTTCATGTATTTTAGATATTGCTCCCATAGGGGTGCGTCGAGGCCGAGTTGGGTTCGCATTGCTGCTTTGGCGGCTGCGGGAGCTCGGGAGCCGAGAATGGCGTCTATGGGGTCGCCCGGAGTGGCCCGGAGTAACAAAAATACTGCTGTGGTGATTGTCCACAACATTAGGGGTGCGAGGAGCAAGCGGACAAAAATATAAGATTGCAGGGCTTTTGAGCGAGACATAGGAATTGGGAATTGGGAATTGGGAATTGGGAATTGGGAATTGGGAATTGGTCATTGGTCATTGGTCATTGGTCATTGGTCATTGGTCATTGGTCATTGGTCATTGGTCATTGGTCATTGGTCATTGGTCATTGGTCATTGGTCA